>NZ_SJPF01000002.1:0-600000 GCF_007859755.1 Blastopirellula retiformator | reverse complement strand
CGTTCCCAATAGGGACTGGCGAACATCTCATCGGTGCATCGCCAAGCCCAGTTGCCGTCGGCGCGGCCCGGGACGTTCATGCGGGCTTCCTTACCTAAGCTCAGAATGTCTTGCAGCGGAACGATCGACAGGGCGGCTTGCGACTCCCAGGCAAGTCGAATGAGCGCCCATGAGATGTCCTGCGCCTCGAGCGTCGGGGCGTTCAAGTGCCAGCGAACGTGCTTGCGGGCGTCTCCCGGCAACTCTTCAAACCACTCGCGACTGGTCGCGTTGTCGTGGGTGCCGGTATAGACGACCGTGTTGGAGATGTAGTTTTCAGGCAGGTACGGGTTGTCTGGCTGGCCGTCAAAGGCGAACTGCAAGACCCGTGAGCCGGGAAGTTGGAACTTGTCGCGCAGTTCGTAGACGTCCGGCGTAATCGTTCCCAGGTCTTCCGCAAAAAAGGGAAGGGCGCCCAAATCGGACTCGATCGCTTGAAACAAATCGGCGTCGGGGCCGGTCGTCCACTCGCCAACTTTGGCGGTCGTTTCGCCAGCCGGCACATACCAGGCAGCGGCAAAACCACGGAAGTGATCGAGCCGAACCGAATCGACGAACTCCAGCACCGCTTGCAGGCGATTGATGAACCAGCGATAGCCGGTCTGGCGATGCGCTTCCCAGTCGTAGACCGGGTTGCCCCACAACTGGCCGTCGGCGCTGAAGTAGTCGGGCGGAACGCCGCCGACAAACTGCGGATGGCGGCGCTGGTCGAGCAGGAACAACTCGGGATTGGCCCAAACGTCGCTTGAGTCAGGCGAGACGAAGAAGGGCAAATCGCCGATGATGCGAACGCCTTTGGAGGCGGCGTGCGCCTTCAGTCGAGCCGCCTGACGAAAGAGCACAAACTGCACGAAGCGGTATTCTTCGATCTCGGGAGCCAACATGCGCTTGGCCGCGGCCAGCGCCTCAGGCTGACGTTCGACCAGTTCGGCCGGCCAATGCAAATAGTAGGCGCCGTCGTGCGCGTCTTTCAGCGCCCGGAACAAGGCGTAGTCGTCGAGCCAGTGGGCGTGATCGACGCAAAATTTTTCAAAAGGCGCTTTCAGGGACGGGCTGCTGCCGGCGCGAAAATTTTTCAGCGCGGTCGCCAACAGTCGTCGCTTGAACGCGATTGTCTTGTCAAAGTCGACCCAGCTTGCCGAGTCCCACATCGCGTCGCAGTCGCTCGCCTTCAGCAGGTCGTCTTCGATCAGCCAATCGGGGCTAACCAGCAGTTCATTCCCAGCGAAGGACGAGAGCGGTTGGTACGGCGAGTTGCCATAACCGGTTGGCCCTAGCGGCAGCAGTTGCCACCAATGTTGCCCAGAATCATGCAGTCGATCGATCCAACGCACCGCCGTCGGCCCAACATCCCCAATTCCATACGGAGAAGGGAGCGACGTCACGTGCAGCAGGACTCCGGAGGAACGATATCGCTCCGGAAACGGCGGCAGACTCGAGAACTTGGTTTCGGCGATCATGGACAAGGTAAGAGGTTCCTGCTATTTCCCTGTTGGAAGGGCGTCAATTCTTCAACGATCCCTTCATTGCGTATCATGCATCCCTTTCGGCATGAACCACTTTATCCGTTACCTAACGTTTGGCGTCAATGGAATTTAGTGAGAACTCGCGAGCGAGGCGTCGACGATCTCTTGCGCTTCGTTGACGATCGTGTCGAGGTGATCCGGACCTTGGAAACTCTCGGCGTAGATCTTATAGATGTTTTCGGTGCCGGAGGGGCGTGCGGCGAACCAGCCGTTGTCGGTCACTACCTTCAAGCCGCCGATCGGCGCGTCGTTGCCGGGGGCTTTCGTTAGCTTGGCGGTGATGGCGTCCCCCGCCAGCGTCGGCGCGGCGACCGCCTCTGCCGACAGGTTCTTTAACTTCTGCTTTTGCTCGGGCGTCGCGGCGGCGTCGATGCGGGTATAGCAAGGGCTGCCGAACTCCGCTTCCAACTCTTGGTAATGCACGCCAGGGTCTTTCTCGGTCTTGGCCAAGATTTCGGCCGCCAACAGGTCCATGATCGGACCATCTTTGTCGGTCGACCAGACCGAACCGTCGAACCGCAGGAAACTGGCGCCGGCGCTCTCTTCGCCGCCAAAGCAGAACGACCCATCGTACAGACCTGACACAAACCACTTAAAACCAACCGGCACTTCGCACAAGCGGCGACCCAGTTTGCCCACGACGCGGTCGATCATGCTGCTGCTGACCAACGTCTTGCCGACGGCGACGTCCGCTTTCCAATCACGATTGGTGAGCAGATAACGAATCGCGACGGCCAGGAAATGGTTCGGGTTCATCAGCCCGCTCGACGGAGCGACGATGCCGTGGCGATCGGCGTCGGGGTCGTTGGCGAAGGCGAGTTGAAACTGATCCTTCAGGCTTAATAGGCCCGCCATCGCGTACGGGCTGGAGGGATCCATCCGGATCTTGCCGTCATGATCGACGGTCATGAACGAAAACGTCGGATCGATCTTCTTGTTGACCACCTTGATGTCGAGGCCGTAGACCGAGTTGATCGGGTCCCAGTAAGGCTCGGCGGCGCCCCCCAGCGGATCAACGCCCAGACTCAGCCCGGCCGCTTTAATCGCCTCCATGTCGACGATGTTCTTTAGATCCTGCACATACGGCAGCACCAGATCTTCTTCGTGGGTGGTTGCCGCTTTCAGGGCCGACTCAAACGGGATTCGTTTCACGTCGGCATTGTCGCCGCGAAGCAGGTCGTTGGCCCGCTTCTGAATCCAATTGGTGACGTCGACGTCGGCCGGACCGCCGTTGGTCGGGTTGTATTTGAAACCGCCGTCGGTCGGCGGGTTGTGGGACGGCGTGATGACGATGCCGTCGGCCAGGTGCTCGGTTCGGCCTTGGTTATAGACCAGGATCGCGCGAGAGATCACCGGCGTTGGGGTAACGCCATCCTCTTTTTGGATGATCGTCTCGACTTCATTGGCCGCCAACACTTCCAGGGCGGTCCGCTGAGCAGGCGCCGAGAGGGCGTGGGTGTCTTTGCCCATGTAGACAGGGCCATCGATTCCTTGCTGTTTGCGATACTCGCAGATCGCTTGCGTTACGGCCAGGATGTGGGCTTCGGTGAACGTGTTTTGCGACGGCGTTCCTCGGTGACCGCTGGTGCCAAAGCTGACCAGTTCGTTGGGATCTTCGAGATTGGGACGACGCTCATAATACAGCCACTCCAATTCGGCCAGATCGACCAACATCTCTTGCGGGGCTGGCTTGCCTGCGAGGGGAGAAATCGCCATGACTCAATCCTTTGTAGTTGCGCTGCGTCGAAAGTCAGTCGGCTGTGGTACCGGTCGAAGCTTGCCGCTGGTCTTGTTCGGTAATCGTATTCTAGCGGTTTTTCGTTGGTTCGTCGTGGTCGCTATTCGACCACGGCGTCGCCTGCGACATCCGGCTCTTTCGCCGCCTCTTCTTTTCTCTCAGCCGCCGTCAGGGTGCGATCGAGCAGCGAATCATAGATCGGCCGGCTGCCCAGCAGTTGCGCTGTGATGCTGGCGACGATGCAGGTGATAATCAACACCCCCAGCAGATCGAAACTGGCCGTCAACTCGGCGACCAGCACGATACCGGTCAGAGGCGCTCGCACCGTCGCCGCAAACAGGCCCCCCATCGCCGCCAACGCGAAGACGCCTGCGGGCAGCGTTACGTAAGGAATGTATTCGTTGGTGATTGTCCCAAAGCACATTCCCACGATCGCGCCGATCGCCAGCATCGGGGCGAAGACGCCGCCAGGCACGCCGCAACTGTAGCTGAGGAACGTCATGCCGGTTCGAATCACCAGCAGCGCCAACAGAATCTGCAGATTGGTCGTGTTGGCGAAGACATCTTGAACAAACGATCCACCGCCGCCGACCGAACCGGGCGATAACAACATCAACGCGCCGGCAACCCCACCCAGCGCCAAGGCGAACAAGAACCGGACGCCATAGCTCAAGCGGTCAAAAAAAGCGAGGCACTTCAACAGTGAAGCATTGAACGCTGCGCCGCAAACGCCGATCAAGATGCCAAGAATCAAATAGAGCGGAAACTGTTCGAGCATCAGCGTCGGGTCGGGGGCGATCTCGGCCATCGAGTCTTTCAGCGCGATTGGCAACAACGGCCCCACGCCAAACACCTGGTCATTCATCACCTTCGCCGCCAGCGAGGCGATTGCTACCGCATGGATCGCAATGAAGGAGAAGTGAAACCGCGTGCGCATCTCTTCCATGACGAACAAGATGCTGGCCAAAGGGGCGCCGAAAGCCGCGCTCAGTCCCGCTGCTGCGCCGGCGGCGAGCAGTGTGTTCATCGTTTCGGGATCGACCTTCGCCTTCTCGCCGATCCATTTGCCGACGCAGCCCCCCATGTGAACGGTCGGACCTTCTCGGCCCAGCACCAGGCCGGCGCCAATCGCCAACAGACCGCCAAGAAACTTGATGATCATCACCCGGACCCACCGCATCGGACGGAGACCCGCCATGGCGCCTTCGATCTCTTGAATGCCGCTTCCGCCGGCTTCGGGGGCGAACTGGGTCACCAGCCAAAACGAGGTGGCGGTCATCACCGCGCCGATCGAAGCGGCGACGACGATCGACAGGGCGGTGTCTCCCGCGAGATACGATGCAAACGCCGCGTGAAACGCGTACGACCGATCCAGGCAATAGTGGAATAGCGCACCCAGCGAGCCGCCGATCAAACCGACCGGCAAAGCTAAGACGTAAGCGCGCGGAAAACCGGTCAGGCGGCCCGCGTGTATCTCTGGGGTGTGTTTCATGATCGATTCCCTGGCGAGAAGCGGGCGAGTCGGCCAGGCGTTTGATGGGGCGCCGGTGGTGATTTAACTTGCTTCTCGACAGCTCTCCTGGTGATAATTCGTCCGTGTTCGCGTGAGACTTTCGCCTAATTTCGGGAAGTCTCCCCTCTGGAGCGGTTGTTCGGATGGTAACGATTCTATGTGCCGTTTGCCGCCTGACTGAAGGTCAATTGGCTGAAAAGCCTGCTCAGAATAGAGATGCGAATCGGAACGCCTTCCAGTTAAAATCGAGGATATCGCGGTGGAGTTCGCCACCGGCGCCAGGAACCGTTTGCATGTCAATCCTTGTCGAAGAGTTTGAAGGACGCGACATCGTGTTGCTGACGCCGTCCCAGGAGACGCTGACCGTCAGCGTGATCGAGACGATTCAGACCCTGGTCGAGACCTATTCATCCCGGCGAGTCGTGCTCGACTTGCGGCTGGTGCGATTCGTCGCCGCTGGCGATCTAGGGGATGACGCCGACTGGCAGGGATTGTGGCGAGATCTGGATTACGGTCTGCAGGCGGCGAGTCGCGAACTGGTGCTTTGCAACTTGCACCAAGAGCTGGCCGAAGCGCTGCAAGCGACTCGTAGCGATGCGGCGGTCGAACCTCGAGCAGGCCGTTGATTTTCTCGACGGACTGCGTGATCGCATGGATGCGAGCCGCGAAGAGCTATGCTCTGAGCCTGGCGAGGTTGGAAAATGCCACGATGGCATTTTTCAACAGGCAGTTAGCACAACGCACCGGTGTCGCTCTTCCCATCCACATTGGTGGAATTGGATGCGGAACGAAGCTACCATAGGCCTATTGCCACGCAATCTCCTTCCTCACTCCCCGCCAATATCATGTCACGACTTTCCCGCCGCTGCGTGTTAGCGATCTGCTTTACCGTACCTGTTTATGCCCTCGCCGAGAGTGGTGAAAAACAAGCCGCCACGAACGAAGGTTCTGCGGTCGCCGCCCAACACAAATATGTCGAAGCGAAGTTCGTCAGCTCGTTCGATGCGACGCAACAGCCGCTTCGCTATGTGCTGCCCCCTGGCGAAGCGAAAGAGCAGCGGCCGGTGTTGGTGTTTCTTCATTCCTGGAGCACCGACTATCATCTCAATCAACCGGCTTGGGTGTCGGCTGCCGTCGATCGAGGTTGGATTTTCGTCGAACCGAACTTTCGTGGTCCCAACAAGCAATCGCTGGCCTGTGGCTCGAAAGCGGCCCAGGCCGACATACTCGACAGCGTCGACTTTGCGCTTCAGAAGCTCAACGCCGATCCAAGCCGGGTCTACTTGGCCGGCGCCTCAGGCGGAGGCCACATGTCGCTGCTGATGGCGGGGCGGCATCCCGATCGCTTTACCGCGGTTTCAGCCTGGGTCGGGATCACCGACTTGGCGCGTTGGTATAACGAGCACACGGTCAACGGCGTTCCGCGCAACTATGCCAAGATGCTGGCCAAGTCGTGCGGCGGGGCGCCCGGCGACAGTCCTGAAGTCGACCAGCAATACCGCGATCGCTCGCCGCTGACCTGGATCGACCAGATTGGCGACTTGCCGGTCGACATTGCCGCCGGCGTGCATGACGGCCAGACAGGCTCGGTTCCCTTCCAGCATTCGATCCGCGCGTTCAACAAAATCGCCGACAAGCGGGGCGCTAAGACGGTTACCGAAGAAGAGATGCAGCAACTGTGGGGCAGCAGCCAGCTGACCAGCCCCCAGCCGCAAGATACCGAAGTCGACGCCACCTACGGCCGCGACCTGAAACTCCGCCGCCATGCCGGCAACGCCCGGCTTACGATCTTTGAAGGGGGACATGAAGGCTTGGCCGAAGCGGCCTGTGCCTGGCTTGAACAACACCAGCGACCGACGAAGGATGCTGCGGCAAAGTAGTCGTCGCCAGAGAGGCGAAAAAATCGCCGCGACGCTCGCCAAGAATTTCGAGTGCAGCGAGCAGCCGAACCGAGCGAAACGCAGGGAGAACCATCGGCGCACAACAAAGGCCGCAAATCCTTGCGGACTACGGCCTTGTGTAGTCGGGGTAACAGGATTCGAACCTGCGACCTTTTGACCCCCAGTCAAACGCGCTAACCAGGCTGCGCTATACCCCGTCTTCGCCAAGTGGTTTGACGAAACCGGCAATTTACACCGGGTTAATTTCTCTGACAAGGCCGGACCTGTTGTGGTTCGGGGGTATGGGGGCGAAATCGGGCGCAAATGGTTGGGTTTGCCGAGAATTTTGATTCTACTGGCGGCGATTTGCGCTCGGCGGCCTCGATTTCTTCTGTTGGCCCATCTACTCAAGTCGGCGAAATCGCTCGATACTCGATGGTTCCCAATGGCGATGCCTCTAGACTGCACAGCGAAGAGACGATGGTGAAGCGACCTGAATTTTGGATGGATGTTGGCGGAACGTTTACCGATTGCTTGATGCGCCGCGGTGCGGAAATTCGCCGCATCAAGGTTCTCAGCTCCGGCAAGTTGCAGGGGACCATCGGCGCCGGCAGCGACGCGGGCGCGATCGTTGACGAGACTCGCCGTCAGGACGGGCCCAACGTCTGGCGGGGCTATCGATTGCAGTTGCTGGGCGAACAAGGAGAGCCCTTGGCCGCGCGGCAAATCGTGGAGTTTGACGCGGCTGCCGGCAAGCTGACGCTTGATCGCCCCTTCGACGTCGCGCCCGCCCCAGGATCGCTCTACGTGCTGGAAGGGGACGAAGAGGCGCCGTTGGTTGGCATGCGGCGACTGTTGGGCTTGGCTCGGGACGAACCGATTCCGGCGGTCGACGTCCGGCTCGGCACGACCCGCGGCACTAACGCGCTGCTCACGCGAAGCGGCGCCGACGTTGGTCTCGTCACGACGGTCGGCTTTGGCGACATTCTGGAGATCGGCTATCAAAACCGTCCCCACCTGTTTCAGCTGAACATCCAGAAGTCGACGTCGCTGGTGAAGCGCGTGGTGGAACTGAACGAGCGGTTGGCCGCCGACGGTTCGGTCCTTCAACCGCTGGATGAACACGAAACCGAGCGGCAACTGCGACAGCTGTACGACGCCGGGATTCGCTCGTTGGCGATCGCGCTGTTGCATGGCTATCGCAATCCAGACCATGAACGACAGGTCGAAGCGATTGCCCGGCAGGTTGGCTTTACGGAAGTCAGCGCTTCGCACGAAGCGGCGCCGCTGATCAAGCTGGTCGCCCGGGGCGATACGACGGTGGTCGACGCCTATCTGAATCCAATCTTGCGCGACTATGTCGGCGCGATTCAACAGGCGCTTGGTGCAGGAAGCCGCTTGAGTCTGCTCACGTCGGCCGGCGGTTTGGTCGCGGCCGAAAAGTTCTCGGGCAAAGATAGCATCTTGTCGGGCCCAGCCGGCGGCGTTGTCGGATACGCGGCGGCTGCCCAGCAGGCCGGCTTCGGCAAAGCGATCGGGTTCGATATGGGGGGCACCAGCACCGACGTCTCCCGCTTCGACGGTTCGTTCGAACGGCAGTTCGAAACCGAAAAGGCAGGCGTGCGGATCGTGACGCCGATGATGGCGATCGAAACGGTCGCCGCCGGCGGCGGGTCGATCTGCGATTTTGACGGCGTCAAGCTGACGGTTGGTCCGGCCAGCGCTGGCGCCGATCCGGGGCCCGCCTGTTATGGCTGCGGCGGTCCGTTGACGGTGACCGACGTCAATCTGGCGCTGGGCAAATTGCAAGGGGCGCAGTTCCCCTTTGCGCTCGATCAGGCGGCCGTCGAGCGGCGGCTTTCGGAAATCGCCGCCAAGGTTGCCGCGGCGACCGGCCAGCAGATGACGCCGCACGAGTTGGCGGCCGGTTTTCTGCAGATCGCTAACGCCAACATCGCCAAGGCGATCCGCACCATCTCGGTCGCCAAGGGTTACGATCCTCGGGCCTACGTATTGGCGCCGTTTGGCGGCGCCGCCGGACAGCATGCGTGCGCGGTTGCCGATCTGCTGGGGATCGAAACGTTGATCTCCCATCCCGACGCCGGCATCCTGAGCGCCGTCGGCATCGGCGCCGCGGTCACCACACGTTACGCCACCCGCGGGCTCTATCGAGTGTTGGAAGGGAGCCTGGGTTGGCTCGATGCTATCTACGCCGAATTGCAGCAAGAGGCGATCGCCGACGTCGCGGCCGAAGGAATTGACGAAAGTACCATCGAATGTCGCGAAGAGGTCGAGCTGCGTTATCGCGGGCTCGAGGCGTCGCTGTCGATTCTGGCCCGGCCGCTTGCCGACCTGGCTGAGCGGTATCACCAAGAGCACGAGCGGCGATATGGTTATTGTCGCCGTCAACAGCAAATCGAATTGGTCGCGGCCCGCGTTGAAGCGATCGCGCAAGAGCGCCGCGACGACAAACTCAGTGAGCCGGGCGAGCGGACTTCGCCACAGCCAACCGGTGAGGTAACCGTCAGCTTCGCCGGCAAAGATTGGTCGACGCCCACCTATCAGCGCGAACAACTCGCTACGGGCGCAGTAATCGAAGGTCCGGCGCTGGTTGCCGAACGACTGGCGACCACGGTAATCGATCCAGGCTGGTCGGCCGAAGTCTGGAGCGGCGGCGAGTTGATCGTGCGTCGCAGCGCCGACGCTGGTTCGGAGGTCGCTGCAATTGACGCCGACGTCGCCGATCCAATCTTGCTGGAGATCATCAACAATCAGTTTGCGGCGATCGCCGAGCAAATGGGAGTCGCGCTGCAAAACACGTCGGTCAGCGTCAACGTCAAGGAGCGGCTCGACTTCAGCTGTGCGATTTTTACCGGCGACGGCGACCTGATCGCCAACGCGCCGCACATTCCGGTTCATCTCGGGGCGATGGGGGAAACGGTCAAAGCGACGATCGCCGCCAATCCGCAGATGAAGCCGGGCAGCGCCTACGTCACCAACAATCCGTACCGCGGCGGCTCGCATCTGCCCGACGTGACGGTGATTACGCCGGTCTACATTGGCGAAGCCGCCGAGCGGCCGCAGTTTTTCGCCGCCAGTCGCGCCCATCATGCCGAGATCGGCGGAATCGCGGCCGGCTCGATGCCTTCCGGCTCGCAGACCCTGGCCGAGGAGGGCGTCTTGATCGACAACTTCCGCCTGATGAGCGACGGCGTCGCCGATTGGGAAGGGTTCGAGTCGATCCTGCGCGACGCTCAATATCCGTCGCGGAACGTCGCTGACAACGTGGCCGACGTCGCCGCGCAGTTGGCCGCCAACAATCATGGCCGCATCGATCTCCAGGGGATGGTCGCCGGTTATGGACTGTCGGTGGTCGAGCGATACGCTCAGCATATTCAACACGCCGCCGCCACCAAAACGCGGGCAGCGCTGGCGAAGTTGACTTCGGGCAAACATCGGTTTGAAGATCATCTGGATGATGGCTCGCCATTGGTGGTCGAGATTGATATTTCCGGCGATCAAGCGGTGATCGATTTTCAAGGAACCGGCCCTGTCTTAGCTGGCAACTTGAACGCCAATCGGGCGATCGTGACGGCGGCGGTGATGTACTGTTTGCGCTCGATGCTCGACGAAGAGATTCCGCTGAACCAAGGAGTGCTGGAGCCGGTCGAGATCCGCTTGCCCGAGTGCTTCTTGAATCCTCCTTTCCTGGGTGAACCTGCCAAGTGCGCCGCCGTCGCCGCCGGCAACGTCGAGACTTCGCAGCGGGTGGTCGACGTCTTGCTGGGCGCATTGCAATTGGCGGCCGCCAGTCAGGGGACGATGAATAACTTCAGCTTTGGCGACGCAACGTTTGGCTATTACGAAACGATCTGCGGCGGCGCCGGCGCGACATCGACCGCCGCAGGCGCTTCGGCTGTTCACACGCATATGACCAACACCCGGATGACCGACGTCGAAGTGTTCGAACTGCGTTTTCCGGCTCGCGTGCGGCGGTTCGCCATTCGTCGCGGTTCCGGCGGCGCTGGCCAACATTGCGGCGGCGACGGCGTGATTCGGGAGATCGAGTTCCTGCGGCCGATGACTGGTTCGCTACTGACCCAGCGCCGCGGGCCTTATCCGCCGTACGGCCTGTCCGGCGGAGAGCCAGGCCAGTTGGGCGAGAATACGTTGATTCGGGCCGACGGTACGGTGGTCGAGCTGCCGGGGATCGTCAGTTTTGATCTACAGCCGGGCGACGTGATCGCGATTCATACGCCCGGCGGCGGCGGGTATGGCGCCCATGGCTGAAACTACTCCAAGTTTCGCAAGTCGAACTGGCAACAGCCGAAATCGAACGAGCTGGCCGCTTTGCTTTTTAGGAACGCCGGATTCACTTCGTAATAGACGAACTTCCCATCTTTGTGCGTCTTCACGATCTGGGCGTGATACAGCACCCGCAAGTGATGCGAGGCGTTGGCGATTTCCAGTTCCAAGAGCAGCGCGATGTCGCTGACGCTCATTGCCCCTTGTTGCAAGGCGCGAATGATCTGCAGCCGATGTGGGTCGGCCAGCGCCTTCAGGTAGTTGGCACAGGCGTCGGCGCCGGGGATTTCTGCAGGGTCTTGGGCGGATGACATCAGGCGTTGCGACTTGACGGAATAGGTAGAGGGGGCGCAGCGGCCCCATCTGGAGACTTCGATTATTGGCCGCACCTCCGGAAATCACAAGGCGAACTGTGCCAATTGCGGCGATGCGGCGAAAGTCGGCTGGACTGGACGGTTTTTGTTTTTTGGGCGCGCCCGTCGATCTGCGACTGGACCGCGGCGCGTTTTTTTTTTGTAGGGTGCGTCTGGACGCACCAGGAACCTGCCAAGTTGGCTTGTTCTTTGCCTGCGTGGCAACACAACCTCTTGGGGCCGTTGCGTTTCCACGCGATCTTGGTTTCTGCCGCAGAGCAGGTTCGCGGTGCGTCCCGACGCACCCTACGGATTAGTGGACTGGACGATTCGTTTTTTCTTTTTGGCGGCGGTTGATTGGGGCCGCATTCCCTCGGGTTAGTGTCGGACTGGACTGGACCGCGGCGCGTTTTTCTTGAGGCGGTTCGTCGGTGGTAGTCGTCGGCGCGCAGTGGTGTTGCTTCCGATTGGGGTTTTTCCAAAGCGGATTGGCGGCTCGGTGGCCAGAACCAAGTACGGCAGAACCTCAGTTCTGTTGGAAGAGCGCGCGTGGGCATTAGATAAGAGACCGCCAGTCGGTGATCAGGCGCTGGAGGCCGAGAACAACGGATCTTCCCAAAGATCGAGCAATTTGGCAAGCAAATCTATGGGGTAACAACTCGGTGAATTGCACGAGATTTCGTGGGCGATCTTTGGTACACTAAAGTAGACTAAAAAAGTCGGGAAAATTTCGATCCTGCCTCCTCATCTCTCCCTCGCTCCTCCCTGCAACAGGTCGCTCGACGGATGATTCGTGTTGTCGCACCCTTTCTTGTGTTCTCGCTGCTGGGCGGTTTGGCGGTCGCCGAAACGCCGGCGGTCGACTTTCAGCGTGATATCCGGCCGATCTTGTCGGATAACTGTTTTCAGTGTCACGGCCCAGATCCACTGCATCGCGAAGCCGATCTGCGGCTCGACACGGCCGAAGGCGCCCATGCGGCGGCGATCGTGCCGGGTGAGCCTGACGAGAGCGAATTGGTTGCCCGTATCGTTTCTGGCGACGCCGACCTGGCGATGCCGCCACACGAGTCGGGCAAGTCGTTGTCGGCCGAGCAGATCGAGTTGCTAAAACGCTGGATCGCCGCGGGCGGAAAATACGAAGCACATTGGGCCTTCACGCCGCCGACCCGGCCGCCGGTTCCGCAGGTGAAACAAGCGGCCGCAGTTTGCAATCCGATCGATGCGTTCGTCTTCCGGGGCTTGGAGGCGGAAGGCTTGGCGCCGTCTGCAGAAGCCGACCGGTCGATCTGGCTGCGTCGGCTCAGCTTGGACCTGATCGGTTTGCCGCCGTCGATTGCCGAAGTCGACGCTTTCGTCGCCGACAAAGAGCCCGGCGCCGAGCAGCGGCAGATCGAGCGGTTGCTCTCGTCGCCCCACTTTGGCGAACGCTGGGGGCGCGACTGGCTCGATGCGGCGCGGTATGCCGATTCCGACGGGTACGAAAAAGATTTGCCGCGGCAGAACTGGTTTTATCGCGATTGGGTTGTGGCGGCGCTCAATCGCGACTTGCCATACGACCAGTTTGTTGTGCAGCAGATTGCCGGCGACTTGTTGCCGCATCCCAATCAAGACCAACTGGTTGCGACTGGATTCTTGCGCAACTCGATGATCAACGAAGAAGGGGGCGCCGATCCGGAAGAGTTTCGGATGGCGGCGATGTTCGATCGCATCGATGCCGTCGGCAAGGCGGTGATGGGCCTGACGCTGCAGTGCGCCCAGTGCCACACGCACAAGTACGATCCGCTGACGCAGCGCGAATACTACGGAATGTTCGCCTTTCTCAACAGCACGCATGACGCGATCATCCCCACGTTCACGCCGGCCGAGGCCGAACAGATCGCTGCGATCCAACGCGAGATCGCCGAGATCGAGACCGAGCTAAAGCAGTCTGATCCAGCATGGCCCAAGCGGATGGAAGATTGGGAGCAAGCCGTGGCGGAGAAGACGGTGGCGTGGGAAGTCTTAACCCCCGGCGATCTGCCGTTTGAAGGGCAGAAGTTTCGCGTCCTCCCCGATCAGTCGATCCTGAGCGAAAGCTTTGCGCCGCATAGCTCGGCGCCGCAGTTTACGATGCGGACGACCGAGACCCAGATGATCACCGCCCTGCGCTTAGAACTGCTGACCCATCCGCAGCTTCCCTGTCACGGACCGGGGCGTTCGCTGCGAGGTACGGCGGCGCTGACCGAGTTTGATATCTTCGCCGCGCCCGCCAATAACCCCGGCAAGCGTACCAAAGTCAAACTGGTCGCGGCGACCGCCGATGTGAATCCAGCCGAAGCGCCGCAGCCTGACTACTTGATCAACATCAAGACTGCCGGTGGCGACAAACGGGTTACCGGAGGAATCGAATTTGCGATCGATGGCGACAGCAAGACTGCTTGGACGACCGACAACGGCCCCGGTCGCCGCAATCAACCGCGGAAGGCGGTGTTCGTGTTCGAGAAGCCGGTCGGTTACGAAGGGGGAACAATTTTGACCGTTCATCCGTCGATGCGGCATGGCGGCTGGAACAGCAACGATAAGCACAACTGCATCTTCGGGCGTTCGCGGTATTCGATCACCACGCATGGCGATCCCAAAGCCGATCCGCTGCCGCAGCAAGTTCGCGAGATCTTGGCGATTCCGGCCGCCGACCGAAGCGAAGCGGAACAGCAAGCGGTCTTCAGCTACTTTCGCACCACCGTGCCGGAGTGGGCTGAACAAAATGCCCGGATCGAGGCGCTGTGGACGTCGCATCCCGAAGGCGCCTCGCAGTTGGTGTTGGAAGAACGCGACAAGCCGCGAACCACTTCATTGCTCAACCGGGGCGACTTTCTCAGCCCGGTCGAAGAGGTGAAGCCGGGCGTGCCGGCATTTTTGCACGATATGCCCGCCGAAGCCGGTCAGTCGCGGCTCGCCTTTGCCAAATGGTTGGTCGATCGCGACGCACCGACCACCGCCCGCTCGATCGTCAATCGCATTTGGCAAGCCTACTTTGGCATCGGGCTGGTCGAAACGAGCGACGATCTTGGTTCGCAAAGTACGCCGCCGTCCCATCCAGAGCTGCTCGATTGGCTGGCGGTCGAACTGATGGAAAACGATTGGAGCCTGAAACATATTCACCGCCTGATCGTCTCTTCCTACGTCTATCGGCAATCGTCCCAAGTGACGCCGGAGAAACTGCAGCGCGATCCGTACAACCGGTTGCTGGCCCGCGGGCCAAGATTTCGCGTGCCGGCTGAGATTGTCCGCGACATTGGTCTGACCGCCAGCGGGCTGCTGAGCGACGAGATCGGTGGACCGCCCGTCTATCCGCCGGCGCCCGATTTCCTGTTTCAACCGCCGGCCAGTTACGGGCCCAAGACTTGGAACGAGGACGAAGGAGGCGATCGATATCGCCGCGCTCTCTATACGTTTCGCTTTCGGAGCGTTCCGTATCCGATGTTGGAAACGTTTGACGCCGAGCCGGGGAATGTCTCGTGCGTGCGACGGAATCGGTCGAACACGCCGCTGCAGGCGCTGTCGATGTTGAACGAGCCGATCTCGCTGGAATTTGCGACGGCGCTGGCTGCCCGCACGCTCCAAGACGGGGGCGACTCGGATGAAGATCGGTTGACCTTCGCGATGCGGTGCTGCATCGCCCGGATGCCGAAGGGGGAAGAAATTGCGCTATTGAAACAGATGCTCGACAAGCAGCGCGCCCGGATCGCAGCGGGCGAGTTGAAACCAGACGAGATCCTGCCAGGCGACAAGAGCGAAACGGAAAATGCCGCGGAGTTGGCGGCCTGGACGCTTGTGGCTCGCGTGGCGCTCAGCCTGGACGAAACCATCACCAAAGAATAGATCCACGCGGCGTGGAGAGGACGACGACGATGATGACAGGGAACGAGATTTCGCGACGTTGGTTCATGCGCGACTGCGGCGTCGGCCTGGGAGCGATCGCGCTGGCCGATCTGCTGCGCGGCGAGGCGTCGGCAGCGAACGATCCGCTGGCCGAGAAAAGGCCGCACTTTCCGGCGAAGGCGAAGAACGTCATTTACCTGTTCATGGCGGGCGCGCCGAGCCATTTGGAGATGTTCGACTACAAGCCGCAGCTGGCGAAGTTCGATGGCACGTTGCCGCCGGCCGAATTGTTGGACGGTTACCGGGCGGCGTTCATTAATCCCAATTCGAAGTTGCTGGGGCCGAAGTTTCCGTTCGCCAAGCATGGCCAGTGCGGCGCCGAGATCTCGGAACTGTTGCCGCACACGGCGAAGATCGCCGACGAGTTAACGATCGTCAAAGCGATGAAAACCGACGCATTCAACCATGCGCCGGCGCAGATCATGATGAATACCGGCTCGATGTTGTTTGGCAAACCGAGTTTGGGAGCTTGGACCTTATACGGGCTCGGTTCCGAATCGCGCAATTTGCCGGGCTTCGTCGTCTTTAGCTCCGGCAAGAAGGGGCCAAGCGGCGGTTCAAGCAATTGGGGAAGTGGGTATTTGCCGACGGTCTATCAAGGCGTTCAGCTGCGGAGCGTTGGCGATCCGGTTCTGTATCTTTCCAATCCAAACGGGATCGATCGCGGTGTGCAGCGCGATTCGCTGGATGCGATCAATCAGCTGAATCAAATGCGGCTAGAGACGACCGGCGATCCGGAAATTGCGACGCGGATCAACTCGTTCGAAATGGCCTATCGGATGCAGTCGAGCGGGCCGGAGCTGATGGATCTGTCGTCGGAGCCGCAGCATGTTTTGGATCTGTACGGTGTTGAGCCCGACAAACCGTCATTCGCCAAGAACTGTTTGCTGGCGCGGCGTCTGGTTGAGCGGGGAACGCGGTTTGTGCAACTGTTTCATGAAGCGTGGGACCAGCATGGCAACCTGACCAAAGATCTGCAGGCCAACTGCCAGGCGACCGATCAAGCGTGCGCGGCGCTGGTGCAAGATCTGAAGCGGCGCGGGATGCTGGACGACACGCTGATCATCTGGGGCGGCGAGTTTGGGCGAACGCCGATGGTGCAGGGAGGAGGCGATGACGGTCGCGATCATCATCCCAACGCGTTTACCGTCTGGATGGCCGGCGGCGGAACCAAACCAGGCGTCTCCTACGGTGAGACCGACCACTTTGGCTTCAACACGATCCGCGACGAAGTTCACGTCCGTGATCTACACGCGACGATTTTGCACTTGCTCGGCTTTGACCACAACCGATTGTCGGTCAAGTTCCAGGGGCTGAACCAGAAGCTGACGGGAGTCGAGCCGGCGCGGGTGGTGAAAGAGATTTTGGCTTAGCTGCCTGTTGAAAAATGCCATCGTGGCATTTTCCAACCTCGCCAGGCTCAGAGCATAGCTCTTCGCGGCTCGCAAAATAACGACTTACGTCGCTATTTTGGGATCGCATCCCTGCGATCCAGCAGCCCGTTGGGAAAATCAACGGACTGGTAGGTGGGCTGCCGCGGAAAAGAGTTGCGTGACGGGATATCACGCCTGAGCCTATCTGGCGACCGCCACATCGACCGGCGCCAGATTGCGGCGGACGAATTCAGTATAGAGCGGCCGGTCGGAGGCATGTTCGTGTTGGAAGCCGTCCAATATCTGGCCGCAATGATAGAGATAGATTCCGGGCATCTGGAAACTGTTCGCTCGCGTCAGCCCCAGGCCGTGGCCGCCGAAAATTCCGGCGATGATGCCCCGGGCCCAAACGCGAGCGCCGAACAACTGCGAAAAGGTGCCGATCTCGAGCCCGAACTGCCGGTACAGCCGACAGGAAGGATCGGAGATCCGGGGGAGGTCGTCGAGCCCGTACTTGCTGAAGAACTCGGGGTCGTCCTCTTGGCCGACATGCACCAGTACGATGCCGCATCCGGCCGCTTCGATCTCGCTTCGTTGTGCGCCAAGGTCTTGGGCCGCTTCGCGACAAAACGTACAACCGGCGTGCCGCAAAAAGACGATCAACTGCGGGCGATCGCTCGCCAGATCGTCCAACCGGCGTCCATCGTGGGTGCGCAGTTCGCGGATCGGATCGTCCGCCTCCGGCAATTCGTAGGCATTGTCGATCATGTGCAAATGACGAACGGCGCCCCACAAGATCATCACAAAAGGCGTCCACCAGATCAGGTCGTTGGTCAGGTTGAGCCAGCCGAAGCTGGACGGCAATGTGCCGGCCGACAGCGCAAACAAGAAACCAATCGGCCCGAGAATTTTGCCGATCAACCCCACCAGTACCAGCGGCCAATGCCGATATGGGTCGCTCGCCGCAATCAGGTAGCCGAAGCCATAGACGGCGACCAGCATGCCGATGCACTGCCAGAAGACGAGCGCCGGCTGCGTCGATTCGACCTGCAACCAGGCGAGCATCGCGGCGGGGGCGAGAATTGCCGCGGCGCCCCACACCAGGTTGTAACCGCCGGCGGCGAGCAAGACGTACTTCATCCACGGCGGCGGCTGATCAGGCTGGCTCATCGAAGCCCTCCCTGATGGATACGCTGGCGTGTTGCGTGGATGAAAGAAACCATGTCAGGCTCAAATTTGGTTTTGGTGATGCGCGGGGATGAAGGTTTAGGTCGAGGCGAATAAAGCTTCAAACGGTTTGGCGACTTCGGCCAGTTTCTCGATGCTGCGTTGGTATAACTGCCGGGCTCGTTCTTTGCTAATGCCAAGCTCGTCCCCAATCTCTCGCAGCGACTTCCCTTTGCCGAGATGGTCAAGGCCAAACCGCTCGCGGACGATGAACTGTTCGCGGTCATCCAGCGCGTCGCCGATACGGCTCATGATGGCGTCAAAGGCGAGTTGGACGTCCTGGTCGGTTGGCTGATCGGGATCGACCGACGGCGAGGCGGCGGTTTGAATCGCCACTTCCTCTGGAGTCTCCAGCTTGCGACGTTTGTTTCGTTTCTCGATCCAGCGGAAGAGATTCCGCTGGATCGCATGGGTGGCGTAGGTACTGAATCGGTAGCCGCGGGCATAGTCGAACTTGTCGATCGCGTTCAGCAGAATCGCGTTTGACTCGGCCAAAAACTCTTCAAACTCGTCCCGCGACTGGGCGTGCTTCTGCGAGATCGACGTCGCCAACCGCAAGTTGGCGTGGGCGATCTGCTCGCGAGTTTGCTCCGCTTCACACAGCAGGCGGGCGATTTCCGCATCGGTCTTCTTGGTGTTTCGACGATTCTTCAGGGTCGACTGCAGGGCGCTGGCGCGAAATCGCAAGAAGTTCAATCGCTTAAAGAGGAATTGCTCTCCCTCGAAGGTCAGCAGCCGGCTTTGCTCGACAGCGCAAAGTAGCGAAGAGACCGCGACCTTGGGATTATCCCCAGGAGGCCGGTCTTCGGCCGCGTACAATTCAACGTCGATCGCCTCAAAGTCCATCTCGGTGGTGGACTCGAATTCGTCATTCGGAATGAATTTGATTTCGGGGTTGGACAATCCTGTCCCCAGCGGTCGGAGCGGAAGGGTTACAGCTTTCGTTGCACTGCCTAGTTTCTAGAAAGATAGGCCGAAATGACCAGCCCTAAAAATGTCGGCGTCGTAAGTTCTCCCTATTTTTGGACTTTGGGCTGGTCAATTGACGCGGCTGCTCTAAAACCGATCTAGACGTCAGGAATACGTAACTGCGGGAGAGAGACATGCGAATTGCCGTAATCGGGTCAGGAATCTCTGGCCTCATTGCCGCTCGTTTGCTCTCTTACGAGCATGAAGTCGTCATTCTTGAGGCCGCCGATCGGATTGGGGGACACACCAATACGGTTACCGCCCACTGGCAGGGGGAAACCTGGCCGATCGACGCCGGATTTATCGTTTACAACGAGCGGACCTATCCGAATTTCACTCGGATCTTGGCCGATCTCGAGGTCGCAACCGCCCCGACGACGATGAGCTTCAGCGTCCGCTGCGACCAGACCGGGCTGGAGTACAACGGCGGATCGCTCGACGGCGTCTTCGCTCAGCGGTCCAACCTGTTTCGCCCTCGCTTTCTGCGGATGCTGGCCGATATCTTGCGGTTCAATCGGGACGGCGAGCGAGATCTGTTGTCCGTGCCGGCCGAGCAAACGGTGGGCGAGTACCTGGTCGAAAAGGGGTACTCGCAGCAATTCGCCCAGAAGTACCTGCTGCCAATGGGCGCCGCGATCTGGTCTTGTCCACTGGGGGACTTCGCACAGTTTCCGATTCGGTTCATTCTCGAGTTCTATGTGAACCATGGACTGCTGAGTTTGACCGACCGTCCGACCTGGCGGGTGATTCAAGGGGGATCGCAGCAATACGTCGATCGACTGGTCGCGCCGTTCCGCTCGCAGTTCCGATTGAGCTGTCCGGTTCAATCGGTGCGACGATCGGCCGACGACGTGTTGGTGGTGCATGCCGATGGGAGCGAGCGTTTTGACGAGGTGGTCTTCGCCTGTCATGCCGATCAAGCGCTCAAGTTGCTGGCCGATGCCGACGATGTCGAACGAGAAATGCTCTCCGCGTTTCCTTACTTCGCCAGTCGGGCCTGCTTGCATACCGATACGTCGGTCTTGCCAAAAAGTCGCCGCGCGTGGGCCAGTTGGAACTATCATTTGCCGGCGCAGGACGACTCGCGACCGACGCTGACCTACAACATGAACCTGCTGCAGAACATCGACTCGCAGCATACGTATTGCGTGACGCTGAACGAAGAGGCGGCGATCGATCCGGCGAAGGTGATCGCCCGATTCAACTACTCCCATCCGTTGTTCACGACGCGTCGCGCCGAGGTGCAGAGGCGTCATCCGCAACTGATCCGCCATCGGCGGACGTCGTATTGCGGCGCCTATTGGCGAAATGGTTTTCATGAGGATGGGGTGGTCAGCGCACTAGCCGTCTGTCGGCGATTTGCGATCGGGGACTGGTCGCTGGGACCGCGCAAGCCGGCGTCCCTGCAACCGCTGCATGGCCCGCACCACGCCGAAACCTCGCTGGCGGGAGAAGGGGCGTGATTCAAAAAGTAGCGACCAGGCGCGCCACGGATCGGTCGCAGGACAATCGCGAGCGGGCCTCCTGTCTGTATGTCGGCGCCGTGCGTCATCGTCGTTTCACGCCGATTCCGCATCAATTTCGTCGACCTCTGTTCTTGTTTTCGATCGATTTGGACGAGGTCGACTCGGTTTTTCGCTTTCCGTTACTCTGGTCAACGCAGCCGTACAGCTTGTTTCGCTTCTGTCGGTCCGACTACCTCGGGGCAGCGGACCGGCCGTTGGCC
Organism: Blastopirellula retiformator; assembly: GCF_007859755.1. NCBI lineage: Bacteria > Pseudomonadati > Planctomycetota > Planctomycetia > Pirellulales > Pirellulaceae > Blastopirellula > Blastopirellula retiformator. The sequence goes on along the minus strand of NZ_SJPF01000002.1, from coordinate 579,430 downwards.
GAGTGCGTGCGTGACTTGGTTCACGAGAAACTGGGCCTGGCGCTGGATGGACCGATCCGCCTGCTGACGCAGATTCGCTGCCTGGGAATCGTCTTCAATCCGATCTCGCTGTTTTACTGCTATGACGCCGAGGAAAACCTACGCGCCATCGTCGCCGAAGTGACCAACACGCCCTGGGGCGAGCGGTATAGCTATGTGATTCCGTTTGCGGGCGAAGGACGGATCGGACGCTTCGCCAACCCGAAGGATTTTCACGTTTCTCCCTTCATGCCGATGGAGATGGAATATCGCTGGCGAGTCTCGCGGCCCGAGGATCGCCTGACGGTTCACCTGGAAAACATGCAAGGGGATGAAAAGGCGTTTGACGCAACGCTGGGCCTTTCGCGACGCGCGCTAAGCTTGCCGAACGTTTTGAAGACGGTCCTCTGGTTTCCCCTCATGTCGGCGCAAATGTTGGCCGCGATCTACTGGCAGGCGCTGCGCCTCTGGTGGAAGAAGGTTCCCTACCATCCCCACCCTCAAGCCGCCGCTGAGTCGACTCACCCCGAAACCGCCGCAGATTCGCTTTCGACGTAACGCCACGAAGGAACATCGATGACATCTAGTACGCTCCTCGCTTCTGATCCGCAAGCCGACCCGATCGCCGCCGAAGCTCGGCCGATGGCGACGGTGCGCCGAACCTGGTTGCAGCAACTGTCGCGGCGGAAATTGTTGCGGTGGCTGGAAGAAGTGGTCGGTGGAGAGATCCGATACGCCGACGCCAGCCGCACGTTGGACTGTGGAGAGCGGACGCCTGATCAACTGCAGGCCGCCTGGACGGTCAGTGACGATCGTTTCTTCTCTCGCCTGGCGACCGGCGGTAGCGTCGGCATCGCCGAGTCGTATCTGCAGGGAGAATGGCGCAGCGACGACCTGACGGCGCTATTGCAGATCTTATGTCGGAACATGGAAAGGACCAACGACGCCGACTCGGGCTTGGCGTCGGTAGCGAAACTGGCGCGACGCGTGCTGAGCTTCTTCGACGGTAACACTCGGGATGGCAGTCGCCGCCATATCGCCGCTCACTATGATCTGAGTAACGAGTTCTTCTCGCTGTTCCTGGACGATACCTGGATGTATTCGTCCGCCATCTTTGAACACGAAGCGATGACATTGGAGGAGGCCTCGGTGGCCAAGTTGCGGCGGATCGCCGACAAGCTTGACCTGCAGCCGAGCGATCGGTTGCTGGAGATTGGCGCCGGCTGGGGCGGTTTCGCGCTGCATGCCGCCGAGCGCGGCGTCCGCGACATCACCACGACGACGATCTCGCAAATGCAATACGAGAAGTCGCAAGAACGATTTCAAGCGGCCGGCGTCGCCGATCAGATTCAGCTGCTCAGCGCCGACTATCGTGACCTGGAAGGGCAATACGACAAGATCGTCTCGATCGAAATGGTCGAAGCGGTCGGCGAGAAATACCTGGACGACTACTTCCGCCAGTGTGCCCGACTGTTGAAGCCGGGCGGACGGTTGGTATTGCAGGCGATCGTGATGCCGGAAGAGCGGTACGACGCGTATCGCCGCGGCATCGATTTTATCCAGGCGTACATCTTTCCTGGGGGCTTTCTGCCGTCGGTTGCGGCGATGCAGGCCTCGATTGGGCGGACGTCCAACTTGCGTCTCGACTGCGTAGAAGACATTTCGCCCCACTATGCGACGACCTTACGGCATTGGCGAGAGCGGTTTTTCGATTCAATTGACGAAGTGAAGCGGCTTGGCTTTGACGATCGTTTCATCCGAATGTGGGAGTACTACCTGTGTTATTGCGAAGCGGCGTTTCGCGAGAAAGCGGTGAGAGTTGTCCAGATTGCCTGGGACAAGCCGAACTATTAGAAGATCGGCGCGTTTCCTGGTTTGGACTGCTGTTGGGTGCGGCCGAGAATGGCCGTTTGCCCGATGCGCTCATTCGGTTTGGCGTTCGTAGTTTGCTGAAGCAAGGGATGCGGCAGCGCGGCGATCGTCACGACGAGCATGCGCTGGAGAACTTCATTCGCGCCGCTCAAGCGGCGCCGATCGCCGTTGTGCCGCAAAAGGCGAACGAGCAGCACTATGAGGTGCCGGCCGCGTTCTTTAAGAAGGCGCTCGGCGCCCGGCTGAAGTACAGCTGTTGCTACTGGACGCCGCAGACCCGCACGTTGGACGAAGCGGAAGAGAATGCCCTGCGGATCACCTGCGAGCACGCCGAACTGGTCAACGGGTTAGATGTGCTAGAGCTGGGATGCGGCTGGGGCTCGCTGTCGCTGTGGATGGCCGAGCATTATCCGCAGAGCCGAATCACGTCGGTTTCCAACTCCAACTCGCAGCGAGAATTCATTCAGGCGCAGGCCAAAGAACGGGGACTGACGAACCTGACCGTCATCACCGCCGATATGAACGAGTTTGCGACCAGCGGGACATTTGACCGGGTCGTGTCGGTCGAGATGTTTGAGCATATGCGGAACCATCGTGAGTTGATGCGGCGGATCGACACCTGGCTGCGGCCTGGCGGAAAGTTGTTCGTCCATATTTTTTGCCAGAACGAGGCCCCCTACCTGTTCCAGTCCGAAGGAGAACGGAACTGGATGGGCCGCTATTTCTTCTCCGGCGGCATGATGCCGAGCGTCGATCTGTTGCCGAACTGCGGATCGCCTTTAGACCTGCAGTCGCATTGGATCTGGGAAGGAACTCACTATGCGAAAACCTGCCGGGCGTGGCTGCGGAATCAAGATGCGGCGCGACGCGAACTTCGGCAGGTCTTTGAGCAAACGTATGGGGCCGACGAGGCGAATCGCTGGCACAACCGCTGGCGGATGTTCTTTATCGCGTGTGAAGAGCTGTTCGCCTACGCCGGCGGCCAGCAGTGGTTCGTTTCTCATTATCTGTTTCAACGATGTCCACAGAATTGAGCGAAGTCTTCCTCAGCTCGGCAAGCGTCATCGCCGGGTTCATGACGCTTGTCTGGGTGGTTAGCTTATGGCGCAAGGACGCCAGCGTCGTCGATGTGGCGTGGGGCTTGGGGTTTGTCCTGATCAGCTGGACGTCGTTTGGGGTGAGCCAGCACGCGAGCCTTCTATTGCCCCTACTGACGACCTTGTGGGGCGTGCGGCTGAGCGGCTATCTCGCCTGGCGGAACCATGGCAAGGAAGAGGACTACCGTTATCGTGAGATGCGCGATCACTGGGGCGCCGCGTTTCCCTGGGTAAGTCTGGTGACGGTCTTCGCGCTGCAAGGCTTTGTGATGTGGGTCGTTTCGCTACCGATTCAGGCCGGAATCGCGACGGAAGCGCCGCCGATGATTTGGCTAGCGATCTTGGGGACCGCCGTCTGGGCGACGGGCGTTTTCTTTGAAGCGGTCGGCGATTGGCAACTGGCCCACTTTCGCGCGACTCGCGCAGATGAGAACGCGGTGCTCGATCGCGGCCTGTGGCGATATACGCGTCATCCAAATTACTTTGGCGACTTTCTGGTTTGGTGGGGCCTTTACCTGGTCGCACTCGCACATGGCGCGCCATGGTGGACGGCGGTTGGACCGGCGGCGATGTCGGTCTTCTTGATGAAGGTCTCCGGCGTGACTTTGCTCGAGAAGTCGCTATCGCAAAAAAAGCCGGGCTACGCAGATTATGTCGCCCGGACCAATGCATTCTTTCCTGGAATGCCGCAAGAGAAGTAGGCGACCTACTTCTCGATCGACAACTTGCGGCGATAGATATTCTTGCCGTGGGCGATGAACAGCGTGCTGTGATCTTCGCCCGCCAGCATGCAGGTGGTCAGCGGTTGATCGGGGTCAACCTTTGGCAGCACGCCGCACGGCCGGCAAGTTGGATCAAAGACCTGGACGCCCAGCGCGCTGGTGACGTAATAGCGGCCCGCCTTGTCGATCGCCATGCCGTCCCCCTTCGCCGCGGCGACGTACGGCGGCGGCTGATTGAAGCGAAACTCTCCCTGGGGATCAATCGGCAGCCGCATCGGCATCGTCGATTGTTTGGCGTCCAGAACGCCGCCCGGGTTAACGCGGAAGGTCCACGTATGGTCGCCGCCGTAGTCGGAAACGGCCAGCGTACCGCGATCGTTGGTCAGCGCGATCCCGTTGGGCTTGGCGATGCCGACGTCGGCCGGCGTCACTTCGCCTGTCTTTGGATCGATGCGGGTAACCTGATGGGCGCCCGTTTCGGTGATCAGGATGAAGCCGTCCTTGGTGACCGCCAGGTCGTTCGGTTTGACCCCTTCGGCGACCGTCTTGATCTCGCCGCTTTTCACATTGATCGAGATCACCCGGTTCTTCGAGCCTTGGCAGCCGTACAAAACGGTCTGATCGGGACTGAACTCAAGCCCGCTGACCGACTCCTTGGCGATTTCGGTCTTCGAGCCGTCGGCCGCGTTGATGCGGACGATCGCCGGGGCCTTCATGTCGCAGTAGTACAGATTGCCAGCATCGTCGGCACACAGGGCGTCGGCAAAGCCGAGATCCTCAGCGACCAGTTCCCAGTCTTCGCCAGGCACAAGCAACGTGAGCAGCGTGTAGTCGCTGCGCAGGTCGTCCTTGGTATTGATCTGCGGCACGTGCGTTTCGTCGCGCCAGAGCCATTTCATCGCCTCAGGGAAGCGGGCGCCGCCGAAATCGGAATTATGCGCATACCCTTCAGCCCAGTCGAAACGATGGTCGTAGCCCATGTACTTGAGCGCCGACGACATCCGCTGATTGGCCCACGGCCAACTGCCGAAGGCGTTGTCGACGTCGCCGCTGGTATCGGCCATGTAAACGCGAATCGGTTTCGGCTCGGTCTTGCGAACCAGGGCGGGGTAGATGTTGCCGCCGCGCAGGTTGGTGAAGCTGCCGACGCTGGAATAAACCTTACGGAAAACGTCGGGCCGCTCCCAGGCCGAGGTAAACGCACAGATGGCGCCCGAGCTCGACCCGCCAATCGCGTGCAGATTGGGATCGTCGGTGATGTTGTATTGCTTGCGAACCTCGGGCAGGATCTCTTCGGTCAGGAAGCGAACGTAGCGGTCGCCGAGACTGTCGTACTCGTAACCACGGTTCGAGAATTTCCCTCTCCTCGGCTCCTTAGTCTTGTCTTGACCGGGGTTGATAAAGATGGCGATCGTCGGGGGCATGTCTCCACGAGCAATCAGGTTGTCATAGACGGTCGGGACGCGCCAACGTCCTTTGACGTCGCGCATCCTTTCGCCATCCTGAAAGACCATCAGCGCCGCGGGCTGATCGGCCTTGTACTGCGCCGGCACGTAGATCGACCAATCGCGGATCGTGCCGGGGAAGATCTTCGATTCCCATGGCTCCATCTGGTGGACGGTACCTTGCGGCACGCCCTCTTGCACGACGGCGTCGGGGTGGGGTTCCCACTTTGGCTTGGTGTTGACGATCGGCACGTTGGTCGACTCGGCATTTTCATCCCACAGCCACTTCAGCGCCTCTGGCAGCACTTCGCCGGCCCACTTGCCGCTGTGACCCCCTTCGGTAAAGACCAGCTTGTAGGGGTAGCCGGCAAACTGCAGGGCGGCGGCCATGTCATGATTGCCCAGCGGCCAACTGCCGTGCAGGTTGCTGAGGTCGTCGACCCCGTCTTGCAGGTAAACCTTGATCGGCTTCGGGTTGTCCTTCGTCTGGCGGATCAAACCGGGATAGGCCCAGCCGCCGCGGATGTTGGTATAGCTGCCGATATTGCTGAGGACCTTGCCGAACTGATCGGGACGCTCCCAGGCGACCGTGAACGCGCAGATGCCGCCTGACGAACCGCCGCAAACGGCCCGCTGCGCCGGATCGGTGGTGACCTTCAAGTCTTTCAGCGCGACCGGCAGGAACTCGTCAATCAGAAAGGTAGCGTAGCGATCGCCAAGCGAGTCGTACTCGTACGAGCGATTGCTGAGGGTTTGGCCGCCGGGGATGGTGGCGGGAATCTTGCCAGGATTGACGAAGACGGCGATCGTGACCGGCAGCTCTTTCTTGTGAATCAGGTTGTCCAGAATCGTCGGCACGCGATAGGCGCCTTTCGCACTGGCGAACCCGAGGCCATCCATGCAAACCAGCAAAGAAGCAGACTGGCTGCCGTCGTATTGGGCCGGCACATAGACTTGATAGTCGCGGACCGTGCCGGGGAAGAGCTTGCTGTCGGTGAACGTACCGGAAGTCAGCTTTCCCTTTGGCACGCCGGGCTGAACGACGCGGTCCGGGTGCTCTTCGGCCAGCGCCGGAGTCAGAGCCGGCGCCAAGGCCAGGCAAGCGAGAATCCAACAGAAAACGGAACGGTGCATGAGGCGACTCCGAATGTCGTGATCGTGTACGGGGGCAATGCACCAGTGCGGCCGCAGGCGGGGAGAGCAAAGCTGGCCGGCAAACGGTGCAGGGCGGGGGGAAATGGGTTTGGTGGCGTTACAGTCTAACTGAACCAAATCGCCGGTGCGACTGCTGGAGTCTGGCCAAGGCGATTTTCGCCAGCTTCCGCGAGCGGGAGTGCCGATTTCGCCGCCGTAAATTGAAAAACGGGCCGGGACAGGGTCGCCCGGCCGATCAGAAAAGGTCCCCTCCAAAATCGATTGGTGGCGAAACCTTGCCGCTCTATAATTGACGCCGCATTCGGATTATTCGTCTCGCCGGCAAGGAAAGCGACTCGCAATGTTGGAAATCTTCGAGGCGATCACGCGGCGTCTCATCGAGTCGTGGAAGTCGGACGAGCCGACCGGTCGCCGCAACGCCTATCGGTGCCGCTGCCAGCGGCCGGTATATTTCTACAACAGCTTTTGCCTGGGCTGTAAGACGCCGCTCGGCTTTCAGCCCGATCTGTTGCAGGTGTTGGCGATGACCCCGGCCGACGAGAAAGACGCCTGGGTGGTCGCTGGCCAGGAAGAGGAAGGCGCCCTCTGGAAACGGTGCGAGAACTTCCACTCGCCGGCCGGCTGCAATTGGCTGGTTCCTGCCGAAGAAGAGGAGCCGTTGTGCCGCTCGTGCCGGCTGAATAACACGATTCCCGGTCTCGACATTGACGAGAATGGGCAATGGTGGCGAAAGATCGAGAACGCCAAACGTCGCCTGGTCGCGCAGCTGCTGCAATTGGGGTTGCCGGTCGTCTCAAAAGTGAGCGAAGACCCAGAGCGTGGAGTGATGTTCGACTTTCTCCGTTCGCCGGAGGGAGGCCCGCGGGTGATGACCGGGCATGCCAATGGCTTAATCACGCTGAACATCGAAGAGGCGAACGACTCGATTCGCGAGAAGACGCGGCACGAGATGCGCGAGCCGTATCGCACGCTGCTCGGTCACTTTCGCCACGAGATCGGTCATTACTATTGGGATCGCCTGGTCGACAAGACCGAGTGGCACAAGAAGTTTCGCGAAGTATTTGGCGATGAGCGCGCGGACTACGCCGCCGCTCTGAAGCGCAATTACGAACATGGTCCTCCCGCCGACTGGGCCAATCGGTTTATTAGCTCTTACGCGTCGGTCCATCCCTGGGAAGATTGGGCCGAATGTTGGGCCCACTATCTGCATGTGGTCGATAGCCTCGACACGGCGCTTCGCTTTGGGCTACGGGGAGAAGAAGTCGAGCAGGCGGTCGAGCCGTTTACGGTCGACGACCTGTACGACCCGAAGGACGAAGACGCCAAGCGGGTGATCCTGCTGATCAACTCGTGGGTGCAACTGACGACGGTCATTAACGAACTGGCCCGCAGCATGGGGCAGCAAGACTTCTACCCATTTGTGATGTCGCGCTCGGTGGTCCGCAAAATTCACTTTATTCATTTGCTCGTCAAGGATGCCCGCGGCGGAACGTCGCTGATCTAGCGATACGAGGCTACGCAAACAGACGAGCGCCATGCTATGACTGCGATGCCCGGGAGTAGTGATAGGTACGGTTGTTGGGGGGGCGATCAGAACGACGCGCGATCGTCGCTCCGAGCGGAGCGCTGAGGCCAAACTCTCGCAACGCGTTTATAGGGAACCTGGCAAGGGGAAAGAGATCCGCAATCGGTCACGCTGCCGCCCGATTGGCGGAGAATAACGCACCCCTTAATAATATGTCTCAAAACTATAGCGCCGCCAGCGAATTATCATGAATCCTCGCTTCGCGCGCGGCATTTTGGGCGTGGATGGCCTGTCGACCGCTTGCGGAGCAAACGACAAGTTACCAGTCTTGCATCATCTTGGCGTACTGTTTTTGTTTGTCTTCCTCAAATTGAACCAGGTCTTGGAACAGTTCCTGCAATTGGGGTGACGATGTTGTCGCGGCGAGATCGCGATAGGTGGCGATCAACTTGTCGGCGAACGCCAGGACTTGCCCGACGATTTCTTCCGCCGACATGTCGGCGGTCAATTCGATCTGTTGCAGATTTTCGTTGATGTCCTCTTCCGAGGTGAACTGCAGCCAGGTCTCCAGCTGTCCGTTTCCGCCGGCGTCTTTTTCAAAATGCCGCACGGCGATGTTGAACTCCTCTTCGTGCCGCTCGATAAACTCGAAGAGGAGCTGCATCCGCGAGTCCGGCTCGGCGGTGCGAAGCTTGCGGCACGACTTCATCACCTGGCGATGGGCCGAGCGTATTTGATCCAGGATCTCTTTGACAGGTTTGGAAGACATCGGACACCTCCCTTTCTCAAATCGGCGTGAAAAACTTGGCGGGCAGGGGGCACGCGTCACAACGGCGGTCGGACCCTCTCTTTCAGTTTACCTGACGCACTCGATCACGCTGGTATCGGCGGCAGGGATACCGAAAAGAAAGGTGGAGCTGCAGTGGCGGATCCTTCGCCCACAAATCGAGTTTGGCGGCTGGCGAGTTTCCCAGGTAGAATGGTAGGTTGCCGTCACCGGTTCGCCCCCGTCTTGGAGAAACCCCTTGTCGCATCGAATTGTCATTGCAATTCTAGCCTTTTTCGTTGGGATCGAAGCAGCCTGGGCCGCAGGTTTAGACGTCCGGCAGTTTCTCACAAGCCATTGCACCAGTTGTCATGGAGAGGATGCCCAGGAAGGCGATTTGCGGTTCGATCAGCTGACGCTGCACGAGACGACGCCGGCGACGCTCGACACCTGGCGGCGAATCGTCACGGCGCTCGAAAATGGCGAGATGCCCCCGCCCGAAGAAACGCAGCCGGCGGCCGCGACAGTTCGGTCCGCCATCGACGACATCGTGGCCAGCGTCGCCCGACCAGCCAAAGCCGTGGGACCGGCGACGCGACGATTGAACCGGAAAGAGTACGAGCATACCGTCTGCGATCTGCTGGGGATCGACCAACCGCTGGCCGATCTGTTGCCCGAGGATGGCGACGCGCAAGGCTTTGACAAAGGGGCGGCCGGGCTGAGCATCTCTTCGGTGCTGCTAGAACAATACTTGGAAGCGGCCAACGTCGCCTTCGACGCCACAATCCGTCGCATTCGTCCGCTGGAGCCCGAGACGCGGCATATCGAATTGATGGAGGTGAAGGAGAACGTCGATTCGGTCAAGAAGGCGAAAGGTGGGACGCTGGAAGCGGAAGGCTCGTTCGTCAAATTCACCCCCGGTTGGCCGCCTGCCCGGATCGATCCGGCTCATCCAATTGAGGATGGCGTTTATCGCTGCCGCGTCGCCTTGTGGCCTTATCAGGCGGGCGATCGGACGCTCTCGGTTTCGCTCTACGTCGGCAGTCTGTTTGGTTCGACGACGCGCAAGTTGATCGGCGTCTACGACGTGACCGGGACCTCCGATAAGCCGCGGGTGATCGAGTTTACGACCGCCATGAAAGCGGGCGATACCGTTCACATCTTGCCGCAGATCTGGCCCGAGCATGTCACGTGGCGCGACAAACATGAGAAGCGTCCTGGTATCGCCGTCGCGTGGGCGGAGACGTACGGGCCGCTTGATCAAGATTTTCCTTCCCAGGCACAGCGGCAGTTGTTTGGTGACGTGGACAGCCTACACTTGGTCGAAGACCAGCCAGTTTGGATGCGCCATCGCAAAGGGGTCAAGTCGTGCCGCGTTGAATCGGATCACCCCGAGGAAGACATTCGGCGGATCTTGACCAACGTCCTGCCCAAGGCGTTTCGCCGGCCGGTCGACGCAGAGACAGTCGAGCCTTACGTTGAACTGGCCTTGCAGTGTCATCGTAGCGGCCAGTCGTTTGAAGATGCCGTCCGCACTGGCGTGACGGCCGTCTTGTGCTCGCCGCAGTTTTTGTTGCTGGAGCGATCAGAGCAGCTAGACGACTACGACATCGCGTCGAAGCTTTCGTACTTTCTGTGGTCAACGGCGCCTGACCAAGAGCTGTTGGATTTGGCGGCCGCAGGCAAGCTGCGTGACAAGCAGGTGCTAAACGGTCAAGTCGAGCGAATGATCGCCGATCCACGGATCGAACGCTTTGTGACTGACTTTACGGGGCGGTGGCTCGACCTGGACGACATTGAGTTCACCACGCCCGACTCGAAACTCTATCCGGAATTTGATTTCCTGTTGCAGCAGGCGATGGTCGAAGAGACGCGGCGGTTCTTTCAGCAGGTGCTGAAAGAAGACTTGAGCGTCATCAACTTTGTCGACGCCGACTGGACGATTGTGAACGAGCGGTTGGCTCGGCACTATGGAATTGAACAAGTCCGCGGTAACGAACAGTATCGCAAAGTCGGCTTGCCGGCCGATTCGCTTCGCGGCGGCGTCCTGACGCAAGCGAGCGTCTTGAAGGTGACCGCCAACGGCACGTCGACCTCACCAGTCACCCGTGGCGTCTGGGTGTTGGATAACATTCTCGGTTGCCCGTCTCCGCCGCCGCCACCGAAGGTGCCGGCCGTTGAGCCCGACATTCGCGGGGCGACGACGATTCACGAGCAACTCGCGCTGCACCGCCAGGACGCCATGTGCGCCAGCTGCCATCGGCGGATCGATCCGATCGGATTTGCCCTGGAAAAATTCGACGTCATCGGCGGTGAGCGGCAGTGGTACCGTTCGATTGGCGAAGGGAAGAAGCTGCCCGGCAAGGTCTCTTACCGCATTGGTCAAGATCTGCAAACTGCCGGCACGCTGCCCGATGGGCAAGAGTTCGCCGGGTTTGCCGAGTTTCGCGAACTGATGGCGGACCGGCGCCCGCAGATTGCCCGAGCGATCGCCACCAAGCTGTTGGTTTATGGCGGCGGACGCCCGGTGACGTTCGCCGATCGGCGGCAGATTGAGGAAATCGTGCAGAGCACCGAGTCGCACGACTACGGTTTGAAGTCGATGATCCAAGCGATCGTCACCAGCGATTTGTTTCTGTCTCCGACCCCGAACCCCTAGGACCGCGCAAGCTGCAACAGCGCCCCAACCATTCACCTGCCGCTTGACGAAAGAGAGAAACGTAATGAAGGCGATCCACCGTAGACGATTCTTGCAGTCTTCCGGCGTAGCCATTGGACTGCCGTTGCTGGCGAGCCTAGGCGTTGGTAAAGCCAAAGCGAGCGAACCGGAACAGCCCCGCGGCGACATTCGCCGGATGCTGTCGATCTGCTCGCCCCTCGGTTATTACGGGCCCTATTTCTTTCCGGAAGGAGAAGGCGCCGACTACAAGCCGTCCCCCTACCTCGAGCCGCTGCAGGCGGTTCGCGACAAATTTACCGTCATCTCGGGGCTCAGTCATCCTGACGTCAACGGCGGGCACAGCGCTGAGAAATCGTTTTTGACCGGCGCCGCGCACCCGGGACGCCCTGGTTTTCAAAACACGATCTCGGTCGATCAATACGCCGCCGAGTTTATCGGCCGGGCGACCCGCTTTCCGTCGCTTGCCTTGGGGCTGAACGGGACGAGCATGTCCTGGACGCGAGCCGGCGTTTCGATCCCGTGCGAAAGTCGCCCCTCCCGGTTGTTCGCCAAGCTCTTCTTGGCCGGCACCGCGGCCGAGCGGGCGACCCAACTGCAGCGCGTGCAAAACGGGCAAAGCATCATGGACCTGGTCATGGATCAGACCAAGAGCGTGGCCCGCGATCTGGGAAAGCAGGATGGTCAAACCCTCGACCAGTACCTGAGCAGCATTCGCGATTTGGAGCAAGGTCTGCGGAACGCCGAAGATTGGATCGACAAGCCAAAGCCGGTCGTCGATCGCAAACCGCCGGAGGATATCGCCGATCGGTCGGAACTGACCGCCCGGATGCAGTTGATGTACGATATGATCTTTCTCGCGTTTCAGACCGATTCGACCCGGCTGATCACCTTGTCTGGCGCCGGCGACAATGGCGTCGTCGCGCTCGACGGCGTCGAAGATGGCTGGCACAACCTCAGCCACCACGGACGCGACGAAGAGAAGATCAAGATGCTGGCGATCATCGAACTGGAAGAGATGCGCCTGTTCGCCGAATTGCTGCAGAAGTTGGACGACGTCCAAGAGGGAGACGTCACGCTGCTCGATCAAACGTCGATCGTGCTAGGGTCGAACCTCGGCAATGCGTCGAGCCACGACAACTCGAACCTGCCGATCATCGCCGCCGGCGGACGCTTCCAGCATGGCCAGCATCTCGCCTTCGACCCCAAAAATCCGCCCCCCCTGTGCAACCTGTTCGTCAGCCAACTGCAGCACCTGCAGATCGAAGTCGACCAGTTCGCCAGCGGCGGCACAACGCTCGCCGGGCTATCGGCAAAGCAGGGTTAGCAGTCCGTTGATTTTCTCAACGGACTGCGAGCCGCGAAGAGCTACGCTCTGAGCCTGGCGAGGTTGAAAAATGCCACGATGGCATTTTTCAATAGGCTGCTAGTCTTGGGGCGCTTTATAGTTGCGACATCGCAGTATTTTGGGGACTTGGCTTTCGCCGTTAGGACGACCGTCTGGGAGATCGTCACGCAGACGAAGATGGACGCCGAGGGCTATGCGGTCGCGAACCTACCAAACAGGAGAGGGATGTGACGTTTACTTGTCCCAGTAACGGAGACAAATGAATTTCCATCGGCGCAAAGAAAAAGCCGCCAACGACTTACGTTGACGGCTTTTCAATCGAGCGGAGAGAACGGGATTCGAACCCGTGGAACGGTTTTACACCGTTCACCGGTTTAGCAAACCGGCGCATTCGACCACTCTGCCATCTCTCCTTGGGGAACGAACAGGTTAACTTTTGCCTTCGGTTTCGGCAATGGGGAGACGCAGAAATCGGTGGCCTGGTTCGAGGTTTGGGGGTGGAATTGTCGGACTAATCGGCATAGATTCCTGCGATTGGGAGAGAAAATCGCGGCAAACCAGCGTAAATCTGGCGTTTTGGCGGCGAACTCTCGATCCCTTCAACAGCCCCCGGTTTGTCGAAAAATCTTCCGGCGATCGTGGTGGGCTCGATATTCGCCCTGCCCGCGGAGCTGTCTGAATGACTCGCCTGTCCTCGATTTTCGTGCTTTTCGTCTGTTCTTCCTTGGCGTCCGCCGGGGAGGCGAGCCTGGGAGAAGCGGTTAATTCGATCCAAAGCGGCGAGATCCAGAAACATCTCGATATGCTGGCCGACGATTCTTTCGAGGGTCGCGAGGCGGGGAGCCGCGGCGGTCGGGCAGCCGGCAACTATCTCGTGGAGTTCCTGAAGGACCACGGCCTGAAGCCGGCCGGCGACAACGGAACCTACTTCCAATGGTTTGGCAGCGAGTACCGCAACATCCTGGCGATGCTGCCGGGCAAGAATCCAGAGCTGGCCGAGCAGGTGATCGTCGTCGGCGCCCATTATGACCATGTCGGTTATGGGAATTCGACCAACAGCTTTGGCCCAACCGGATACATCCACAACGGGGCGGACGACAACGCCAGCGGGACTTCCGGCTTGCTGGAAGTCGTCGAGGCGTTCTCGAAGCTGGCTGAACCGCCGCAGCGGAGCGTCTTGTTCGTCTTTTGGGACGGCGAAGAGAAGGGGCTGCTGGGGTCAAAGCATTGGCTGCAGCACCCAACGATCGACTTGGCGCGGGTCAAGTTCTACATCAACCTCGACATGATTGGGCGGCTGCGGAAAGGACGCGTCGAAGTCTCCGGAGGCCGAACCTCGCACGGGTTGCGCCGGCTGATCACCAGCGCGAACGAAGGGACGCAACTGGCCCTGGATTTCCAGTGGGAAGTGAAAGCGAATAGCGATCACCACCCGTTCTTCGAGCGAAGCTTCCCGTACGTGATGCTTCACACCGGACTGCACGATCAATACCACCGACCCCAGGACGACGTCGAGTTCATCTCGTACGACGGCGTCGAGTCGGTCGCGCGGATGGCGTTTCAGCTGATTTGGCTGCTGAGCAACGAAGAATTGCCGCGCAGCTTCCGCGACGCCGCCCGACGCGAAGGACCGTCGCAGCGGCGCCAGTTTGAAAGCGCCTACACGGGACGTCGCACGCGACTGGGGATTCGCTGGGCGACCGATTCCGAGATCAGCGACGGCCTGATCATCAAAGAGTCGACCCCTGGTTTGCCCGCTTACCAGGCGGGCGTCCGCAACGGCGACAAGATTGTCAAATTCGCTGGGCTGCCGGTTAACGATATCGAACAGTTCCTAATCAACGTCCAAGCCGCCCCCAACGACACGACGATCACGGTCGAACGGGAAGGGGAGGAAGCGTCGCTGGAGTTGCCGCTGACGCTGAACGAAAAGCCGTCGCCGCTCGGCATTCGCTGGCGCAGCGACGAAGCGAACCGCGACCTGGTCTTTTTGACCGCGGTCGTGCCGGGATCGCTGGCGGCCTCTTCGGGGCTGCTGGTTGGCGATCGCGTCTATGAGGCGAACGGCCAGCAGTTCCAAGACGGAAATCAGTTCTTTGGCCTCGTGACTGACTTTGCCAAGCCGCTACGTTTGGTGGTCGAGCGTCAGGGGCGTTTGCATACGATCGAAGTCGACACGACGAAGCTGCATGGGATTCTTGGCATTGGCGAGATGCCGGAAGAACTGGCCGCAGAGGAGTCGGCCGTAGAAAAGAACCCCGCTCGGGAAAACCCGGCTTCTAGTGAGCAGTAATCCAGGCATCCAGGTTCGGCGTCTTTTTGACGTTTAGTTTTCCTTGGTCTAGGGTCGTCACCGCCGCGGCATGATCGGCCTGCCGCATGAATGGGGAAAACCGTTGGTCGCTCCCATGACGCTAATGGCGGAAGCCCACGCATCGGCCTGCATCGCGGTGGGGGCGAAGACGGTGACCGTGCTACTGGTCGTGACGCCGTAACCAGTCTGCGGATTGAGAATGTGCGAATAGCGCTTGCCGTCAATCTGGACAAACTGATAGGCGTCGCCCGAGGTCGCGACGCCGCAGTTGGCCAGCTCCACCAGCATCACCTCGGCGCCCGGTTGTTTCGACTGAGCGACCGAAATCTTCCAGCCGGCCGCTGAAGGAGGCGCGTCGCCAATCGCCATGTCTCCGCCGGCGTCGACCAGCGCTTGCTGCAAGCCATGTTTGGCCAACGTGCGCAATCCCGCGTCAATGATGGCGCCCTTGGCGACTCCGCCCAGATCGATCCGCATGTTGGCGGCGGTCAGCTCGGCCGTGTGCATGGCGGGATCGAGTAGTAGCTTCTGATAGCCAACGGCCGGCAGCAGTTCGGCGATGGCTTCTCGGTCGATTTCCTTCCGGCGGCGCATCCGCCGCCATGCTTTGGTAAGCGGGCCGATCGTGACGTCGAAGGCGCCATCGGTCGCCTGACTGACCTGCTCGGAGTAGAACAGGACGTCCCACAGTTCAGGGCCAATCTGCCGCTTGCCGGGGCTCGCTTGGCTTAGCTGGGTGACCTCTGACTTGGCCTCGTAATCGCTGAGAATGCCGTTCTGCCGCTGCATCTCGGCGAAGGCGGCGTTGATCGCCTCTTCCGCTTTCGCCTGTGACGGGGCGTAGGCGACGATTTTGACCACGGTGCCCATCAGCGGACGAACGCTTTCGTACCGCTGCCACGATGCGCTCGGCTCGGCTGCGGCGATGCGCAGTAAGAAGACGAGGATCGGGGCGACAAGCAACGCGGAGCGAATCATCAGCAACTCAAGCGGGGGGAGGGCAAAAGGCGTTTGGTCCTATTATACCTTCCGCCTGGGTGATCGCCTGAGATTGAAGTCGGAGCCCTAAATTCCCGCGTGTTCAAGAAAAAAAGAACCCGCATCGAGAAGGTAGGGGGACTCGATGCGGGTTACGCAACAACGGTCTGCGAGGGGCTGGAATCCTCGCAAGCCGTCAAACAATTTGTTGCGGGTCGGAGGCCGAAACGCAGACTTCAGCCAGCGTATCGATCGGGTCATCGGCGTCGGGGGCTTTCGCCAGCCCCTCTGTCCACTTCTGTCCGTCAATCGCGCCAACCGGAGGGCGAACGACGGCGTGAGACGCAATGTCGTAGACGCCAAATAAGACGCTGACGTCGGTTCGACCGAGACTGTTGACCAGCAATCGCAGTTGGTGCGCTGATCCGGCGGCGTTGAGCATCGTGGCGACGTCGATCAACCTCTTGTGATCGGCGTCGCGGCGGAAATCGATGCCCATCGTCGACGATTGAATCGACTGGGCGGCGAGCGAGACCGCGGGATGAATGCGCTGCAAGATGCTGCGCAGACCGACCGACGACAGCCCCAGGTTCATCCCCCAAGTTTGCAGGAACGAGTCGACCGTCGCAGTGACCGCGCCGCAGCCGCTATGTCCCAGCACAACGACCGTTTTGACCGACGACATGTGCGAAAGGGAATACTCCACGCTCCCGAGGCATTCGTCCCCCATCGCCTGTCCGGCGGTACGAACTTCAAACAGATCGTTGACGGAACGGCTGAAGAGTTGCGACACCGGCACGCGGGCGTCGGAGCAGCCGCAGACGATGGCGAACGGCGCTTGCTTGGGAACCTGGCCGGTGGGGAAATCGGTTTCGAGCTTGGTGCGGCGCTGGGCCGGATCGAGCTGATCGGGCGTTTCTTGTGCGGTATAGGCGCTGGCGATCCAGTTGCGGAAAGCGAGGTTGCCTCGTTCCAGGGCAGTTTGAGCGGCGGCGGCGTCAGCTGGGCGTTCCATGGGCGTGCTGTGCAAATACTTGAGGTTCGGATTGTAGGCGAAGCCGGTAGTCACGTGACGCAATCCTAAGGGAGAACGCAGTCGCTGCGAAGTGTGGATCGGTTGGCGGCGCCTGTGGGGCGAGTCAGCGCTCGCTGCACAGGCGGTTGGTTGATCGTTTGAGCTGGTTAGCGATCGCCGCGGAACGACTGGTCCCGCTCATCGACTTCGACGTAGTCGGCGAAGGCGAACAAGGCGTATTGGCTCAACTGGGCGAACTGAGCGGCATGGATCCAGTCGAGGATCTTCGCCCCGACGTCGTTGGAGGTGATGATCTCGACTCGCAGCAGCCCGTCGCCACCGTACAGGTCGCCGGTGACGGCGTGATGTCCCTGGCCATGGCATTTGATGATGCTGTAGTAGCGAACTCCCAACTCCGAAATTTTGTCGAGCATCAGGCTCTGAAGAGCGGCGTCCATCACAATGGTGACGCGTCTTGCATTTTTGGTGGTGAACACAGGAATGACTCCAAATGAGCGTTGGTGTAGGAAAGGGAGGCCGTCGGCCTATTCGCGGGCATCAAATAACGACCGACGTACCTCCGCTGATTTCAACTGGGCCTAGGTGACCGGCAACGATTCAGTCACAAACTTCGCGAGCTCGATGTAGATCGGGATGCCCAACGTCACGTTCCAAGTAAACGTCAGACCGAGCGAAGCCGCCAGCGGCAACGTCGGGCTGGCTTCGGGAATCGCAATCCGCTGCACCGCCGGAACGGCGATATAGGATGCGGCTCCGCAAAGCACCGCCATCAAGGCGTACGTCCCCAAGTGGAAGTGATGGCCCAACGCCATGCTGTATCCGTGCAGCGCCACGATGCCGATCAGGGCGAACAGGTTAGGCGCCAGTAAACCAAACACAATGAACCCGATCCCCGCCGACTTCAGATCTTGCAGACGGCGGCAAGCGGTGATGCCCATTTCTAACAGGAACAAGCAGAGAGCCCCTTTGAACATCATCACGAAAAAGTTGTTCGGGCCTTCGACGACATGCGGATCGACAAGCGCCTGGCGACCGCTGATGAAGCCGACGATCAAACCGCCGAACAACATGAACAGGCCGGGGTTCAGGAAGACCTCGTGCAAGATCTTCGGGCTCAAGATGCCGCCGTCTTCATGGGCGCCGGCAGCCGCAGCCGCTCCGACCGATTTGGGCACGAGCTTCTGCGAGTCGTCATGAGCGTACGGATCGGACGAATCGTCGTCCAGCGAATCTTTGCCGACCGAGTCATGATAGCCCGGTTCGCCGGGCATGTTGCCCGAAGGATCCATGCCCTGGCGACGCAAACGCGAGATCAGAAACAGGCCGACCAGGCAGCCGGGGATTTCCATCACGGCCAGCATGACCGGCATATAGCTGTCGGCCAAGATGCCCAGGGTGGCGAGAATGCCCAGGCAGGTCACAAACGTACCTGCCGAGTCCGAGCCATAATAGGAACCGACGGTCACCGCATCGATCCGGCGCATCGGGGTTGTTGTTCGCAGGATCCAGGTTGCTGCGACTCCGATGAACGCGTTCACGATGAACCCCACTACGGCCAATCCGCCAGCAACCGCCAGTTCCGAAGTCGCCAGGGCCGCCATCAGCTCGCCGCCGTGCCAGCCGATCGCAACCAACAGATAAATGGTCAAGCTCTGGTACAAAGCTTTCGGAAATTCAAAGGGAACATGCAGCAGCGGAATGGCGAAGCCCATGAAGAAGAAGAGCAACAGCGGCTGAAACAAGTTCGAGACGAAGTTGTGCACGATCGATTGAACGATGCCGTCGTTCGAGTGGTCGATAAACGGCGTCAAACGCAGCGCCCCTTGGTGATCGGCGGTCCGAATCTTTTCCAGTTTCGAGCTGTCGAGCTGCAAGCCGACGACCAGGGTCGGGTAAAGTTCAGGCTCGCCATGTTCGGCGACCGCGTCTTCCGCTTCTCCTGCGCCTTCTTCGGCCGGCTTGGCGGGTTCGGGCTGTTCGCCGCGAGCCGGTTCGACCGAGTGCACGACTACCTTCTTCAGGATCTTCTCGACGTGGGCGTGATCGCCGCCGATGGTAACCAGCGAAACGTCGACCAGGTCGCCCGCTTTCACTGCCGACGGATCTTCAACTTCGACGATCGTCTTGAAGACCTTCGTACCGATCGGTCGGGTTTTCAGTTCGTCGGACGACTTTGACTTGCTCACCGGGGCCGCCTTCGCTTCCTTGACCAGCGCTTGTCCCAAGATGACCTGCGACACGGCGGTCGCTTCGCCCTCTTGCGCGGTGGCGGCGCCTGTCGTCCAGAACACGCACTGACCAACGGTCGTCAAGACAATCGCCAGGCAGGCGGCTTTCCACCACCGGCGCCGGCCGGCAGTTGCACGATTCGCAGAGCGGTTATTCAGCTCTTGCATACTTCACCTATAAAACTCGAGTGGGGTTGATCGATGGATTGAGGCGGACTTTCTGCGTAAAAGTCGACGCCAGGTTTCGCTTTGACGGCAGATTGATTTCTCGTGTAGTTCAAGTCGATCGCGCGGACGATCGGTTAGAAGAAATCAGAACTGCCGCACTTTCAAAACGAAATAAGTTCAATGTGCATGTTGGGGCGAGAAGGCGACGGGGCCTATGCCGCCGGCGGACCGCGAAGCAGAATGGCGGTCGCCGCAAGCGTTGCGTCGTGCTGCTGCCGCTCGTAGAGCACCGAGCAGGCGACGTCGTTAGCGAGGTGAGAGAGAAACGTCGTGGTCGCCTCTGGGAAGATAGACGCGACTTCCGAGTCGGCGTCGAACTGTCCCTCGGCGGTCAGCACCGGACTTTGGGATTGGCGGTCGCTGGGGGAGAAATAGGCGCTAACCAGCGCGGTCAGCAGCACCGCGACCAGCGGTATCGCCAATGAGCGAGCCAGATCGCCTCGCAGCAGGGCCATGCCGATCACCGCCACATCCGACGTCAACGTTTCGCAGCCGCCCACTTGGGGGTGCGAAGGGCGATTGACCGGGATTGCGACTTGGTGCGTTGCCATGGCGTTACTGGAAGCGAAGCTCTCTTGCGGCGGTGTTGCAAATCAAACGGCTGCGAGCGAAACGGACGCCCTCCCGGCGTCAGCAGACCTGTGCGGCGGCTGGATGCGACCGAAGTCGCAGCCGCCGCTCAGGTGCTGGGGAACGCTGCGTATCAACTGTGAATCGTGGGGTCCGCAAGTCGGTTTGTTGTCCTGTTCCAGTGCGGAATGCCGGGAACACGTGCGGAGGCTGGCATTGTGGGAATGTTTTTTTCGGGTCGTCCGTCGCGATAGTTTCGCCCGATTTTGGGGCCTGCTCATGCGGCGGGTGTTGTGCATTTCCAACGTTATGCAATTCTGCGTGGTGATGCCGAAAAGTGCAAATACGTCTAGAATTAAAAAACGTTCATGTTCCCCGCGCAGCGGCGGAATAGTGCGTAGATTTAGCGGTTGCTGCGGCAGCTCGTCTGCCGCTTGAAAACTGAAAATGACGCTTGGATTGCCGTAATGCACATTTTAGTGGTCGAAGACGAACAGCTGTTGGGCAAGTCGCTGTCGCGGGGTTTGACCGAGGCCGGGCACGAATGTACTTGGACCCGCAGCGGTGAGAAGGGGCTGGAGTATGCACGGACCCAGCAGTTTGACGCCATATTGCTCGACCTGATGCTGCCAGGGATCGGCGGGCTGGAGGTCGTCCAGAAGCTGCGTGACGAGGGAATCGGCACTCCGCTCTTGATTTTGACCGCTCTCGGTTCGGTCGATGATCGCGTGCAAGGGCTGGATCATGGCGCCGACGACTACATGGTCAAACCGTTCGCCTTTCCCGAGCTACTGGCCCGGCTGAACGCCATGTGGCGCCGCGCCACGCCGAGACCGGCGCTCAACTACGAGGCCGGCCCGCTGGCGCTCGACCTGGGAAGTCGAAAGGTGACGCGCGATGACAAAGAGATCGACCTGTCGCCTTCGGAGTTTAGCATTCTGGAATTGCTGATGCGCAACGCCGGT
This sequence comes from Blastopirellula retiformator, assembly GCF_007859755.1. NCBI lineage: Bacteria > Pseudomonadati > Planctomycetota > Planctomycetia > Pirellulales > Pirellulaceae > Blastopirellula > Blastopirellula retiformator. The sequence continues at coordinate 558,486 of NZ_SJPF01000002.1, read as the reverse complement.
CAGATCGTATCGCGAAAGATGCTCAACGAGCATCTCTGGGGACAAGACTGGAACGGGATGACCAACGTCATCGACGTTCACATCAACCATCTGCGGCAAAAGGTCGATCGCGGTTTTGACGAGCCCCTGATCCACACGGTCCGTGGCCGGGGCTACGTGCTGCGAACGTCGTGATGCCGACGTCGCCTAGAATTGCAACTGACAACGAGCCGCGAAGATGTTTGCATTGCTTTCGCCAATCGTCGGATCGTTCAACATCGCATGGATGTAGTTGAACTGGAACTTGGTGAACTTATTGACGTACCAGTTCATGCCGAGCGTCAAGTCGTTCAACTGACGGCCTGGATGCGTCGCCGGATTGCCGAGCCACGCGCCGTTGAAGTCGGCGTACGACCAGCGCGCGGTCGCTTCCCAAGCCCCGATGCCGCCGTAGCACGGCTTGACGTCATGAAACGGCGTGATCGTCTTAAAGACGCCCGTCTTCCGATCGTACGGCAGCTTCTCGCCAGTCAGCACATAGCGAAACTGAATGTAGGCGCCTTCGATCGTTTCGTTGGTTCCGCCAATCTGATCCAACTGCAGCCACTGCGCTTCGGACTGCACGTACAGTCGCCCCCACGCGGCCGCCGCTTCCAGGCGGTACGAACTGATGTTGTTGGTCGGGACGGTGCCGGTGTTGATAAACGGCGGCACGCTCGACAGGATCGTTGGAATGTTCCCGGCGCTGTCGACGATTTGAATTTCAGGCTGCGACGCGAAGCCCGCCTCATTCATCGCCGGGTCGACAAAATAATAGTCGGCGCCCAGGTGAAGCAACCGTTCGCCGTCGTCTTGATAGAACGGCAGAATCGTGTAACGACCGACAAAGCCGTATCCGCCGTTATCGCCGCCGACGTTGCCGAACGAATCGCTCGGGTAGCGAATCACCGACGCCGCCCAGGTCATGTCCTCGGCTTCGTTGTTGTTAAAAAAGCCGATACCGGTCTGGCGGAAGGGCGCCATCGAGAAGATGAGCGAGCGTTCCAGAAAGGGGATCTCGCGAACGCTGGTCAGCTCGTCCATGCCGAACGGCTGTCGCCAGCGACCGATGCGTACGGTCCCCAGCATGGCGACCTCTTCAAACTGCAGCCAGACGTCGACAAACCGCGCCTGACTGATCGCAAAGTCGTACTCCATGATGTAGCTGACGTTGTCGGCGACTTTGCCCTTAGCGGCGAGACGGGCTCGGCGAAAACCGTCGCTGTTCTGTATGTCGCCGACCGTATCGAGGTTCGCCTGGTTTTGATCGAACCAGTCGGTGTCGAGGTGAAAGAAGCCGCTCACTTTGACCGTTGGATAAACGGGACCGGCCGGAGGGCAGGGGGGAAAACCGGCGTTGGTGTTGATCACCATGCCCGCCTCTTGCGCCGGGATCCCGTAGCCTGCTTCCTGGTAGGTCGGACCGACCGACTTGACCGCCGAAAGCTGGCTCCGCAACAGTTCAATCTCGTTTTCCATCATCAACAGACGCCGCTCGACATCGGTTTCTTGACCGTAGAGTCGGGGAGCCGCGATGGCGGTTGCGACCAGCACAAACAGAGTCGCTATCCGGCAAGTCATGAGGTTTACTCCAAAACAATAGATCGTTCACGATGTTGGGGGGTGCTCCACTTTCATCGGCTTGCGCATTTACCAAAGTCAAGTATTAAAATACCTTAAGGTCTCTGTGTTACCCCGTTTAGACTGCAGCTATCATGCTGGCATCGCGGGTAGGCAAGGGCGAACACGCCGAAGGTGAAGTATGAATTCCGATGAAAACTGGATCGGCGCACGGTGGAAATCGCTGAAAACGGCGTCGCAAACGCTCCGCTTTCGGTTGATGGTCTGGAACGCAATCGTCGTGGTCCTGGCCGCCGGCGCTACGCTAGCGGGACTGCGAGAAGGAGTCCGCTTCGCCCTCTACCACGAAGTTGATCAGCTGCTAGCGGAAGACATGCGGCAAATCGTGTTGATGCTCGAGGAGCGTCCCGTCGACCTGCCCGACATGTATCAGACGCTCGAGCAGCATGCCGAAGGGCATATCCAACACGGCTGGTTTGTGGCGTTCCTGGATCAAGAGGGGAAGGTCGTCTGGTCCAGCGCTAAGGCGCCCGACGAAGCGATCGATTATCCCGAGAAGCTTGCCGAGTCGCGGCCGACCGAGGTCGACGCGATTCGGTTCATCCAGCACAGGCTAGAGAAACCGTCGGCAGGGATCGCTGCGGTTCGCTTGGGAACCAGCTTGCGGTCGATCTGGGACGATCTGGCGCGGGTCGATCGACAAGTGCTGGGGGCTTCGGGCCTGGTGTTGTTGCTGGCGCCGATGTGCGGCTATTGGCTCGCCGGCCGGGCGACCGAACCGTTATCGGACATGATTCACGCTTCGGCGCGATTGCGGCCCAGTCATCTTGAAGAGCGTCTGCCGTGGCGCGGCACCGGCGACGAACTGGATCAGTTGGCCGCGACGATCAATGGTTTGCTCGACCGAATCGCCGTCCATGTCTCGCGTAAGCAAGACTTGCTGGCCAACGCGGCGCACGAACTGCGGACCCCGTTGGCCGCGATTCGCAGCAGTATCGAAGTGACGCTGAACGAACCGCGCAGCGTCGAGGACTATCAAGAGCTGCTGGGCGAATTGATCGAAGAGAACGATCATCTCGAGAATCTCGTCAACCAGCTGCTGCTTCTTTCCGAAACCGAATCGGATCGCCACTTCATTCATCTGCATCCGATTTCGCTCGACCAGGCGGTGCAGCGCTCGGTGGAGATGTTTCGCGGAGTGGCCGAAGAAAACGGGCTTGCCTTGCATGCCAAACTGCAGCCAAGCTGGGTGAAAGGCAACGTCGAGCATCTGCGGCAGGTGGTCAACAATCTGCTCGACAACGCGGTCAAGTTCACGCCGGAAGGTGGCGGCATTGACGTCACGCTCCGCCGCTCGGCCGATCAGTCAACGGTCGAATTGGCGATCGCCGACAACGGCTATGGCATCCCGACAGAGGAGCACGACAAGGTGTTCGAACGGTTCTTCCGCGGCGATGGTCATCGCGTGCCGGGAGAACCGACGCAAGGGACCGGCCTGGGGCTCAGCATCTGCGCCGCTGTGATTCACTCCCACAATGGCGAGATCAAAGTCGAAAGCGCCCCCGGCGAAGGGGCCACCTTTCGGATCACGTTGCCGTTGCACGATCTTCGCTCCGAGGATCAATACGGGGAAGTGGGAGAAGAAACGGTTGGTGAATCGGCGAAGCAGGCGGCGAAAGGGCACTAGAGCGGTTTTCTTCAATCTTTAGCAGTCCGTTGATTTTCTCAACGGACTGCGTGATCGCATGGATGCGATCCCAAAATAGCGACGTAAGTCGTTATTTTGCGCGCCGCGAAGAGCTATGCTCTGAGCCTGGCGAGGTTGGAAAATGCCACGATGGCATTTTTCAACAGGCAGCAATACCGCTGCACGATCCAGAAAACCGAAATGGCGCCTGCTTCGTCTCAATATTCGAGCGGCGGACGTGGCGAACAGTTGCCGAGACTTCTTCTCGCAGCTACGCAAAAGGTGCGTTACGCTCTAAAGGTAGCTTCACTTTCTTGCGGACTCCGCTGCGATGACGAATAGATCGACCAAACTTGCTTTGTCGCCAATGCGCCGCTGGCTACGATTTAGTCTGCGAGGAATGTTGGTCTTGGTGTTCGCGCTGGCGATTCCGCTCGCCTGGCTCGGCGCCTTGATAAACGTCTCTCAGCGCGAGACCGCCTTCGCGATGGCGGTCGGAAAAGCGGGAGGTCAGGCCCGCTTCGACTATAACGCTTACGCCGCGTCGTGCATCTCCACCGAGCCGAAGGGGCCATGGCTGATGCGGGCGGTATTCGGCGATAACATTTTTTCACGGATCAGCTCGGTTGATCTGAGCGGGGTTAGAGATACCAGCACAATCGCCAGGGGGCTGGGGCAGTTAACGCAGCTCGACACGTTGTCATTGCCTGCCGGACCGCAAGGCGACCAGTTAATCGATAGCGTCGCCCAATTGCCGCACTTGTATCAATTGACGCTCGATTGTTCGGAGATAACGCCGCAGCAGATGCGCCGTCTGTTGTCCTGTGAGTCTCTCCTGTATTTGGAGCTTCGCGGAGCGGCGGCTGCGGATGAGGTCTTGGCGGAACTGCCGCACGCCGTGCAGATGGCGCGCGTCACGATCGTCTCAGGGCCAACCACGGATCAGGGCATGAAGTCGCTAAGTGAAATCAAGACGATTCGATTTCTGCAGATCGTCGAAGCGCCGTCGATTACCAATCGAGGCTTTCGGCAATTGACCAACGCGCCCGCATTGGGAATGGTCACAATCCATGGCACGCAAATTACCGAGGAATGCGTCTGCGAATTCAAGCAGATGCCAAAATTGGAGACGCTGGCGATAACGCCTGGCACGCTGCAGTTGCGATATAAGCCGATCGCCGCGTATCGACTCGACACCGGCGAAGCGGTCCCTACGCCGCTGCGGCGGTTCGACTGTTGGCCCTCACCGCCAGTTACCGGGCTCGTCCGATGCGTTGACGTCGAACCGAACCGAATTCGGCTCGAGCGTTGGGATGTGCCGACAAACAAGACCGACGAGTAACGCGATATCTATTCGCCCAGCGACCAGCAGTAGATCGTCGCCTCATCGCGCAAAAAAAGCCGATCGCCAACCAGCGCCGGGTGAGAGAAAATCTCCATCTTCTCCTCGCTGAACTTCTGCCGCGAAAGCAGCGTAAACTTGTCCGCCTTCGCGTCGACCAGCAGCAGGTCGCCATTGCCGATCACCAGCAGACGATCCTGATCGGCGATGATCGCGCCATAGTCGCCCAAGGCGGGATCGCGCTGGCGGTACATTTCGTCGAGATCGTTCTTTAAGTCGAGACAATAGAGAAACTTGTCGACGCAAAAGACCTTGTCGCCGACGACGACCGGCGAACTCATGTCGGGCGTCAGCTTCTGGTTTTCCATCACCGGGGTTGGGTCGATCGTGCCGTCGTCTTGAAAGGCGAAAAGCCGGGCGCCGTTGTTTTCGGTGACGATCAACAGCTTGTCGTCGATCACCAGCGGCGTCGGCACGTTGAAGTCGCCCGCCAGCGGCGGCTTGTAGGTCCAGAGGCGTTTGCCGGTTTCAACGTCCCAGCCACCCAGCGAGTCGACGTCGTGCCCAACAATCTGCCGCTTGCCGCCCAGTTCGGCCACGATCAGCGAGCCGTAACTAGGGGCCGAACCGGCTGACTTCCAGGCGAGCTTACCATCGGACAGATAGAAGGCGACCAGCGAAGCTTCGGCCCCGCCGGCCTGAGCGATGACCTTATCTCCAACCACCAAGGGAGATCCGCAGTAGCCCCACGGTAACTCGGCCGTCACCGAGAACTGCGAGCGGAGGTTGGTCTTCCAGCGAATGGCGCCATCGGCGAGATTCACGCAGTGCAAGTCGCCCATGGCGCCCAGCAAGATCGCCGCGTCGCTGACGATGGTTGGCGTCGCTCTTGAAGATTGCCCATAGTCGAGCGAGTCAATCGCCAGATATTCGAGCGTCCAGAGCGATTTGCCGGTGGCGGCGTCCCGACATTGGAAGACGTCTTGAAAATCATCAAAGTCGCGATGGCTGACCAACACGTACTTGTCGTTGGCGGCCAGCCCGCCCAGTCCGCCGCTCGCCACGTCGATCCGCCACAGTTGCTGGGGAGCGGCGGCCAGCGACTTGGGAAGCTGCGGATACCGCCCGTCGCGGTCAGGGCCGCGCCACTGATTCCACGCAGGGGCGAAGTTAGCGATTACTTTTTTTTTACAGCATCCTGCGCGTCGATCGGCATGAAGCCGATCAGCGACTCCAGCTGGCCGCACAGTTCGGGATTCTTGACTACTTCGGCCAAGGCTTGGCCGAGTTCTCCCTGTTCGGCCGCAGTGAGATGCCCGGTGGCGAAGGCGGTGACGAACGGCACTTCCTTCGTTTTAGCGACGATGCGCAGCTCGCCCTTCTTAATCGTGCCGCAACCTTCCAATAGCGGCGCCGCGTAGCTGGAGATGACCGCGGCCGACTTACCGTCCAGTTCCAATATCTTACAGGCGCCATCGCTGCACGCGGCCGAGACTTCCAATTTCTCCGGCAGTTTCACGCCGGCGGCGGTCAGCAGGTCGATGGCGGCCTGATGCTTCTCGGCGGCGTCGACATCGCCGAAGATCACGTGATAGCCAGCCAGGTCGCCAGCCGTTTGAGCGGGGTCGTCTTTGGGGACCACGATCATGCCGTACTGTGTGGTTGAGCCCTCTTTGTCGGTCAGCCGAGCCAGCGCCGTAACGTCGATCTTTCCCTGTTTCCCTTCGTACCGCACGACCGAATCCTTGCCGATGATCAGGTCAACCGAATCGAGGGCAACGCCGTCCTTCTTCAACACCGACAGGGTCGGCGCGAAATGAAGCTCGACCGGGCGGCTTAACTTCTTTTCAAGGAACGCCTGCAGGGCTTCGTACTGCCGCTGGGCGTAACCTTCAACGCAAGGGCAGGAAAGGGGAGCGGCGAGCGGATCCATCACCACCATCGTCAGCTTGGCTGACTGCGGCTGATCGGCGCGGGCCGGCGACGAAGTCAGGCCAACCAACAGGCCGAGGGTGGCGAAGAGGAGAAGGTTACGCATAGGATCAGTCCGAGAAGTGAAGCGGGGTTCAGGAAATGCTCTTCTCGCGAGCACGCGAGAAGAGCAATGGCGCCAGTTGACGAGAGCCTTACAGCGAGGACTCGGTCGTTTCGACTTTGGCTTCCGCGGTTTCAGTCGCTTCCGTTTCAGCCGACTTGCGCTGCATCAACACAATGTGGTTACGGGTGATGTCCAGCATATAGACCTTATCGCTGTCGGGCGAAACGGCGATCGAAACGTTCTTGCAACCCGGCACCAGCTTCACGTCGCCGACAAACTCTTTGAACGTGCCGTCCGCGGCGAAGCGTTTGATGCGGCCGGTGTTCGACTCGGCGGTGTAGACGTCGCCGCTCTTGTTGAAGCAAACGTTCATCGGATTGCAGCAGCTGGTAAAGCCATCTTCGCCACTGCGATCGGCCTTGCCCCAGGTGATGCCGGCGACGCCATCGGCGTCAAACCGAGCGACGCGATGTCGGGCGTTCTCGGCGACGAACAATCCCGCTTCGCAGGCCTGAACGTCCATATGACCGCAGCAACCGCGGAGGTCGGTGACGACGATCTGGCCATCGGCGAACTCCGGGCTCATCCGCCAGACGTCATACGTATAGCCTTTCACGGCCGGCGCGGCGATGTAGACGAATTTGCCATCGCTGCTGACCGACGCGACGTGCAACTTGCGTTGCGAGAGGGCCTTCATCCGTACGGCGATCTTCGCTTCTTTCGATTCGCCCGACTCTTCGGGCTGCGATAGTTCAGCCGCCTGCTGCTCTTCTAGCGCCTTCTGCTCTTCTAGGCGAGTGATGTTATCGGGCAGGATCTTCAGAACCTTTTTCTCCTGGTCGTTCAGCTCTCCCTTTTCTTGCTTCGCCTGCAGTTGGTCCATCATCTTGGTGTACATTTCGATCATCGCCGCGGCGGGACGAGATATTTGCGACAGTTCTTGTTCGGCCTGCTGGCGAAGGTCTTCTTGATTGTCTTCGACCGCTTTCGCATGTGGCGATTTGGCTTTGGACAGCAGTTTGCCTTCGGGCGAGAATCGCATCACCTGGCCATTGCCGGCGACCAGGATCGTGCCATCCGGCGCGGTATTGATCGCTTCCGGTTTGATCGAAATTTGCCAGGCGGCGACTTGCTCGCCACTAGCATCGAGGATCCGAATTTCTCCGGGGCCGCTTCCCATCGCGGTCAGGAGCTGCCCTTCTGCGTTCAAGCAAAACGCGTTGATCGGGCTCTCTTTCGGAATTTCGATCAAGCCGACCTGCTCGTGCGTCGCCTTTTCGTCAATGTTCGCGGGTTGTTCGACGGCCAGCGCGAAACTACTGGTCGCAAAGATCAACGTAAGGACATAAACGAATTGGCGTATTTGCATGACAGGTTCCCCACACGTCGACGAAAAAGAGTTAGCTGAAAAGTGAGAGCGTTTGCTTCTTAATAGTGCCATTATGCCGGTTGGTTGTTCAATTTCCCAAGAGATTTGGGGTGATATTGTCCCTCTTTTTCTGAACTAAATAGTTTCTGGAAACGGGAATTATCTGACAGTCCTTTTTGCGGTCTGCCAGCTATAGGTAGTTCGCGTATCTTCTAGACGAATTCTAGACGAATTGCGCACGACTTTCGTTTTTAGTGCGCAAGACAATGCTGGCCGAAAGCTGCCAGGAAATCGATCGCGTTTGCTAAGGATTGCGCCGTGAAGGACCAATTGCGATGCTGAAGGGTGCAACCAACGCGAATTTCAGGATCCTGCCCGAGCCAAGCAAGAGAAAAACCGCTTCTGAAGAAGCGGTTCTGTACAAATCGCAAGTTGTCCGGTCGCGGCCTAGCTGCCTGTTGGAAAATGCCATCGTGGCATTTTCCAACCTCGCCAGGCTCAGAGCGTAGCTCTTCGCGGCTCCCAAAATAACGACTTACGTCGCTATTTTGGGATCGCATCCGTGCGATCACGCAGTCCGTCGAGAAAATCAGCGGACTGTTAGCGTCGACCAAAGCCGCCGAAGCTGCGAGAACGATCGCCGCCGAAACCGCCCCGGCCGCCAAATCCTCCGCGTGACGGCGGCCCGCCAGACGACGAACTCGAAGAGGAACGACTAGAAGAAGAGGCGGTCGACGCGATCGATTTGCCATCGGCGCCGAGCGCTTCTTTCGCCGTAATAAAACCGTCGCCATTCAAATCATACCGGGCGAACTCTTCCGCCTTGCTATCTGACCAGGCGGCGGAATACTCGCTCATATGGATCTGGCCATCTTCGTCCGAGTCGTTGGAGTTGAACCAGTCGGGAAGACCCTTGGGAAGACGTTCCAGCGGGCTGAGGAAACGATAGGTGTCGACCTTCTCGCCATCGCCGCGGCTCGAGAACGATGAGCGGCTGGCGAAACTCTCGATTCGCTTCTCCAGTTCGTAGGTCGAGATCTTGCCATCTTTGTTGCGGTCATATCGGCCCAGGTCATCTTTGAACCATTCCTCTTTCTCGAGGTAGCCGCTCTTGTCTTTGTCGTGCTGATACATCAGCGATTTGGCGTTTTTAGCGACGCTGTCGTCGCCGTCCGATCCGCGGCGATCATCGCCCCGCTCGTTGTCATCGTCGTTTCCACGACGATTGTTCGAGAAACCGGAGACTCGTTTCGCCAACTCCAGTCGATCAAGCTTGCCATCTTTGTTCAGGTCGGATCCTTCCGGCGGCGTTCGCCAACGCGCGCCCGACCATTCGTAATCGTCGAGGAAACCGTTTTTGTCTTTGTCGTACCGCTCTAGCATGCTGTTGACGCTTTCGATCGTTTTGGCGTCAAACTTGTTTTCCAGGGCCAAATCGCCAAGCGGCGGAGGAGCGTCAAAGCCTTGGGCCAACTCGAGATCGGAATCTTCGCCAAAACCAGGAATGGTTCCCGGGACGCCACCTTCGCGTTGTTTCTTCATGGCGGCGGTCAACTTCTCGATGTCGAGCGGTCCTTTGGCGGTATAGCCGGAACTCTCTTTCATCCGATCGAGAAATCCACGGGCTCGGTCCGAGACTTCGTCATCTTCCAGCTTGCCGTTGCCGTTGCGGTCCATCCGCTTGAGCATTTCAGTCGGATCGAAGCTACGGCGACGGTCATCGCCGCCACGGTCTCGTCCGCGGTCGTCACTACCGCGGTCCCGACCACCCCGACCACCCCGATCTCCCCGGTCGCCGCCACGGTCACCACCTCGCTCGCCCCCGCGTCCCCCCCAACCGCTTGGCGGCTGGGCGTTCGCCAGGACGGGCAGGGTGAGAGTTAACGATAGTATTAGTAGAAGGTTACGCATCGAGAGCGAGTCCCGGGCACAGCCCATATCAGGATTGTTGAATTTCGTGGTTCCCTATTATTAACAACCACGGGCCCAGAGGGTTTCGGTTTTCGAAGAATCGACCTGAAACGGCCGGAACCTCAGGCCCTCTCGCAGGTTAGATAACCGTTGCAAGTCCACAACTCACGCCTTGCCGGGCGTTTGCTTCTACCTATTCGCGGAGTTTCAGATCATGAATTTGCGGTTCGCCCGTTTGTCGCTAATGGTTGCGGCGCTTCTGGTTACGATTAGCTCGTACTCGCTCGCTCAAGGTCCCGGAGGTCGGGGACCAGGTGGTTTTGGCGGTCCAGGCGGTTTCGGTGGGCCAGGCGGAGGCGCCGAATTCGGATTGTTGATGAACCCGCAGGTCCGTGAAGATCTGGAAATTCCCGAGGCCCAATTTGCAGAGATCCAAGAGATTATGGGCTCGGTCCGCGAGAAAATGCGGGAAGTCTTCCAGGGAATGGGCAATTTCCGGGAGATGAGCGACGAAGAGCGAGCCGAATTCCGCGAAACGATGCAGTCCAAAATGGCGGAAGTGCAGGCCGAAGTGAAAGCCGACCTGGAAGAGGTTCTGCTGCCGCATCAGATGACCCGCCTCAAGCAAATTGCCTTGCAACAGCAAGTCCAGTGGGGCGGTGGCCCCGGCGGCGGAACCGGCGCGGCGAACGCGTTGCAGAGCGAGCAAGTCGCCGAAGCGCTCGGCCTGACCGAAGAGCAAATCGAAGAGCTGCGTAAGAAGCGGGAAGAAGTGACCGCGGAACTGCGTGAAAAGATTGCCGCCGCGACGAAAGAAGCGGAAGAGGAGTTGCTGAGCGTGTTGACCCCGGAACAGCAAGCGAAGTGGAAGGAATTGCTGGGCGAGCCGTACGAAATGCAATTCCGCGGTTTCGGCGGTCGCGGCCAGAATAATCGTCCTGGTCAGAATAACCGGCGCGGTGGCGACGGCGACGACGACCGCATTTAGTGGGGCGAGTGAAGCATAACCAGTCGAAAAACCCCTGGTTCGCTCGCTCGAGCCCAGGGGTTTTTTGTTGCGGCTTGTTCGATTTGCGAAACTTTCGCCTGATTTCTGGCGTTGGACCTTAGTAGCCTTACAAACCTTCGAACAATTGAACCCTTTTCCGAGACGAAGAAGTACAATGAAATCCTTCTCGTCTCCTTTTTCCTCCAGCCCCTAATCTGCCTCAATCATGGTCGAAGCCGGCGAAATCTTGGTGCGTCACGGATTGATCTCTGCCGAACAGCTAGAGATCGTCCGTCGCGAACAAAAACTACCAGGCGACGCCATCGACCGCGCCGTGGAGTTGGGGTTCGTGGATGAAGAGGAAGCCCTGAAGGCGCTGGGCGTCGAAGTGGGGCTCGACTTCGTTGATCTAACGACCGCCGACATCGATCTCTCGCTGCTGAAGACGTTGCCGCAGCGGTTGATCTATCGCCAATCGCTCTTTCCGCTGCAGCGCAACAACGGCAGCGTGGTGGTCGCCACGAGCGATCCGTTCGACCTGTATCCGCTCGACGAAGTCGCCGCGGTGACCGGGTTGTCGGTCGTGCCGGTGTTGGCCGCTCGCAGCGAAATCGCCAAGTTGATCAAAGCCAACCTGGGCGTCGGCGGCGAAACGGTCGAAGGCCTGCTGGCGCTCAAAGAAGAGGAGACCGACGACGAAGTCGAACTGCTCGACGATATCGAGTCGGACGGCTCGGAACTGTCCGAAATGGCCCAAGAGGCCTCGGTGGTTCGCCTGGTGAATGAAATCATGCTCGAAGCGATCGAATCGCGGGCGAGCGATATTCACATCGAGTCGCAAGGGAACGGCCTGGTCGTCCGTTATCGTATTGACGGCATGTTGCACTCGCAGCCGGTCCCGCCGGAGATCAACTACTTTCAGGCGGCGATCATCAGCCGTTTGAAGATTATGGCGCGATTGAACATCGCCGAAAAACGCCTGCCGCAAGATGGTCGCATTAAGTTGAAGGTTCGCGGCCGCGAAATCGACATCCGCGTTTCAATGATCCCGATGATTCACGGCGAAAGCATCGTGATGCGTGTGCTCGACAAGGGCTCGCTTACGTTCGACTTGCGCACGCTCGGCATGGACGAAGACGTCTATCACGATTTCAAGAGCATCATCTCGATGCCGCACGGCATCGTCCTGGTGACCGGCCCGACTGGTTCTGGTAAGACGACCACGCTGTATAGTTCGCTGCTTGAGATCCGGGACGAAGCGACCAAGATTATCACGACCGAAGACCCGGTTGAATATCAGCTGGACGGCATCAATCAGATTCAGGTCCATCCGAAGATCGGGCTCACCTTTGCGGCTTCGCTGCGGAGCATCTTGCGTCATGACCCCGACGTGGTGCTGGTCGGTGAAATTCGTGATAAAGAAACGGCCGAGAACGCGGTGCAAGCTTCGCTAACTGGTCACTTGGTGTTCAGTACGCTGCATACCAACGACGCCGCTGGCGCGTTCGCCCGTATGATCGACATGGGCGTCGAGCCGTTTTTGATCGCCAGTACGGTTGAAGGGGTGATGGCCCAGCGTCTGGTTCGGAAGCTCTGCCCGCATTGCAAGACGATCTACGAACCGAAGCGTTCCGACCTGCCGAGCGACTTCCCGTGGGACGAGTTCATGGAGTCGGGCGGCAAGTTGGCCCAACCGAATGGCTGTCGGCAGTGCCGCGGCGTCGGCTATCGGGGGCGAATGGGTATTTACGAGCTGTTGAAAACGACCGAAGAGATTCGCGAACTCGCCCACGAAGGACTGAGCACACACAAGATCAAACTCGCCGCGCAGCGCAACGGCATGCTAACCCTGCGTCAGTACGGCTGGCGCAAGGCGATTTCCGGCGACTCATCGATCGATGAAATTTTGCGCGTCACCAAAGGGGACGTCTAACGCGACCCGCGTCCAACCTACCGAACGCTTTCCAACCTTTTTCACGCTTCCATAGTCACCCATGCCCGACTTCAGTTACATCGCGCGAGATTCTACCGGCCGCAAGGTCAACGGCGTGCTGTCGGCGGCGACCGAACGTGACGTGATCTCGATGCTCTCGGGCAAGTCGCTCTTTCCGATCGAGGTCAAGGCCGAGTCGAAGGGGAGCGGATTTAGCATTGGCGGCAAACGAGTCAGCGCTCAACAGGCGGCGATCTTTTACGCCCAGCTTTCTTCGCTGATCCGCAGCGGCGTGCCGCTGATGCGATCGCTGAAGGTGCTGCGCGAACAAGCGTCGAACGTCGCGATGCAGGAAGTGCTGGACGACATCGTCAGCAAGGTCGAAGAGGGCGCCGCGCTCGACGAAGCGATGCGACGGCACCCCAAGGCGTTCAGCGAGATGGCGATCAACATGGTCCGCGCCGGCGCCGAAGGCGGTTTTTTGGAAGACGCGCTCGATCGCGTCGCTCGGTTTACCGAAGACCAGGAAGACCTGAAGGGGCGGACGATGAGCGCCTTGGCCTACCCGGTCTTTCTAGGCGTGGTCGGCTCCTGTGTGCTTGGCTTTTTGTTGTTGGTCTTTGTACCGCAGTTTGACGAACTATTCGGTCGCCTGCGCGAGCGAGGTCAATTGCCGGCGATTACCGACTGGCTCCTCTGGACCAGCACATCGGTCAAAAGCTTCGGCCTGCCGATCTTGATCGGCGTGATCGGCCTCGGGTTCTTCTTGAACTACCAACTGCAGACCGAAGCGGGCCGACGACGCTGGGACTGGTTCAAGATGAAGATGCCGCTGATGGGGCCGATTTTCCTTTCCTTGGCGGTCGCCCGGTTTTGTCGCGTGCTGGGGACAATGCTGAAAAACGGCGTGCCGATCTTGCGTTCGCTCGAAATCAGTCGCGACGCCGCCGGCAACGTGATCCTGGCTAAGGCGATCGAAGACGCTTCCGAAAACATCAGCGCCGGCGAATCGCTGGCGACGCCGCTCTCGACGTCCGGCTACTTTCCCCGCAACGTGGTCGAAATGATCAGCGTCGCCGAAGAGTCGAACTCGCTTGATACGGTACTGGTCGAAATTGCCGATGGTCTCGAAAAGCGGACCTCACGGCGACTCGATCTGACCGTGCGAATGTTAGAACCCATGATGCTGTTGGTGATGGCAGGCGTCGTGCTTGTCGTCGTCATCGCTCTCTTGCTGCCGATCTTCCGCATGAGCAGCAGCTTGTAAGATTCAATTTTCGTTTCAACGGTTAGGAGTATTTTTGGACATGTCAAAGCGCAATTGCCCCCAGCGCAATCGTCGTCGCCGCGGCTTTACGTTGCTCGAAGTGTTGCTCGTTCTGGTGATCCTCGTGATCCTCGCTTCGTTCGCCGGCGTCGCGATCTTCCGCGCCTACGATCAGGCGAAGGGGGACAGCGTGAAGGTTCAGGTCGAAATGCTGAACCAGGCCTGCAAGCAATACATGCTGAACGTCGGCCAACCGCCGCAAAGCCTGCAAGATCTGGTGAGCGCTCCGGCCGGTTCGACCAAGTGGAAAGGCCCTTACCTGGAAAAAACGCTGCCCGAAGACGCCTGGGGCAACCAGTTCAAGTATGAAGTCGTCAACGGCATGCCGCGGGTCTTCTCGGCTGGTCCGGATGGCGTGGAAGGGACCGACGACGACGTCCCGACCAAGGAATCGTAATTCGCTATGCAACCGCGCGCGACAACTCGAAATGCCGACGGCTTCTCGCTGTTGGAATTGCTCGTCGTGCTGACGTTGCTGGTGATTTTGTTGTCATTGGCGGCGCCGAGCATCATGGCGCCGCTCCGTGGTTCGCGGTTGAAAAATGCCGCGGATACCATCTGCGCCGAGTTCGCCAAGGCCCGCGTCGAAGCGATGGAGTCGGGCCGCGTTCGCATGTTCCGGTTTCAGACCAATACCGGCAGCTACCAGGTCGAGCCGTTTGTGCGGTCTAGCGATACGCAAGAGAACAACCTCGTCGGAGAAGGGGACCGCGTCGTCGGCAACGGCTTGATCGAGCAATCGGTCCAAGCGACGACCCGCCAAGAGATTTTGGCCGAGGGGATCGTCTTCATGGGAGAGCAGGTCGACATCGACATGCGCTCTTACGACACGACCGACGGACAAATCGCTGACGCCCAAGGAGGACTCTCGCGGCCGGTTCTGTTCTATCCTGACGGCACGACCTCCGATGCGATGGTCGTCATGAAGGCGGAAGATGGCGCCATGACGATGGTCAAACTCCGCGGCTTGACCGGCATCGCTAAAATCGGCGAGGTCCAATCAGCGGAGGATCTGTCGTTATGAGTGGTTTGATGCATAGGTTGAGTTCCCGGGCGCCAAATCGCACTTCACGCGGGTTCTCCCTGATCGAGGTCGTCCTGGCCTTCGCGATCCTGGCCGGCTCATTGGCGGTGCTGGGGCAACTGATCAGCATCGGTTTCCGCAGCGCTCGCGAGGCCGAGGGGCTAACCGAGTCGCAGATGCTCTGCCAGACGATTATGGACGAGATCATTGTTGGCGTTCGCTTGCCTGATCCGGTTAGTGACATCCCGATCGACATGCTGACCGACTCCAGCGTCGTGATCCCCAACCGAACGGCCGACTGGGTTTATTCAATCGACTCGCAGCCATCGGCGATGGAAGGTTTGCTGGCGGTGCAAGTGATCGTGCGCCGCGCCAATGCGACCTCGCTGGCCAACGCCGATCAATTTGAGTTGATTCGCTGGATTCCCGATCCGGAAGCGGACCTGCTGGAAATGCCCGACTCAAGCGATCCCAATTCAACCACCAGCAGTAGCAGCGGAGGCGCAATATGAAGACGCCTCGCCAAAATCGCCATGGGTTGTCGCTGCTGGAATTGATCGTCGCATCGGCGATCGCCGTCGTTTTGATGGCGGGGGTCAGCGCGGCGATTCATATGTACTCGAAAAGCGTCGACGTCGGACGAACCAACGTCGAAGAGGCGCAGCTCGGGCGCGCCGTCATGAAATTGATGGAAGACGATCTGCGAAACTGCATCTGGAAGAACGACATCGATTTCTCGTCGGTGGCCGAACTTGCCGCCGATCAAACGGCCGGGGCGAGCGAATTGCTTGACTCGACCGGCTTGAGCGGCGGAATCGAGATGGGGGACGAAGCGGAGACGCTCTCCAACACCACCGACCTAGCCGCTTCGACGACGCCCGCCATGCAGATCGGTCTGTACGGCAATGCGACCGAACTGCAGTTCGACATGAGTCGCTTGCCGCGAGTCGATGAGTACGATCCCGAATTTGTCGGTTTTCGTTCGCTGGCGATCGCCGACAAGCCAAGCGACGTCAAAACCGTCACCTACTATCTGTTGATCCCGGGAACCGCGTATCAAGGGGTGGTCGGCGATCCGGCAGATCGCACCGCCGAGCAAACCGGATTGGTCCGCCGCGTGCTCGACCGTTCGGTAACGCAGTGGGCGATGGAGAACGGCGACACCAAACAACTCGACGCCAGCGGCGAGATCGTGGCGCCGGAAGTCAGCTATCTCAACTTCCGCTATTTCGATGGTTACGAGTGGTACGAAGAATGGGACTCGGCCGCGATGGAAGGCTTGCCTTTGGCGGTCGATATTGTGTTGGCGATTCGTTCGGCCGACGACCGAGCCAGCGCGCAGCAAAGCGACGACCCGTTTGTGGTGGGCGTTGCTGAGGGAGACATGGTCTATCGCCGCTTGATCCGGATCCCGATCGCTGTACCAATTGATCCGTATGCCGAAGAAGAGGCGCTGACCGAAACCGACTCGAGCATGGAGTCGGGACTATGAGTCGTACGCAAACTCAAAAAGCCCGCCGCGGCGCCGTGCTGATTGTGGTGCTGGTCGTGGTGATGATGCTGTCGCTCGGCGCGTACGCGTTTACCGAGTTGATGCAGGTCGAAAGTCACGCCGTTCATCTAACCGGGCGGCAGATTCAAGCCCGAGCGTTGGCCGAGTCGGGCGAGTCGTTTCTCGAATCGTTCTTAGCCCTTGGTCCGGAAGGGATGATCGAACAGGGGGGCATCTATGACAACCCGGCCCTCTTCCAAGGGCAACTGGTTATCGACGACGAAGAAGACGATCGGCAGCGGGGGCGGTTTACGGTGCTCGCGCCGCTGGTCGACGTGGATGGCTACTTGAACGGAATTCGCTATGGCTTGGAAGATGAATCGGCCCGGTTGAATCTGAACGCCCTGTTGATGCTGGACGAACAAGCGAGCAGTGCCGCCGGCGTCGCCAGTTCGGCAGGATTGTCGGGCGAAGATGGCGCTTCGGCGGCCTCGGCAGCGCTGGGCGGTTCCAGCTCTGGCTTGAGTGGACTGGCGAGCGACGAGACGCTCACCTCCGGCAGTACCGGGCGACAGCTCTTGATGGGCTTGCCTGGCATGACCGAAGAGATCGCCGACGCCATTCTCGATTATCTGGACGAGGATGACGAGCCGCGTGAGTATGGCGCCGAGATCGACTATTACTCGGGCCTAGATCCTCCGTACGCTCCCAAGAATGGTCCGCTGGAAACGGTCGAAGAGCTTCTCTTAGTGCGCGGCGTCACGCCGCAGCTGTTGTTTGGTCGCGATGAAAACCGCAACGGGGTGATTGATCCGCAAGAGCAGACCTTCTCGGCCACCGACGATCGGATGGAGCAGCAGATGCTGGACGAAGTGCCGGAGCGCGGATGGTCGTCGTACCTGACGCTTTACAGCATGGAGAAGAACTACGGCGACGATGGTACCGAAAAGATCTTCATCAATGACGAAGATGTCGAGGCGCTCTACGGCCGGCTGCAGGAAGTGTTGCCCCAGGAGTGGTCCGACTTTATCGTCGCTTATCGAATGTACGGGCCGAGCAGCTCGTCCGCCAATGCGACCAACCAGCGGACCGTAACGACTGCGCAGTTCGACTTCAGCCAAGACCCGCAGGGAACGTTCGCAAGCGCGCTCGATCTGATCGACGCCGAAGTTTCGATTTCGCAAGGCGGCAATCAGAATGGCGGCGGAAATGGTCAGACGCAGATCATGAAGTCGCCATTCACGGCGTTCAACGCGGCCGATTGGATGCCCGACTTTATGGAACTGCTGACGGTCAACCAGTCGCCGATCATTCCGGGTCGGATCAACATCAATCAGGCGCCGCGCGAGATTTTGGTCGCCATCCCCGGCATGACCGAAGAAGCGGCCAATGCGATCATCGAGGCTAGGCTCCCCAATGCCGACGAGGATAACCCACTTAGGGCCTACGAAACCTGGATTTGGGTGGAAGGCCTGGTGACGCTCGACGAAATGAAGACGCTATTTCCGCTGATCAACGCCGGGGGCGACGTCCATCGCGCGCAGATTGTCGGTTATTACGAAGGTGGACTCGCATTTAGCCGGCATGAGGCCGTAATTGACGCTACTCAGCCCCAGCCGCGCCTATTATTGTGGAGAGATATCAGCCATCTCGGGCGCGGGCATCCCTTAGAAGTGCTAGGTATCGGGCTCGGTTATTCCGGCGCCGCCAACTAACTCGGAGCGTACGCCTTATGGCGAAAATGATTGGAATTGAATGGGACGGCAGCGAGATCCGCGTCGTCGTTGCGCGCTCGCGCATCGGCGGCTTGACGGTCGACGCTGCGTTTGCCGCCCCCCGGACCAGCGACCTGGCCGAATCGATCCGCACGGCGCTTGCCGACCGCGGCGTCGCCGGCGGACCGGTCAGCGTGACGCTGTCGCGCAGCAATGTCGAATTGCATGTCCTCACGTTGCCGCCGGCGCCGGCGGAAGAGCTGCCCGATATGGTTCGCTTCGCCGCGATGCGCGAGTTCACGGCGCTGACCGACGACTGGCTGCTCGACTACACGCCGATTGAAGAAAACGCCGTCGGTCAGTCGACCGTGTTGGCGGCAGGCATCTCCGGCAAAGGTTTGAAGAGCGTCGAGACGCCCTGTGCCAGCGCCGCGCTGACCGTCGAACAAGTCGGCGTTCGCCCGCTGGCCGCCGCGTCGTTGATTGCCCGCGATCCGGAACATGCGTCGACCGTGGCGATGGTCGTTGAATCAAGCTCCGACGATATCGAACTGACCATCATCGCCGACGGCGCCGTCGTCTTTTCTCGCTCGACTCGCTTGCCTGGCGAGGAAGGTTCGGAAGAGCGTCAAAAGGCGCTGCAGTTGGAAGCCCGCCGAACGCTGATCGCGGCGCGCAACCAGCTAGGGGCGCATGCCGTCGAGAAAATCCTGTTGTTGGGGCAGGAAGAGCTGTCGCCGATGAAGGCGTCGCTCGCCGCGACCTTAGGACTGCCGGCCGATCTGTACGATCCGTTCGCCAGCCCAGCAGTCAAGTACTCGGGCGCCGACAAGCTGGTTCACCGTGGTCGCTATGCGGGGCTGTTGGGCCTGTTGGCCGATCAATCTTCGCCCTCGGCTCACTCGCTCGACCTGCGAAATCCGCGGAAACGCCCGGCCCCGCCCAGCAAGCGGCGGATGTACGTCACCTATGGAACCGCCGCCGCGGTGATCGCCGCCTTGGTGATCGGCGTCATCTGGATGCGGCTCGGTTCGCTGGATGGTCAAATCAAAGAGGCGCAGGAGAAGCTCGCCAAGCTGAAAGCTTCGAACAAGGAAGCGGTCTTGCAGCAAAACGACGTCGAGAAGATCGATCGCTGGCTCGACTCCAGTATTCAGTGGTTGGACCAAGCCTACTGGATGGCCAACACCATGCCCCCGGCCGAAGCGACGATTCTGTCGCGGATGCAGATGGACGCGACGCAAGCAGCCGGCGGCGTGATCATGCTCGACGGCTACGTCGCCGACGATAGTGGAATCAAGAAGCTGGAAAACGCTCTGCGGGACGAGACGCACGAGGTGAGCAATCTCGGCAGTAAGCAGTCGGAAGTCTCCGGCTACGCCTGGAATTTCCAAGAGCGGATTACCGTCGCCAAGCCGACCAGCAATCCCTTTACGGATGAGCCGGAAGAACCGCAGCCAGGGAAAGCCGAGCCTGCGTCCGAAACGGCGGAAGAGAAGGAGCCTGCCAAGACCGAACCGGTAAATACCGAGCCGACGGCTGAGCCAGCTGCCGAAGAGGAGGCCCAATCATGAGCCAACGCGAAAAAGTTTTGGTCGGCGTCGTCGGCATGCTGGTCGTTTTGGGCGTGCTCTATTTCGGCTACAGCCGTTATGCATCCGCCTATGACCAACGAGCGAAACAGCTCGACTCGCTCAAACAGCAGATCGACCGCGAAGAGTATACCGAGATCCAGGCGATCTTCGCCGCCCAGCGACTCGCCACGTACCAAGAGCATTGTTTGCCGGAAGATTACCGCGCCGCCCAATCGCTCTACTCCAGCTGGCTGCATGAGAAGGTGGCCGAAGCGGGGTTTGAGGATGTGGTGATCAAGCCGGTCAGCGGCAAGAAGGTGGGCATGCATGCCGAGTACGCGTTCAGCATTCGCGCGAAAGCGCCGCTGGCGCGGGTGACGCAATTCTGCTATGAATTTTATGCGTTTGACGTGCTGCACAAGATCAAGTCGATTGTGCTGCGTCCGATCCAGGAATCGGAAAACCTGGAAGTGGCGCTGACGGTCGAAGTGGTCGGCATCAAGGACGTCGCCAATCTGGTCGACCCGAAAAAGCAACGACATGATTCGCTGCAGCATGGCAATCTGAAGGACTACCAGGAAGTGATCCTGGCCCGCGACTTCTTTCGCCCTGGCAACAAGCCGCCGCGACTCGTCTCGACCACCAAGCACACCGCCGAAATGGGGAAGACGTTTAGCTACGCCGTCAAAGCGGAAGATCCGGACAAGAAAGATCTCCTTTCTTTCAAATTGGGAGAAGGGGCGCCGGAAGGCTTGAAGCTAAGCGATCGCGGTACGCTGCTATGGAAACCGGAGGAACTTGGCCAGTACAAGTTCAACGTGATGGTCCATGATGATCGCCAGCCGAGCGTGATGGATACCAAGGAGTTTACGATCGCCGTCGTCGAGCCGAAGCCGCCCGAGACGCGTCCCGAACCGAAGCCTTCGTTTGACGACGCCCAGCACGCCTTCCTGACCGCCACGATTGTTTCGGGCGAACAGCCGGAAGCGTGGGTTAGTCTGCGGACCAAGAACAAGATGCTCCGGCTGAAGCCGGGCGAGAAGTTCGAGATCGGGCAGCTGAAGGGAAAGATCGTTTCGGTCGGCGACAAATATATCGAAATTGAGATCGGCGGCGAAACGGTCCAATTGCGAATCGGTCAGCCCTTGAGCGAAGCTCGGGGAAGCGAGGCGCTGTAGCTTCAACGCTGCTCATTTTCGACGCACGCCACACAAGCGCGCCTCTTCTGGGGGCGTGCTTTTTCTATGCCCTTCGCGCAGTGCTAGCGTCGACGCGACAGCGATGGCGCTACTCTCCTTACCGAGACGTTACATCTTCTCACGCGTGGCAAGCTGTGGCGCTTTTCCGGGCAGGAATGCTTGTAGCGATTGGTGGTCACATTCCGATCAAACCAAAAAGTCAAAGTGCGCGGTCGCTTCGTCGAATAGGGCGTCCAGTCCGAAGAAGGGTTTACTGATGCTTAGATGCATTTTGGGGCAGAAAAAATCTCTTATCGTCGCGCTGTTGATGGCGACCTGGACCGCTAGCTCGGTTCTACCTGCTCGTGCTCAGGTTCGAGCGTCAGCAAGCTCGCGAGAGATTCGCAGTTATTCGGTCGATCCCGATCGACTGCAAAACCTGCTCGAGGTTTTCCGGCAGCTATACGCCCAGCAACAAGGGGCCACGTTCACTTCCGACGCCAAGGGAGGCACGCTGGTCGTCGCCGCGACGCCGGAAGTGCAGGGCCAAGTCGAGGCCTTCCTGCAGCGATCCGGCTATCTCCGCCAAGGGGTCGTCAAACCGGCGATGGTTCGACCTGCGGCTGCAGCCCAAACGGTTCGTCGGCCGGTGACCCGCTCGCTGGGCAACGGTCAGATCGAAGTTGAGGTGAAGCTCAACCAGTCCGATTGGCGGCAGTTGGAAGCCCGCACCGCTCAGTTGTTGGGCGAACGTCCGCCCATCGCACTGACCGCCGAAGGCGCCATCGCCACGCTGACGCTGCCGACCAATGGCGACAGGAACATCGCCATGCAGGTCTACCGTAAAGACAACATGGTGGTGCTTCGCGGCGAAGAACCGGGCGTAAAGGCCTGGTCGCAAGTGGTCAACGCCATCGACGCTCAGCCCCGCAACGATCAGTTTCGCACTGATCTAGTCTCGCTTCGTAACGCCCGCCGAGCCGATGTGGCCGAAGCCTTGGCGCCGTTGACCGAAAGCGATACCGAATCGACGAAGAAACAAATCTTCGAAGCTCTCAAGCAGGTCGCCGGACAGCAAAAGATGCGCTGGAGCGGCGACATGGCGGCGATGATCTTCCAGCCGGGTGAAGAGCAAGACGGCGCCGCTGCTGAGGACGCCGCGCCCGGCGCTGACGCGCAGCCCGTCGATCAGCCGGTGGTCGAAGACGAAGTGACGCTGGGCCCTGGCGATGACGCCGGCTTGATTGGCCCGGTTCAGATCGAGTTCCTCGAAGGCCTGGACGTGATTGTCGTCAAAGGTCATCGTCGCGACGTCGAGCGAATCACCCGCATCATCAACGACATCGAACGACTGAGCGCCGAAACGCAGCCGGTCATCGAAGTTCGCGAACTGCTGCACGCCAACAGCGAGGCGGTCGCCGCAACCATCCAGCAGCTGTACGAAGACCTGCTGCAAACCCGCTACGGCGAAGTCAGCATCACGCCGCTGGGTCGTCCCAACGCCATTCTGTTGATCGGACGCCAGCAGAGCGTCGACGGCATCCTGGAACTGATCGACAAGCTGGATCAGCCGACCAGCCCAGAGCGTCTGCTGAAGGTCTTTCAGCTGAGTTACATCTCATCGGCCGACGCGCAAACCCGCGTGACCGAGTTCTATGCTGATCCGGTCAACCAGAACCCCCGAGTTCGCTCGACCGCCGACTATCGCAGTAACGCTTTGATCGTGCAGGCGGGCCCCCGCGACATGGCGGAAGTCGAATACATGATCCGTCAGATCGACGTTCCGGCGGCCGAATCGACGCTGGAGCTGAAGGTCTTTGAACTACGGAATTCATTGGCCGAAGATCTGGCTGCCGTCTTGCAGTCGGCGATCAGCGGCACGCCGGCGGCCGGTACCAACAACCAGCAGCAGGGCAACGCGAACGCCGCGCAAGTGCGGGCGGCGATGCTCTCCTTCATGACGCTCGATTCCCGCGAAGGACAACTGCTGAAGTCGGGCATCCTGACGGAAGCTCAGATCACGGCCGACACCCGCTCGAACGCTCTGGTCGTCCGGGCGCCGCGTGAAAGCATGGGCCTGATTGGGGCGTTGATCCAACGGCTCGATTCGCAGCCTTCGGCCGAATCGCAAATCAAAGTCTTCACGATCGTTAACGGCGACGCCACCCAGTTGGCCACGATGCTGGAAACGTTGTTCGGCGTCGGTACGCAAGGTGGTCAAAACCAGAACCAGTTGCCGTTCAGCGTGGGCGCCGGCGGCGACGCTTCGCTGATTCCGATTCGCTTCTCGGTCGACGCTCGCACCAACAGCATCATCTCGTCGGGCTCGGCCGCCGAACTGGCGATCGTCGAGGCGATCTTGCTTCGCTTGGATCAAGACGACGTCCAGCAGCGTCAGATGTTGGTCGTCAGACTGAAGAACTCGAACGCCGAGTTGGTCGCCGCTTCGCTGACCGAATTGCTGCAGACCGAAAGCCAACTGCAGCAGATCGATCCGACGCTGACCAGTTCGTTCCAGCAGGTCGCTCGCGAAGTGATCGTGGTGCCCGAAACGTTCAGCAACAGCCTGATCATCACGGCGACGCCGCGGTACTTCAAAGAGATCGTCAAGATCGTCGAAGAGCTTGACGCTCGGCCGCCGATGGTCTCGATTCAGGTGCTCATCGCCAACGTTCAGTTGGGCAAGGTCGAAGAGCTTGGGTTCGAGTTTGGCCTACAAGACTCGCTGTTGTTCGATCGCAGCACCGTCTCTAGCGGCACGCTTGATCCAGGTTTCAATTTCAATAACAGCGCCTTGGGCAACTCCGCCGCGGCCGGTAGCCTGGCGACCGCCAATGCGATTGGTTCGCAGGGGCTGTCTGACCTGGGACTTGGACGCACCAATTCCAGCCTGGGATATGGCGGTTTCGTCTTCTCGGCCGCCAGCGAGTCGGTCAACGTCCTGATTCGCGCCCTGCAGCAAGACCAACGGTTGGAGGTGCTGGCTCGCCCGCACGTCATGACGATGGACAACCAACCGGCGTTCATTCAGGTTGGTCAACGCGTGCCGTACATCACCGACACCCAGGTCACCAACCAAGGTACCGTCAACTCGATTACGCTGGAAAACACCGGCGTTATCTTGAACGTGATCCCGCGCATCAGCCCCGACGGCATGGTTGTGATGTACGTCCAGGCCGAACGTTCGGAAGTCGGCAACGAAGCGGACGGCATTCCGATCTCGATCAACCAGAACGGCGACGTCATTCGCGCTCCGCGGATCGACACCCAGACGGCGACGACTACGGTCAGCGCTCGCTCGGGCCAGACGATCGTCCTGGGTGGGCTCATTCAGAAACGAACGACCGTGGTATCGCGACGCGTTCCGATCCTGGGCGACATTCCGGTGGTCGGTACGCTGTTCCGCTACGACAGCTTTGACGGCGACCGTAGCGAACTGATGATCATCTTGACCCCGACGGTCGTTGATTCGGATCAAGATGTCGAACGTCTCCGCGAACAAGAGATGGGCCGCATGAGCTGGTGCCTGGCCGATGTCGCCGACATCTATGGGGCCGAGGCGTTGTACGGCGTCGATCACTCGATTCCGGAAGGGGAAATCATCGAGATTCGCCCTGACTCGAATCCGACCGGCGAAACCCAGTTGATCATGCCGGGCCCCGAGATGATTCCGGCTCCTGCGACGCAGCCGGTTGGATCCGGCGTGATGATCCCGGCCGGAATGCAATCGACGGGGGCGAGCATGAACCACTCGCCCGATATGCAGCCGGCCGTTTACAACAACTCGGCCAATCCGAACGGGGCGCCGCAATTGACGCCGGCGTCGCTGCAACCGGCCAGCAACTTTGGAGTAGCGCCAGCCGCGTACAACGGCATGTCGTATCCGCAACGTCCGCAAATGATTCGCCTGCCGGCAGTTGGCCGGTAGAAGTGGTGCGGCGGCGGTTTTCAGGCAGATACAACGACAACGACGGAAAGGGACAAGGATGTTCCAAGCTTCAAGACGCGGCGCGATTCTCGGGCTTTTGATTCTGACGATTGGCGTCGGGTGCAACACGATCACGCGTCGCGCACCGCGGATGCCTTGGCAAGACAAGGACGAAGAGGAATATGGCGAACCGGCCAAGCTGGTCGCCATCTGGAAAGATCAGGTAATGGTGCCGAGCGGCGGGCGTCCAACCCGCGGCTTTGGCGGCCGCGTTTATTTCTATGATGCGACCCAAAAACCGATTCGCGTTCGCGGTACATTTACCGTCTACGCCTATGATGACGACGCCCAGCAGGTGAGTCGCACCAACAAACCGGATCGCAAATTCGTGTTTGATGAATGCGATTTGCAGAGTCACTACAGCGCGTCGAAGATCGGCCACTCGTATAGCTTCTGGATTCCTTGGGACGCCATGGGAGGAGAACAATGCTGCATCACGCTGGCGCCGTTCTTCCAAGCTGAGGGGGGCTCGCTAGTTTCCGGTGAGCAGAGCCGTACGATCTTGCTGGGACATGTCAGCGGCGAAGAAGAGACGCAGCCGGCGGAACAAGTGCCGTCAGGCCCGGTGATGATCAACTACGCCACGCAGCCCGCATCGTACGTGCCGCCTGGGCAACAACCGATGCAACAGCAGCCGATGGCGCCGCAGCCGACGCTCAATCGCGAGCACCTGCGGACGACGACGATTCCGGTTCCCTCGATGCTCGAGCAACGGCTCATGATGCAGGGCGATACCAGCGGCATCAACCGCAAGCCGATCACCCAGCCGGCTGTGCCAACTCCGCCGCCGGTGCAGACCTTCAATCGGTACCAGCCGCGCAGCTTTTACCAGCAAGGCGCCGCTCAGTATCAGCAGCAAGGCGCCGCGGCTTATCCGGCGGCTCCGGTTCAATACCAGCAACAGCCGGTCCCGCCGCAGTATCGTGATCCGCGGCAGCCGCAAGCGGCGGCGGGTCAGACGTACCAGCCATGGCAGCGAGAAGGCGCCGGCGGAATGCATGCCGGCGTGAACATCCGGAACTTTCGCCCCGACTTTCACAACTCGGCGGAGTTCAGCGAGTATCTAGCGACCGGGCGTCGGTCTACTGGCGAAGAGGTTGCGGTTCAACCTGCAACTCATTCTTTACCTCCGCAACCCCTGGCTCCATCTTCACAAACCGTTCCGCCACAGTTTTCAGGTCCTCAGATTCAACCGAACCAGTCAACGTGGCCACAGAGCCATCCATCGCAACCGATACGTTAGGCCATGGCAGCGAACGCCGAAGCGAGCGGCCGACTACGGCCGAGTTGATCGTCGGGTGACGGAACTTGACGACCATCTTGGTCGGGATCTGCTTTTGTTCGCCGGTGTTGCCGAAGTTTTGCCCAAACGCCTGGTTGCCGAACATCGAACTCATGCCGCGGGCAAACTGGTTCATCGCCGAGTTGCGATTGGTCGACGACGCGGCTCCACCGGTCGCTGACGCGCCAAACGGGTTGACGGCGTTATTTTGCTGCATCTGCTGGGCTGCCGAGTTGACCGCGCCGGTCGACGTTCCGCCGGTTCCGCTTTCTAGACCGCTGCCGGTGGTCCCCCCCGATGTGCCGCTGGTCAGCGACTGCGGGGTCACTTGGGTGGCGTTGGAGAACGCCGAGGCGGACGGCGTGATGGAGTTGCCAATGTTGCTGTTGCTATTACCAGTGCCAAAATTGCTGGTCGGCTGAGAGATCTGGCCATGAGCGACACCGACAAAGGTGAGCAAAGCGACGGCCGGAAGGGTAGCCGTCAAAATTTTCCAACGCATTTCAGCAAGCTCCAGTAGTTGAACCGCGCAGTTCACTAGCGCATTGTCGCGAAAATTGGCCGATCAGGCAATGTTTTTCGCCCAGTGTAGGCGGGAAAAATGCCCGCGGATCGTACCATTTTCCATCATCGACCAGCTAGCCAGGCCAGCCACGAGATTTCGAGCCGAGGCGATTCTCCGCCGCGACCCCCAAAATCGGCGCCATCCCGATTTTTTCGCATCGGCGACCTTCGAAACTTTGCCGCTGCGAGCGAAGTAGTTGTTTACGTAACTCCAAAGCGGTGGTTTGGCGCCGCTCCTTGTCCCCAAAATTCGTAACAAGGCGTTCTGACATGCGTTTCTTGCTGGCTTGCTCCGTCATTTGCGCCGGATGGCTGATTTCCGGCGCCTCGACGGTTTTCGCGGCTCGGCCGGCCGCTTCTGACATTTTGCCCGACGCCACGGTCGTTTACGGGCGCCTGTCGAACATCCACGAGATCCGCGAGAAGTTTGGCGAGACCTCCATCGGCAAGATGATGAGCGACCCCCAGATGCAGCCTTTCGTCGCCAGCGTCTGGGCCGCGGTGACTGACTCCGTCGCTCAGCTCGAAGACCAGGTCGGCATCAGCCTGGACGAGGTCCTCTCGATTCCACAGGGAGAAGTCGCCTTCGCCCTGATGCCGCAGGAGAGCGGTCCGCTGGCTTTCGTACTGTTTATCGATCTAGGAGATAACCCGACCGCCGCCCGCAAGGCGATGGAGACGCTGGAAGAGTTAGCGACCGGCGATGGCGCCGCGCTCGACTCGCAGACTTTCAAAGGGACGAAGCTGAACATCATCGACGGCCGCAACGGACCGCTCGTCTATTGTGAACAGGACGAAACGCTCCTTCTCTCGAACAGCACCGAGGCGCTCGAAGATGTGATCGAAAACTGGAGCGGGCAGCGCGACAATCCGCTGTCGCAGAACCAGAAGTTCGTCACGATCATGGCGAACTCACGCGGCGCCAGAGACGAGCCGCCGCAACTGGTCTGGTTTGTTGATCCGATCGAAACGATGCGGGAAGCGGCTGCCGGCGGACGCGGATCGGGCTATATGCTCGCCTTTTTGCCGGTGTTGGGGCTGGACGGAGTCAAAGCGGTCGGCGGCAGTCATGTGATGGCGACCGAAGACTTCGATTCGGTCTCGCATCTGCACGTGATGCTCGAGCGTCCCCGCACCGGCGTGCTGGCGATGATCGCGCCGCAAAATGCCGAAACGACGCCCGAGATGTGGGTGCCGGCCGATGTGACCAGCTATATGACGGTCAACTGGGACGTCGACAAGACGTACAACGCCCTCGAAACCTTGTACGACAGCATTCGGGGCGAAGGCAAACTGGCCGAAGATATCGACCGCCGGATCAACAACCAACTGAAGATCGACTTTAAGGCTGAAATCGTCGACAACCTTGATGGTCGCTTTACGCTGATGCGGTGGTACGAGCCGCCCGCCCGGATCAACAGTCAGGGGATGATGGTGGCGGCGAAGGTGCGCGACTCGGCGGCGGCTCGCCAGACGATGGAAGCGATCGTCGCCAACTTCTTTGAAGGGGACCTGGGGCTGACGGTCGAGCGGCACGACGCCGGTGCAGCGACTTATTGGACCTTCATTCCCCCCGATCGCCCGCTGCCTGACGACATGGACGAAGCCCGTCGTCGCCGGATCGAGCGCGCCCGGCGGATGCGTCCCGAACCGACCTTCGGCGTGATGGGCGAATACATCTTCGTCGCGGATCGCCCCAGTTTGATCGAGCAGGCGATCCGCACTCAGGCGACCGGCGAACGTCGGCTGTCGGACGACCTTAGCTACAAGCTGATGCTCAGCAAGTTGCAGCGACAAGCGGGCGAACGCAACATCAGCGCGATCAGCTTTAGCAAGCCGGAGCAAACGCTGCGGATGTGGTACGAACTGGCCGAGGCCGATTCGACCAGGGAGTTCCTGGGCGAGCTTTCGGAAGAGAATCCGTTCCTGGGGAACCTGAAGACGCAGCTCGAGGCCAACCCGCTACCGCCGTTCGGCGTACTCTCGAAGTACATAGCGCCCGGCGGCGGCATCTGGATCAACGACGAGACCGGAATTCACTACATCGCCTTCCAGCTGAAACGAGCGGAAGGCTTGTAGACCGGGCGCATCGCCGCTAGTCGTCGATCGGCAACCGCCGGATCTCGCCAGGGATGACCACCTGGTGAGTTTCGGCGCTGTGGATCGCGGCGAAGCAAAGCGACAGACTCGCCAGATTGTCGGCGGCCGAGTGAATCGGCCGCCGTTTTTCTTCGATCGCCCGCAATAGCTCTCCCATTGAGCCGTGAAATCCGTCCGGGAACCAACTGCCGGTCAACTCGGGTTGGCTGACGCCGTCGGCGTTGTAGAGCGTCACCGTCTGTTCTTTTTCGTTCGGCCCCAGGCTGTAAAGGCTTCCCTGGTCGCCGGCGATATAGGTCCGATCTTGGCGGCCAAACATCGTCGCCGCGTCAAATGATAGCGACGCTTGAGTGTGATCAAATTCGATCGCCACTTGGGCGCCCAGCGGCGGCATCATCGTCTGCGTTTTGGTGCGGGTCGTCGATGCGAAGACTCGCAGCGGCGTCTGATCGCGCAGCAGGCATTGGATCATGTCGAACCAGTGGATCGCGTAGTCGTACAGGATCAGATGCTTGATCTTGGCGAACGGCGTTCCCTCGGTCCAGCGATGGTCCCAATGAACCGACATGTGGACGCCGTTAATGTCGCCAAGCAAACCTTGGCGGACCGCCTGGCGGGCATAGCTGAAATGAGGCGCCCAGCGGCCGTTCTGATTGACGGCCAGCTCGCGACCGCAGTCTTGGGCCAGTGCGACGAGCCGCTCTCCTTCGTCCAGATCGAGGACGAACGGCTTTTGGCTCAGCACATGCTTGCCGGCCAACAGGGCCGCTTTAATCAGCGGTGGGCGGACCGCCGGGTGAGTCGTAATGTCGACCACCTCGATATCGTCCCGCTTCAAAAGGTCGGCGGCGTCGTGGTAGACGTCGGCATTGGGGTAAAACTCGTCCCGGCGACGCTCGGCGTTCTCGCGATTGATGTCGCACAGCGCGACAACCCGATAGCCGGCCGCCTTGTAGGCGGTGAGATGCTCTTTGGTGATTCCGCCGCAGCCGATCAGGCCGATTCCCGGGGCGTAGTTTTGGGGGTCCTGTGGGCGGTACGGAAGCTCGGGCGCGGGGACTAGCTCGAGGGCGCCAGGCGGGGGAACTGTTTTTCGTATTTTTTCCGCAGTCACGTCGGATCAAACCTTCCTGGGTGCAAGGAAAAAAGTAATCGAAAATCGCGTCAGGCCGCTCGCATTTTGGGGCCCAATTGGATGACTATAACGATAGGCGCCACCGGCTGAGAAGCAATTCCCAGGGCGCGTGGGGATGTTGCATCTGGGACGTAAATCAGGTAGTACTGGAGAATTACGCACAAGCTGCTTGCACTCGGCAACCCACCGGACGCAAATTCATCGGACGTAGGGCGACATACCGCATGAGCGAAGACACGACCAAAGAAACGGACAGGAAGCGGATTCTGTTGGTCGACGATGATGCCGAAATCGTCGAGACCCTCCGCTATGCGCTCGAGGCACGCGGCTATGAGACGCTCGTTGCCCGCGATGGCAATCAAGGTTTGGCGCTGGTCGAGCGCGAAGATCCCGATCTTGTGATTCTCGACATGATGATGCCGAAACGGAGCGGTTTTCTCGTTCTGGAAAAGCTGCGTCAGACCCGCCCGGTGCCGATTCGGGTGATCATGGTGACCGCCAACGAGGGAAGCCGGCACAAGGCCTACGCCGAGATGCTGGGGGTCGACGACTACATCCGCAAGCCGTTCCCAATGGATCGGCTGCTCGATAGCGTGGCCAACCTTCTGGACCAGTAGGTCGTCGCTAACGACGGCAAAAATGGAACTCTCAGGGACGCTTGGTTCCTGCCTATCTTCGCGCCGGTTTGGCAATCTACGCCGAGCTGGGAACAGTCCCGCGGCAAAACTCCTGCTCAATTCTCGCAATTTCAAAAAATTTGCCGAGCGGGTTTTCTGCGCGCGAATTGTACGAAAACCATTGCGATTCAACAGCTTCCCGATTCGTTCCATTTTTCACAATGCGAGCCGTCGGCGTAAACCGTAAAACTTTCTATTGCTACGCATCGGCACTCTACCGATACTTGCAAATGAGGGTTAAACGTTATCCGACTCGTGGTGGTAAATGCGTCTGGATAACGAGGTTTCCGTTCCTCGATTAACTCTCGCTTCTTTCGTCGCGATCTTTTTAAATCTCTGCGCGCCGTGTGCTTCAACCTCTCCTTTGGGAATGTGCATGCGCGTGCGCAGAAAGATAAAGGATCGCTCGGATTTAGCGAGCAGGACGTGGTTCGACCGCCTCCCTGGTTCATCGCATTAGACGTTGGCGCCTTAGTCGACGTCGCATCAAAACAATTCTCCGCCCCAGTCGGCTCATGCGCCGATCGACGCATCTTTCGTTTCGACGAAAGGAAGCAGCTTGGCTGCCGTGGGAGAAGGAGGGTGATATTCGGATGGCGAAGGGCTCAGACATCGTCGCTCTGTTGACGGAGCGTCAGAATCTAGAACAGTTCCGCAAGAAGAACTGGCATGGAAGCTTTCTGGAATACCTTGACCTGGTCGCGGAAAGCCCGCTGATCGTTCGCAACGCGTTCCAGCGCTGCTACGACATGATCATGGGTTACGGTGTCGAGCAGTACGAGGAGTCGCGGGAAGTCCGTACGCATTACAAGTTCTTTGACGACCCAGTCGATGGAGGTCGCGACGCGATCTTCGGGCTTAGGGACGCCCAGATCCAATTGGTCAACGCGCTCAAGAGTGCGGCTAACGGATACGGTATCGAAAAACGCGTGCTGTTGTTGCATGGCCCGGTCGGCAGCAGCAAGAGCACCATGGCCCGGCTGCTGAAGAAAGGGCTGGAGCGCTATTCGACGAAAGACGAAGGCGCCCTCTACTCGCTGGGCTGGGTCGTACCCGGCGACGACAACGTTCATTGGTGCCCGATGAACGAAGAGCCGCTGCACCTGATTCCCGACGCTCACAGAGCGGAAGTTGCGGATAGGTTCAATTCTGAATCGCCGCACCTCCGCTACCCGGTCAAGATCTCCGGCGACCTCTGCCCCTTCTGCCGCTTCATGTTCAACGAAGCGATGCATCAAAAAGGGGGCGATTGGGGCAGCGTCATCAAAGACGTCCGCGTACGTCGCATCTTGCTCAGTGAGCAAGATAGGGTTGGCATCGGCACCTTCCAACCGAAAGACGAAAAGAATCAGGACTCGACCGAACTGACCGGCGACATCAACTATCGTAAGATCGCCGAATACGGCACCGATAGCGATCCGAGGGCCTTCAACTTCGACGGTGAGTTCAACGTCGCCAACCGCGGCATCGTCGAGTTTATCGAAGTGTTGAAACTGGACGTAGCGTTCCTGTACGACCTGCTTGGCGCCAGCCAGGAACATAAGGTCAAACCAAAGAAGTTCGCCCAGACCGACATCGACGAAGTGATCCTCGGTCATACCAATGAGCCTGAGTATCGCCGCCTGCAGAACAACGAGTTTATGGAGGCGCTCCGCGATCGTACCGTCAAAATCGACGTCCCGTATGTCACCCGCCTGGCGGACGAAATCAAGATCTACGAGAAAGACTACAACAACGAGCGAGTCAAAGGAAAACATATCGCTCCGCATACCATCGAGATGGCGGCGATGTGGGCGATTTTGACCCGGTTGGAAGAGCCGAAGAACGCCAACTTGACGCTGATGCAAAAGTTGAAGCTGTACGACGGTAAGTCGCTCCCCGGCTTCACGGAAGAGAACGTCAAAGAGCTGAAGTCGCAAACGAAACGGGAAGGGATGCTCGGCATTTCTCCGCGCTACGTGCAGGACAAGATCTCTAACGCTTTGGTGGCCCATCCCGACGCGACGTCGATCAACCCGTTTATGGTGATCAACGAACTGGAGACCGGGCTCAAGAATCACTCGCTGATTACCAGCGAAGAACAGAGAGACCATTATCGCGAATTGCTGGAGGTGGTGAAGGAAGAGTACGAGAACATCGTCAAGAACGAAGTTCAACGGGCGATCGCCGCCGACGAAGATGCGATGCAGCGGCTCTGCGCCAATTACATCGACAACGTCAAAGCCTACACGCAGCGCGAGAAGGTCAAAAACAAGTTTACCGGCCAGTATGAAGAGCCGGACGAGCGGTTGATGCGGTCGATCGAAGAGAAGATCGATATTCCGGACAGTCGCAAAGACGACTTCCGCCGCGAGATCATGAATTACATCGGCGCCTTGTCGATCGACGGCAAGAAGTTCGACTACAAGACCAACGAACGCTTGTACAAAGCGTTGCAATTGAAACTTTTCGAGGATCAGAAGGATTCGATCAAACTCACCAGTCTCGTCTCTAACGTGATCGATCAAGATACGCAAGAGAAGATCGATGTGGTGAAAGGTCGGCTCATTCGCGACTACGGCTACGATGACGAAAGTGCGACCGACGTGCTGAACTTCGTCGCCAGCATCTTCGCCCGAGGCGACGTCAAGAGTTAACGTTTCGCTGCGGCTAGGTGCGAATGAATCCGCTTATTTGGTTCGTCAGCAATGATCGCTGACGAGAAGGAGCCTTGAACGTGTCGTTAAAGATTGACCGTGATGCGTCTCGTTTCAAGGAGATTGTGCGAGGACGTATTCGCAACAACCTCCGTAAGTACGTGACCCACGGCGAGATGATCGGCCGTAAGGGGAAGGATCTCGTCAGCATTCCGGTTCCATCGCTCGACGTGCCTCATTTTCGCTATGGCAAGAATGAAGGTGGCGTCGGCCAAGGCGAAGGGGACGTCGGCGACCCCGTCGGCCGCGGACAAGATGGCGATGGCGCCGGCGAAGCTGGCGCCGAACCGGGGCGGCACTTGCTGGAAGTGGAAGTCTCGCTCGACGAACTGGCGACGATGCTTGGCGACGAGCTGGAATTGCCGCTGATCGAGCCGAAAGGGGACGCCAATCTGAAGCAAGAGCGGCATCGCTACGACAGCATCCGCAGCAGCGGTCCCGAGTCGCTACGACATTTTCGCCGGACGTTCGTCAAGGCGCTGCGGCGGCAGATCGCCTCGGGCGGGTATTCGCCCGACAACCCGGTGATCATTCCGATTCGGGAAGATACGCGATATCGCGCCTGGTCAACGATCGAACAGCCCGAAGCGAACGCGGCGATCATCTACATGATGGACGTTTCGGGCTCAATGACCGACGAACAAAAGCAAATTGTGCGAACCGAAGCGT
Organism: Blastopirellula retiformator; assembly: GCF_007859755.1. Classification (NCBI taxonomy): domain Bacteria; kingdom Pseudomonadati; phylum Planctomycetota; class Planctomycetia; order Pirellulales; family Pirellulaceae; genus Blastopirellula; species Blastopirellula retiformator. Next base: position 524,198 of record NZ_SJPF01000002.1, on the reverse strand, counting down.
TCTGGATCGACACTTGGCTAAAGAGCCAGTACAGCGGCGTTGAGCGTCGCTACGTGATTCATGACGCAGCCGCCAAAGAGGTGGACGAAGAGACCTTTTATCACACGCGGGAAAGCGGCGGTACGCGGATCAGCACCGCTTACAAAACGGCGGGCGAGATCATCGACCGCGACTTTCCGGCGAGCCAATGGAACATCTACTGCTTCCAGTTCTCTGACGGAGACAACTGGGGCGAAGATAACCAGCGTTGTATGCGAATGCTGGAAGAGAAGTTTTTACCCATCTGCAACCTGTTTTGTTATGGCCAGGTCGAAAGTCCCTATGGCAGCGGCGAATACATTCGTTCGCTGGCCGGTCATTTCGGCCGCGGTCACGAGAACTTGATCCTTTCCGAGATTGAAGATCGCGCGGCGATCTACGATTCGATCAAGTTGTTCCTCGGAAAGGGCAAGTAGTTCGCTTCTTCAAACAAGGAGTCCATGATGGATATCGGTTCGCAGCTTCATAAATATCAGGTCAGCGTCGGGCACGCTTCGGTCATCGTCCAGTCGAACTCGCCGGTCGATGCGATTCGGATGGCGCGAGAAAAACTGTGTCGCGATTTCCCTCGCTTGTGGGACGTGATCTCCAAGCTGGCCGACAGTCGCTTTCAAGTCCTCGATCTCTGGCCGACAGCTTAAGGCGACGCGCGGAATTCACCGTAGGGAGACAGATCGATCATGCCCATTACCAATCGGACCTTTGCGAATCTTCCGGCCGAGCTGGTCGACGTCCAGCTGGAGATGGAAGAATATGCCGCCGGGTATGGGCTCGACTTTTTCCCGACCATCTTTGAGCTGGTCAATGTCGACCAGCTCAACGCGATCGCGGCGTATGGCGGATTCCCAACTCGCTATCCGCATTGGCGTTTCGGGATGGAGTACGAGAAGCTATCGCGCGGCTATCACTATGGGCTGCAGAAGATTTACGAACTGGTGATCAACAACGATCCCTGCTACGCCTACTTGCTGTCCAGCAACGAGTACGCCGATCACAAACTGGTGATGGCGCACGTTTACGGGCACTGCGACTTTTTCAAGTGCAACTATTGGTTCAGCCAGACCAATCGCAAGATGATCGATAACATGGCGAACCACGGCAATCGGATTCGCCGCTATATGGATCGATTTGGCGTCGAAGAGGTCGAGAGCTTCATTGACAACTGCCTCAGCATCGAAGACCTGATCGACATCCATTCGCCCTTCATCCGCCGCTATGCCCCGGACGAATCAAGTCAGTTCAAGTCGCCGACCGACGCGGGCGAAGCCGAGCTTCCCCCGTCACGGCGACTACCGGCCAAGGGATACATGGAGTCGTTCATCAATCCCAAGCCGCGGCTCGACGACGACCTGGCCGAGGTTCGTGAGACCAAGGCGATCCACGCCCCGGCTGAGCCGATGAAAGACGTCATGCTGTTTCTGCTGCAATACGCACCATTGAAGCAGTGGCAGCTCGACGTATTGTCGATCGTCCGTGACGAGGCGTACTATTTCGCTCCGCAAGGGCAGACCAAGATCATGAACGAAGGTTGGGCCACCTATTGGCACTCGACCATCATGACGCGGCACGGTCTGAACGCCTCGGAAGTGATCAGCTACGCCGACCACACCTCCGGTACGCTGGCGACCAGTCCCTCGCGACTGAATCCGTACAAGCTGGGGCTAGAGCTGATCCGCGACGTCGAAGATCGCTGGAATCGCGGTTGCTTTGGTCAAGAGTACGACGACTGCGACGACATGCGCGAGCGGGCCGATTGGGACAAGCAGTTGGGCCTGGGCCGCGAAAAGATCTTCGAGGTTCGCCAGATTCATAACGACCTGACCTTCATCGATGAATTCTTGACGCTCGACTTTTGCCGCCAGAACAAGCTGTTTCAGTTCGGCTACAACAAGCACGCCGACTACTACGAGATCGAAAGCCGCGAGTTTCCCAAAGTCAAGCGGCAGTTGCTGTTCAGCCTGACCAATATGGGACGGCCCGAAATCTATGTGAAGGACGGAAACTACAAGAATCGCAACGAACTTTATTTGCAGCATCGTTTCAATGGAGTGGAGCTAAAGCTGAACTACGCCCATGACACCCTCAAGAACCTGTTTGCGCTCTGGCGGCGACCGGTTCATATTGAAACGGTCCTGGACGACCACGTGACGATCGTCTCGTTCGACGGAACGAACCATGAGATCAAGAAAACCGACGAAAAAGTGATCGCGCTCGAGGACGAATAGTCTCGCTCGATCCGGAAGGGCAAAACCATGTCGCAATCGATTCAAAACCAACTCGACGCCCACGGCGCCAAGCCGCGCGATCTTGATATTACGTTACCCGGCGGCAAGCTCCGCTTGCGCGACGCGTCGGTCGAAGCGGTCGGCGTTTCGGCCAGCGGCGCCCACTACGCGCCCAACCAAGACTGGAACGTCAGCGGCGAGTCGGGCCAACAACTGGCCGGCAAGCTGAAAGACCGCGTCCACTATCTGCTCGAACCGCTCGAGGTGATTGAGGTCGAGGCCGAGTCGATCCTGCTCCGCTCGGACAAACCGCACCAGTCCGAAGACGAGCGAAGCTATTACGAAGGGTGGGCCCGGCCAGACGGTTTCGACCTGCAGCGCTACAAGGCCGCCCCGAAACAGACCCGCGAGTCAGCCCCACTGCGCATGACCCGCGACGTGGTCGAACGTTTGGCCCGCGATCTGGATAGCCTGGCTGGCGAGTAAGATTCAGAGAGGAATGGGACACGGAGGCCACGGCTGAAGAACTCGAAGAGACGCGGTCAGAAGCGGGAAGGCGGTGGTTGGTATTCAACGCAGTCGAGCCAAATTCAGAAAAATGCCGTAAATCGGACTGTCTGCAACGGTTAATCGGGACTATTCGGTTGTCTTCTTACCGTGTATTCCGTGCCTCTGGCCGTGCCCTCCGTGTTCCATCGCTTGGATCATCAAGCAGGGCATCTACTTCTGAAGAGGCGTGCGATTTGCTACGATTTGGAGGTCGTCTTGAACTGCATCCTGTCTTCTAGCAAAGCTGTTTTCGCATGAGTCACGGTCGCCCAGGTCAAACGCCTCCCCCGCCGCCATCGATTGTCCCGACCGAAGGGTGGCATTGCGCACACTTCTACTATTCGTTCGATCGGGCGATTCTCGGAGCGTTTGACGCCGACGAGATGGAAGCGGGCCGAGCCGAGCTGATCACGATCTTGAATCCGGACGAAGGGCTCGTCGAGCGGCTGCAGACGTCGATCGTCAGCGGCCACAAGGCCGATTTCGGCGTGATGATGATGGATCCCGATCCGTTGAAGATCGACTCGATCCACCAGGCAGTTCTCGCCTCGACGCTGGGACCGGCGACTCAAGCGACCTACTCGTTCGTCTCGATGTCGGAAGTTTCGGAATACGTCCCGTCGGTTGAGCAGTATGGCGAGCGGCTGGTCCGCGACGGCGAAGTCGCCGGCAGCGAAGCGTACGAAGCCAAGGTCAACGCCTACCGTCAGCGCGAGCCGATGATGCGCAAGCAGCGGCTGACGCCGGAGTTCCCGCAGTGGCCGGCGACTTGCTTCTATCCGATGAACAAAAAGCGAAAGGTCGGCGAGAACTGGTTCACGCTTCCCTTTAGCGAGCGGAACTCGCTGATGGCCGAGCATGCCCAAAGCGGCATGCAGTTCGCCGGCCGGGTATCGCAGTTGATCACGGTCAGCGTCGGCCTGGACGACTGGGAATGGGGCGTCACCTTGTGGGCCCGCAATCCGGAATACCTGAAAGAGATCGTCTACAAAATGCGGTTTGACGAAGCGAGCGCCCGCTATGCCGAGTTCGGACCGTTCTACACCAGCTATGTCAGCACGGCGGAAGAGATGCTGAATCATTGCCACGTCCGTTAATCGGGACGGGGCGCTGTTCCGCGCATAAGGCGAACGTGATGGCCAAAGACAATCGTCCGCTGCGACTTTCCGATGTCGCTCGTCCCGCTTTGGGCGAAGGGGAGGCCAACCCGTTTGCCGAACGCCATGATCCCAAGGTGGAGGCCGAGTCGACGTTCGCCGCTGGCGAAACGTACCGCGCCGGCGACTACGAAGTGACGGTCGGGCATCGCGGCGGATTATTGCTGCTGCTGGGACTGGTGGGCCTCGTCACGTCGATCACGCCGCTGGTGATGGCGTTCTTCTTGCCGGAAGATCGCGTGCTGTTGCTCATCGTGCAGCCATTCTTGGGGCTGCTGTTTGGGGCGCCCGCCTGGCTGTTGGCCCGCGGCGATCTGAAAGCGATGAAAGTCGGCGCGATGGACAACAGCGGCAGGATTCGAACTCGCACGGCGATGATCTTCGGCGCGATCGCCACGGCCAGCGTCTTTCTGATGATCCTGGGGGTGATCACCTGGATCTTTGCCAGCGTGTTGGGCATCCAAATCGGCTAGAGCGTTTTTCTGATAGCGGTATCGTTTCTGGCGCCGGTGAGGCAAGCTGGTCAACGCCGACCAGCGCGGGCGCAACCAGCCAGAACGCTACAGATTGAAGAAAACCGCTCTAGTTCGAGTGAGACTTCCGCCGCTGAAGATCGAGCCGCGGATGGATGCTTCCAGCGGACTTCGTCGGCCCAGGTAGCGGGAGCTACCTGGGCTAACCAGTTGGTGCTTGGGTTACTCTTTATCCGATTCGGCGGGCGGGGCGACGGGGGCCGGTTTGTCCTTCGCCTCTTCCATCGGCATCGGGGTCGGCTTTTCGATCGGCATTGGGTTATCTTCGTCGATCGCCGGCTTGGCGCCTTCCTTTTTGAACTTCGGCACAAAGAACAGCCGGACCTTGGTTCCTTCTTCGGGAATGCGATCGGTGAACGCCTCGAAGGTTAGATTGGCGTTTTCCTGGCTGCTTTCGACCGGCAGGTCCAGGGTGGCCGTCATGAAGTTGCTGACGCAGACCAGATCGCCTCCTTCGGCGGTGTAAACTTCTTCGCCGGTCCGTTCATCCTTCCAGAAGTAGCTGCCGGCAAAGACCCAGTTGGTCTGCAGGGTCTCTTTGCCGCCCGACTTGCGGATCCAGTCTTTGGCGTTGGCGATCTGCGTCTTTCCATTATTGTCCTTCCACTGGACATAGATTGCGATTTCTTCACCGGTCGCCGGCGAGAACTTGGGCGAGAACTTGACCGGCTTCCCTTCGACGGCACCGATCGCGTTGAGGCCGGCGTGCAGCATCATCGCTTTGATCGGCAGCGAAACGATCGACTCATGCTCTTTGGTTCCCTGCAGGCAGGCGAACATTTCGAGCGTCCCTTTCCGCAGGCAAATCTCCCCGTCCGCGATCACCATTTTGCGGCTGGGATCAAACCAGATCGGATGCTGGTCCGACAGTTTGCGGACTTCCGACTTGGCCGGGGGTTGATCTTTGGCGTCCGGCGCTTCTTTTTGGGCCGAAACGACGGAAACGACGCCCCAAAAAATGAGGCAGGTGGCGGCGATGTGGAAAGTACGCATGACGAAGCCCCAATTTCTGAGCGGAAGGGGGAAGGCAATCAAATGGCACACTGTTAAGATAATGCGGTTCCGCGTTTTGGTCTACGTCGACACTATTTCGTTTCCCAGTACGAAAGACGCAAAGAGAAAATGATCCAGTCAACCGCCTCGACCCACTCGATGGGCGTCGCCACGGAAGAATCGGTTGCCGAAGGCAAAAAGTGGGCTGTCTGCGCCGCGAAGTTTCGCCGCCGCTGCAAGCTCGACGACTGGAAAAGCTGGGCCAACTACCTGACCGAGCGAAAGCTGCCGCAGCCGCTGCAAGAGCTAGTCTCCGGCAAGAAAGAAACGCCGCTGGCCTGGGCCTATTTGCCCGACGAGTCGATCGACGGGCGAACCTTCGACTGGGTCGAAGTGTTAAGCAAAGTGGCTCGCGGCAAGTCGGTCAAACAAGATTGGCAAGCGACCGCCGACCTCTGGCTGGCCGAAGCCGGTAAGCGGGCCGACGAGCGGAACCTGGGAATCGAAATGCTCGCTTGGGCGCACGCGCTGCCGCAGTTGGCTGGCAAGCTGAGCGAAGCGACCTGGTGGAGCCTGCTGTCGCATCTGCAGCAAGCGGCTCAAGATGCGCTGGGCGCCAATTTTGAAGATCACGTGCCGGAGCAGTTTCTCGCCGGCGAATTGCCGCTGACGCTCGCCTATCAATTTCCGGAGATCAAAGCGTGTGCCGAGCTGGCCAAACCGTCGGCCGCGGTGATCAGCGACGGCATCGACAACTTGCTCGATGGGCAGGGGATGCCGTCGGTCGCCAACCTGCCCAACTTCCGCGGTTTGCTCGCCTGTTGGACGCGTTCGCTGGTCCTGGCCAAAGAGATCAAAGAAGCGAAGATCCACAAGGATGCGGCGCTGCAATTTTCGTGGGCCGTCCGTCAGGCGATTCGTCTGACTCAGGCCGACGGCAGTCAGATGCTGTCCGACGGCATCGCCAGCCGCTACTCGAAACATCTGTTCCAAACGGCGCTCGACGTGGCGCAAGACGAAGAAGACTTGCAGATCGCCGAGTTCGCGCTCCCCGGCAAGTCGACCAAAGAAGACGTTTCCGACTGGTCGCTGGGCGAATCGTCGTACGAATCGGAATGGTCGGAGTTGGCTGTGCTGCGGACCGACTGGTCGAAGCGTTGTCCTCGGATCGCGATCGACTATTCAGGAGACGACGTTCGGGTTGAATTGGCGTCGGAAGGAGAGATCTTGGCGGCCGGTTTGTGGAAGCCGCGGATTTCGCTCGACGGTCAAGAGCTGGCCTGCAAAGACGAGTGGCAACAGGTGGGGTGGCTGACCGACGACGATGGCGACTACCTGGAGCTGGAAGTTACCTTGAGCGGCGGACATCGTCTGCAGCGGGTTTTCTTTCTGGCGCGCGAAGATCAATTTTTGCTGGTTGCCGACGCCGTTTTGCTCAAAGACGCGTCGGGCAAGCTCGAATACGAACTGCCGTTGCCGTTGGCCGGCGAAGTTGAAACGACCACCGCCGATGAGACGTGCGAGATCGATCTGAAGAAAGGGAAGGGGTGGAGTCGCGTGCTGCCGCTGGCGCTGCCCGAGTGGCGAATTGACACCAGCCGCGGCCGCTTTGAGCGCGAAGAAGGTCAGCCGATCCTGCAGCTCAAGATCGACGGGAAAAACCTTCACGCCCCGCTGCTGTTCGATCTGAAGCGGAGCCGCCGACTGAAGCATTACACCTGGCGTCAGCTGACCATCGCTGAGAACCTGGAGATCCAATCGCGCGAAGTTGCGGTCGGATATCGGTTCCAGCTGAGCGAGACGAATTGGATGATGTATCGCTCCTTCACCGAGATCGCCAACCGCACCATCATGGGCGTGAACCTGACTGCGGAAAGCGTCCTTGTGCGGTACGATGGCGACGAAGGGCTGACCCGTTTGCTGGAAATCGAGCACGCCGAGTCGGAGTAAAGCGGGACCAGGCATGCAAGCGGCTCAGCAACAGCGACTGTTAGAAAACCTGACGCAAATTCGGCTGCGGATTTCGGACGCCGCAGCTCGAGCGGGCCGGGCTGCAGAAGAGGTTCGCTTGATTGCCGTGACCAAATACGCGGCGATCGAGACCGCCGCGGCGCTGGTCGAGCTCGGCTGTCACGATCTGGGCGAAAGCCGGCCGCAGCAACTGTGGCAGCGGGCGGAAGAGTTCGCCGATCGCGACGTCCGCTGGCACATGATCGGGCATCTGCAAACCAACAAGGCGAAACGAACCGCCCCGGTCACCTCGCTGCTCCACTCCGGCGACAGTCTGCGATTGCTGGAAGCGCTTAGCGCCGCCGCCGTTGACCGCCCGCTGCCGATCTTGCTGGAAATCAACATCTCGGGCGACGACGCGAAACACGGCATCGCCCCCGACGACGCGGCGAAAGTGCTGGATGCGGCGGCGAAACTACCCCAACTAGAGATTCAGGGACTGATGGGGATGGCCGCGCGGGAGGGTGGCGTCGATGTCGCCCGGCGGAACTTTGCGGCGCTGCGTGAGCTGCGCGATTCGTTGGCGAAAAACGCCCCGGATAAGGTTGCTTTGGACGAACTCTCAATGGGGATGAGCGGCGACTTTGAAGCGGCGATCGCCGAAGGGGCCACGATGGTTCGGGTCGGTTCATCGCTGTTCGAGGGAATCTAGCGGTGATTGATCTTCAGCCGCACGATCACGGCGTTCTGCTGCCGGTCCGCGCACTGCCAGGCGCGAAGAAGAACGAGTTGCGTGGAGAGCAGGAGGGGGCGCTCAAGGTCTCGGTCACCGCCGCCCCAGAAGATGGCAAGGCGAACAAAGCAATCGTCCAGTTGCTTTCCAAACAGCTGAAGCTTCGCAAGTCGCAGCTGGAGATCGTCTCGGGACTGACCAGTCGGCAGAAGAAGGTGCTGGTCGCGCGTATTGAAATGGACGAGCTGCGAGAAAAGATCGCCGCGGCGCTGCAAACCGGTTAAACAAAAAAAGGGGAGCCGACATGCGGCTCCCCTTCGATTGCTTCTTTGATCGATCGATTGCGGCTATTTGGCCAACGCGTCGTCGATCGCTTTCTTCAGTTCAGCGACGATGTCGACCTGAAAGTCTTCATCCGGAATGCCATGTTCGTCGCAAACTTTTTTGGTATCGGTGATGAACGCCTTCAGCTCTTCATCGGTGACGTTCTGTTTGATTTCCCAATCCCCTTCGGCGTCACGCGTGGCGACATTTTCCATGGCCGGGTCAAGCTCTTCCATGGTGATCGTCTTCTCAAACAAGCCATGAGCGGCGCGATCGAGCGTCTTCTTGGCGTCCGCTTTCTCTTCGTCGGTCAGGCCCGAGTTCTGGATGTAGCTCGATTGGATAACCATCACCGGAATGGCGGAGATGACGGGCGAATCTTGCAGGTTCTCGAAGATCCTGCCGAACTGTTCGTCGCTGATCTCGCCCGACTTGTAGCCGGTCGCGACGCGATCGATCTGTTCTTTCAAGCCGACCTTCTGGTCTTCGGGAAGTTGCGAATCGTCGATGGCTTGCGTCGCGACGCCAGCGACCAGGTCAACGCCCATCGACTTGAGGTTCGACAGCACGTAGTAGCCGACGCCGCAAGCGATGACAACCAGGACGATAATCGCTACCAAACATCCAAGCAGTACTTTCGGTACGGCGCTGCCGCCGCTCTTTTGTGGTGCTTCTCCTGTCGCCATGCGTCGCTTCTCCCTGAAGTCTTGATTTTGTGTGGGGCTCGTATCGGAACAAGGATCCATTCGCCACAAGGGACGATATCTTGCCGACAATTTTCAAATCATAGCACCTATTTAGGGCGCGCTTGAAGCGGACGGGCGCGTCATTTTGCGGAATTTGTCGGAATGAGCCGCCAACTGCCTCAGAATGCCGCTGTTCGCCGCGAGACCCAAGCGCATGCAAAAACGCCGCTGAAAAATTCCCAGCGGCGTTATGATTTGGTCAGGTGGACGAAGGCCCGCTTACCAGTCCGTTGATTTTCTCAACGGGCTGCTGGATCGCAGGGATGCGATCCCAAAATAGCGACGTAAGTCGTTATTTCGCGAGCCGCGAAGAGCTACGCTCTGAGCCTGGCGAGGTTGGAAAATGCCACGAGGGCATTTTTCAACAGGCAGTTAGTCGAAGTCGTAGACGATCTTCAAGATCTTCAGTTCGTAGGCGCCCTTGGGAGCCTGAATCTCGACGACGTCGCCCACCTTATGGCCGAGCAGACTTTGGGCCATCGGGCTGTCGATGAGGATCTTGTTATTCATGAAGTCCTCTTCGCCGTTGCCGACCAAGGTGTAGGTTTCTTCTTCATCCAGGTCGAGGTCTTCGACGGTGATGGTGGCGAAGAAGCCGACGGTCGATTGGTCGATCGACGCGGGATCGATGATGTAAGCGCGGGAGAGCTTGGACTTGATGGCGTTGATCTTCGCCTGAATCATGCCTTGCGATTCGCGTGCGCCGTGATACTCGGCGTTCTCCTTGAGGTCGCCTTCTTCACGCGCGGCGGCGACTTTTTCGGTGATGCGAGGCATCTCGACCGTTTCGAGATGTTCGAGATCCGCTTTGAGCTTATCAAAGCCTTTTCTCGACATCGGATTGCGATCTGCCATGCTCGACATTAGAACTCTCCCGCAGCTGAAAAAAAAATGCGACCCTCCCCAAAGGATGGTCGCCGCTTGGTTGCAGTTTTCCCCATTATTGGTAGTCCAGCGGGAAGTGTAAAGAGAGCTTCACGAATCCACGCTGTTTGGCAGGCCAGGGAGCGGCCCTTGCCAATTTCGCCCTATTCTCCAGGCTGAAGGTAGAGCATCGCTCCGCAAGAGGAGCAGTAAACGATCCGCCCCATCAGCAAGTCCTGGTACGCCTGGGGACGCATCGAGACGTAACACTGACCGCACTCTTCTCCGTCGACCATCGCCAAGGCGTCTTCGCCGCGTGCTTTGGAGAGCCGTTGATAATCGGTGCGAACTTCGGGCGGCAACTTTTGCTCGACCTCGGCCAGTTGCGCTTGGGCGACGGCGACTTCCCCTTCCAGCACTTCCCGTTCGGCGTCGGCGGCGTCCTGAACTTTTTTCAGCTCGGCTTCGCCGGCGGCGACGTTCAGCTTTTCGCTCTCGGCCTGCTCGGTCAGTTGGTCGATCTTCTCGAGCGCTTCGAGAACCTCGTCGGCCAAGACGCTGTTGGCCATTTCGGCCGCGGCGATCTGATCTTTGAGGATCTGGTATTCCTCGTTGGTTTTCGCCTCGTTCAACTTCCCTTGCGTGTTGACGATCTTCGCTTCGCTTTCTTTCAGCTGAAGCTGTTTGCGGTCGGCGGTCAGCTTGGTCTTCTGAATGGCGTCTTTGGTCGCGGCCAAATTGGCTTCGATCGCGGTCAGTTTTTGCCGGGTGACCGAGACCCTCGCTGGACCGCGCGCCAGACGGGAGCGGAGCTCAGACAGTTGCTGGTGGATGCGATGGAGTCGCGCCAGCGTTTCGCCAAATTCTTTCGCCACCATTGACGGAAACCTCGCACGGGAAATGAAACCACACGCTTAACTGCCTGTTGGAAAATGCCCTCGTGGCATTTTCCAACCTCGCCAGGCTCAGAGCATAGCTCTTCGCGGCTCGCAAAATAACGACTTACGTCGCTATTTTGGGATCGCATCCCTGCGATCACGCAGTCCGTCGAGAAAATCAACGGACTGTTAATGCTAACATTCCCCCCAAACCCCGAATACCAGAGCGCGTAAAAAAGCCGCCCGGCTTCACCAGGCGGCTTTGCGAAATTTCAAGTTCCAGCGGGGATTGGTGGCGCGACTATTCGGCCGCGGCGCCGGCCAAAAAGCCTTCCAGCTGTTGGCTGCGAACTGGATGTTGCAGCTTGCGAACCGCCTTGGCCTCGATTTGGCGGACGCGTTCGCGGGTCACCTTGAAGATCCGCCCCACTTCTTCCAGGGTGTACGTGTAGCCATCCCCCAGACCGTAGCGAAGCTTGATGATTTCCCGCTCGCGATAGGTCAGCGTCTTCAGCAGACCTTGAATCCGATCACGCAGGATCTGATTGGTGGCGCTGCGGATCGGCGTTTCTTCGTGGCTGTCTTCGATGAATTCGCCAAAGCTGCTGTCTTCGCTTTCGCCAATCGGGCGATCGAGACTGACCGGCTGACGGCCAATGTCCATCACGCGGCGAACTTCTTCGATGTCGATCTCCGAGCGACGGGCGATTTCGTCCATCGTCGGTTCGCGACGGAGTTCTTGCAGCAGACGCTTCTGCACGTTCCGCAGTTTCGACAGCACGTCGATCATGTGAACCGGAATGCGGATCGTGCGAGCCTGATCGGCGATCGCCCGGGTGATCGCCTGGCGAATCCACCACGTGGCGTAGGTCGAGAACTTGAAGCCGCGACGATATTCGTACTTGTCGACCGCCCGCATCAGGCCGGTGTTCCCTTCCTGAATCAGGTCGAGGAAGCTCAAGCCGCGATTGCGGTACTTCTTGGCGATCGAAACGACCAACCGCAGGTTGCCGCTCGACAGTTGACGCTTCACCCGTTCGTATTCGTCGAACTGCTTGCGATAACGTTCGCAACGCTGACGCAAACCGCGGGGGCTTTCCAGCGTTAGGATCATCAGGTCGCGAAGTTCTTGACGCAAGTTGGCGCGTTCGTCTTTGAAGGCCGATTGATCTTCGATCGCGTCCAGGCGGCGGCGGATTTGCTCCATCCGATCGGCGAAGTCCTCCAGTTGTTTCATCACCGGCAGCACGCGACGCGTACGCAGGCTCATCTCCTCGACCAACTGCAGGCACTTCTGGCGACGACGCATGAAGCGACGCTTGGCGGCGATGCGATCTTCGCGTGAGGTCGACTTGCGAAGCAGGATCTTGAAGTCGCGCTGGTTTTGCTCCAGCAGGTGATTCAGCGTCTTCAGGTTGTGCGGCATGCGGGCCTGAATCTGCTCTTTGGTCAGCTGTTCGGTCAGCGACACTTTGATCGTGCGATCAAACGGCAATTCGCCTTTGTGGACCTTGGTCAAAATTTCGACCGTCGTCCGCATCGCAAAATCGCAGGCCAACACCGAGCGGCGGAACTGCTTGCGAGTGATTTCGATCTTCTTGGCCAGGGCGATTTCCTCGTCACGCGACAACAGCGGGATCGAGGCCATCTGCGACAGATACATCCGAATCGGATCGTCATTCGCCTTGGAGATTTCTTCCGGGACGAAGGTTTCGGTCCCTTCTTCGTCTTCCAGCGCTTCGCGAAATTCCTGGGCCGACGGCGCGCGAGAGGTGGGGGCGTCGTCAAAGTCGTCTTCCGGAGCGGTCGTGACCAGCTCGATTCCCTTGTGCTCCAGCTCGGTCAGAAGCTTGTCGAGCTTCTCCGGAGTGGACGCCTCGTCGGGGAGGTAGTTGTTGACTTCGTCGTAGGTGAGATAACCCTGGGTCTTGCCGCGCTCCATGAGCGCAATCAATTCCTGATCACAGAATTCCACGTGAAAAGCCTCCTTGCCTTTCAAGTTCATCCGATTGTAAGCCGTCGAAAGAGCGTGCGGGCGCCGATTCAACAGGCAGTGCGTCGACAGTTCTACCCGTCCGTGGGAGAAACGATTCCCTGTCGACTTCGTTGACGTTCGATCATTTGTTGCAGGAGATCCATCTCGTCCTGCCCCTCGATCGTCTTGTCATCGAGAGCGGCAACTTTGTTGCGATGCTCTCGTTCTTCAAAGCGGCGCTGGTAGTCCGCAATGAATGATTTCAGCAGCGTTTCGGGATCGGTAATGTTCTTCGCCGCCGCTTGCTCGTCGAGTTCCACCAACAAGCCTTTCAGCGACTCCGATTCAATCCCGGTCAGCACTTGATTGAATTCGACCGACGCGCCGTCCTGGCAAGCGTCGATAAATGTCTGATATAGCCGTCGCGCCCCTTCACTGCTCATGTCGTCAACGCCGATCTCGTCGGCGGCCAACATGGTCAGATCGGGCTGCACGGCCAATACTTCCAGGAAGTTGCGATCGTACGGATTCAGGTCCCCGGTACGCAGCTTCAGGTTTTCTTCCTCGTGATCGATCGGCGAATGATCCGAGACGGCGTGCGTCGCGCGGCGGAGGGCCGATAGACGCTTGCGCAGCTCTGGCTCATCAACTTCAAACTTGCGAGCCAAGCGGCTGAGAAACTGGTGTTCTCGCAGACGAACTTCCGAACCGGCGCCATCCTGCAGGCGCGGGGCGCGAGCCATCGTCGAGAGCAAGCTCTCCAGCGCTTCGTTCGCTTTGTGTAAATCGCGGCGAACGTCGACGCCGGCAGTGGTGATCCGCAGTTTGTGCTCCAACGCGTCGACCGCCAGTTCCAAGGCGCCGTTGAACGCGTCGACGCCGCGCTGCTGCACGAAATCGCACGGGTCTAGCTGATCGGGCAGGGTGACGATTCGCAGGTCGGCTTGTTCCGAGACGAACAGTTCCAAAATGTCGTTGGTCCGTCGCTGGCCCGCTTCGTCGCCGTCGAGCAGCAGATAAATGCGGTCGGCATAGCGACGCAGCAGATGAATATGTCGTTGGCCCAGGGCCGTTCCCAGCACCGCCACCACGTTGCGGATGCCGGCTTGCTGCAGCGCGATCACGTCGGTGTACCCTTCGACGACGATCGCCGCTCGCGATTCGACAATCGCGTCGCGAGCCAGATCGAGGGCGTACAGATTATCGCTCTTCGAGAAGAGCTTCGTTTCGGGCGAATTGACGTATTTGGCCGCCCGCGGATCTTGGTTGCCCGGCAGGATACGACCGCCGAAGCCAATGGTGCGGCCTTGCACGTCATGAATCGGAAAGATCACCCGGCCCTTGAAGCGATCGTACGGCTTGCCCGAGTTGCTGCTTAGTCCGATCAGGCCGGTCTTTTCTAGCACGGCGGTCGAGAACTCGGTCGAGCGCGCCTGGTCGACCAGCCACTGCCATTGATCGGGGGCGTAGCCGACGTGGAAGCGATTGACCGAATCTTGCGAAATGCCGCGGTCGTGGCAGTACCGCCGGGCGGCGTCCGCCTCTGGAGCATTCGCGAGATACTTCATGAACAACCGTTCCGCCCACGCGGTCGCGGAGAACAGCGTCTTTTTGTCGTTGGGCGAGCCCGGCTGCGTGGGGCCCGCTTTGGTGAGCGAAATGTTGGCTCGTTCGGCCAGCAGCTCCAGCGCTTCCCGAAAATCGATCCCTTCGCGACGCATGACAAAGCTGAAGACGTCTCCGCCGATGCCGCAGACCCAACAACGCCACGATTGTCGGTCTGGGTTGACCTGCAAACTGGGGCGACTGTCGTTGTGCCAGGGGCAGAGAGCCAGATAGATGCGACCTTGGCGCGTCAGCGGCAAGTAACCGCCCAAGACATCCGAGATATCGGAGGCCTGGCGTACTTGCTCGCGTGAGTCGTCCAGTGTCACGTTGAATTCCCTTTCTTCTGCCGGAGGAAAAATTTCCTCACTCGTCAGCTACGGCGATTGGCGTCTTTTGAGTCGGCTCCTTGCCAGGCTCAAATGCGACGTAAGTTGGTCGCCGTATTCGCCTTCCATGGCGAGTGGGAGCAATTTATGCTTTTTGGCGATTCCGAGTCAAGTTGAGTAATTCAGCTGCCGACACGTTTTTTGCCAGCGATTGCCGATTGCTCTTAAGTCTATTGTCCAGCACAATTTGGAAAGAGCAAGTCCCATGCGGAAACCACGGACCAGCAGATGACGCCCAAGTTTTTTCCCCCCGCCGATTCGGCCGACGAGCAAGGTCTGGTCATGATCGGCGGCGATTTATCGGCCGAGCGGCTGCTAGATGCATACGCTCATGGGATCTTCCCGTGGCCGATGTGGGACGACTGGCTGCCGATGACCTGGTTTTCGCTCGATCCCCGGGCGATTATCGAGCTGGACGGGCTGCACATTTCGCGGCGGTTGGCCCGAACCCTCCGCAGCGGGCAGTTCACCGCGACCTGCGATCAGGCCTTTGCGGATGTGATGCGGGGGTGCTCGCGTCGCCGCAAGAGTGGCGATGGAACTTGGATCACCCCCCACATGTTCAAAGCGTTCTGCAATCTGCATGAAGAGGGGCACGCCCACAGTATCGAGGTCTGGCAGGGGGAAGAACTGGCGGGCGGCATCTATGGCGTCAGCGTCGGCGGGGCGTTCGCCGGCGAGTCGATGTTCCATGAGGTAACTGACGCGTCGAAGGTGGCGTTGGCGACGCTGATCGCCCATCTCAATGTCCGTGGCTATCAACTCTTCGATATTCAGCAATGGACTCCCCATACCGGGCGAATGGGAGCAAGCGAGATTTCTCGTCGCATCTATCTGCAGCGACTTGCCGAGGCGGTCCGTCTGCCAGTCCAGTTTGGCGGTGAACTCGAATTCGCGGCTGCCGACATTCCGCAAATCCTGGCTTCTTTGCCCGAGTAATACAGCTTGCCGGCGTGCTTCGGAATGCGAGCGGTTGTGCAGTTAAGCTCCCGAAAAGAGATCGGGAAAATAGTCGATGCAGCCAGTTTTTGGATGGAAACGGTCGACGATTCCTCTAAGTTGGGTCTTACGGGACTTTCCTCGAATGGTGCGGGCCGCCGATAACTGCACTGACGTATTTGGAGCAAATGGACAATGCGTTTGAAAATCGTCGCCACAACCTGCATCGCGATCGGCCTTCTGATGTCGACGGCCAGCTCTCATCTCTTTGCCGATGTGATTTTAGAGAACTCCGCCACCGGCGGCGACATTGGTCCTTTTGGTCTTTCCGGCAGCCAAACCTATGGTCAGGTCTTTACGGCGCCGATCACCGGCACGCTTGACTCGTTTACGATCTATTTGGTCAGCGGCGTTGGCGAATTGCATGGCGCTGTCGGCGAGTGGAACGGGCCAGCGACGTTTGATACCGGCTATGGCGAGTCATACAACCTTTACACGAGCGCCACCGATGACTCCATTGTTGGGGGAGCCTACACGTTCTCGCCGAACGTCAGCGTCGTGGCCGGCGAACAATACGTCGCCTACCTTAGCGTCTATGGCGATTCGCCGACGGGATCTACTGACGTAGCGTTGGGGACGAGCGAGCCAGGGATCGGGTACTTTGCTTGGAATCACTCAGGCGACCCTCAGAATGACTCGGCGTGGGACTACGGGGCGAATGTCGGAAACCTGCGTTTCTCGGCGTCATTCTCGCCAATCACCGTGCCGGAACCGTCGTCGTTGACGCTGTTGGGGATGGGTGCCGGCGTGCTGGGCTTGGTCGTCGTGCGGCGTCGACGCCGCGCCAAGCGAACCGCTTAGCCTGCAGACATCATTCGTTGGCGGAGCAGGTCAAGCGCCTGCTTCGCTGCGCGAGGTCGATGGATTTCGGGATGGCCGACCGTTTGCGACGCGTTGCTGATCACCCCTTGTTGATCGGCGACGGCAAAGTGGTAGTTGCCGCTGTCGTCGATGGGCCCGATCGCCACGCCATAATCGCTCGCCGATTCGGCTTTTATCTTTTGAGCCGCCTGCTCAGCCAGCGCCTGGCTGCTCTCGCCCCCCTTGTCGACGTACGCTTCCAACTGCGGGGCGATACGGCCGCCGCGAAATTGAGGAGCGGCGGTCGGCGATTCGCTCAGCAATAGTGCGATCAAGCCAGCAGTCGCCGACTCGCAGCAGGCAACCGTCTGATTGGCCGCCGCCAGCATCCGGCCAACCGCATCTTGCAGTTCGTCGCCGGTCTCGCCAAAGACCAGCGGGCCCAGGATCGTCCGGATCTCATCCAGCGTCGGCTGGGCTTGTGCCTGGCACTCGACGTCATCTTTGCCGTTGGTGGTCACCCGCAGCGTAATCGTCGCCTGATGCACGGTGATGCCGACCTGCGGCTCGCGACCGCGGCGGATCATGTCCGGCAGCATCTCTTCTAGCCGACTTTCGCCCACGCCAAAACATTTGAGTTCGTAGTGGCGGATTACCTTGGTCGGCGCGGTCGAAGTGCCGCCTATCGCGGCCGCGACCGTCTGCGCCCACATCTCCTTCAGTTCGATCGGCACGCCAGGCAGCGCGAACAGCCGCACCGTGCGGCCGCTGCGATCGAGCGTCAAATCGATGCCGGGCGCGGTGCCGTTGGGGTTGGGGATCACCTGGCAACCGGTTGGGAACATCGCCTGGACGCGATTGCGCTCGGGCATCGTCGTCCCTCGCGAGGCGAATCGCCGCTCGATCTGCGCCAGGCTTTCGGCGTCCAGCGCCAAAGGTCGTTCAAACGCCAGTGAGATCGCCTCGCGGGTCAAATCGTCGGCGGTTGGGCCCAGGCCGCCGCTGACCAGGATGATTTCGGCTCGATCCGCGGCGATTCGTAGACAATCGACCAGCGGCGCCAGATCATCGGCGGCGGTCGTATGAAATCCAACCGAGATGCCAAGATTTCCCAGCTGCTGGCTGAGCCACTGCGAGTTGGTATCGAGACGTTGACCGCTGGTAAGTTCGTCGCCGATCGCCACGATTTCTGCACGCATGCGAAAGATGTCCCAAGGGGCTACAAGAGAGGAAGTAGCTCAAGTTTCGGCCAGCGGCCAGAGTCTGACAAGTCGGCGTCGCCAGCGAAGCGACAAGAATTCGGCAGCCGAACGGGAACGTCTCATCCAGGGCTGGGCGTCTGCCCCGGCGCCCAACCTTGGAATAATACTGCGAGTCATTCGCCTCGAAACCCGTTATTGCTGGCGGCGAAGAGCCTTGGAGGTTTGCTCTTCGCTTTGTCGGCTGCGTAGCTGCACGATGACGTTTCGGGGGATGACTTGAGCGAGATTACGAATCAGCAAGGCCAAGTTTACGAAAGCCCAAGTGTTGGTGACTTCGCTCTTGCACTTCTGCAATCATCCCGATTTTTTGGGGGGAAACAGCGAGATGGGAATATTGCGGCCTGCCGAACGCCGACTGCGCGGTTCCGCCTTCTGGCCGCGCGATCGCGCAGGTTCCTGCCATGCCAAGCGGCGTCTACTAGCCGAAAGGCGAACTCGCCGTAAGCGAACCAGGCGAATCAACGCGGCAAAGGTCGCTAGCCGGCAAATCTTTGCGAGGCGCTATGACGATGCGTCATTAGGGCGAAAGCCGCCCCGGAGCGTCGATTCCTTCTCCTTGGCTCCGGCCTGCTGCCGAAAAATCCTTCTGCGCCCCCTCATGTGTCTCTCCGTGAGCGACCGAAATGAACTCTCTGATCGAAGAAATCCAAGCGGGCGGCGATGCGCGCCGAGCGTTCGAAGCGGCGGTTGCCCGCGTCAAACAAGATCTTCCGAGCGTCCTGCGCGAGCTGCACCA
Organism: Blastopirellula retiformator; assembly: GCF_007859755.1. Taxonomy (NCBI): domain Bacteria; kingdom Pseudomonadati; phylum Planctomycetota; class Planctomycetia; order Pirellulales; family Pirellulaceae; genus Blastopirellula; species Blastopirellula retiformator. Next base: position 505,440 of record NZ_SJPF01000002.1, on the reverse strand, counting down.
GGGCGAGTCGCTTGATGTGATCGATACCCTGCGCGGCTTGCAGCCTGATCCGCTGACCGAAAGTTTGACGGCGCCGATGCGGGCCTGCCGTCAAGGTTGCGCCGCCTGTTGCTTTACGGTGGCGATCGATGTGACGCCGCTCGAGGCGATCGCCGCCGCCGAGTACGTTGCGATGTGCCTGTCGCCTGAGCAAGTCGAATCGGTGCGCGACCGGCTCGAGAAGCTCGCCATTCGCCGCGCCATGATGACGCGCGAAGAGTCGCAAACCAAACGCCTCGGCTGCGGACTACTCGGCATGGATGGCGCTTGTATGATCTACCCGGCCCGGCCGCTGGTCTGCGCCGGCGTCCATTCGTTCGATCAGCAGGCCTGCGAGTCGGCGGCCGAACTGGTAGCGCTCGAACAAGCCGACGGCAAAGTGCCGATCGATCGCGCTGCGAAGGCGGCGACGATGGGCGTCTCCGGCGCCTTGCAGCGGGCCTTGGTCGCGGAAGGGCTCGACGGCAATCTGTACGAACTGAACTCGGCCGTGCTCTGCGCGTTAAACGCGCCCAACGCTTGGCGGCGGTACCTGGCCAAGGAAGACATCTTCGCCGCGGCCCAATGCACCGAGGCCCACTCGTGGCCGCGACTCGACGCCCCGCATACCAGCGTCAAGAAGCCGCACTTCCTGAAAAAAGCCCGCCGCCGCACCAACCGCCGCTAGGCCATCAATATGGCGCCATGCTCTTGTTACGCCATCACCTAAACGTCGCACAACTGCACCGCCGCTTCCAGCGACGCGACCATGTCTTTGTTCCGCGGGATGAACTCTTGGCCGACGTAACCTTGGTAGCCGGTCGCAACGATCGCTTTCATAATCGCCGGGTAGTTCAGCTCTTGGTTGTCGTCCAGCTCGTTGCGCCCCGGCACGCCGGCGGTGTGGTAGTGGGCGATGTAGTCTTTGAACTGATTGATCCGGACGATCACGTCCCCTTCCATGATCTGGGTGTGATAGATGTCGAAGAGGATCTTCAGCCGCGGCGAACCGACCGCGTCGCACACATCGGCCGCCCATTCAATCGTGTCGCATTGATAGCCGGGGTGTCCCTTCATCTCGACGTCGACCCGCGTGTTGAGCGGCTCGATGCAGACGTTCACGCCCCGCTTTTCGGCCAGGCCCATGATCGTCTTCAGCCCGGCGACCATTTCTTCTTTCCTTCTTCGTCGGTCAGCTCGTTTTGCATGCCGCTAAAGGTGATGATTGCGGGGAAGTTGGCGTCGGCCGTGGCGTTGATGTTCTTGGTCATGATCTCACGGCAGTAGTCGTGGTTGGCCGGGTCGTTCCAACCTTTGACGAAGCCGTGCGAGCTGGTCAGCGCACAGACCAGGCCATGCTTCTTAAGCGTCGGGAAATCCTTCGGCTGCAGTAGCTCGATCGACTTCATCCCCAGACGCGTGGCGTGCCCGCACAAATCTTCCAGCGACATCGGCTTGAAGCACCACGGCACGATCGATTGATTGATCCGGCCATTTTTGACGCCCGGCGCCACCTTCGCCTCCTCCGCCTTGGCGACCGAGTTGAGCGAAGTCGCACAGGCGCCGCCAACGGCGCCAGCCACACCGGCGGCCAGCATCGAGCGGCGAGAATAGCGAGCGTTCTGGTCGTCACGAGAGGGGGGATTCATAGCGGATATCCATTGGCGGGTGGGTGGGTCAGGAACCGTTCTAGCCTAAACCGCCACGACGTAAGGTGCAATTCCTCGGCTTGCATGGGGCTTAGCTGCCTGTTGAATAATGCCATCGTGGCATTATTCAACCTCGCCAGGCTCAGAGCGTAGCTCTTCGCGGCTCGCAAAATAGCGACGTAAGTCGTTATTTTGCGATCGCATCCGTGCGATCACGCAGTCCGTCGAGAAAATCAACGGACTGTTAGCGACATTGTCAACGCCGCCGCGCCCCGGTTTAATGAACCGACCGAAATCACCACTGACGGAGCCAAAGGAACGACCTCTCATGGATTTTTGCGAAGGATTTGAGCATTTTGTGCGGACGCAGGAACCGTTGGCCTCGTACGCGTGGCTACGGATCGGCGGCACGGCGGAGTATTTCGCCGAACCGAACAATACCGCGGAGCTTGCCGCGCTGCTCAAACGTTGCCGCGAGCAGGAGAAGTCGGTCCGCTTACTAGGGGGGGGATCCAATCTGCTGATCCGCGACGAGGGAATCAGCGGCGTTGTGGTCCGGCTGAGCCATCCTTCTTTCTCGAACATCGAAGTCGACGGCGCCAGCGTCCACTGCGGCGGCGGCGCTCGTCTGGCGAGCGTCGTTTCGACCACCGTCGGCCTCGGCCTGGCGGGGCTTGAGTCGCTGGTCGGCATCCCCGGTACCGTCGGCGGCGCCCTCCGCGGCAACGCCGGTAACAATGGCGAAGACGTCGGCCGCTGGGTTTCGAGCGTCGACGTCATGACCGCCGATGGAGAAGTCAAAAAGTGTGCCGGCGGCGAACTCCGCTTCTCGTATCGCGAAAGCAACCTCGACGAGTTCGCCATCCTCGCCACCCAGCTCAAGCTCGAAACGGGCGACGCCGCCGAACTGACCCGCCGCATGCAAAAGCAGTGGATCGTCAAACGAGCCGCCGAGCCGCTGCCCGAGCAAAACATCGCGATCCTCTTCCGTAATCCGGCCGACGTCAGCGCCGCTAGCTTGATCGAGCAAGCAGGCCTCCGCGACGCTTCGGTTGGCGCCGTCAAGCTATCGGATCGCAACGCCAACTTCGTCGTCGCCGGGCCGGGCGCCAAAGCGACCGATGTGCAGCAGCTGATGGAACTGGTTCGCAGCCGCGTGCACGAAGTCTTCGGCATCGAGCTGACGACCGGGCTTACCATCTGGTAAGCCCCGACGACCCGATGATCGAGGGGCGAATGCAGCGCCTCGTTCGTCTTTGGCAAAGCGAATCTAAGGGGAACGCAAGCTCCGTTAGATTCTGGTCTGGATGGTCTAATGTTCGAGATATCCCGCGGCCGATTTTATCGAATGAAGGTTTGTCGTTCGCTGCGATCGCGGTGACGGCGGCCTGATCGGCCAGCGGCATCTTCTCAAGTAGGGAGCAACCAGGGGTGAGTCGTCCGACGCGCAACGCCGCGCCAACGCGTTTCGGTTTGGCCGATCCGCTGGGGCGCCAGCTTTGGATCTGCGCCTTGATGGTCGTTCTCTTCATCGGCGGCGCGGTCGCGCTTTCGCGTTCGGTCAAGTCGAACGAAACAGAAGACCTGTATGTGGTCAACAAAGATCGCATCTCCTTTAGCTCGCCGCCTGACTGGATCGACCAGGGAGTGCTGCAGCAAGTCGCCGAAGTTCTGTTCGCCGACGAAAAAACGTACGATGTCCGTGATCGCGACGTCACCCAAACGATCGCCAAGGCGATCGAAGGGGCCGAAAACCCCTGGATCAAGTCGGTCGACCGGGTCGTCAAGTATTACCCGACCAAGGTTCTGGTCGACGTTCAGTATCGTCAACCAGTGGCGATGGTCGAAGTCAAAGGGGATTTTCGGGGAGGCGCCAAATGGGGCATGGTCCCGGTTGATATCGATGGCGTCATTCTGCCCGGTGACGGCAATGAGTTTCTGGTTGAGAACGCCAAGTATTACCCCAGGATCAACATCGGCGGCGCCGCTCCCGAAGCGACCAAAAAGCCCGGCCTGCCATGGGGCGACGATCGCGTCGCCGAATCGGCCCGCATCGCGGCGGCGCTGGGCGGAGTTTGGTCGCGACTCGGCTTTCACCGCATCGTCGCCGCCGGCAGCGACGAAGGCCGCAACATTTATGAACTGCACACGGTTGAAGGCGGCCATCTGATCTGGGGCAGCGCCCCCGGCGCCGAACGTCCCCACGAAAACAGCGCCGCCCAAAAAGTCGGCATGCTGGTCGCGATGCAACAAACCCAAATCGCCGCCGGCCAAATCGACCTGAGAACCCCGGCCGAACTAAGCGCCAACACCGCACCCGCCGCCCGGTAGCAATTCTCTACCTTTGCGCCATGCATTCTCCCTGGTGCCATGTTCTTATCGCGTCTTCGCGAGAAGAGCGTGTCTTAGCCCCGCCCAAACCGCCGCAAGCAACCCGACTGGACCGCCGGACTGGACCGCGGCGCACATTTTTCCTCAGCCCCAACGGGGCGAACTAAAGCAGCCCGGGGGTGAAGCCGCCCCCGGCGACGCAGCCCCGGGTCACCACGGCCAATCGAACCGAAGCCCTGAAAGGGCGATCTAACGACCCAACTCAGCAAAAGGACTGGACCACCGCGCGCACTTTTTTCACTCGGTAGTGGACTGGACCAAACTGTTTTTTCTCCAGAACCGGTAAATCAATTACCCAAACTGCCGCGATGGGCCCCTAAACACCCTGGTTGCCCCATTCTGTGAACCACCCCCGCGCACTTTTTCGCATCAATGAGCCGCCAGCACCCCAGATGCATCCAAGTCCGCCGATGAGTGGACTGGACCGCGAAGTTTTTTTCGCCACCCATTAGCGCGCCCCTACAGGGCTCCCGCGAATTTCTCGGAGCGCCCAACCCCGGGCTACTTTAGCGCCGCCCCTTCAGGGCTGAGGACTGGACCCGACCATTTCTTTTTTTCACGCGCCGAAGTGGACTGGACCGCCCCGTTTTTTTCCAGGCCCGCCGAGGCGGATCCCAAGGAGAGCGTAACGCCGCTTCCTTCGCCCCCAAATTTTCAAAGAGCAAACGAACCGATCACGGAGCAGATAGCGCAAAACACTGCGCAGAAAACCACTGCCGCTCCAGCCAATCCGCACCCCGAAATCGACCACAAATCCGTGCGCTTTGTCAAGCAATTTTAGGAACAACGGCATGACTTCGGGTCAACGTTCCGACGAGCCCCATCGCGCGAGTTTTTGAGTTGATTGAACTGCGTCGGAGTCGCTGCGTCGCGTTCGCTTGCGCGTTGGCTCTGCGGCGAGCATGAGCAGAAGGCTCGAAGATGACGGTGATTGGATAACTGCCGGCGTTATATCGCGGCCCGCACTACGCCGCCGACGTTCCTCCCTGAAAAACGGACCGCAAACGTCGCCAACCGGTAATTCCCAGATAAATCGCCGGCAGCCCACACGCCAATCCCACAAAGATTAGTAGGCTGGCGTCGACCGGATCTCTGGCGGTTAGCATTTCGGCGAAATTGGCAGCCAGTCCGAATAGAAAAAACAAGGCCCCGGCCAGGTTCATCGCGCCGAGCGGGGCCGACAGCCAATGCCTGCGACGATACCAGCAACACCATTCCAGGGCGGCGTACCCGACGGCCGGTAGGATCACAATGAGGCCTCCGAGAAAGGCGAATGGATTGCTGGCCACTACGACGGAGATGATGCAGGAGGCGAGAACCAGGATCGCGACCGAAAAGTTCACCACGAAGACAAGCGTGTCGAGGGTGCGCGACCGGGCGGAGACGGCGCTGGTCGCGACGACCTGCGCCGAGGCAAACGGGGACTCTTCTGGCGATGTCGAATTCATGCGTTCCGCTAGTTCAAACGGGGCAGGCCACCGGCGGCGGCGACGTTGACTTTGCGATTCCGAAGAAGTAGCGGCGCCTGGCGATTCGACGGTTCGAAAGGAGCGATCGCGGTGGGCGCGGGCTCCTTTTTGTCGCGAGCCGTCGCTTCGAACCAGCAAGCTTTACAGCTTGCTCATCATCTTCTTCGCTTTGGCCGCAGGCGAGCCGCCGGGGCTGTTTAGCTTGTCGTATTCTTTGCGGAGGGCTTCCGCTTTTTCGGGTTCGGTTTCGGCCAGCTTGGTGAGGTTCTCGTCGATCGTCACCATCTCGCTGCCGACCTGGTTCGTTTGCACGATCGTTTCCAAGTCTTGGCGGATCAGGTCGGGGATGGGAATGACGTCTTGGGGAACCGGCGTGCCGGCAGGTTGGCAACCGAGGACCAGGCCAATCAACAACAGGGCTGCAATGCGAATTGACGTCGCCATGGGCGAGATCCTTGTGTGAGATGCGGAAGCCGCCGCGATACGATCAGGGACTCGATCGGGCGAGACCGGTTCTGGCGGCATGCGGCGCAGAACCGGTTGCAGAAGAAAGTAGAACGATTAGCCGTGATTGGCGCGATTACGGCAGTTCAAAAACCTGGCCATCGTCGCGGCCGCCAAATCGCTGCCAGGCCGACAGATCGATCGTCTCGGTGATGAACTTCGTCGAGCCATCGCCAGCGACGCAGACGACGCCGCCAGGGTGGCGACTGCGGGGAGCGTAGACGCCGTCGCGATCTGACGCGATGCCGCTGCTGGCCATCTGGCAGTTGGGATACTTCCAGTTGGGCGGGGCGATCGTGTTGAGCGCGGTTTGCGTCGGCAGCGACATCACCCAGTGCTGGCCGTTGGTGCCGTTGTGGCCGGTGGCCGACTCGCAGGTGGCGCCAAACGCGTCGATTTCGGCCTGGGTCGGATATTGGTTCCAGCTGACGGTGCCGGCTTCGCGCGGTTCCGAGGTCTTGCCGGGCGCCAGGACGTTGTCGTTGTCGTCGCCGACCAGGTGCTCGGAGGCGAGCAGCGTGTTGCTGAGCCCGTCGGTCACAGAGTTGAAACCAAGCTCGGGCTTCTGTCCCGTTTCGACCATGTTGGTCGAGTCCCAGCCGATCGGCCCGCGGAACATGCCGTTCTGATTGTTGACCGACGTCCAGCTCTTGGTTGAGCCGAAACTGACGCCATAGTTACAGCCAGGTCCATCGTGCCAGCCGCCGGTGGTGGTGTTGCCGGGATAGTCTTGATCGGATGGGCACTTGAACGATTCGACGGCGATCCGGCGAATGGTGGTCACCGAACCGCTGGCCCACGTGTTGCCAAAGTTGTTGGACGCGGTCTGCAGTTGATCGTAGAGATTGCCTTCTTCAATGAAGGGCAAAATCCGGACCAGGGCGCCATAGCCGAGGTACGAGTTCTTGCTGGTCGGGCGATAGTTCATCGCCGGCAGCGTGTTGTAGGTGTCGTGGTAGTTGTGAAACGCCAGACCAAGCTGCTTCAGGTTGTTGGTGCACTGCATGCGGCGAGCGGCTTCACGGGCCTGCTGAACCGCGGGCAACAATAGCGCAATCAACACGCCGATAATGGCGATCACCACCAACAGCTCCACAAGCGTGAAGCCAGCACGATTTTTCTGGGGCATGATACGATCGGGGGTCAGATTTGGATGGAGCGCGCAGACGACACGTCTTACGTCGCAGAAAAATAGAAGGGCTAATTCCTTAGTATGGGTGGCGTTGGATGGGTCGTAAACGCCAAATGGAAGTGACGTTAAGCGAAAAGCGGAGGGGAGATTCTTTTTTGCGGACGAAAGACGTCCTTAGATGCCCCATTGCGGGTGTTTAGTGACGGAAAGCGCTGCAGGAAAACGAAAGAGATGTTTACAAAGAAAATTTACTCTATGGGTGTTCGCGTGAGTCCCTTTTCGCCATTCAGAGAAAGCAGGGGCGCCGTTGCCACGTCACCCGCCTTGCCATTTCGACTCACGCTCGACCCGCTCGCATTCAGGGCAATACCAGATGGCGGTCGACTGTTTTTGCATGGTGCGACCCTCGGTTGAGAAAAGAGGAAGCGGCGCGTTGGGGAAGAGCTTGCGTCGTTGCTCCCAATACTCGTGGGCATAGTCGACGCAGCCTTGAAAGACTTTAACCTGCTTCTGAACGAGTTCGGAGCCATGCAGTTGGCAAATGCGGAAGATGGCGACCAATTCGGGAAAGGTGAGCCGGATCGCAGGATAGTTGGTCTGAAACTGCTCCCAGGCTTCTTGTTGCCAATAGCGCAGTTTTTGTCCCGTTACGTCATGCGGCATTGCCACCAAGAATTTGTGAAACTGAGCGTCGCCTAACATCTCACGAAAGAGCTGGCGAATCTCTGCCGCGTCGTAGTCATGGTGGTGCTGGCATTGCGGCGGCTGGAGAACGGCCGGGTTCTGCGTCAATTCCGCCGCGAAGGATGGTGAAACTGTCAGCGGCGCGTTATGGCTACTACGATCCCAAAATTGGATCTCGCCTACCGCTTCGGAAAGCGGCTGACCATCGAGCCAGCGGAAGGCGAACTCGCAGATGTCCGCCTCTCCGATTACCACACAGGCGTAAGCCCCAATGCCGAAAAGTGGGCCGAGCCGGAAGTAGACGAGGTCGTCTTGGACAATCACCTCCCACAGCCGCTGGCGATCAGAAGTTGGTTGCCCCGGAACGATCCGACGTCCGCGCCCGCGTCGTATCAACTCCACCTTTCGCCCACCTTGCGCGATTTCGAAGAAACTCGCGTAGGGATCGAGCTGGACCATCGCGCCGGCTGAGGTTGCCTGATCGAACAGTTCGCTGAGCTCCACGTCAGCGCCTATATCTGAACTGCGGTCGACGTCGTGCGGCCATTGCAGAAGGAGTGACATGATCGAACGTCCGTTGGGCCCGCTACTTAATGCGATTCGCCGTTTGCCGAACGCCATTCTGCAGCAGCTCGACAGCGGTGCATTTGCCGGACTCGTCGAGCTGAAACGTAAGCGTGGCGTCGACTACCTTGTAGCGCCACTCGGTTTCGCTGTTGGGATAGACGGGGTGCGTGGTCTGTCCGGTGAGCCCGACCATCAGCTTGGTTCCTTCGGCGGTGACGGCAAAGACGAAGCCGGGGGCGAGTTGGTACTGGCCAGCCAGGCGTTTGACGTCGGCGGCGGAGACCTTGGCGTACTGAGGGAACTCGCGGGGCTCTTCTTCAGCGCCGGCGGCCAGGCGAACGAGTTGCTCGGCCAGAGCGTCGATCTCGGTGGTGGCGGTATTGGCCAGCACGACGACGGCGACGTTCAGTTGGCGGTTGATGAAGATCGCCGAGTGGTAACCGCCGGTCTGGCCGCTATGAAAGCGCGTCTGGCCGTCGTGGGCGATGTGCCAGCCGAGCCCCATGGCGAAGTCGCTCTTTTTGATCGGCTGCTGGCGCCGCTTCCAGGCGATTTCGATCGCTTCTCCCAGCTTGCCTTGCGGCGGATCGAGATAGGCCTGGGCGTACTTCAACAGGTCGCTGACGTCGCTGCGAATCGCCCCGGCGCCAGCCAGCGCGTCAAAGTCCCAGGCATGTCCCGGCGTCCCGTCGCCATAGAGGGGCGGCGCGAGACGCGACTGTTGCGAATCGGTCAATGCGATTCGCGTATCGTGCATGGCGAGCGGTTTGGCGATGCGGTTCTCGAGCAAGGTTGCGTATTTGGTCTGCAGCTGCGCGGCGAGCAGCGTCCCGAGCAAACCGGCGCCCAGGTTCGAGTAGGCGATCGCCTGGCCAGGCGACTTTTGCAGCCTGTGTTTCTGCAGGAAGTCGAGGAGCAACGCTTCGTCGTAGTCGGCGTACGGATTGTTGGGATCGGCGGGGTTGATGTTGTCGGGCATCCGGGGCAAGCCCGAGGTGTGCGTCGCCAGGTGAACCAGCCGGATCGGAGCCTCTTTTTCGAGCTGCGGAACGTCGATCGCGGAGGTAAAGGCGATCCGGATCGGCATGTCGAGCTCCACCTCTCCTTTCACGACGGCGTCGGCCAGCAGCAGCCCCGTGAAAGTCTTGGTGACTGAGCCAATCTCGTAGATCGTTTTTTCATCAGGCTTCCGAGGATCGTCAGCCGCCAGTTGGCCATAACCGCGGACGATCGTTTGATCCCCTTGAATGACGCCGATCGACATGCCGACGACCGTTTCGCTTTCGAGGTAGGGCTGCGCAAGGGCGTCAATCCGCTTGCCTTCCAGATCAGCGGCGCTGGCGGTGGTTGTCCAAAGCGCCGAGATCAGGCCGAGCAGAAGGAGCGTGAGAAGCCCTAGGGGCGTCGTGCCGATCATGTTTTCCGCCAGATTCGAATCATCAAAGAGAGTTGGCGCCTGATTGGCAGGGTAGATGATCCGCGTTCCGTAGTCAAATTTCGGGTGACTATCGGGCGAGAACCTCCCTTGCCTTCGCCTGTAAGTAGGAAACGACATCAATCGCCTCGACCATTTCCTTGTATTCAGCATCTTCGTCAGGAGAAAGCATTCCCTGATTGGATTTCGCTCGCAGGATCGTGATTCGCTGCTGGATTCCATCATCGGCCTGCAGATTGGCCAAGCGATGGGCAAAGTCGATTGGCATCGTTCGAGTGACTGGTTCCAGAATTCGAGCGAGATATTTGGTCGCATTCATATTTTGATCATAGTCCTATCCGCGAAGCCTGGCGAGCTACTTCTCGAGATCTACCGTCGGGGCGCGCATTTCCATTCGCAGCCGCTACCAAAAAGCCCGCTTGCTGAGATCGTCGACAAGCGGGCTTCTGTTTCTTCAAAATTGCAACCGCATTGCCATGCGGACGCGGCGGGCCAGTTCTACTTCGCCGGAATCTGGTTCAACGTGTAATACGCGACGTCGTGCCACAGCGGCTGGCCGTCGGCGCTGGTGACGCCTGGGGAGTGCAGCTCGTGGATGTGCCCCTTTTGCAGGCCATCGACATACAGGCGGACCGTCTTGTCGCTCACCTTTTCGACCTTGGTGATCGTCGGTTTGGTGTGGTCGACTTCGGGGCTGCCGTAGCTCGACTGGTAGATGTAGGTGTAGGTGGTCAGCTGGTACGAGTCGGCCGCGGTGGAGGTTTTGGCGTCGCACGGCTCGGTGAACTCCAACTCAAAGCCATCCGGCTTGGCCCGCATCTCTTTGATTTCAAACGGGGTCTTACCGGTCCAGTTGACGCGCTCGAGCGAGAACGGCTTGTTGCCGCGCGAGCCCCAGCCGCGGTTGGTGCCGCCGACAAACAGGTCGCCCGTTTCGCTCATCAGCAGCGGCAGCGTCCCCGAGGCGATTCCTTCCAGAAACGGGAAGCAGACCCCTTGGTAACGGCCGTTCACTTTTTCCATGAAGACCCGCATCACGGTGCTGTGCGACTGATCGCCGACCAGCATCTGATCAGAGAACGGCCCGAACTTGCCGCCAGAGCGATCGACCTCGACGCCGCTGGCCGATTTGCCCATCTTGTCGTAGGGGAACAGCACGGCGGCCGGCAGGTATTCCGGAATCTTTTCGGCTTCGATATGAAAGCGGCTGCCGCTTTCGGGATCTTGTGGACGGGGGCCCATGTTCGGAGCCAGCTTGTACCAATCGTTGCCGCCAGGGTGGCCGACAAACTTGCCGGGAACCAGATGCTTCAAGCCGCAGGTGCCGTTCCAGGGGCCTTGGTTATCGGTATAGAAGACGTCGCCGGCGGCGTTCATGCCGATGCCGCCGGGGCTACGCACGCCGCTCACCGTTGGCGTCGCTTTGCCATCGGCCGAAATCCGGAAACACCAACCGCGAAAGGGAACCTGGCTGGTGAACGAACCGGTCAGGCAGAGCGGCGCCCAGATGTAGCCCTCTTTGTCGAACTTCGAGCCGAAAGCGTATTCGTGATAGTCGCCGTTGATTTCCCACGGCACGCAAACCGTTTCGAACAGGTCGGCCTGGCCATCCCCATCTTCGTCCTTCAAACGCGAGATCTCGCACCGCTGCGTCACGTAGAGCCAGCCGTCGCGATAGGCCAGACCCAGCACTTCGTGCAGTCCGCCGGCGAAGAGTTTGAACTCCGACTCTTTGGCCGGATCGGCCGAGAAGGGATTGGTCACCATGTAGATGTCGCCGCGCCGCGACGAGACGGCCAGTTCGCCGCTCGGCATAAATTCGAGGGCGCCTGCTTCCAGAACGATATCTTCCGGAATCTCAAACGTGGTGATCTTGTAATAGTCGCTTTGCTCGGCGGCGGTCGCAAAACCGGCGGCCACGCAAACGGTCAGCATGGTCAGGATAATGGTTCGCATGAGTATCGCTCTTGGTATGGATAGATTGCTGGAGATTACCAGACGTACGTTTGCCGGATGGTCGCTTCGCCATCTTGGAAGCGTACGGGAATCAGCAAGTCCTTTTTGTTGGTCCGGACGATCGCCTCTTCGCTGGGCGAAAGCTGAATCGTCAGCTGGTTGTTGACTTTATAGCGGCCGTCTCCCAGGTCCTGGATATCGCCGGTCGCCGCCCGATAGTAGAGCGGTTTTTCTGGTTTGCCGACAAAGCGAATGGTACGCGTGATCGTCGGGAACGAGTCGGTCTTGGTCGCTTCGTAGTAGTCGTAAACGTCAACGCCGTCGTACTGGTAGTGGAACGTCGGACGGCGGATGTCGTCCAAGCGGTAACCCTTGAACTGCACACCCAGCGGTTTGGCGTCTCCCTTCGGCCAGTCGTCCGTTTCGGAGGCGAGCGCGAAGAAGTCAGGCCCGCTGGCGAACTTGTAAACGTTGTCGCCCAACGGCGGTTGGAAACCGGCGCCACGACCGGTCCAGTGGCGCGAAGCGTCCATAAACGCACCTTGCCAGATCATCGCCAGCCGCATTTCGTTGGCGTCGATCGCCAGGTTGCCATGTTCGGCATAGCCGACGCCAATCGCTCGCGGTCCCGCGCCTTCGATAAAGTTGCGGTACATGATGGCGTCGCCATACGAAGCGAGTTCAATCGCCTGGCCGCCAACGCCAAACGGTTTCGCCGCTTTGCGGCCGTCGCTTAAGAACGTCCAGATCGCTTCCAACTGTTGGTCGGTGTGGCCATCCAGGATGCTCTTCATCACCGACTTGCCGTTCGGCCAGGCGGTTGGCATCCGGGTGCCGGGGCGATAAGCGGGCGGATCGGTCACATAGCGATGGAACCAGGTGTGGTCGAGCCGCTGCGTCATCAGGGTCATGTCGATCCCTTGCACGCCAGAGGCTTTGACGCCGTCAAACGTGTGGCACTTGATGCAGCCGAAAACCTTGTCGCCGACCATGTTTCGCCCGATCGCTTTGATGTGGGCCGGCGTGTCGTCGATGACCACTTCCAGCTCTGGCAAAGAGTCGAGTTCTTCAAACGCATCTTTGAGCTGACCGACATTCTTGCCGCCAAATTTCGGCATCTGGGTCAGCATGTAGGGGCGATCTTTGGCGCCGTCATTCAAAATGTGGGCGAGCCACTCTGCTTTCAACTTGCCGCCGACGCCGTTGAGGTGCGGCGGAATGCGTCCTTCATCCCCCATCTCTTGCTGCGTCGTCTTAAAGAACGCGTTGCGGTCCGCTTCGATGCCGCCTAGCTCACCACGGACGTGGCAGGCGTAGCAGTTCATCCGGGTCATCGTCCGCGTGATCAGCAGTTCCGGCTCTGGCTTGGCGGCCGAGAAGTCTTGCAGCGCGGCGCGGATCGCGGCCGTTTGCTGGCTGGTCAAGTGATAATCGGCCGCTTGCGGCGACGGCGTGGCGGCCAGACAGCCTGCCGATAGATCCAAGTCGGTCAGCTTCTTGGCGGAGAAAGTCGCCGGCGGCAGCTCTTTTTGACCGGTGCTATGGCAGTTGGCGCAGCCCGCTTTGCCGAACCAGGCTTTGCCTTGGGCGGCGAGAGCTGGGTCGACTTGGAAGGGAGGAATCGGCTGCTCACGATCGTCGCTGTCGGGCAGCGACAACTCGGCGAAGACGTCGCGGCGCGAGATCTGCGGGCCGCGGTACTCGACGTTGAGCGCGATCTGACCGCCGCCATCAAAGTACTCGACCACGATCGGATGCTTGCCGGCGGCCAGGCGGACCTTGCCGCTTTTTGTCGAAGTGGGGTGAATGCCATCGTTGATGGCGACTTGCTTGCCATTGATCAGGATGCGGCTGCCGTCGTCGGAGCTAATAAAGAATTCGTACTCGCCGTCGCGAGCCGCTTCAAACAACCCTTCGTAGCGAATGGCGAAGTTCGTCTTGCGAGCCGCTACTTCCAGGCTAAATCCATCAACTTCGCCCGAGGCGACCGGCTTTAGCTTGGCGAAGTCGGGCAGCTCACGCGTATTCAGTTCGTAATAGTCGTACTTCAGGTTCGACGGGAACGCCGGATCGAGATCGGGGATCAGGAACTGCGCGATGGCCGTCGCATCTTGGCCGCTGAGATTGAGGCTCGGCATGCGTCCCGAAGCGCGAACATGCAACGGATCTTCCAGAAATTTGGCGAGCGAATCGACCGAGTATTTCTTCGTGAGATCGCCCAACGGTTTGCTGTGGGCCAGCGCGTCTCCCTTGCTGGGATCAGGACTGTGGCAGCCGACGCAGCCGACTTGCTGATACAGCCGCTTGCCTTGGTTGATTAACGCCGCGCGACGGCGGGTTTCGCGAAAGCTGCCGGTGTCGGCCAGAAAGTGAGCGATCGACTTGAACGCGGCTTGCTGCTCGGCGGCGGGTAGCTCTCGCATCAGCTGCGGCATCGTCGTGCCGGGCTTGCCGGCATGCACGTCGGCCAGGTACTCCGCATAGTAGCTGGGGCGAATGCGACTGCCTACCTGCGACAAGTCAGGCGCCGACTTGCTGTCAAGCGAAGCGAGCGTCTTGGCGTCGGCCGCATGGCAGGCGACGCAGTTCAGCTCGCCAATCAACAGGCGGCCTCCTTCGACATCGCCTTGCGGCGCCGCAGCATGAAACCGCTCGTAGCCAGGGATGAAAGGGGAGGAAGCTTCCTCGGCGGATAGCGAAGTGGCGAGAGAGCCGAAAAACAAACTGCAGACGAACAAACTGCGAGTGTAAGCGCGATGCATAGGTGTCACGAATCGTCGCGGAAGGAATTGAAGGAGAAGCAGATGGGGCAGTGGGGTAGGTCGTCGCCTATTTCAGCCCCCAACGGGCCGGTTGTCAACTGCTTTCGGGCGATTCGGAAAGCTCTAGGGGCTCTCTGGTATTTGTTCTCCCAGCTCTCGCTGCAACTGCGCGACAGAAATCTCTACCTCTTGGAGAATGGAATCGATCTCGTTTTTTTCCAACTGCAGATCGTCTTCATCCAACTTCGCCAGCAAACTCGACGATTTCGGGGCGTCGAAGTAGGCGATCATCCCGCGGAGGCGATGAGCGGCGAAAGCGAGCCGTTTGTTATCGCGAGAATTACCGGCTTCGCGAAGGTTTTCGAGGGCGCTTGGCGCCTGTTCGAGAAATAGCGAAATTAGTTTTTCCCGCAAAGCTGGTGAAATTTGAATGGGAGCTTCCATGGGCGTTGGCGCCTGGTTGAGGCAATCGCGGAGATCTTCCAGCGAGAGCGGTTTGGTGAGGAACTTATCGGCGCCGGCGGCCAGCGTCGACTGCTCGTAGTCGGCGATCGCGTGGGCGGTAACCGCGATGATAAACAGCCGCTTCTCGTTCGGCAGCTCGCGCAGCTTGCGGGCGACGTCCAGGCCTGACATATCGGGCAGTTCCAGATCGAGCAACACGACGTCAAACGTCGTCTCGGCAACGGCCGTAAACGCCGACTGTCCATCGCTGACAAAGCAAGCGGTCAGCCCCAGTCGCGAGAGAATCTCTTGCAGCACCAATTGGTTCGCTTCGAGATCTTCCACGACCAGGATCTTCAAATACGCATTGGGCGCGGCGGCGTCGCTCGGTTCTTCGCTTATGCTGGCGTCGCTCTTCTCGAGCGGTATCTCGAGCGCAAACTCGCTACCGACGCCGACTTCGCTGGTCACCTGCAGGCGGCCTCCCATTTCCTGGGCGAGCCGTTGCGAGATGTGCAGTCCCAAGCCGACGCCGCGAGTCGAACCGGTGGTCGTACCGAGCTGCGAAAACGCCTCGAAGATCCGCTCAAACTGCTCCGGCGGAATCCCGGGGCCAGAGTCCCGAACCAAGAACCGGGCGGTGAGCGATCGCTCGTCTTGCTTTAAGAGGGTCGCCTCGATTTCGACATAGCCGTTTTCGACAAACTTCAGCGCGTTCTGAATCAAGTTGACCAGAATCTGCCGCGTCCGCAGTTCGTCTCCGAGCACCAGCACGTCGAGTCCAGGATCGATGGTCAGGGGAAAGCGAATCTGCTTTTGCTGCGCTTGAAAAGCGAACATCTCGTGCGTGCGGCGCAGCAGCGACGCCAGCGGAAACGGTTTGAGCGAAAGGGGCTGCGTCGATTCGAGCTCCATCGTGCTGACGTCCAGCAGATCGTTGAGCAGCGACATCAGCGAGCGAGCCGAGTCGTTCACCACGGTCGCCTGGCGGCGCTGTCGCTCGTCGGGAACCGCTTCGCTGAGCGATTCGGAGAGGCCGAGAATGGCGTTCATCGGCGTGCGGATTTCGTGGCTCATCTTGGCTAGGAAGCGGGTCTTCACTCGGTTCGCTTCTTCGGCGTTTTCCTTTTCGGCCTGCAGTTGTTCGTTCATCTGGGCCTGGGTGTGCAGACTACGATGAATCTCACCAACGGCCGGGCGGAAGATGAAGAAGCCTTCGAGCAGCAGCACCATCAACGTTATCGTCATCAGCAGCGACTCGATATGTCGCAAGCGATTGACCCGCTCCAGCGCTTCAAGCTCGTACTGAAAGACGATCTTATCCATGCCGTCGAGAAAGGCCTGTTCGTGCTGCAAGATGACGTTGACGGCGGCTGCCACGTTTTCCGGATCGTCGGCAGCGTCGAGAATCGCGTGGGACGATGACTCGATCAGGCGAAAGTCGGGATTGATCGTCGCATACATCTGCTCGACGGCTGCGCTATTGGCGCCGGCGATGTTGGCGCTGGCGTCGCGCTCTAGCAGCGCTTGATGCGACTTTTCCCACAGCTGGAGACTCTCGCGAAGCCCGGCGATCGCCTCTTGATCATTGGCGTTGGGATCACGCAGGGCGAGGGCGTACTTGGCGATTCGCTGGCTCAGCATGCGCTGACGGCCGGCGACATTGACCAGCGTTGAGTCGCCTTGTTGCTGGTTGATCGACTGGCGAATCAAAAGCTGACCGACGATCGTCAGCAGGGCGACGATGCTCAGTGCGGTGATATAGAGGGTCGTCAAGCGGCGGGTACTGGCCGCGGCAGCAGGTCTAGACATGCATTCGACTGGGTTGGCCATCCTAGGCCGTCGCGAGGAATTGCTCGATCTCGAGGCCGAGGTAGTTGATCTTCTTCCGCAGGCTAGTGCGGGTAATGCCGAGCAACCGGGCGGCGTGCGCCTGATTGCCGCCGGTCTGGCGGAGGATCAGCGAGATCAGATGGCGTTCCATCTCGATGACCGCCTCGGAATAGATGTCATTCGACTTGCTAGAGATCCGTTCGTCAACAAATCGCTCCCAATTTGTATCGAGGGCCTCGCCGTGGCGGCGATCGGCGCCACTTTCTCGCAAAACCCGACGTAAGTACTCAGAGGCGATTACGGCGCCTTGGGATTCAATCATTGCTCTTCTCAATACGCTCCGCAGTTCGGAAACATTGCCAGGCCAGCTGTAGTCGGCGAGCAGGCGGAGCGAATCGTCCGAGGTGCGAACCGCCCCCATGTTCGAGATCCGCTCGACGCGGCTGAACTGACTAACGAAGTGATCAACCAACAGCCGCAAGTCGTCTTCCCGCTCTCGCAGCGGCGGCAGCTTGATCAAAAAGCCGCTCAGCAGATAGTAGAGGTCAGGACGCAATCGCCCTTCGGCGACCAGCTCTTCGGCGTCGTAGCTGGTCGTGAAGAAGAGGGTAACGTCGCTATGCAGCGTTTCGTCTCCGCCGAGGCGCTCAAAACGCTTTTCGGAAAGGTAGCGGAGCAACTTACTTTGTAAGGCGTGCGGAATCGCGGCGATCTCTTCGAGCAGGATCGTGCCGCCATTGCATTGCTCGAACTTGCCAATTCGCTGGGTCATCAGGCCCGGCATCGCACAAGGCTCATGCCCCAGCAGTTCGCTCTCAAGCCACTGGGCGGTGAAGTCGGTGCACGAGATCTTGTGGAACGGACGGTCGCCTCGTTGCCCATGTTGGTAGATTGCGCGGGCGACCAGCTCTTTGCCGGTGCCGTTCTCGCCTTGTAGCAAGACGGGAATGTCGTGCGCCGCGGCGCGGCCGATCGATTTGTAGACCGTTTGCATCGCCGGACAAGCGCCGACCAAGCGGTCGCCGACGTCGGACGGCTCGTTCTGGGAAGGTAGCTGCACCGGCATTAGCATCAGATGACGGCTCTCGATCGCTTCCAGCACTTTCTCGGCGATCGTCTCGGGGGCGAACGGCTTGGTGAGAAAGTCAAACGTGCCGAGCTTCATCGCTTCGATCGCCAGGTCGCTCGATTTGCGCGATGTGACGAACAGAATGGGGAGCCGCGAATCGATCGATTGAATCTTCTTGATCAGTTCGACCCCGGTGCAGTCGGGCAGCATCTGGTCAAGCAAGACTACGTCGGGACGACGCTTCTCTAACAGCTGCAAACCAGTCGCGCCGCAGTCGGCGGAGTGGAACTCCATCGCAAAGCTGCCAAGAGCTTCCTGAACGATAAGGGCGACGCCGGGATCATCATCGATCACCAGCATTCGCATTGGACGGCGCACGCGCTGCACTCCCCTAGATGTACCAATCGCCGCTCGGATCGGGTGCGGCGTTCTATTACAAACGCTTCTATTGCAAGTCGCGTGCCGATATGGTGGATGTTCCGGAATCACTCGATATCCCCAGAAATTTGGGAGTTGAAGCGAAATCTGGTCAGCCGATGGGCGAAAGAGACGCCGAGTTTTGCCCAAGATTCAGGCAATGCATGCGAGAAAATGAAGACGCCCCGGGATCTCGGAGAAGATCCTGGGGCGTCGATTTAGAGCGGTTTTCTTCAATCTTTAGCGTTTTGGCTGGTTGCGGCCGCCTTGACCAGCTTGCCTCACCAACGCCAGAAACGCTACAGCTATCAGAAAAACGCTCTAGCAGTCCGTTGATTTTCTCGACGGACTGCGTGATCGCATGGGTGCGATCCCAAAATAGCGACGTAAGTCGTTATTTTGCGAGCTGTGAAGAGCTACGCTCTGAGCCTGGCGAGGTTGAAAAATGCCACGAGGGCATTTTTCAACAGGCGGTTCAGCTGAGCGATCGAATCAGAATCGATCGCGCTTACTGCATCCACCCTACAAGGTCAGTGGCGCAGGTTTCAAGTCTGTTAGTCTTTGGCCGCTGGGCGACGTCCGCCACCGCGACGTCGGCGTCCGCCTCCGCCACCGCTGCGACGTTCGACGTGGGCCGGGGCGGTCTTGTGGCGTTCGATGTTCATATCGACGATCGAGGTCACCGCATCGAGCCACGACGGGATGTTGCGATGACGACGCATGTCGTGATCGTCATCGTCGTCGTAGACGTCGTCCAGCGAGGCGTCTTCATCGCCGGGGAAGTCGACGTCGGTCAGTTCGCGCTTCGGCGCCGATTCGCTCGACTTGGCTCGCGGTTCGCCATCATCCGCCTTGCGTGAACGACGACGGCGGCGACGGCGACGCGGGGCGCCGCTCGATTCCGATCCTTCTTCGTCGCCTGACTCGGACGAGCTCGCTTCTTTGGCGGCAGGCTCCAGTTCGGCGGCGACTTCGGTCGCTTCGCCCTGCGGCTCATCGCTACCATCTTCTTCGCTGGTCGTTTCCGAGCGTTCACGGCGACGTCCGCGGCGACGACGACGGCGGCGACGCGGGGCGCCCGATTCGTCTTCGTCCGACGCTTCTTTCCGCTTCCGGCTGCGCGGCGCCGGTTCGTCATCGTGGTCGTCGTCCTCGTCGACCGGTTCCGGCTCATCGGTCATATCTTCGATCAGGTCGTAGTCGCCGGTCTCGAAGAAGATCTCATCGCCGGGGATCAGGTTGCGCGTTTCCGGCGCCGGATCGCTCGACTTCTTCGAGCTCGAGTCGATCTGAATGAACAGGTTGGCGGCCCGCTTTTCCGACTCGGGCGATTCGTCCCGCTCGTCGAAGAGGCTGCGGGCGGTCGATTCGGCCGGGCTCGGCTCGGGCTTCTCGGTCAGCTCTTTCTCGATCGCGGCGGCCGGCTGCGGCTTGGGCGCCGGTTTCGGAGCCGGCTTCTTCGCGGCTGGCGGCTGCGGAGCGGGTTCCGAATTGCCGAAGAGACGTTCGACCGGCAGGCCGAGCGACTGAGCCAGGCCGGCCCAGTGTCGTTTGGTCGGGGGGGCGGGCTCTTCCGCCACTTCTTCTTCGACCGGAGCTTCTTCTTCCGCCGGTTCTTCCAAGACGGGCGCTTCGGCGACCGGCTCCGAGATTTCGACGGTTTCGGCCGCTTCGCCTTCATCTACGACTTCGGCCGTCGGCTGCTGGACTTCCTGCGTTTGCTCAGGGGCCGGAGCTTCGCTCGACGGTTCTTCGCTTTGATTTTCAGCAGGCGCGGCGCCAAGAGCGGCTGCCAGCGACGCCCAATGGCTCTTCTTGGGTTGATTCATAAACCTAGTGGCAACAGTAAGTTAGTGTCGTGTGCAGCTCGACGCGAGCGAACTTGGCGTCCGCGGAGCAGGGCCAATCCCTACGGTGAGATTCGGCTGTTCACCCCAGTTGACATGCAACTTAGTCTTGTAAACGCGCAAGTATATCGACCCCATCCAGTTTTGTGAAGTCATGCTACGAAAGCGGGTTACGTCGGGCGGGGGAAATCCCGAAAGAAAGTCACGCGAGGAAAAAATGGAGCGAGCCGCCGCAGATCTAGTCGCTCCTAGACCGGCGGCGGCTCGACTCCTCCCCTCGAAATGACTCGTTTTACTGGCGACGCAGGATGAAGTCGCCGTTGTTGGCCACGTTCATCAGCGGCCGATAGTAGCTGGTGCTGCCGCACTTCGACCCGGCGAACGGGTACCAGACCAGGTTGATGCCGATATTCCAGGCTTCTTCCTCGTTGCGGGTCCGGGTCTGTTGGCTGTCGGGCAACAGGAACGTGAAGCCCGAATCCAAGGCCAGTCGCTGCGTCAGCGGCACGTGAGCGTCGGCGCCCAAGATCCCTTGGCTGTCGCCGGTCCAACCGCCGAACAGGCGAACCGAGCGGCCGCAGTCGTCCAGCCGGCGACGCCAGAAGAAGGTATACAGGTTGGTCGCGGCGACCGTTTCGGTCAGGTTATTGGTCGCATCGGTGCCGGGGATGTCGATCGTGGCGGCGCCCGATCCTTCCGAATCGCTGGCCGAGAACTGGAAGCCGACTTCGTTACAGCCTTGGAAGACCCAGCTCAGCTGACCGCGAACCTGGCTCACTTCGACGTCATAGTACCACTGGTCCTTCAGGTGATCGAAGGCGATGCCGCCCTGCCAGCCCCAGTCGACCCGGCGGAACAAACCGACCGTGAAGAAGGTCTGATCGCGGCTCGATTCGGTGAAACTGGCGCCATACAGGTTGGCGTTAGAGCCTGACATGCCGATTTGGAAACCGAGGCCCGACTTCGGCAGAAAGCCGATCGGCATCCCCCAGTTGAATCCGTACATGTAGCCGAAGCTGCCGTCCATGCCGCGGTTCAGGCCATTCTTAAAGCCTTCGACGCCGGCGTTGACCGAGAAATCGTCCCAGTTCAGCTTAAAGCAGAGCGGGATGCAGGTCATGCAGCAAGTTTCGCACTGGCCGCAGCCGCCGCACGACGATCCGCAGCTGGGACCGCAATCGCCGGTTCCGCACGACTGACAGCCGCAGCCGTCGCCATGCATGGCGCCGTGATGGTGCGGGCCTTCTTCCATGATCACGCCTTCGTGTTCCATGAACTCGACGCCCGGTTCGACCATTTCGACGCTGGGCTGAGCGCTGAGGACCGAGTAGTCGACTTGCTCGACTTCGGCGGCGTTGGTTTCGATTTGAGTCGCGATGCGGCTCGCTTTGGCGGCACGCTGCCGCGCTTGATAGATTCGGTCCGACGAGCTGGTAGTGCTGGGAAACAAACGACCAACGCGCGGCTCTTGGGTCTGAGCGTAGCTGGTAGCGGTAAGCATGCTGGCCATGACAAGGACAGCAGCTAGCGCCATGCGGGTAGAGAACGACATTCCGAGATTTCCTTCATTCCGGGGGGACGGATGGAGCGGTGAAATCTTCCGCTTCCATCGATGTAATCGGTACGACCGCTACGCCGCCTAAAGGAAAAGTCGCGATAATCCGAAAAGTTTTTCCAGGTTAATGCGCGCGAATCTGGGTGGTTTGGCGTGCGGTGGTGGAGATTGGCGGTTGTTCGGGAAGTTCTGGTTTTTCGCGTCATGCTGGTTCGATGAATTATTCCGGCGAAGGAGGAAGTCGCCACAACCGAACATGATCGCCCTCGCCGGGCGGACGCATCACTGAAGGAAGAAAGAACAATGGTCAAAAACTTGGTTTGCGGAGCGATTGTCGCCTGTTTGCTAGCGGTCAATGTCGCCATGGCGGGGGATTGCGGATGTGCGACTCCGGCGCCGTCGTGTGGCTGCTCTTCGTGCCAGGCGCGGACCTGTTGCGACCCTTGTTGCAACCCGCTGGGAACCGCGCTGAAGAACATCGGCAGCGGCCTGAAAACGGGCTTCTGTCATTTGAAGGGGGGCGTTGAGCGTCTCTTCTGCCCGATTCGCTTTAACGGTAGCTGCGGCTGCGGCGGCTGCACCAGCAGCATCGGGTGCGGCGATTGCGTCGGCTGCGGCGCCGGCGTGCCTCCGGTGACCCACTACGGTTCGCCGATGATCGAAAACGCTCCGGTCTGGGATGGCCAGGGCGTCCCGACTCCGCCGACCCCGCCGATGGTCGAAGAACCGACCTCGATTGTCCCGGAACCGGCCCGGTTCCAACCTCCCGGCAGTTGGAAGTCGGCCCAGGTTAGCGACGTCAAACCAGCCGGCAAAGCCAACCTGTACTACAGCAAGGTGATTGCCGAGAAGAGCGGCGTATCGCGAGTCAGCCACTCGACCAAGTCGGGCGTCTACTTCGCGGCGCCCAAATCGAAGTAGTTCCCGAACTTCGAGATCCCCAGAAAAAACGCCTCGCCATGCGAGGCGTTTTTTTTGTGCGCGGACACACTAACCCGAGGCGCGAGCCGAGGGAATGGATACGGATGTTAGGATAAGGTCACCGGTCAAGTTCCGGCCACGGAGCGCAAGGTATCCTCTCCGTTGCTCCCGACCGCATTCCCTCGGCTCGCGCCTCGGGTTAGTGTCGGAAATTGGTCACCTGCTCTTACGCATTCAACGCCTGATCCAGGTCATCCCGCAGATCTTCAAACGCTTCTAGCCCGACCGACAGGCGGATCAGCTCATCTTTGATGCCATGCGCTAGTCGCGCTTCGCGGTCGTAACTGGCATGCGACATCGAGGCCGGTTGTTCGATCAGCGATTCGACCGCCCCTAGGCTAACGGCAAGTTGGAACAGATGCGTCGACTCGGCCACCTTTTTCGCTTTCGCATAGTCGCCAGCGACCTCAAAGCTGAGCATCGCCCCAAAACCGCCCTCCATTTGCTTGGCGGCGATGTCGTGTCCCGGATGGGAAGGCAGGCCAGGGTAGAGGACGCGGGAGATCCGCGGGTCGGCGTCCAGGTATTCGGCGATCTTCTGTGCGGTGCGGCATTGCTCGCGAACCCGTAGTTCGAGCGTCTTCAAGCCGCGGCTGACCAGGAACGATTCAAACGGCCCCATGACGGCGCCGGTGGCGTTTTGCACGAAGTAGAGCTTGTCGTACAGCTCTTTGTCTTTGACGACTAAGGCGCCGCCCAGCACGTCGCTGTGCCCGCCGAAGTACTTGGTGGCCGAGTGCATCACGATGTCGGCGCCCAGTTCCAGCGGCCGCGTCAGGACCGGCGTGGCGAAGGTGCTGTCGACGCCGAGCAGCAAGTTGTGCTTCTTGGCGATCTTGGCGCACGCCGCGATGTCGGTGATCGACATTTGCGGATTGCCGGGACTTTCGATCCACAGCATCTTGGTCTTGGGGGTGATCGCCGCTTCCAGGGCGGCTAGATCGCTGGAGTTGGCCAGCGTCGTGCTGATGCCTGAGCGATTGCAGATCTTGTGCAGCAGCCGATAGGCGCCGCCGTAAATGTCCGACCCGGCCAGGACATGGTCGCCGGTTTCCAGCAGCATCATAGCGCCATGGATCGCCGCCATGCCGGACGCGTAGGCGAGGGCGCCGGTTCCACTTTCGAGCGCGGCGAGGGTCGTCTCCAGGTTTTTGCGGGTCGGATTGCCGCTGCGAGAATAGTCGAACTCGCCCCAATCCCCAGCGCCAGGCTGCACGTACGTGCTGGCGACATGAATCGGCGGCACGACCGCACCGGTTTGCGGATCGCGAGCGTTGCCGACATGAATCGCCTTGGTACGGAACTGCATCAGTCTCTACTTTCTGCTAGATGGATTTGGGGGCAGGGCGGCAAGAATGGAACACGGATATCACGGATCGGATCACGGTAAGAAACGTGGTAATGAGAGGTCTTGTGCGCCACTGCTGGGCGAGCCAGCAGTGGCGTACGTTGTTGATTGTACCCGTGTCCTATTTCTCCTTCCGACTTAAATCGAGTCGAGCGCCTGCTTCAGGTCGGCGATCAGGTCTTCGGCGTCTTCGATGCCGCATGACATGCGGATCATGTTGTCGAAGATGCCAAACTTGGCCCGTTCTTCCGGCTTTAGCTGGAAGTAGCTCATCACCAAGGGTTGTTCGATCAGCGACTCGACGCCGCCGAGGCTCGGACCGATGCGGGGAATCTTCACCGCGTCGATCACGTCGGCCGTCTTCCGCCAGTCGGCGTCTTTGATCAAGAAGGTGATCAAGCCGCCGTAGCCGCTCATCGTTTTCTTGGCGACTTCGTAATACTTGTGCGACGGCAGGCCCGGGTAGTAAACCTTTTCGACCTTCGGGTGCGACTCGAGGAACTCGGCGATCGCCTGACCGTTGCGGTTGTGCCGCTCCATCCGCAGGCTGAAGGTCTTCAAACCGCGAAGCAGCAGATAGATGTTGTGCGGCGAGTTGATGCCCCCCATGATGCCACGCAGCTTGCGAACCGATTCGAGCTGGGTCTTCGAGCCGATGATCACGCCGGCTAATAGGTCATTGTGCCCAGCCAGGTACTTGGTCGCCGAGTGGAGTACGTAGTCGACGCCGTAGTCGATCGGTCGCACGTTGAACGGGGTTGCTAGCGTGGCGTCGATCAGCGTTTCGACGTTATGCTTTTTGCCGATCGCCGCGAACTTCTCAAGATCAACGACGCTCAAGTGCGGGTTGGTCGGCGATTCGCTGATCAGCATCTTGGTGTTTTCGTTGATCGCGGCTTCCATCGCGTCGTAGTCGCACGCTTTCACCTGGCGGGTGACGACGCCAAACCGCGACATGTGCTTCGAGCAGAACTCGCGGCTGCGGTGATAACATTCGTCGAAGAAGATCACTTCGTCGCCGGCGTTCAGCTTGGCCATCAGCAGGCCGACGATCGCCGCCATGCCGCTGGCGTACAAGACCGCGTCTTCGCCCCCTTCGAGAGCGGCCAATTTCTTTTCGGCCACTTTTTCGCCCGGGTTGCCGTAGCGGCCATATTCTTCCCGCTCTTGGCCTTCCTCGATGTAGCGGATGACTGACGCCGTATCGGGAAAGGTGTAGGTCGACGCGCAGAAGATCGGGTCGGTGATCGCGCTTTCGGGCTTTTGACGCGCTTCGCCCGCTTGGACGGCGGAAGTCGAAAAACCGAGATCGGAGACGTCGAGCGGAACGCGGTTGGGGTCGTTCATATTGGCGGCTTAAATAATGGGCCAACCTAAGGACGCCAGACGGAAATCCCGTGAGTGCGAAGAAGGCGGCTTTTGAAAAAAAACATCGGCCGCAGCAGAAACAACTGTTTCTGGTTGCTCGTCTGGTCGAACCGGGTCGACGACGAGGGCACTTTAGCAGTAAAGCTGCAAGCGGCCACAAATCCCTAGAAGACACCAATTTACTTGCCGATTGGGTTGGCGGCAAGCGGGGCCTTTTCTGGCTTTTTCGTGGACGATTCCCTCCCTGGGGGTCTAGAATGGAAATCGCTTCCCCCCACCTGTTCTTCTGGCGCTTATCGAATGACGTATCCTCGACACCTGGCACTCGCCCTGTTGTTGGCCTTGCCGGTCACCTCGATCGCACTGGCCCAAGAGTCGGCGACGGTTGACGCCCTGGTGGTCGATCTTGGCGCCGACGATTTTCAGACCCGCAAACGAGCCGCCGAAACGCTGCTCGATCGCGGCATGGCGGCTCATACGGCCCTGGTCGCCGCCAGCACGTCCCCCGACCCGACCGTCAAAATGCAGGCGATCAATCTGCTGGACGAGATTGTCTTGCAAGATCGTCGCGACCGGATCGACGCCTTTCGCGCCGCCGATAAACAGGTCTCCCTTCCTTGCTGGGACCAGTTTTGCGAAATCACCGGCGACGACGCCGTGGCGCGGCGGATCTTCGCTCGCATGATCGAAAGCGAATGGGAATTGTTTGAGCTGGCCAACAGCAAGCCGGAAGAAATTGACTATGCGATTTATCGCAGGGCGCTCGATATGCGGACGCGTCTCTACAACAACCAGTCCCCCCCGGCGATGGCGAGCGTCGCGGCGCTGCTGCTGTTGACCGGCAGCGAAACGTTTGAAGTGACCGCTCCGGCCTACGCCGAATTGCAATACTCGCTGTCGTCGCGGCCGATCACCCAGGCGCTCAACAATCCAGAAGAAGCCGAAATCGTACGCAAGTTGTTCAATCGCTGGATTACCCACAGCGTTCACAGTCCCTATCTGACGATGCAGCATCGCTTTTCGGTCTTGCTGCTAGCCATTCGAGAAGACTTGCGGGCCGGATCGTTGTTGGCTCGTTCGATGATCGAAGACCCGGCGCCCTCGACTCAGTCGATTCCCAACAACCTGCATCTCGCCTATTCGATTCTGGCGATCGCGAAGCTAGGGACGACCGACGACATCCCATTTCTCGAGCAACTGTTCGAGGACGACAGCGACGTCGTCCCCGTCAACCAACGCGAGCCGTTCGAGAGCCAGGTCCGCGACGTCGCCTTGGCGGCGGCAATCCACCTGGCCGGCCGCAGCCCCCGCGAGTTTGGCTTCGATCGGATCAACTCCGACGCCAACTATCTCTACAGCTACCGCACGATCGGTTTCGCCAGCGATGTCGAACGCTCGGCCGCATTCGACAAATGGCAAAAGATCTCGCCGGGGCTATCTGGCGGCTAACTGCCTGTTGAAAAATACCATCGTGGCATTTTCCAACCTCGCCAGGCTCAGAGCGTAGCTCTTCGCGGCTCGCAAAATAACGACTTACGTCGCTATTTTGGGATCGCATCCATGCGATCACGCAGTCCGTCGAGAAAATCAACGGACTGTTAAGAGACGCAGTCGTCCCCTCGCGTGTGCCACTGCTGGCTCGTCCAGCAGTCTGAATCGGTCGAACAAGTTGCCGCGCCTCGGGCTACGATGGCCTGGCTTGCTGCTAGCGGTCCCTCCCGCGACACTTGCCCCAAATTTCCACCGGCGCCCAAGCTTTCCCCGATTCAAAAGTCAGCTTGACCTGCATAACCGACGCTGCCATGATTCCGCATCGCTCGCATACGTTATCTGCCCCCGCTCGCCGATAACGATGAAAACGGATTTGCGTGCGCCGCTGGAGATGGAACGGATGACAAAGTACGGAATTGGCTTGGCGGTTGCGATGCTTTCGGTCGCGATGGTCGGGTGTCGCTCTCCTTACGCTCAAGATCGTTTGGCCGCCGCCGGCGGTTTGACTGGCGCCGTCGCGGGCGCCGCGATCGGCAGCGCGACCGGCAACGCCGGCGCGGGTGCACTGATTGGCGCCGGAGTTGGCGCGGTGGCCGGATCGGCGACCGGCGCGGCGATCGATGAACAGGAAGTCCGCAACCAGGCGATCATTCAGCAAAGCCTGGGTCGCCAATTGGCCGGCGCTACCACCTTCCAAGACGTCGTCTCGATGTCGCAGGCCGGGCTGGGCGATCAGGTCATCATCACGCACATCAACAAACATGGCGTGGCGACTTCGCCGACGCCCCAAGACTTGATCGGCCTGAAGAACGCCGGCGTCAGCGATCCGGTGTTGGCGACTCTGCAGAATCCGCCCCCCGTGGTGCAGCCGGTCCGATATGTCGACCGCCGCCCGGTGGTGGTCGAAGAAGTATACTACGATCCGTGGCGTCACCACCCTCCTTATCGTTATCGTCATCATCGCCATTGCCCTCCGCCCGGCGTTTCCTGGTCGATCGGGGTCCATCGCTAGCGGCGATTGGCATTTGAGCGAGCGGGCCGTGGCGTTTAGGATGAAAGCTAGCGTCCCACCTAACCGCCCCGTCTGAATGGTTCTGACGAATGCCTCGCTTCGCCCTGTTGCTGCTTACGCTCACGCTCCAGACTTCGCTTGCCGCTCCCAGTTTTGCCGTCGAGGAAGCGGCTGGAATCTCGGTCCCCGAAGGATTCCGCGCGACGTTGTACGCCGATGACGATCTGGCGCACGACATCTACTCGATGACGCTCGACGCCGAAGGTCGCGTCGTCGTCGCTGGCGCCGGCTATGTGAAGACGCTGCATGACGACGATGGAGATGGCGTCGCCGATCGCGCGACCCTCTTCTCCGACGTCCCCCGCAGCGGCGCCCATGGGATGGCGTTCCGCGGAACCGATCTTTATTGCACCGGCGATCTGGGCCTGCTCAAACTGAGCGACTCCGATGGAGATGGGAAAGCGGATGGCGATCCCGAAGTGCTCGCTCAGGCCCGGCATCCCGAACATGGCGCCAACGGCGTCGTCTTTGGCGCCGACGGTTGGATCTATGTGATCTGCGGCAACGACGCCAACATCTTTGAGCGGCACGTGACGACGCCTCACTCGCCGGTCAAACATCCGCAGCTGGGCGCGATCTTTCGCGTTCATCCGAAAACAAAGCAGTCGGAAGTGGTCGCCCATGGCTTTCGCAATCCGTACGACTTCGCCTTTGACGCCTCGGGGCGCATGTGGACGGTCGACGCCGATGGCGAGCGCGATCAGTACTTGCCCTGGTACGTGCCGAATCGGTTGTTTGACATCGGCGTCGCCCAGCATCATGGCTGGGTGCTGCACGGGTGGCAGCGCAGCTGGAATCGCCCACAGACCTTTTTCGACAGTCGGGCTCGCGCCGTCGAAGTCGGCCGCGGTTCGCCGACCGGGGTCGAGACCTATCGCCACTGGGCCTTTCCCAAAAAATACAACGAAGGGGTCTTCAGCCAATGCTGGACGCTCGGCCGCGTCTACTTCTTTCCGCTGACCCCCAATGGCGGCGGCAGTGACGCCAAGCAAGAAATCTTCCTCGAAACGACCGGTGCGGCTGGTCTGGCGCCGGTCGACATGGTGATCGGCAAAGAGGGAGAGATGTATGTGGCGATCGGCGGTCGCGGCACCCGCGGCAGCGTCTTCAAGATCGAATATGTCGGCGATCCGATCGAACCGCCGAAAGGGGCCAACCCGTTGGAAGAAGTGCTGACCGCCCCGCAACCGCAAATGGCCTGGTCGCATGCCAACTGGGCGCCGCAAGCGGAAGAGTTGGGCCGCGCAGCTTTCGCAGATGCGATGCTCGACGAAACTCGCGACAGCTTGCAAAGAGTCCGCGCGATCGAAATCATCACCGAGCTGTTTGGCGGTTTGCAGGATGGCGACGAGGTGAGCAAACTGCTGGGCGACAAAAACGAAGCGGTCGTTGCCCGGGCCGTTTGGAGCCTGGCCGCTCGCCGTGATGCCGTCTGTCCGCCGCTGCTTTACCGGATGACCTATCACCAGTCCCAAAGCGTCCGCCGCGCCGCGTGGGAAGCGATCGCTTCGGCCGCGCTGGTTGACGAAGCGGCCGAGCGCTGCAACTGGCAGGCGCTTGAGGATCCAGATCGCAGCGTCCGCAGCGCCGCCCTCTACGCGGCGAAGCGGCTGCTGGACCAGAATCCCCAGGCCGAGTTCAGCGTCGAGTCGTCGATTGCGGCCCTCTGGGAGAAGACCGCCGCCGGACAAACCAGCGAGGAGGTCATCGTCGCCGTGATTCATCAGGCAGCCGAACGGCTGCAAACGGCGACCACCGAACATGAACAAGCCGATGCGATCCGCGTCGTGCAAATTGCCCTGGGGGACGTTACCGCACAGAAGGTGGAGCCCGACGTGTACGCCGGCTATTCGCCGGGGCGTCCGATGACGGCGCCCCTGACGATGTGGGACAAGCTGGCGGCCAAGCTCGATCCGATCTTTCCGACCGGCAAGCCGGCGGTTGATCCAGAGATTGCCCGGACGTTGGCGATGATCGAGCAGCCGGCGCCGAAGTTTGTCGAAGAAGTGACCCAATCCTGGACCGACGATTCGACCGTCGAAGACGACTTGCACTACCTCTTCTGCCTTTCGCGAATTCCTGGCGATCGCTCTCGCGAAGAAGTCGCCGCCGAAGCCGAAGCCTGGCTTTCGCTCCATGAAAAAATGGCCGATCAAGGGATCACGATCAGCCGCAACTGGTCGCTCCGCACCGGCGAAGCGTTCGAAACCGCGCTCAGGCAAACGCCGCAGTTGGCCGACGCGATGCTGCAAAGCGACAGTTTTGGCCTGCTCGAGCATTCCCTCTTCGCGTCGTTCTTTACGCCACAGCAACAAGCGGCCGCCGCGCAAAGGATCGTGGAAGATAACGATATTGAAGACGTGACCGAAAGCTGGCCTGAGGCGATGATTCCGCTGGTCGACAGGCTGCCGGAAGAAGAACGCCTGGAGGTGCTTCGAATCCGCTGGGACGACTTCAACATGCGGCATGCGGTGCTCGAGCGACTGGGTCAGACGCGGCGGAAAGAAGATCGCCCGCTGTTTGTCGAGTCGCTACTTTCGGCCAGCCCACAGTCGGTGCTGTTGGCGGCCGAGATCTTGGCCCAGATGCCCAAAGAAGATGTGACCGAAGACGAACTGCTGGCCGCGATGAAGGCGCTCCGTTCGGCCTGCATGCCGGGGCAACCGCCCGAGCAAAGCACAGCAATCGCGCAGCTGCTTACCGAGTGGACCGATCGCGCCGTCATAAATCCGCCCATTCCGACCGGCGACCTCACCCAAGCGTATCAAGGGTGGTTCGACTGGTTCGCCGCCAAGTACCCGGCGCGGCACAAAGAGCTGTTCGCCTACGCCGCCGACGAGGCGAGCTGGAAAGCCCGCCTGGCCGAGGTCGATTGGGACGTCGGCAGCGCCAAACGAGGGGAAGCGGTCTTCTCGGCCCGCGGCTGCAAGCAATGTCACGCCTCGACCGGACGACTGGGACCGGGGCTCGAGAACATCACTGGCCGCTTCCGCCAGTTCGACCTGTTCATGGCGATCGTTGACCCAAATCGGGACGTCTCGCCGCTGTTCCACACCACGCAGTTTATGACTCGCTCTGGCAAGAGCTTTATCGGCACGGTCATCTACGAGTCCCCTGCCGGGACGTTGATTCAAACCGGCCCCGGCGTCACCGAGCGAATCATGGAAGACGAGATCACCATTCGTCGTCCCAGCCGCCGCTCGATGATGCCGGTGGGCCTGCTGAACGGCGTCGACGATCAGGGGTTGGCCGATTTGTACGCATACCTACAATCATTGCGTACGAACAAGTGATTCCTGGGAGACGCTGATGACCGAACCGGTCGAACCTAGTCCGAATGAAGATGCTGTGACCACCCAGGAGTCGAGCCCGCGGATTGTTCCGCCTGCTTACGTCTGGATCTTCAGCGGGCTGTTTCTGCTGCTGGCGATCTACGGCCAATGGGCGCCAGAGTTGGGAGACGGCGCGCTGGCCAGTTGGCACGACTCTGCGCCGATGCTGTTCGACGGGGCGGTTGGCAACGTGCTGACGTTGATTGGCGCCTTCTTTATGTTGGCCCTGCCAATCGCCTGGTTCGCGATCTTCAGCCGCTTCGACATCTACGTCCGGCTGATGCCGATCGTGGTTTGCCTTTCGGCGGTCGGCGTCTTCTTTATCTTCTTCAAGATCGTGCACAACGATGGCGAAATGAAGCCGAAGTTCGCCTATCGCTTTGGGCTCCGTCCCGACCAGCGGCTGGGCGAATTGGAAGGTGACGGCGCCGGCGAGAGCGTCAGCCTGCAAACGACCGAGCATGACTTTCCCCAGTTTCTGGGCCCGAACCGCAACCTGGTGGTCGCCGGACCGCAGTTGGCTGGCGATTGGAACGCTAAGGCGCCGCAGGAAGTTTGGCGTCGTCCGATTGGCGCTGGTTGGTCAGGGTTTGTCGTCGTGGGGGATCTCACTTACACCATGGAACAACGTGGCGAGAGCGAGTACGTCGCTTGCTATCGCGTGGCGGATGGTGAACCAATTTGGACCTTCAAGCATGAGGCTCGGCACGAGACAGGCCTGGGCTACGTCGGCCCGCGGTCGACCCCGCTCATTCACAACGGCAAAGTCTACGCGGTTGGCGCCACAGCCCAGTTCTTCTGTCTTGACGCTGCGACCGGCGACGTCTTGTGGCGCCACGATTTGCTGGCTGAATTTGGCGAAACGCTCGATCAGGCCAATCAGCTAACCGCCTGGGGCCGCGCCAGTTCGCCGCTGCTGTATCGGGCCCAAGATCGAGAGTTGATCATCCTGCCGGCCGGCGGACCCGATCACGACCATTCGACTTCGCTGGTCGCTTATGACGCTGACAGCGGCGAGCAGGTCTGGACCGGCGGCGAGCAGCCGATCAGCTACGCGTCGGCCAATCTGTTTCAGCTGGGGGAAGAAACCGAGGTCATCATCGTCAACGAAAGCACCGTCGCCGGGCACAACCCTGAAACCGGCGAGCAGCTCTGGATCACCGATTGGCCCGGCAACTCGTCCGGCGACGCCAGCTGCTCGCAGGCGGTCGACATCGGCGACAGTCAGATCTTGGTCAGCAAAGGGTATGGCGTTGGCGCCCGCGTGTTTGCAATCGAAAAGTCGGCCGACGGCAAGTACAACGTGAACGACATCTGGGAAGATACCCGCCTCTTGAAAACGAAGTTCACCAACGTCGCCCTGAAAGATGGCTACATCTACGGCCTCAACGATGGTTTGCTCGAATGCGTCGAAGCGAGTGAGGGAGATCGCCAGTGGCGGCAGCGCGGTTTCGGCCATGGGCAACTGCTGCTGGTCGGCGACAAGCTGCTGGTGATGACCGAAGATGGCGAACTGGTGATGGTCGACGCGACCCCCGACGAGTACCGCGAAGAAGGTCGCTTCCAGGCGCTGGAAAGCGAGATCTCGCCCAACTGGAACAACCTCTGCATCACCGGCGACCTGATGCTAGTCCGCAACGCCGAACAAGCCGCCTGTTATCGCCTAAAGACCAAGCAAGAGTAGGGCGATCAATCGTAGGGCAGGCCGTGCCTGCCGAATGCAAACGGTCTCAAGTCGGCAGGCACGGCCTGCCCTACGATATGCTCACTCGAAATCAAAGTAGCACAGATCCATCAGGTTGAAGAGTTGATCGATCTCACTGTGATAGCGGGAGGTTTTCCAATCCGATTCCCGCAGCCATTGCCAGACGCGCGGCCAATCTTGATTCCGGCGAATTCGTTCCGCGAGCTGGGCCAGCTGGTCGCACTCTTCCGGCGAAGCCTCCTCGAAAAAGCGGACCATTTGTAGTTCGCAGTTGTAACGCTCTCCGAAATGGAGCGCCGGGCCGATGAGGTAGCGGAGTTCTTCCGGAAGCGTCTCTTCCCGTTCGTCGGCGCTTTCGTCATCGGGCCAAACCGGCAGCGCATCGCAGAACGGCGAAACGTCCGCCTGGCCGAGTTGCTCTAGCACCGACATCAGCGACCGGAATCGGCGCGCCGCCCAGTGGCGACCATCGGTTCCGAGTCCCACGACCTTGCACCAAGCGTGGACATCCGCCACGTTGTCGTTTTCCAGCAGCTTTGCGTGCAGGGTCGCTAGTTCGTGAAGCTGCCGTTGCGTAGCTCGCTCCCAGAAGGGAACGTGCCGCTGCAACTTGTGGTCGAACGGGATGACCATCGTCTCGCCGCACGCTTCGATCGCCGGGCGAAAGAAATGAAAGCGTGTCGGGACCTCGTTCCAGTTGATGTCCATGCAGTGGGTCTCGTACGAAGACATAGCCCGAGCCGCAGCGGCACTCTGCTTGCGGCCGTTTGCATTCGGCAGGCACGGCCTGCCCTACAATTCTTGCGCCAGCAGCCACTCTTCGATCATTACATGCTTGATCATCGGCGCTCGCAACAGGGCGGCCCGTTCCGGTAGCAGATTTTTCAGCCACGGCCGATTCACAAAGGTTGAGAGCGTCCGCGAACCCAAGCTTCCCTTGGTTTGCAGTTGCACGTTGTCGGACAGGCGGTGGTATGTCGCGGGGATGATGTTCGGTCCGGGGCCGATGTGGATGATCGTTTCGGTCCCGCTGCGCAAGGTTTCGTAAACGACCGCCCACAGCAGCTGCGGCTGGTCGACCCAGCGGTAGATCGTGTCGCGCAGGTTCGTTTCGTCGTAGCTCAGCTTGCCGGTCACCATCGACAAGACCGGCGGTTTGGGCGCGACCAGGCCGCTTTGCAT
The DNA here is from genome assembly GCF_007859755.1 of Blastopirellula retiformator. NCBI lineage: Bacteria > Pseudomonadati > Planctomycetota > Planctomycetia > Pirellulales > Pirellulaceae > Blastopirellula > Blastopirellula retiformator. The sequence continues at coordinate 471,229 of NZ_SJPF01000002.1, read as the reverse complement.
TTTGGCCATGAAGAGGGCTGCCCGGGTGTTGATGCTTTGCCGCCAGACGAGCGGCGTGTGCATCGGCGGCCAGCGGTGTTCATTCACTTTGAAAAAGACGCGGCAGGGGAGTTGATCGGCCAGTTTCTCGCGGCAGCGCTCCAGCGCCGTCCCTTCGCCGATCAGCAGCACCGAGTTGGGGGACAGCACCGCCGACACCCCGACCAGTTCGTCCCCTTCCTGGTTCGTCTCAATACAGCACTGCTGAACCAGCTTCAGCGGCAGCGCTTGTTTGCGGCAAAAGACGACCGCCAACTGACAGCCTTGCGCCAGACTGGCCGTATCATCGGCCATGGCGGTTGTAATGCCGACGGCATCTTCGACGGTCAGCGCGCCGGAAGCGCACAGCGCGACGATTTCGCCCAGGCTATATCCCAAAAAGTATTGCGACTTTTCGATCTCGACATGAAACAGCTCGCGCAAGATATCGAGCTGCGCCAGTTCCGCCCCGATGATCAGGGCGATGGCGTCGGCGTAAGCGTTCAGGCCTAACTCTTCGCGGGCTTCGACCCGGCGAATCAGGTCGATCTTCCGCCCCACATGCTCGCTGGCGATCTCGCTGCACTGAACTAGCCGGCGGCGCATGATCGGGCCGTAGGCCGGATGGGCGAGCAGCTGCGGCGTGCTGCCAAGGTTCTCAAAGTTGTAGCCGCGAAACGCGAAGCAGGTCTTGCTGAGGCGCTGAAAGGGTGGAGGGGAGTTCGGCATCGCGTCTAGTGCTGGTTGTCGAGGGAGCGGCGTCGTATCAAAATGAAAAGGGGCGAGCGAAGCTCAATTGCAAACATACTATACAGCCGACCTCGCAGTTGGCGCCCCCCAGCGACTTGGAAAGCTCCCTGATCCCGCTATGCCTGATTTGACCCACAAAATCGCCGTCGTAACCGGTTCTTCCAGCGGAATCGGCCGGGCCGCAGCGATGCGATTGGCGGCCCGCGGGGCCAGCATCGTCGTTCACGCGGCCAAAAACCGCGCCGGCGCCGAGGAAACCTGCGCCGAGATTTCCCGCTTGGGGGGGAAAGCCGCCACGGTTTTGTGCAACTTTGCCGACGCCGAGGCCCGGTCAAAATTTATCGATTCGGCCTGGAACGTTTGGGGCGGTGTTGACTATTGGGTCAACAATGCGGGCGTCGACGTCCTGACCGGCGCCAGCAAAGAACTCTCGTTTGCCGAAAAGCTGCAACTGTTGTGGCAGGTCGACGTCGAATCGACGATTCATCTCTCCCGAGAAGTCGGTCGCCGCTGGATCGCGGAAAAGCGGGAAGGCGCCGCGATCGTCAACATCGGCTGGGATCAGTCGGAGTGCGGCATGGAAGGGGACAGCGGCGAGATGTTCGCCACGATAAAATCGGCGATCACCGCCTTCAGCCGCAGCCTGGCCCGGTCACTGGCGCCGCAGGTGCGGGTCAACGTGGTCGCGCCCGGTTGGATCAAGACATCTTGGGGCGAAACGGCGAGCGATCTTTGGAGCCGCCGCGCTACCGCAGAGGCGCTGCTGCGGCGGTGGGGCACTCCCGAGGACATCGCCGCGGCGATCGAGTTTCTCGTTTCGCCAAACAGCGGGTTCATCACGGGGCACGTGCTGCCGGTCAACGGCGGCTTGGATCACTCGCACCTTCCCGAGCGGGACGAATAGCGAAAATGTCGTCGCCGCAATTTCATTTCGTCACCGGACGGTTAGCCGAACCGGCGCTGCGCGCGATTCTGGGCGATCTCGCCCCGCGAATCGGCTTCGGCTACACCATCCAGACGATGAACATCACCGTCGCCGCCCTGATGACGGCCGATTGGGTCGCGGCGCGGTTGGAGGTTCCGCCGGGCACGACGCAGGTGATGGTGACCGGTTATTGCTTGGGAGATCTCGCCGTGATCGCCGCCAAGGCGGGCGTACCGGTCGAGCGCGGGCCGAAAGACTTGCGGCTGCTGCCGACCCATTTTGGCGAAAACGCCCGGGGCGATGACTACGGCGGCTACGACATCCAGATCGTCGCCGAGATCAACCACGCCGCCAGCTTCTCGCTCGCCGATCTACAGGCCGAAGGCTTGCGACTTGCCCAGGATGGCGCTGACCTGATCGACGTTGGCTGCGACCCTGGCGCCACGTGGGAAGGAGTCGCCGATGCCGTCGCGGCGCTGCGTGACGTCGGCCTGCGGGTGTCCATCGACAGTCTCAACCCGGTCGAAATCGCCGCCGCGGTAATAGCAGGCGCCGAGCTGGTCCTGTCGGTCAATTCCAGCAATGTCGCCCGTGCCGCCGAGTGGAATTGCGAAGTGATCGTCATTCCCGACGATCCAAAAACGCTGGCCGGCCTCGATGCGACCATCGCGCGGCTCGAGCAGGACGGCGTTCGCTATCGTATCGATCCGATCCTCGAGCCGATCGCGTTTGGGTTTGCCGAGAGTTTGGCCCGGTATGTCGAAGTGCGGCGGCGATATTCCCAGGCCGAGCTTTTCATGGGGATCGGCAACCTGACCGAACTGACCGACGTCGACTCGGCCGGGGTCAACACGCTGCTGCTTGGGTTTTGTCAGGAACTGGGCGTGCGGGGCGTCTTGACGACGCAGGTGATCAACTGGGCCCGCACCAGCGTGAAAGAGTGCGACCTGGCCCGGCGGCTGATGCACTACGCGGTCGAGCAAAAAGTGTTGCCGAAGCGGATCGAGCCGAAGCTGGTCACGCTGCGTGATGACCGCGTCGTCTACGAGAAAAGCGAAGACCTAGAGCGGCTGGCGGCGACCATCCGCGACAATAACTATCGGCTGTTCGCCGACGGAGAAACATTGCATTTGGTCAGTCGCCAATTGCATCTCACTTCCAGCGATCCGTTCGAGCTGTTCAGCCAACTGATGGAAACGGCGCCCACCAACGTCGACCCGTCGCACGCCTTCTATCTTGGCTTTGAGCTTTGCAAGGCGCTGACCGCCAATCAGCTAAGCAAGCAGTATCGCCAGGACGAATCGCTCGACTGGGGTTATCTAACGCAGGCCGAAAAGCTGCATCGCCTGAAGCGGGGCAAGACTAAATCGCGGGAGAACGAGTCGTGAACGACCCCGCACCGGTCATCGTGCCGCTGGCCAACTTTGATATCGTCGCCGCGTGGGAGAAACTGCGCGAAGCGCCCCGCTGCTTGTTCCTCGACAGCGCGCTGCAGCATGTTCGGCTCGGTCGGTATAGCTTTCTAACGGCCGATCCTTGGCGGTGGATCGTGGCCCAGCCTGGCGATCGCGATTGTCTAGCGCGAATCGCCGAACTGCTGGCGCAATTTCAGACGCCGACGATCAGCGGCCTGCCGCCGTTTCAAGGTGGGGCGGCCGGCCTGTTTGGTTATGAGTTTGGCGCCGCGCTGGAAGGGGTGGAAGCGGCCAAGCAGGATGAGTTCAACGTGCCGCAGTTGGCGATCGGGTTTTATGACGTGGTGATTGGCGTCGATCATGCCAGCGGCGACGCCTGGTTGATCTCCCAAGGTTTCCCCGAGACGAACAAGAATAAGCGCATAGAGCGGGCCCAGCAGCGAGCCGATCAATTCTTGCGGTGGCTGCAGGTCGGCGTCTCGCCGGAAGAAGCGAAACCGCCGTCGCAGCGTCAGCCGCTCTCCGTCGAGCGCCTGACGCCGCAGTTCTCCACGCCGCATGCTGGCGTTACCAGCAGCTTTTCGGAAACAGCTTACTTGGCCGCGGTCGAGCGGTCAGTCGAGTACGTACGGGCTGGCGACATCTTTCAGGTCAACCTTTCGCAGCGTCTCTTGCATCCGGCGACCAGCGAACCGGCGACTTTGTATCGCAGCTTACGAACCTGCAACGCGGCGCCGTTTGCGGCTTACTTTGACATGGACGACGCCACGCTGCTGAGCGCCTCGCCGGAGCGATTTGTCCAGGTGAAAGGACGTCAGGTCGAAACCCGGCCGATCAAAGGAACGCGGCTCCGCAGCGGTCGGCCTGAGTGGGATATGTATGCCGGGGGCGATTTGCTGGCGAGCGAGAAGGATCGGGCCGAAAATATCATGATCGTCGATCTGATGCGGAACGACCTGTCGCGAGTCTGCGCCGACGAAAGCGTTTCGGTCACCGAACTGTGCGTGCTCGAGCAATATGCCACGGTGCAGCACCTAGTCTCAACGATTGTAGCCCGGCTGCGCGACGACGCCTGCCCGCTCGATCTGCTGCCGGCTGCATTCCCCGGCGGTTCGATCACCGGCGCTCCCAAAATCCGGGCGATGCAGATCATCGCCGAACTCGAACCGACGGTCCGCGGCCCGTATTGCGGTTCGCTGGGCTACATTGGGTTGGACGGTACGGTTGACCTGAACATCCTGATCCGCACCGTGACGGCGGCTGCTGGATGGTGGCAGTTTCCGGTGGGAGGAGGCTTGGTGGTGCAAAGCGAGCCGCGGCGCGAATACGAAGAAACCTGGCATAAGGCAGGCGGCATCCTGCAGGCGATCGCCGCAATTTCATGATCCTGGTCATCGACAACTACGATAGCTTCGTCAACAACCTGGCGCGGTACTTCCGCCTCTGGAGCCAGGAGACGCATGTCGTGCGCAACGATGTGATCACGCTGGAAGAAATCGAACGGTTGCAGCCGAGCGCGATCGTCCTGTCGCCAGGGCCATGCACGCCGGATGAAGCGGGCGTGTCGCTCGACGTGGTTCGCACGTTCGTTGACACGACGCCCATGCTGGGAGTCTGTCTCGGCCATCAAACCATCGCGCAGGCGCTCGGCGGAAAGGTGATTCGCGCGGCGGAGCCGATGCATGGCCGGTCGTCGGTCGTGCGGCATGATCACGATCCGCTGTTCGCAGGCATGCCCGATTCGATTCGCGTCGGCCGCTACCATTCGCTGACCGTCGAACTAAAGTCGCTGCCAACCTGTTTGCGGACGATCGCCGCGGCCGAAGATCGGCAGATCATGGCGGTCCGGCATGTGACGCGGCCGGTCTACGGCGTGCAGTTTCATCCTGAGTCGATCTTGACCGAGCAAGGTTTCGCGATGATCGGCAACTTTTTGCGCGGCGTCGGGATCGAAGCGCACATGCACAGCGAGATCGCCAGCGACGCGCCGCCGAGCGTGCCGCCTGACTTTGCTCCGCAAGACGTCCCTTTCTATTACTAAGCGAGATCGATGCCGCCGATGGTGCTGGAAAGCCTGGTCACGACGATTCGCCCCGACGGCACGGTCAACGTGGCGCCGATGGGCCCGCTGGTTGATCGTCAGTTGACGCAGTTCACGCTGCGCCCCTTCAAGACGTCGCAGACCTATCAGAACTTGAAGCAAGGTTCGCCGGTGGTAGTGCATGTGACCGACGATGTGCGGCTGCTAGCCGCGGCGGCGATTGGCGCAGCGACCGAAGAGCTAATCGGACCGCTGACCCGCTGCCCACAGACAGGCGGCGTCATTTTGCAGAACACCTGTCGTTGGTACGCGCTGCAGGTGGTGCAGCTGGACGATGCGCAAGACCGCGCGACGATCGAGTGCATGGTCGCGGCGCAAGGACGCCTGCGAGATTTCTTCGGCTTGAATCGCGCGCTGCACGCGGTGGTCGAAGGGGCGATCTTGGCGACTCGGGTCGACTTTTTGCCACTCGACGGCATTGAGCAAGACCTAGAGCGACTACGCCCCCTGATCGAAAAGACCGGCGGAGATCCTGAACGAGAAGCGTTCGCACAAATCTGCGACTTCGTCGCGACAAAAAGAGGAAGTTGAACTTGCTCCCATGGGCGCCACTGCTGGCTTGTCCAGCAGTGCCCGGTTTCCATGTTTTAAGACATGGAATCATCCAGTCGGTGAACGGGCAAATGGGCCATTCGGAACGGTTGGCAGGTTCTCACTGCTGGACAAGCCAGCAGTGGCACACGTAACGGAGTTATCCGACTCCCTTTTTCCTTGTCTAGCCCGTTTCTCCTTTGTAGGGGGAAACGTTACACTACGGGTAGTTTCCCCTGCCTGCAAAACCTGCCTGGTAACCGACGTTGCTTGAGATCGTCACGCCAAGTCGTCTCCATTTTGGACTGTTGTCGTTCGGCAATCGGTCGGCGCCCAAGTATGGCGGTTGCGGGGTGATGATTCAGCGGCCGGCGCTGCGTCTGACGCTTGATCCGGCCGAACAATTTTCCGCGGCCGGACCTACGGCGGGCCGCATTCGGGAATTCGCCCAGCGGTGGAGTCAGTACCATCGCCAAGATTTGCCGCCCGTTTCGATCCGCGCCATCCAAACCCCGCGGCAACATGTTGGGCTCGGTCTGGGCACGCAACTGGGACTGGGGGTCGCCACGCTGCTCAATTGCGCCAGCCAGATTCAGGCCGACTCGATCGCAGGGCTCGCCGCGTCGGTTGGCCGGGGCGCCCGATCAGCGGTTGGTTGTTACGGTTTTGATCAAGGCGGTTTCATCGCCGAGCGGGGGATGGAAACGCCCGGTCAACTGTCGCCGCTGGAAGCGCGGATGGAGTTTCCCGCCGGCTGGACCTTCCTGCTGGTCTTCCAAAGCAAACGCAGCGGCATCTCGGGCCCGGCCGAAGTATCGGCCTTTCGCAAGTTGCCGCCGGTGCCGCTGGAAGTGACCGCCCAGCTGAAGCGGTTCTTGTACGAAGAGCTGACGCCCGCTTTGCAGGACGCCGACTTTGATCGGTTTGCGGACGGTCTGTTCCGCTATGGCGAACTGGCGGGCAACTGCTTTGTGCAAGTGCAGGGGGGCGCTTACTTGAATCAGCTGAGCAAACGGACCGTCGACGCCCTGCAACACTTTGGCGTGCGCGGCGTCGGGCAAAGCTCGTGGGGCCCGACGATCTTCGCCCTCTGCAAGAGCAAAGAACAAGCCGCCGCGGCCCGCGACTATCTAAGCGAAACGCTGGCCGACGAAGCGCTTGAGATGGAAATCACCGCCGCCGACAACCAAGGCGCCCAGCTGATCGCCGACGCCGATTGCGAGTGGTCCACCGCCGCAGAAAACTTTGGCGTGACGTCGGGCTAAAATCGTAGGGCAGGCCGTGCCTGCCGCTCTTGCAGCGATGTCGCCGCCAACGCATTTCTAATGCAAATTACTTGCATCGCCGACTCGGTTTACTTCATCATAAGGGTTCGAGAATTCCGATTCCAAGTCCCGACGAAAAACCGCCCATGAAAACGCGCCTCTGCATGATCGCCGTCGCCATGGCGATCACCTACGCGTCGTGGTGCAACTGAGAACTCGATCTGGCTGGGTACATCCAATGGCATGAGAACCGGATCACCTACGCGCAGCGACGGGCCCGCGCCAGGTGCGTTTTTCGACCGCCATCGATAAGTTGGCCTACCAAGACTTCGACCAACTGGCGAACATCTGGAAATCAGTCTCCAACTGCACGCCCTCCAGATCTTGATAGACCGGGCGGACCAGTTCGACGCTTAGTCGGCTGCCATCGCAAAATTGGTAGATGCCGCCGACGCCCAGGTTCAGCCAGAAGCCTCCCCGCATGTCGGTGCGGGCGGTGCTGATCGTGTTGGGGTTCAGCTGCGGATCGCCAGGGCCGCCGTAGTTGTCGCGCCACAGCCCTTCCGTTCGGAAGCTGAGCGAACCGCGCTGACCGATGCGCTGGGCGAACCACCAGTTCAGCTGAAATTCGTCGCTGACGGAGTAGTCGCGGTAGTTCTCGCCGATCGGCAGGTTGGTCTGCAGTTGCACGCCGCTGCTGGCCCGCTCCCAATACTTCTTGTACGTGATGCCGGGGCGAAAATTGAACGTACCGCTACCCAACTGCATCGGGTAAGGCATCAACGTCTCGGCGCCCATTGGGTTGGCGGCGGTGGTCGTGCCATGAATGTTGCCGGTCGGCACGCTCATGCCCAGATTGAAGATCAAGTCCGAGTCGTCCGTTTCGTGCAACAGCATCAGGGCGCCAAAGCGAAGATCGGCGAACCCGCTATTGTACGTCGTGAAGGTCGAACCATTCCGCCGCAGGTGATCCATCGTCAGTTCCATCCACATCGGCATGAAGTAGAGCGTGACGTTGTCGGTGGCGCCATACATGAAGTGGAGCATGTGCATATTCATGTCCATGCGGGTCGGCGTCGCCATGAAGGGAATGCCGGTCACGTCGAGCGCTTCGGTATCGCTGACCGATTGCGAGCCATACCGATTGCCGTCCATGAACATCTTTTGGAACTTGTACTCGACCATCACCTCGCCCTGATGATGGACATGATCCCCCATCAAGCCCGCCGGAGCATGCGTGTCGGGACGACCATCCTTCAGGTCATGCCCATGACCGCCGGCGGCGAAGGGCGCCATCGGCGTATTGATCGGCGGCTGCGACAGGGCGCCATCTTCGGGATGCGCTGCCGCCAAGTCCGGCGTCAGTAGGAGCGTGGCAAGAATGAAGGTGCAGGCGAACAGCATACGCATCGTGGCAATCCTTGCCGGGGTGTGGGTTTCTGGACGATGAGGCGCCAGCGCCGGCGCGAAAAGAGGGTTCCGTTTCCCCAGAGCTCTCAGAGCAAATAGCGGTCGCTGGACACCTCTTGAAGATCGGCCCATTCCGCGTCTAGGCTAAAATTGAATCGAAGGCGTCACCAACATCCTCGCAAAGCTGTTGCACATGCGATTGATCTGTTCGGAAAGGTTTGCCCAACCAGAATGATTGGCCCCACGGACGTTCGCGAGCTGGACGCAGGTAAAGGCGAGTTCCGCCTGAAGCAACCGCTACTTCGCCGGCAACGTCCGGGCATACGCCACCGCCTGGTCGATCCACAATTTCAAATCTTCGTCGGCGGCGATGCCGGCCGGCTCCACCTTTACCCAGCCTTTCATCACTTTGCCGGTGATATCCATCGGCGTTGCGTGCGGGCGACGCTGGTTTTTCTCGTGGTCTTCTTTCGCCAGGCGGACGATCAGCGATCCCTTCCAGGGGCCGACCGTCATGTTGCCGTTGATAAAGAAGCAAAGACCGCCGAACATTTTCTTTTCAGCGTACCCCTTCCGCCGCCGCATGAAGGGGCGAATCCGCTCGACCAGCGCTTCGTCAACGTCGTCCATCGGCTTGGTCCTACCCGTGATTCATCAACCACTCATGCAGCGGCAGCATCTTCTTCCACCGCGCAATCGCCTGATCGACGACCTCCGGCGAGTAGGCTAACTCCAACGGCTCTTCCGCTACCACATATAGCGAGTTGTGGAGCAGGAACTCGGCCGCAGGGCCATCTTGGGGAAAGTCGCGGGGGAAGCGTTTGTAGTGCTTTCCCAGAATCTCGTGCCCTGACCTTCGCAGCTTCTTGGCGATGCCCGCCAACTCGGGGCCGAAGATCGAATGCGTGATCGCGGGACGCAGCTTCTTCAGCAGGTCCGGACAGGCATACGCCCCCGCGCCCAGGAACAGGCCATCGGGACTGACCCGCAAGAAGAGCGCCGACGGGCTCGACTTTTTGTCCTCTTCCCAAAAGAGAAAATCGAGGTGATCCTTGTACGGCGTCTTGTCTTTGCTGAAGCGGATGTCGCGGTTGATCCGATAGATCGAACCATTGATCCGCGGCTGGGCGACCAATCGCGGCGACAACCGCGGCAGCTTCTTACCGACCGCTTCGACAAACGCCTTGGCCGGGGTGACGAAGTATTGGTCGTAGTCGCCCCGATGCTCGTCGAACCACGCTTTGTTGTTGTTCTTCCGCAGCTGGCGGAGGAACGTGACCGTTTGCTTCGGGAAGCCGGGGAACTTGTCGTTGCGTTTCATAAGCGTATTTGTCGGTCAGGCCTCGGCCTGACGAACGGCCGTTGGGGGTGGAAAATCGATAGCGATTCGGCGTCAGGCCAAGGCCTGACCTACTTTTATTGGCCGTAGTTTAGACTACTTTCTTTCGGCAGGCACGCGGCCCGCCGAAAGACCGAGGTTTTTGCCTGAACCTGCCATGGGCACGCCATGTCCTGGTGGCGCGATGGGCGAAAGGCCGTAAAATTGCGGTTTCGATTCGTTCTTTGGTTTTCGGATTCACTGGAAGGGTGCTGTCCCATGCCCAATTTGGGAGTCAATATTGACCATGTCGCCACCGTGCGGCAGGCCCGTCGGACCAACGAGCCTGATCCGGTGTGGGCCGCGGCGCTAGCCGAGATCGGGGGCGCCGACTGCATCACGCTCCACCTGCGCGAAGATCGCCGCCATATTCAGGATCGCGACCTACGGATCATCCGCGAGACCGCCAAGGTAAAGGTCAATTTGGAGCTGGCGACCGCCGAGGATGTGTTGAAGCTCGCCTGCGAGGTGAAGCCGGACCAGGCGACCCTGGTTCCCGAGCGGCGCGAAGAAGTGACGACCGAAGGGGGGCTCGACCTGCTCCGCAGCCCCGAAAAGAACAAAGCGGCGATTCATCGGCTGCAAGACGCCGGAATCGCGGTCAGCCTGTTTCTCGATCCCGAACCGGCTCAGCTGGTGATGGCCCGCAAACTGGGGGCGACCTCGGTCGAACTGCACACCGGGCAATACGCGCTGACCCAAGGCGCCGCCCGGGAGAAAGAGCTGGAAAAACTGACCCACGCCGGGCAGCAGATCTGCGATCTGGGGATGGAACTGCTGGCTGGCCACGGCCTGACCTACAGCAACGTCCTGCCGGTCGCCGCGATCCCCAAAATGCGCGAGCTGAACATCGGCCATAGCATCATTGCTCGGGCGATGATGGTCGGCATGGAACAAGCCGTGCATGATATGAAACGGTTGATTACCGGTTTGATCACGACGTAGAGCAGTGATCCGACGTAGAGTGGGTGGAGCGCGCGCCAAATAGCGTCGCTCCGGGTGGTTTGGCGAAATCGCTTGCGTAACCCATCAAATGCGTGCAAGCCAAAGGTGGGTTACGCGATCGGTCGTAACAACGCGGCGAGGCCAGGCCTGGATTCGCTCGCTGCACCCACCCTACCAAGGTTTTGACCTGCGTTTCCTAGTTCCGCCGCTTACCCCGCCCCCCGGTTGTCGAAGCGGGCTGTGTGGGACATATTTGTATTACGTATTTCTGTTGTTTCCGTTCGACTCAGGTAGTGGTATGTCGCGAAAAGGTTCTGAATTTGCTGGCGTCTGGACTGCAATTGTCACTCCGTTCAAGGACGGCAATGTGGACTACGATCGCTTGAAAGAGCAAGTCGAATTTCAGATCGCGGCCGGCGTCACCGGTCTCTGCCCGGTCGGCACTACCGGCGAATCGCCGACGCTGTCGCACGAAGAGCACGAGCGAGTGATCAGCTCGGTGATCGAAACGGCCGCTGGTCGCGTCAAGATCATGCCGGGGACCGGATCCAACAGCACGGCCGAAGCGCTGCGGCTGACGATGTGGGCCGCCCAGGAAGGCGCCGACGCGGCGCTGATGGTCGCTCCGTACTACAACAAGCCGACTCAGAACGGCTTCTACGAACATTTCAAAGCGGTTGCCGAAGCGGTCGACGTGCCGATTTGCGTCTACAACATCCCGGGCCGCGCCGCCAAGAACATCGAGCCCTGCACGATCGCCAAGCTGGCCGAGCTGAAGAACATCGCCCTGGTCAAAGATGCGACTGGTTCGATGGATCAAACGTCGCAGGTGCTAGAGCGGACCGACTTGACGGTCCTTAGCGGCGACGACAGCATGACGATTCCGATGATGTCGGTCGGGGGCGAAGGGGTGATCTCGGTCGTCGGCAACATCGTGCCGCAAGATCTGGTTGCGATGGTCAAGGCGATGGCGGCTGGCAACCTGGCCGAAGCCCAAGAGCGACACTTCAAGCTCTTCGGGCTCTGCCGCGAACTGCTCGGCCTGTCGACCAACCCAATTCCGATCAAAGCGGCGATGAAGATGCTCGGCCGCGACACCGGCGAACTTCGCCTGCCGATGACCAACCTGGAAGCGAGCGAAGAAACGCAACTGCGGGCGACGCTGACCAAGTACGGGCAGCTGTAATGAGCGATCAAATTCATGGGCGTAGGGTCCGCTGTGCGGACCACGAACCTGCAAGTGGACGTCGATCTTGGTTAGCGCTTCCTTGGTCCGCATAGCGGACCCTATGAAGAAACGCCGAGTGATCAGGACGCTAGCCCGCAGCGCCAGCGAGGGAATGCGGTCGAGCCGTCCAACGAGCGTCGCATCCCTGCTTCCAAGTCCGAGTCGCTAATCCGACCGATCGTCTGACCCACGCACATTCCCTCGGCTTGCGCCTCGGGCTACGATCGAATTCGTCTCGATAAATACTTCCGACCGAGGCCAGCATGCGGTCGATTCTCTATCTGTGCGAATACGGGACGCTGAACGGGGGCGAGAACTCGCTGCTTTCGATTCTTCCCTACGTGATGTCGGTCGGGTGGCGACCGATCGTGTTGGGACCGTCCGCTGGAGACTTGGCGGCCCGCGTCAGGAAAACTGGCGCCGAGTATGACGCCTGGGACGTGGCCGATGGGGCAGGGCGGAAGCGTCCGCTGGAAGCGTTGCGTGCGGAACTGCCGCAACTAGTCGCGCGTCATCGCGCCGACATCGTGCACGCCAACAGCTTGTCGATGAGTCGCGTGCTGGGGCCGGTCGAAACGCCGGACGTGATCAAGGTCGGCCATCTGCGCGACATTCTCAAGCTCAACCGCCGCGTCATCACCGACCTGAACCAGCTGGACGGGCGAATCGCCGTTTCCCACGCGACCCTCGACTTTCACGTGTCGCAAGGATTGTTAGACGAGTCGACGCGGGTGATTTACAACGGCGTCGCCACGACCGTTTTCTTCCCCGGCGAGCCAACTGGTTATTTGCATCGCGAGCTGAACCTGCCGCGCGAGAAACAACTGTTCGCGATCATCGGCCAGATCGGGATGCGAAAAGGGATCGAGATCGCGCTGCAGGCGTTTACCAGTAACGGCCAGGCCCATCTGCTGGTGATCGGCGATCGCTTTTCGCAAAAGGACGAAGCGATCGAGTACGAAGCGTCGCTGCGGCAGATAGTCGCCGAGCGGAGACAGACTGCCGACGTGACGTTTTTGCCGTTTCGTCATGACCTGCCGCAGTTGCTGCGCGAGTTGACGGCGTTGGTGCACGCCGCCCGGCAAGAGCCGCTGGGGCGAGTGTTGCTGGAAGCGGCCGCGACAGGTTTGCCGGTTGTAGCGACCAGCGCGGGTGGAACGCGCGAGATCTTTGGGGACGACGCGGCCGAGATCGTGCCGATCGACGACGTCGACGCCATGGCGAGGGCGCTCGATCGGCTGATTTTTGACCCCGCCTATCGTGCGCAGCTTGGTAGAAAGGCGCAAGCGCGCTGCGGTCTCTTCACACCCGGCAAGTCGACCTCGCAGATTGCGCGCTTTTATAACGACCTGTTGGCGCGGTCGTAACGAATGTGCCGGGCCGCTTCCCTTCAGCCACGAATTTTGTCAGAACTGCACGGCAGACTGAGCTAAAGTTTGGTATGCCCGAACGCGGGCACGTTGCAATCTCTTCTGATCCGGCTGGACCCAAAGCCATGAACGTATCTTGTCAAGACCTTGCCGAACGTATCCAAACCCTGCAGCCTAGTGCGAACGTGAAAGACGTCGCCCGCTTGTGCCTGTTGTTGTCAAACTCGGTGAAAGATACCGAGCACCTGGCAGATGATCAGCTGCTGACGACGGTCTGGAAAGAAGTCGGGCTGAAGCTGCAGGCCGCCACTGACCAACACGCCGCCATGACGGCCGAGCTGGACGAACTGTCAACCTCCGACCCTCGTTCGTTTTCGCCGGACCAGATCTGGGTGCTGATCCGCGCGATCAAAGTGCAAAGCCAGATCCTGCAGCTGTATGTCGGGCAACCGGCGCTGAACGTCTAAGAGGCGAGAAATCGATCACCGGCGTAGGGTCCGCTATGCGGACCACGAACCTGCGCTCACAGAATTTTAGCCGCCATAGGCTGGGTCGAGACCCAGCAGAACTTCATCGCCGCGATGATCGCGCCTTCGCTTCTTGCCGCATCAAGCTGGGTCTCGACCCAGCCTACGAAGCGAAATGACGTTCGACGTAGTTAGCTTCCCGCCACTTTCGGCTCTCCGCTTTTCTTCGGGCTACTATTCTTGGCGATCGCTTACTCGCCCAGTAACAAAATCGTGACCGACATATAGATCAGAATCCCGACCAGGTCGATCACGCCGGCGACGAAGGGGTTGCTCATTAGCGCCGGGTCGAGGTTCAAGCTCTTGAATAGTAGCGGCAGCATTGAGCCGACGATCGTTCCGGCCAGTACCACGACGATCACCGTGATCGGCACCACCAGCGCCGCCCATAGCGAGGGCGCCTCGATCATGGCGATGCCGAAACCGAAGACGCAGAGCAAGCTGCCGAGGATCAGGCCCATTAGCATTTCGCGCCGCAGGACCGTCAGCCAATCGTAGATCGAGACGTCTCCCTTGTTCAGGGCCATGATGATCAGCGTCGCCGATTGATTGCCGGTGTTGCCGCCGGTCGAGATCACCAGCGGAATAAACGGCACCAGCCAGGCGTACTTGTTCAGCTCTTCTTCAAACTGGCTGAGCGTCATCACCGTCAGCAAGGCCCCGCCAAACAGGATCGTCAGCCAGACGCCACGTTTCCAGCTCAGGGTTAAGACCGGCGTTTGCAGGTACGACTCTTCGAGCGGTTCGACCGCCGCCGCGCGGTAGGCGTCTTCTTCGGCCTCTTCCAAGACGACGTCGAGAATATCGTCGTGCGTGATGATGCCGACCAGTTGCAGCGTGTCGTCGACCACCGGAATCGCCAACAAGTCGTAGTCGGCCATCTTCCGCAACACTTCTTCCTGGTCTTCGGTCACCTGGGCGTGAATCACCTCGGGCTCCATCAGCTCTGACAGCTTCCGGTCGGGCTTGCCCAGCGACGACACTAACTGCCGGGTCGAGACGACGCCGTGCAGCCGATCGTTGTCGTCGGTCACGTAGACGTAGTAGATCGTTTCCAGGTTTTCGGCCTGGCGCATGATCTCGTCCAAGGCCTGGCGGACGGTCAGAATCTCGGGCAGCCGGGCGACTTCGGTCGTCATGATCGCCCCGGCGACCCCTTCGGGATAGCGGGCCAGGCGATGAAAATCGCGGCGTTCTTCCAGCGAGAGGAGGGCCAAAATGGCGTTGACCGTCTCGTCCTCGACGCCTGAGAGGAGGTCGACCCGGTCGTCGGCCGACATGCAGGAGATCATCTCGGCGACCTCTGCGGGGTCCCGCGACTCGATGATCTCGACCTGAAACGGGTGTTCGAAATAGGCGAAGATCTCGCTGGCCAGCTGGGTATCGGCGTGGCGGAGAACGTTCCAAACCTCTTCTGCGGTAAGGGCTTCCATGAACTCGGCGGTCCGCGCAGGGTGCAGCGCGGTGCAGAATTCCAACAGACCTTCATGGTCGTTTTCGGCCAGCATTTCGCGGAGTTCCGGCAGGTAGAGCAGGTTCATCATGGCGCCGTTTCATCGTATAAGAGGTCAGGAGCTTCTAATCTACCTTGCCTGCTCCGATTCGTTCACCCCGGGGCAAATCCGAAAAAATCAGGGAGCGTCGACAATTTCTGGGGCGCAATCACAATTGACGCTATCATTTAGGACAATTAGACTTACAGATGCTCTGATAGCATCCATTTTTTGCGTTCTCTGCGTTCCGCCCACGGGTCACCCCATCGATATCGTGGTCGCAACGGAGGAAACGCCGCAACCGGCGAAAACTAGGTCCGCAATGAGCGAATCCTCCGAAACGCTAAGTCGATCGGACGACTCCATCGAAAGATGTGAGGAGAGGATCGGCTATTGGTTTCAAGAAAAATCACTGCTGAAGTCGGCCTTGACGCACGCCTCGGGGGCAAGTCATCGGCTGGAAAGCAACGAACGTCTGGAGTTCCTCGGCGACGCCATTCTCGGTAGCGTCGTGTGTGAAGCGTTGTTCCTACGCTACACCAACTTTCTAGAGGGAGACCTGACGCGGATCAAATCGGTCGTGGTCAGTCGCCTGACCTGCGCCAAGCTAAGTCGAGAGCTGGGACTGGAAGAGTTCCTGATTGTCGGCAAAGGGATGTCGTCGAGCCCGTCGGTTCCGCCGTCGCTGTTGGCGGACGTCTTCGAGGCGATCATCGCCGCCATCTATTTGGATGGCGGACCGAAGGCGGCCGAAGAGTTCGTCATGCGGAACCTGGAAGACGAGATCGAAGCGGCCGTCTCCGGCGAAGCCGGCGCCAACTTCAAATCGGCCCTACAGCAGTACGCTCAGCGCGAACATGGCGCGACGCCCAGCTACTTGCTGCTTGACGAAAAAGGGCCAGACCATAGCAAGTGCTTTCAGGTTGCCGCCCAAGTCGCCGGCGTCCGCTATGGCGCCGCATG
The DNA here is from genome assembly GCF_007859755.1 of Blastopirellula retiformator. Classification (NCBI taxonomy): domain Bacteria; kingdom Pseudomonadati; phylum Planctomycetota; class Planctomycetia; order Pirellulales; family Pirellulaceae; genus Blastopirellula; species Blastopirellula retiformator. Next base: position 454,910 of record NZ_SJPF01000002.1, on the reverse strand, counting down.
GGGACGCAACAAGAAGGAAGCGGAGCAGCGGGCTGCCGAAAACGCCTTGTGCGAAATCGAGGGTGGCCCGGCCGAACATATCACCGAGTAGTTCGCCCGATGCCGCGCTGCGTCGCTTTAATCTCTGGGGATCTCGATGGCGCCGTCGCCGCCGCCCTGGTCAAGTCGCAAGGGATCGAGGTCGACGCCGTCGCCTACGCCACTCCCTTTTCGCCGATTGCCGCGGCGGCCCAGCTTTCAGCCGACCAGCTGCAAGTGCCGCTGCATCTCATTCAGCCGACGCCGACCGACTATCTGCAGCTGCTCGCACGCCCGCGGTTTGGCTATGGCAAAGGCGCCAACCCTTGCTGCGATTGCCGCCTGGCGATGTTGGCCGCGGCGGTCGCGCTAATGAAACAGCTGGACGCTGACTTTATCGTCACCGGCGAAGTCCTGGGACAAAAGGTGATGGGACAGAAGCGGGCTCATCTCGAAATGATGGAGCATCATGCCGGCATCCCGGGGCGGTTGGTTCGTCCGCTGTCGGCGCGGTTGCTCTCGCCCACCTTGCCCGAGACCAACGGTTTGCTCAATCGCGATCGGCTCTGCGCGATCCATGGCAGCGGCCGCCGGAAGATTCGCGAACTCGCCAAGCGGTTCGGCCTGACCGGCAGCGAGAAAGGCGCCGCGCGGTGCCGATTGGTCGATCCGGCGTATGGCGGACGCGTGCGACCGGCGCTCGTCTCACGTCTACCGCGCGAGTGGCTGTTGCCAGGGTTGTTCGAGTTTCCGCGGCAGCGCTGGATCGAAAATCGCGGCCTGGTGATCAGCGGGCGCAACCAAAGCGAAAACGAGAAGCTGGCCCGGCTGTTCGCCGACCTGCCCGGCGACCCCGTTTTGCTGCTGGCGACGCCTGACAATTTCTCGGGACCAACGGTGTTGTCCGTAGGATTAGAGCCGTCTGAAGCGGCCCGCGAAGTCGTTCTGGCTTTGCGCGAAAGAGGCATCGCCAATGCGGGCAACCGTTTGATCTGGACCGACAAATCGCGTACGTGGAACCGGTTATGCGACCATTCGATGTCGGTTTAGCGCAGATTGCTTCAATCGAGCTGCGGAATTGCGCAATCCAACGGAGATCTGAGATTTTGCGTACTAGATTTCAGCGACGGACATAGGGTATCGCAGTTCCTGTAAATGGTCACACAGATGCAAACGGAAATCACCCAAAGGACGATCTTGGCGGGCCTTCGCATTTTGGTTGCCGAAGATAACGAGCTCAATCGTCAACTGCTGGAGATTATCCTCTCAAGCGGCGGCGCCGACGTGACCCAGGTGTGCGACGGTGAAGAGGCGGTCGCCGTGTTCGATCCAGCCCAGTTCGACCTGGCGATTCTTGATATCTGCATGCCGAAACTTGATGGCCTGGCGACGCTCACCAAGATTCGCGATCGCGATCCTGATTTTCCGGCCGCCGCGCTGACCGCCTGCGCTCGCAGCGAAGACCGCGACGCCTGTATGGCGGCCGGCTTTCAACTCTTTTTGACCAAGCCGATCATGCCCGCCGATCTGCTGCGAGCGATCACGCTGTTGGCCGAAACGCGGGTTGTGTGTAGCGTCAATTAAGACGCTGCATTCAGGTGCGCTTCGTAGGCTGGGTCGAGACCCAGCTTTCGGCTTTCCGCTTTTCTTCCTTACCGCAGCGTGATCGCCTGGCGGAGAGGCTCCAGGATGTTGCCGATGACATGCTCGTCCATGATACGGGTCGCGGCGGCGTGCAGTTGGTCGAGCGTTTCGACATAGGTCTGCCCCGGATCGAGACTGCCGTAGTTGCGTAACGTCAAATAGACGCTAAGTTGCTCTTCCGGAAACTCACCGGTCCGGACGTGGTAGGCGCTGGTGCGGGTCTCGATGCTGATCCGGCATTGGGTGCGGCAGTCGTCATCCAGGGCGAACTGGATCGACGGTTCGCAACTGACCATCCGGTGATCGCTGCTGCGGGCCAAGCGTTCAAACGCCGGCGACAGACCGAGCGCCTCGGCCACCAGTTGATTGTGGTTGCCGCGATAGGTGAAATCGAAACCGTACATCAGGTTCAGCGATTCGCAATCAAGCGGGCTGACCGACAACAGGTACGGAACCAGCTCGAGCACAAACCGATGCTGATCGATCGCGTCGTCCCAGTTGTCGATGTTGACGCAGCCCGAGAGGACTCGCTTCGCTTCGACCGAGGCCCAGCGATAGTTGCCTTGATCCTTGTCTTCTTCCAACACAAATTCAGAACGTTCCCGCGCATAGAAGTTACGCATCAGCGGAAACTTCTTGCGGATTTGTTCAAAAAAGTGCAGCACCGTTTCGCGACTGCTAGGGAGATCCATCTCGGTATTGAGGTTCATGTTGACGTAGCAGTCGTCACTCAGCGATCGGTAACCGGCCATCCGTTTTTCCTTATCGAGCGCTCGAGGGTAGATAGTCGGATAGACTAGAAATTGGTTTATCCGCTGAACCTTAGTATAGCTTTTCGCCCCTTTGGGGAAAGTCCGTGATGCCGACTTCCACCCGACGCCAAGCCGCAAACAGTGCCCTTACGCCGACTATTTTCACGATAGCGACCGACCTGGGACCGCTTGAAATCGAATTGCGGGGAGACGTGGTCTATCGACTCTCGTTCGCGCCCGGCAAACGCCCCCGAAAAAGCGGTGCGGGGCTCTCGGCGCAGCAGCAAAAAATCGTCGCTCTCTTGCAGCAATACGCAGCCGGCGAACCGGTGGATCTGACGGAGATCGAAATCGACCTCTCCGGCTATCCGCCGTTCGCAACCCGGGTTTATCAGCAGTGCCGCAAGATCCGCCCCGGCACGACCCTGAGTTATGGAGAACTTGCCGCCAAAGCAGGTTCGCCCAATGCGGCCCGCGCCGTCGGCAGCGCGATGGCCAAGAACCGGATCACACTGGTGATCCCTTGTCACCGCGTCGTCGCCGCCGGCGGCAAGCTGGGCGGCTACTCGGCGCCAGAAGGGTTGCCGCTAAAGAAGCGGCTACTAAAGCTCGAGCAAGAAGCGACCAAAACCACCTCCACGTAGGCTGGGCCAAGACCTATCAGATCTCTTTTCTCACCCAAGAAAAGTGTGACAGCGCTTGGCTCGCTCGCTAGAATCGGACGCATCAACGCTTCCCGATCCTTCAATGGCCGAGCAGCTATGAGTTTAAAGAAGCCGCCCGAGGCGATTCGCGACGAGACGTTTCGGCAGTATGCCTGGGATTACTTCGCCCTCCATTCCGATCATCGGATGCGGGCGTTTCACTTCTACGTCATTCTCTCGACGGCGCTGCTGGGCGGGTTCGCGCTGCTGATGAGAACTGGTTCGCCGGGGCAATTGGGCGGCTATTTCGGCCTGATCCTCGGCTTCCTGTTAATCTATTTTTCGTTCGCCTTCTCGAAGCTCGACAAGCGAACGCGACGCCTGGTCAAAAACGGCGAAGACGCACTCGTCCATCTCGACCGGTTGCAGAAGCTGGATGACGTCAACAACATGCCGAACCCAGTGCGGCTCTTTTCGTTCGAGCGCGTCCAGTTCGAGAAACTGCGGGAAGGCAACCTGACGTTTGAAGGGATGTACTACAACTACGCCGAGTGCTTCCGCTTCGTCTTCTGGGCGTTCGCACTGGTCGGTTTGCTGGTGATGATCGTCAGCGGGTTTGTGATCGCCGGAAAGCTAGAACCGGGCGGCCCAGTCCTGCTGTAACCAAATTAGGGCAGGCCGCGGCGTAACGCCAAAAGCGGCCAGAAGCACCTCCCGCGTAGGGTCCGCTGTGCGGACCAACTTCCCACCGGGCGCCACTGGCCTTCAGCCAGTGCTCTTCATGATCGAAGTGACGCGGTCGAAGTACGGAGCTGGATATCGATTCACGGAAGACACTGGCTGAAGGCCAGTGGCACCCAGCGGCTCGACCCAGCCTACCCAGGGCCTACGAAGCGTCAAAAAAGGCTTGCAAAACTGCCTGGCATTTCGTACACTACACCCCTTAAAGTTGCGGGCATCTGATCAACCGCCCGCCGAGCCAAAATTCTTCGCGCCCTGCATGGCGGCAAGGCGAATTTTCCGAAGCACGCAGGTCGCTGATGGCTCTCCCTGCGCGCTGAGCGAACCAACTTCCCACCGGGCGCCACTGGCCTTCCGTCAGTGCTCTTCAGATCGAAGTGACGCGGTCGAAGTATGGAGTTGGATATCGATTCACGGAAGACACTGGCTGAAGGCCAGTGGCACCCAGATTTTGTTTTCACAAACCAAGGGAAATCTCATGCGCCGAGCCCGAATTCAGAAGTTCCAAGCCCGGATGCGTCAGCTGCGGAAAGACCGCCGGGAGCAGCAAGAGGTCGAACAGATCACCGCCGAAATCGCGAAAGTGCAAAAAGAGATTGACGCACGGAGGGGAGTCGATTTTTTCACCGCCGATCAAGGTATCGTTCGCCTCGACGTCGGCGGCGGTGATGAAGCGAAAGAGACGCATCGCACGCTCTCGACCGCCGAAATGCTCGCCGAGCGAAAGCCGCAAGAGTGGCTCTTCAACAACCTGCTAACCAAGAACGAGCCGGCAGTGATCGTTGGGCCGAGCAAGACATTAAAGTCGTCGCTGGCGGTCGATCTGTGCGCGGCGCTCGCGACCGGCGGCAAGTTTTTGGGAGAGTTCGCCGCCGAAAAAGTGTTCCGCGTCGGCTTTGTTGGCGCCGACAACAAGCAGTCGCAGCTCACCGACTTGGCGGTCCGGTGGAGCGCCGCCCGCGAGGAAAACCCAACGCTCGACAACCTGCAGTGGTTCATGTCGGTCGAGGAGCCGGCAGCTCCAGAGAACCTGGAGAGCCTGAGGGAGTGGATCGAGAAGTTTGAACTGGAAGTCGTCGTGATCGATCCACTGCGTCTTGGCTCCACCAACAAACGCAAGCAGGCCGAAGCAATTCAAACGCTGGTAAAGACCATTTCGAAAGCTGGCGCCACGCCGATTCTCTGCGTGCAAACTCGCAAAGAAATGAAACCGGGCAAGCTGGACGCGTCGATCTTGGCGGGCAGTCTCGACTTCGCCCAGCAATGGCTATTGGTGAATCGTCGCGAAGCGTTTCAAAGTGGCAGCGGAAAGCACAAACTCTGGCTGTCGATCGGCGGCTACGCCGGGCAAGGTGGCGAGTGGGGCGTTGATATCGACGAAGGTCGTCTTTCCGACCAGGGCGGCCGCCGCTGGAATGTTTCCTTGCGCGAGGCGACCGAGATCGAAGCCGCCGCGAAGCAAGCGAAAGAAGACGTGAAATTCGAAAAGCTCGAGTCCCAACTTCGCCGCGTCCTGCTCGACGCTGGTGAAAACGGCCTCTGCAAATACAACATCCGCAGCAACAGCGGCATGAGCGGCAGCAAGTTCGGCCCGACCTGGGACCGGATGATGACGGCCGGGAAGATTGTCGAGATGCCGAAAGAACCCCATTCGACGCTCAAGCGATATACGTTGCCGCCGGGCGAAGAAAAAAATGAAACGGGGCGATCCAGTCGTAGGGTCCGCTGTGCGGACCACGAACCTGCTCAACAAGCATGAGCAACGGGCGCCAAATAGCCGAGACAGCAGGCTCTTGGTCCGCACAGCGGACCCTACGCGGATGGGGGCTCGAAAAAAACGTGCGCTGCGGTCCAGTCCCGATCGACGTCGGCGAGCAAAAAAAATGCAAACCATCGGTCCAGTCCATCGCAGAATGCGAACCGACATTCCGCGCCATGGTTAGATCGCCCCGGTGGGGCTGATGAAGATGCGGGCGGTGTTTGGCAATTCGGAAATTTTGGAACGTGGCGGTCCGGTTGGGGTTGTTCGCCAAATAACCGAGCCAGCAGGCTCTTGGTCCGCACAGCGGACCCTACGGGGATGGGGGGATCAAAAAACGTGCGGGCTGTGGTCCGGTTTGTTGGCGTGCGCACTCGCACCGAGCGTCATACGCGCATAAAAATGCCCGGCCGCCGGTTGGGGAATTGGCGACCGGGCGGCTGCTAAGGCGTGCGTCAGGTAGCCAAACTTTGACGCGCCGCTTCGGCAGCTTTGACCATGTTGCTTAGCGCTGGTCGGACTTCCTCCCACTGGCGGGTTTTCAGGCCGCAGTCGGGATTGACCCAGATCTGCGACGGCTGCAAGACCTCGGCCGCTTTGGTCAGCAGCCGCAGCATCGACGCCGAGGTGGGCGCTTGCGGCGAATGAATGTCGAAGACGCCCGGCCCGATCTCGTTCGGGTAGCGAAAATCGACGAACGCGCCGAGCAGTTCCATGTCGCTGCGCGACGTTTCGATCGAAATGACGTCGGCGTCGAGTCCGGCGATCGCTTCGATAATGTCGTTGAACTCGCAGTAGCACATGTGCGTGTGGATCTGCGTCTGGTCCGCCACCACGCTGCTGGCCAGTCGGAAACAATCGCCGGCCCACGTCAGGTACGCGTCCCAATCGCGCTTTCGCAGCGGCAATCCTTCTCGCAACGCAGGCTCATCAATTTGAATCACCCGGACGCCAGCCTTTTCGAGATCCTCGACTTCGTCCCGAATCGCCAGGGCGATTTGGCGGGTCGTTTCGCTCCGCGGTTGATCATCGCGAACGAACGACCAGCACAAAATGGTTACCGGCCCGGTCAGCATCCCTTTGACCGGCTTGGTCGAACACGATTGGGCGTATTGAATCCACTCGACGGTCATCGCTTTGGGACGCGAAACGTCGCCGTAGATGATCGGCGGTTTGACGCAGCGGCTGCCGTAGCTTTGCACCCAGCCGTTGCGGGTGATTGCAAAACCATCGAGCGACTCGCCGAAGTACTCGACCATGTCGTTCCGCTCCGGCTCGCCATGGACCAGCAGATCCAAGCCGACTTCTTCCTGAAAGGCGATTACTTCGCGGATCTGAGCCTGCATCGTGGCAACGTAGTCGTCGTGCGAGATCGTCCCCTGGCGATGTTGGGCTCGGGCCTGGCGGATTTCGCTCGTCTGCGGAAACGAACCGATCGTGGTGGTCGGAAACGCCGGCAGGCCGAGCGCCGTCTGCTGAACCGGGCGCCGCTGTGGAAATGCACTGCGGCGACGCTGCATGTGCTCGTCGACGAATGCAACGCGACCTTGCACCGATGGCGAGACGACGCGTTCCGAGGTTTGCCGGCTGACATGGGGCAGACGATTGGCCCGCAACGCAGTGCGGGTCGCCTGGTCTTGGTCGCCTTGCAGCGCCGTGGCGAGCAGTTGGACCTCGGCCAACTTTTGCTTGCCGAACGCGAGCCAACTTTTCAGTTCGTCGTCCAGTTCAGTCTCGGCGTCGAGATCGACTGGAGCATGCAGCAGCGAACAGCTGGGGGCGATTTGCACGCGGTCGGCGCCTATTTTTTCGACCAGCGGCGTCGCCAGCGCGATTGCGGCGGCGGCGTCGACCTTCCAGACGTTGCGGCCTTCGACCAAGCCCAACGAAACGATCTTGTCGGCAGGCAAAGCGTCAACCAACAAGGGGGCGTCCTCTTGGCCGCGAACCAGGTCGACGTGCAGGCCGGCCGTCGGCAACTGAGCCGCCAGCGTCAGATTCTCGGCCAAGGGACCAAAGTAGGTCGCCAGCATCACCTGCAACTGCGGCAGTTGGGCGGCGATCGTGCGGTAGGTCGTCACCAGCGCCTCCCGCTGCCGGTCGCCCAGGTCGGTCGACAAGATCGGCTCATCGATCTGGACCCAGGTTGCTCCGGCTGCGACGATCTGCCGAAGCAGTTCGACATAGGCGGGGAGCAGCGCGTCGAGCAGATCGAAGCGATCGCCAGTCGCGCTGCGCAGTTTGCCGAGCGTCAAAAAGGTGACCGGGCCGATCACCACCGGCCGAGCCGCGATGCCCAGCTTGGCCGCTTCGGCCAGCTCGGCGCTCGGCTTGGCGGCGTCGGCGGCGAACGCTTGGTCGTGCTCAAACTCGGGCGCCAGGTAGTGATAGTTGGTGTCGAACCACTTGGTCATTTCGAGCGCCGGAACTTCGTGCGGCAGCTCTACGCCGGGCGCCTGACCGCGGGCCATCAAGAAGTAGCGTTCGAGCGGCGAAACGTCGAGCTGGGCGAATCGCGGCGGAATTACGCCGAGCGCGACCGCCATGTCGAGCATCTGGTCATACAGCGAAAAGTCGTTGCAGGGGATCGAGTCGATGCCGGCCGCTTGTTGCAGACGCCAATGCTCGGCCCGCAATTCGGCCGCGACCTGAAGCAGCTGTGGCGCGGGCAACTTGCCGGCCCAATACGACTCGACCGCCTTCTTGAGCTGACGATCTTTACCAATGCGAGGAAAACCTAAATTTGCAGATTGCATGTACGCTTACCTTATTAAATGCGCAGGTAGCGCGCAGCAGGAGCGGCGTCCGGATAGCAATGTCGGAACAGATCCTGCGCGCGAAACGAATAAGAAAACCGGCGGAAACTTGCTCAGTCGCTACAAAGCGTGGGAGCGACTAAACGGCGAGCGAGTTCGCCGCTGCGCAGCACAGGCGCGCACATCGAGAAACGATGTCATCGTAGGAATCTCCATGGCGCCTCCATCCCCGAAGGCGTATGACGAAACCGCATCAAGCGATGCAGGCGACTGGCAGGTCTTCGGACTTCCAGACTGGGCCGAGCCGTTGGGCTGGGCGGTTCCTACTGGCCGTTGCTTTCCAACCCGACGAGGATCAGTGCTTACCGACGGCGTTCGTTTCTGGTTACCGCAGCGGGGGCTGTCCCGGTTTCTCACCGGAGTTCCCTCTTTCGACGCTCCACAAAAAGGGAGCGAACCAATCACGTCGCCAAGCTATCCGATAGAGAAGGAAGTCGTCAACCTACATTGGCCCGTCGCCGGCACGTCGGAGACAAAAACGGACGGCTCACCGCCAAGCGACCAAAGCCGAGGGGAAATAATCGCTGCAAGCCGTAAACCGGGTCTCACCGCCGCCGGCGCAGAGGCCGCCAACGTAGAGGCCGCAAGTAACCCCAATGCCTGCAACCGTTTAGGCGAGAGCAATTTTTTCGCAAATGAACGCCAAGATCGCCCAGCGTCCCCTTTACGCATGCGCGGAGTGCGGCTAAACTTTGTGATCTGCCGTGGGACGCAAGTCATCACAGGTAAGCATGCGGATGTAGCTCAGCTGGATAGAGCGTCGGTCTACGAAACCGAAGGTCGCAGGTTCGAATCCTGCCATCCGTACTAAACTTACAACGACGATACGTGACATAGTCACTGATTTTGTCACGAAAAAAGGTCCTAGCCAGGTAGTGCTGACTAGGACCCGCAAAAGACCTCTCGGTCCTTTCTCTGTTTTCACAACAGGTCGGGAGGTGGTTCAATGCGTAAGTTTCCCAAACCCTGGTTCCGCCCGAAGCGGGGCCTCTGGTATGTCACTCTCAATGGTCGTCAGGTCAATCTCGGACCGGACAAAGAAGCTGCTTTCGAGCAATACAAGCAGCTCTTGGCGGAGCCTAACAATTATAATTCCGCGTCCGATTTCATCGCGGCGGATCGCATCAAAGAGCTCTATGGAATTGATCCGACTTCGTCCTAGTATTGGGACGACCAAACAAGAACGCAAAAAGCCGCCTGCCAATTCTGGCAGACGGCTTCCGGTACGCTGTTCTTCGCGAAAGAGATTAGTATTCCCCAATCACCTCGCCATCGTTCCGCTGGGCCAGGCGGATGAGGGTGTCGCCGTTGATCGTTTCGCCGATGAAGCGGGCGGAACCGTCGCCGAGCAGGAATTGGGCGCCGCCGGGGTGGTTGCTGGAGATCGCCCAGGTCGCTTCGCCGTTGATGCGGTAGTCGTCGTTGCCCCAGAGGCAACGCATCGTTCCGGCGTAGCCGGCGCCATAGGTAACGCCAACCCATTGAGCGCCCAGCCAGGGGCGTTCCGGCGCCTTGTCGACGTAGGCCCGCTCGCCGACCATCATCGAGTTGCTAAGGCCATCGGTGGCGTCGCGGAACTTCAGGGCGCTAAGCTGGAACATGAACCCGCCGTAGTCTCCCAGGTCTGCAGAGCTGGATCGATAACCGCCGGCGCTGTCGGCGCCTTGAATGCTGACGTAGTTGGACATCCCTTGGTCATTTCGATCGGGATTAAGATCGGGGCCGGTGTCCGAAGCGCAGCGAAACGCGGTCAGCGGCGTTTGGGTTCGTTCGTCAGGATCGCGGGGGATCGGCATCGTCGAAACCTCCAGCGCATCGTAAAGATTCGATTGCTCTAGCTGCGGCAAGATCATTACGCTCCAGCCCCAACCCCGATTGTAGTAGTCGGGGTCGCGATAGTAGGACGCTGGCAAGCGGCCGTACGTATCGTGATAGTTGTGCAGGGCCAAGCCGATCTGCTTCAGGTTGTTGGTGCACTTCATCCGCCGCGCCGCTTCGCGGGCTTGCTGCACCGCCGGCAACAAGAGCGCGATCAGCACGCCGATGATGGCGATCACCACCAATAGTTCCACCAGGGTGAACGCTCGCCGCGATTGGCGTCCTAAGAAATTGTGAGTCATCGCAATTTGCTCCAGCATGGTTCTTGGGAACGAGGAAAGAAAAAATTCTCTTCGCATGAATGGAGGGCTAGGACGAAATACAGCTTTTGGCGTCGCTAGGGGCGATAGCGAACGCGATTCTGGTTTATGGTTTACTTGCAACGGAACTGGCGCCGCCGCCACGTCGCCAATCGGCCACGCCGGTCGCTTCGCCCGACGGCAAGTCGACGACGATGCCATGAGCCGAGCCTTGTCGCCAGTCGGCTTCACGCTCCGCGATGCGATGGCCTTTCGCCGTCAGCTCCTCTTGCATGGCGGTGAAGACGCCTTGGTCATCGGTCTCAAAGCGGATTTCATCGGGGAACCATTGATGATGAAAACGGGGACCGCTAATGGCCGTTTCCAGCGGGCGATCCAGCAGCAAGGTTTGCGCCAGAATTTCGGTCACCGTGTTGATGATGGTGCGACCGCCGGGCGATCCGACCACGAGCTTTAGCTTGCCGTTTTCCCGAACAATGGTGGGGGACTGCGAACTGAGCATGCGTTTGCCGGGGGCCAGTTGATTGGGCGTCGTGCCGATCTTGCCGTTGCGATCGGTGTAGCCTGGGTACCAGTTGAAGTCCCCCATTTCGTTGTTCAGCACAAAACCGGCGCCCGGGACGACGATTCGGCAGCCGAACGTTCCTTCCAGCGTGTAGGTGTTGCTGACCGCCAGGCCGTTTGTGTCGACGACCGAGAAGTGGGTCGTTTCGGCGCTTTCATAGGGGCCTTCCGACAGAGGAATCGAGCCGGCGATTTCCTCGCTGGAAGTCGCCTTGTCGACGTCGATCGAGGACGCCAATCGCCGGGCGTGCTCTGGGGTGAGTAGATGCGGGGGAATCGCGACATAGTTAGGATCTCCCAGCCAGGCGGCTCGTTCGCGAAAGCCGCGACGCATCGCCTCGACCAGCAGATGGACTTGATCGCCTGTCCAATAGGGACCGTTCTTATCTGCCGAAAATCGGAGGGCCTCAATCATCCGCAGTTGCAGCAGCACGATCGTACCACCCGACGCCGGAGGCGGCGCGCCGTAGACCGTGTAAGGACCAACATCCCCGGCGACCGCCGGCAACAACTGCGGCTGATAACCCTGCAGGTCCTGAGCGGTGATCAAGCCATCACTGCGCTTCATTTCGGTGACGATTTTTTTGGCGATTTCCCCTTCGTAAAAAGCCGCCGGGCCTTGCAGTGCGATCGACGTCAACGTCTGGGCCAAGTCGGGCTGTAACAGGCGGTCGCCGGCCTGCCAAGGTCGCTGGTCGGGGTGTCCATAGACGCGGCGGAACTCGTCAAAGCGAGATTCCGTACGCACCGACTTTAGCCGCAGCACCGAGTTGAGTGAGAAGGCGAGATGCGGATCGACGACCAGCCCATCGCGAGCCAATGCGATGGAGGGCGCAATTACTTCCCGCCACGGCAAGCTCCCATACGTCTCATGCGCCAACGCTAAACCGCGTACTGTTCCAGGCACGCCGGCCATGCGGGCATGGCGGTGTTGTTTCCAATCGGCAAAGCTGAACGGATCGACTGCAGCGGGCGCCTTTTCGCGATAGTTGACGCAGACGACCTCTTCTTCGGGAGGAGCGATCATCATGAACCCGCCGCCGCCGATATTACCGGCTTCGGGCCAACTGACCTGCAGAGCGAACGCGACCCCAACCGCGGCGTCGACGGCATTTCCCCCTTTGGCCAGGATCTGGCAACCGATGTCGGAAGCGAGTTGCGTTTCGGCGACGACGACCCCGCGATTGCCGGTGACGACTTTGGCCGAATCTCGCGGCGGTCGAGTCGGAGCTGATTGAGCGTGAAGCGATTGCAGCGGCAAGAGCAGCAGCGTGCAAGCGATCAAGCCTACATAAAGGAGCGGTCGACAGTAGGGTCGGCGGATGGTAGCGGGCGATTTCATTGCGAAGGTGGAATGCGCTTAGGGATGAACGGTTCAACAGAAGAAATAGGTGACCGAGGTCCAGCCGATGACCGCCAAGACGGCGGCGAACGTGGCCGGGACCATTTGCGTCGTGACGTGATCCATCAGGTCGGCGCCGGTGGTCATGGCGCTCAGCACCGTCGTGTCGGAGATCGGCGAACATTGGTCGCCGAAGACGCTGCCGTTTAGCACGGCGGCGAAGCAAACCATTAAGTACAGCGTTTCGTTGGAAAGTCCTTGCGTTTGAGCGACCGACATCGCGAGCGGCATCGCCAGCGGAAAGGCGACGGCGAACGTGCCCCAACTGGTGCCGGTCGAGAACGAGATCGCGATCGTGATCAGGAACAGCAGCGTCGGCAGCCAAAGCGAAGGAACATAACTGCCGAGCAGATCGACAAGGTACGCTCCGCCCCCGATGTTTTGCGTCATATCGCCCAGGGTAACCGCAAGCATCAAAATGACCGAGGCGTAGACGACGCTCTGCAGGCCTTCGCCAATCCCTTCAACCAGATCTCTCAGCGGCATCCCGCGCAACAGCGCCGTCGCACTGGCGCATGCCAGCGCGGCGGCAAACCCCCAGCGGACTTGCGGAGCGCCGGTAACGAAAAAGCTGACGATGGCGATGCCGGTCAGCAACATCAAAGGAAGGCAGAAGTCGATCACATGCGGCTGGTAGCCGGGCGGCAGTTTGGGATGCGTTTGACCCGCCAGAGAAAGCGGGTGACTGCCGGGGCGATTGAGCTGGTTGTTCTCGCGAGCCCGGCGAATTGCGGCGCGAAACTTTTTGCCCAATACCGGCGCGCGGTCGATGGACAGCAGCAACGTCCCCAGCACCGCGAAGATCGCATAAAAACTGAAAGGAAGCGCCGAGAAGAAGAAGCGAATTCGTTCTTGTTCGGTCGCCAGAAAGGTGACGCCGGGGATGAAAATCAACGCTTGAACGTAGGAGGGCCAGGCATTGAACGCGACCAGGCAGGCGATCGGCGAAGCGGTGGAATCGACAATGTAAGAGAGCTCTTCATGGCTGATTCGCTGTTGATCGGCGATCGGGCGTACCGCGGCGCCAACCAGGACGGTGCTGACCGTGCCCCCTTGGAAGAAGAGGACGCCCAGTCCCCACGCAACCAGTTTGGCCGAACGGGGGCCGCGGACGAACCGCTTGGTAACCCAAACCGAGAACGCCTCGGCCGTGCCGGTTTTTCCCCAAACGCCCATTAAACCTCCCAACAGCCAGAGGTACAGGATCAAAATTCCGGCGGCTTGGGTCGAAGCGAGCGAAGGAAGCAAAACCTCCTCGGTAAAGTCGTACTGCCGCAGGATCAAAGCTCCACTGACCGTTCCCAACAACAAGGAGGTAAGCGGCTCGCGGAGAATCCAACACGAGGCGATCGCCACCGCCGCCGGAAAGAGCGACCAGATGCCGAAGTGCGAGGTCGCGGTGACCTGAAAGTAGCTGGGCGAGTCGGCGGCCGCGTCTTCCACGACAACCACGCTGGTTTCCGCCGGCGCGGTTCCCTGATCGGCGTGCTGCTGTAAGACGGTCGGCGTCAGGCCAGACTCGTCGAAGGTGATCACCTCGGTCGCGATCAATTCGTCGGTCGGCTCGATCGCCACCTTCTGAACGCTCCACGCCGGCTGCACGATGCGGCCAATGATAAGCGCCCAGACCAAGACAATCGCGATCAACGCAAAGAAGGCGTAACGGCTCCAGGGACTGGAAGCGGTAGGAGGGGACGTTTCGTCCACCGTAAGCGAACCGTGATCGCGGGATGTTTCGGGAGTGGGCTGATGCAAGGAACGTTCTGCTGGTCGAGGAGAGGATATCGCAAAAGGGAAACGTTCCGTCGAACGCTTCCTTCCCGCTCGTGGGAGTTGGCCAAGGTCATTAGCAACCGCGGCGCCGAAATAGCCTGCCGACGGTCAAAACTTGAGGATCGCGTTCAATTTCCCCCCTTCGGACCAGGAACCGATCGCTGCCATCGCCGGCCTTCGCCTATTGCGCAGCCGAAGGCGAATCCCCATTGCACGCCAAATAAGCGAACGCCGCAGAGGGGTGTTGATGAATCATCAACGTGTTGACATTCGCGATGACGAATCGTCAACAATCTAGCGGCAATCCGGTCTCCGAGTTGAGATCAAAGGGCAGGAGGGACAAGATTTTTCTGGGGCTGCGTCAGCTGTCCGTGTTGGTCGTTAAACCATGGCGTTTGGCTAGGCGATAGAACTGCCCCCGATCCATTTCGGCCAACCGGGCGGCTTCGGCGAGATTGCCGTTGGCCTGCTGAATAATCGTCAGCAGGTACTCCTTTTCAAACTGATCTTTCGCTTTGCGAAAGCCGAGTTGTACCTGACGCTGAGCGGTGGGTGAGATCGTCTCGACGGGGCGGGCCTGCAGAATACGAGACGGCAGATCGGTCGCTTCGATGCGGGGACCGCGATTGAGCACCGCCAGTTGCTCCGCGACGTTCTGCAGTTCCCGCACGTTGCCCGGCCAGGGATACCGCCGCAATACTTCGACCGTCGACGGTGTAAAGGTCGGCGGCTGGCTCCCCTTGGGAACAAACTGGTTGATGAAATGCTGGGCGAGTAAGCCAATGTCGCCGGGCCGCCGGCGCAGTGGCGGCAGCTCGATCGAGATCACGTTCAAACGGTAGTACAAGTCGGCGCGAAAGCGGCCTAGTTCGACTTCCTTCATCAGGTCGCGATTGGTTGCCGAGACGAGCCGGGCTGAGCTGCGGAGCTCCTTGTTGCCGCCGACTCGGGTGAATTTCCCGTTGTCGAGTACATGCAACAACTTCGACTGCAGATCGAAGCCCAATTCCCCAATTTCGTCCAGGAAAATCGTCCCTTGGCCCGCCGTCTCAAACCGGCCGACGCGCCGTTTGGTGGCGCCGGTAAATGAGCCTTCTTCGTGGCCGAACAGCTCGCTTTCCAGCAGATTTGCCGGGATCGCCGCGCAGTTGACTTCGACGTACGGCTCTTGCTTTCGCTGGCTTTGCTGGTGAATCGCATGAGCTAACAACTGCTTGCCGCAGCCCGTTTCGCCCAAGATCAAGACGCGGCTATCGGTGGGCGCAATCGTTTTGACCTTCTCGAAGATCTCGTTCATTTTCGGATCGCCCGAGATCATCCGCACCAGCGAACCAGGCTGCTCGGTCTGCGGCGTCGCGTACTGCTTTAAGACTCGTTTGACGCGGGCGATCAATTCCTTGCGCTCGATCGGCTTGGTCAGATAGTCAGCGACGCCCAGCCGCGCCGCTTCGATCGCCGATTGCTCGGTTCCAAAGCCGGTAATCATAATGATCGGCGTGCGGCATCCGGCGCCACGAATCCGGCGAATGATTTCGAAGCCGCCCAGTTCGGCGATGACCAACCCGGTGATCACCAGGTCGTATTTCCCCTGCACGATCTCGGGAATCGCCGCGAGTGGACTGAGATTGGAATCGGCGTCGAGTTGCTCGCCGCGCAGCGTTGTGACCATCTCTTCGCACAGTGCGGGGATGTCGTCAACGAACAAGATTTTGGGAGCGTGAGTGGTGGTCATCTCGCGGACCTGAGGCCATCTTCGCCTTCAACAATGGTGATTCGGTACGGATGTTGCATTACGAGTGGGAAGCGACACGCCACGTCACTTTCCCAGCCCTATTGGAGCCATCGCCATGATTTTCGCCAACTCCGACAACCCGCTTATGCAATCGAGCCCTAGCGATCAATTGCCGTCGCTGCCTCCGTTCCATCTCGCCGTTCAGGTTCATGATCTTGTCGCCGCGCGAGATTTCTATGGCGGACTGCTGGGATGCAGCGAAGGGCGAAGCGACTCGACTTGGGTCGACTTTAACTTCTTCGGACATCAGTTTGTATGTCACTTGAATCCAAAAAAGTCGGCGCACGCGATTCATTACAACGAAGTCGACGGCCATGGCGTGCCGGTGCCCCATTTCGGCGTCGTGCTCGATCTGGATCGTTGGTCGGAAATCGCCGAGCGTCTGAAGGAAAAAAATATCGAATTCGTCATTTCTCCCTATATCCGCTTCGCCGGCGAGCCAGGCGAACAGGGAACGATGTTCTTCTTCGACCCGTCGGGGAATCCGATCGAAATCAAAGGTTTCCGTGATCTGAATTCGCTGTTCGCCAAGTGACGTCTCAAACCAATTGGAACCACTACTACTTTGATTGAAATTCGCGGGGATTCCACAGAAATGAAACGCAAAACTTTTCAAACGCCATCACTGATCGCCTGGTTAGGGACGGCCGTCTGCCTGCTGGCGGTAGGCTGCAGTGGCGGCGGCTCGACCGACGACTTGCGACAGTCGGTTCACGGCGTGATCTATTGCGGCGCCCATCCGCTGAAGAGCGGCGGCGTCCGCTTTGAACCGGTCGATCAGGGGAGCGCAGCCGAGACCGTTTCTGCCCCAATTAACTCCAGCGGCGAATTTCAGCTCGAAACCGATGGAGGCATGGGGATCCTGCCGGGCCACTATCGCGTGATCGTGCTGGATGAGCAGGGTTCGGCCGAAGGGGAGGTCAAGAACCGGTTGGGACAGATCGGTCGATATGGCGATACCGGTCATCTCGCCCATGTCGTCGCCAACGCGAATAACGAGTTTCGTTTTCAAATGGCGGGGCCTGACGGAGCGCGCGATATGCCTGAAGGGGAGTAACGCGCGTCGGCTAACGTTGAAACTATCGATCCAATCTAAAGAACGGCGTCGCCATGACTATCAAGAGCCTATCGTTGAAGAGAAAGAAGACCGCCCCCCACGGACTCTCGGAGCCGACGGACCTCTCCGCCTATCGACGGATCGTGGTCCTAACCGAAGGTCACACCAATCCACAGAAGGCGAAGACCGCGATCGGATTGCTGCGATTTCGCGGAGGCGACGTCGTAGCGCTGCTCGATAGCCAGACGACGCACCAATCGGCCGCCGTAGCGCTGGCGCATGACGTCGATGTGCCGATCGTCACCTCGTTGGCCGACGTCTCGCAGCCAGATGCGCTGTTCGTCGGGATTTCGCCTGCGGGCGGAAGGTTGCCGCCAGCCATGCAGGGGGCAATCTACCAGGCGGCTCAGCAAGGACTCGATGTCGTCTCGGGGCTACATGACTTCTTAGTGGATGATCCAGCCCTGGTGGACATCGCCAGCCGCACCGGCGCCCGCTTGATTGACGTCCGCCGCAATGGATTCCGCGAGACGGCCAAACATGCGAGTTTCCGGGAAGGCTGCCTGCGTGTTTTGACCGTCGGGCATGATTGCTCGGTCGGTAAGATGTTCGCGGCGCTGGAAGTCGAACGCGAGCTACTCCGTCGCGGCGCCGACGCGAAGTTCCTGGCGACGGGGCAAACCGGGATCATGATCGCAGGAAACGGCGTTCCGATCGACTGCGTGGTCTCTGACTTTATCAACGGCGCGGTCGAAAACTGGACGCTCGCCAATCAACAGCACGACTACTTGCTAATCGAAGGGCAGGGGAGCGTCACCCACCCCGCCTACTCGGCCGTCACGGTCGGGCTGCTGCACGGCTGCGCTCCCGACGGATTGATCTTCTGCTACGAAGCGGGACGAACGACGACCAAGGGGTTGGATCATGTGCCGCTTAAGCCCCTGACCGACCTGAGGAACCTGTATGAGGCGCTGGCCCAAGCGCGCAACGAATGTGAAGTGATCGGCGTCGCCATTAACGGCCGTCGCTTGGGACCTGACGAGGCGGCCCAGGAGCAGCAACGCGTTAGCGCAGAGTTAGGCTTACCGGCCTGCGACGTTTATCGCGATGGCCCCGGCGTATTGGCCAACGCGGTGGTTGCGTTACGAGAACAGGTCGTCGACTAAGGACAGGCGATTTCGCCGCGCGATCTACCGTCAAATTTCTCTGACTCTTTGTTCCGCGGGGGCCGCTGGCGCGCGCCCCCGCGAGGCAGCTCTACAAAAGCAAGCGGCTAATTGCTTCCCTTCAGCTCCAGCATCGTCTTGGCCAACTCATCGCCAATGCGGGTGTACCAAATCGCGCTGCCGAGGTAATGGTAAGGTCGATCGGAACCGACGAGCTTCCACTCTTCAATGTTCTCTTTCCAAGTCGGGAACTTTTCCTCCGCAACTTTGTCGACCAACACGTCGGTACGAATCGTTTTTACGTTGCCGGCGAACTCGGGAACTTCGTTCATCGCCAGTTGGGCGTCTTGAATCGCCTTCATGTTTTCCTGCGCCGGGCTCGAGCCGTTTTGTCCCAAGGCGCCAATCACAACCGGCAAATCAGGACTGTTCCAGGCGGCGCGAATATCGTGAATCAGTAGCTTCATGTTCTGGGCGTACTCCTGCTTGGCGTAGTCGCCGAACATGTCGTTAAAGCCCTGAAACCAAACGAAACCGGCGATTTGCGGCTGTTTCCCGGCAAGTTGCGGAAAAAGCGTGTCGGCGTTCTGCAGCGTTTCTTTGACGTCCTGCATCATGTTTTGATACGAGATGCCATACTGCGCTTTGACCTCTGCCATCGTCGGCAGCGGATCGTTTCGATTTCGCTTTTCGTTGTTCTTCTTGGTTCGTTCCTGAAGATTCGCCAACTCTTCCGCCAAGACTTCCTCGCTGGGCAACCCGGCGCTGGGGGGCCGAAATTTTTGATAGAGCGAATGGCCGCCCCACGCAGTCTTGATCAACAGCACCGGCTCGTCGTAGTGTTCCCCCATCGCCGTGCCGAAGGCAAGCTCCAAACCGGTCTTGTCGCGCGATCCGTAGCCAAGCGTAAGCGGTCCGTGACGCTCCAGAAACTTGATCGAAACGTCGTCGCGTTCGATCCACTTGTCGCCATCCCGAAAGCGCGCGAACAAGGCGCTCGTGGCGGGATCGGTCGCTTGATGCTCGAGCAGTTGGTTGGATGCTTTGCCTTCCATGTTCGACTGCCCGGCCAGGATAAAGACCTGGTAGGTATCGGCCGCCTGGACCAAGGCAGGCGCTATCAGCGCGGCGATTAGAAGGAGCGGTAACCAAGCGACAGTTCGTGACATGCGAGTCTCCTCGTGGGAATGGTAATTAGAGGTGGGTTGCGTTTTAGGGAGCGGACGCGGTCGAGTCGCCCAGTTTGTAGATCGAGTTTTGAATCACTCCCTGAAACTCTTCGCCGGCGACGCTGGACAACTCGTAGGCGATTTCCATGCACCAGGTCGGCTTGAGATCGGGAATGGTCAAGGTGACCGACTTGCCGTCTGCCGAAAGTGCGGCCGATTTTACCGGCAAATCGTGTCGATCATATTGGTCGGAACCGTAGCGAGCGGATCGCTTCAAGCCCCAGGCTTCGATCAGATAGTTGGCGGGGTCTTCGGCCGCTTGCTTCTGAATCGGCTCCGTAAAGGTGATCGTGATTCCGTGCAAGTTGGCCTTCAGCCCCACCGGTAAATGCAGCGGTTCGCCGGTCGGCCGAACGCGATACAGCCCGCCGGGGCTATCTGACTGGTTGCTCGCCCAGGCGAATAGCCCGCACGTGTAAAGGTCGCCGGTCTGCGGATCGATCCTTGCTCGCATGATGCCGGTCGGAAAATCGGGAATCGGCAGGCGGCACATTCCCCCTTGCCAAACCCCATCGACATTCTCGTGAGGGACGACGAAGATTCGTCCATAACCGTATGAAAGCGAAACAAGCGATCCGGCAAGCGGTCCCCAGCGATCGTCGTCCAACCAAAGCAATTCCGCGGGTGAGCGATCGAACGAGCGGTTCGGCCAGCAGAGAGGCATCTCCATCGCATCGTCGCCCGAATCTTCCGGAGCGCCGTAGCCATACATGTTGCCATAAAACCCGCCAGAAACGACCCGATTGATACGGTTCATCGGGGTCCAGTGCCCCTCTTGATCGGTGACGAAGAAGGACCCGTCGGGGTTGATGCAGACGCCGTTGGCCGCACGAAATCCATGGGCGATGATCTTCGTTTCCTCGCCGTCAGCAGTCACTTTCAACAACGTACCATGGTGCGGAACCAGCGAATCGAGAGCATGGCGCGCACTCTTGGCGTAGTAGAAATTGCCCGCCTCGTCGACCTGCAATCCCATCGCGAACTCGTGGAAGTGCTCCGTAACCTGGTGATCGCTGTTAAAGTTCTCGTAGAAATCGACTTCGCCGTCGCCATTCAAATCGTGCAGCTGAACGATTTGGTCGCGGCACCCGACAAAGATCTTCTCGCCAACGGTCTTGATACCTAGCGGCTGAAACAGTCCGGAAGCGATTCGCCGCCATTTCGCGCTGCTTCCCTTGCGGAAGTCAGAAATGATCCAGACATCGCCCCCCCAACTGCAGACGACCATACGGCCATCAGGCAAGAAATCGAGCCCCGATAGCTGCAAACGGCAGTTCCAACTGCTGGAAGTCGGCCGGCGAAGCACGTCGACCGCCAGCGGACCGTCGCTGGAAAGCGGCTCGTTCTTCACCTCGAATTCTTCGTTCCACTTCGCTGGACCTCCCTTGGTCACCGACGTCAGGTCGGCCGTGGCGCCTGGTTTCCAAGCGCGCAGGATATCGGCGTCTTCTTTCGGCATCATCGCCACCTGAAAATCGACCGGCGTCGCGCTGGCCGCGATTTTCACCACTTGGTAGCTATCCAGTTCCTCGATTGAGAGCGCCCCGCCGCCGACTAGCCGGGCGACGATCTGCGCGGAAGGTGCGATCCGCATCGTCAGATCTCGCGATGAGCGTCCCACATTCAGCGTCCGGATCCACGCGACGCCGTCGTCCTCGGTCGTCGGGGTTGCGATTGAGTGTGACTCCAAGATGGGTGCATCTCCCACGGTGTAAGAGACGACAACTTGATCGCCATGGCGATAGAGACCCTCGTAGTGCATCCAACTACGGGGCAGAGGACCATACCGGCGGCCATCCTTGCCGACGATCCGGACATCCTCGAAGTCGCCTGTTTGCGGATTGGCCCACCCAGGTTCGTTCAGAGCCCCAAACTGCAAATCGCCAATGGTTCGCGGATGAACCCCATGCCGACCGTCAAACAAAATTCCGTGCCAGTCGATAAACCCGCGTCCGTGCCAGGCGCCGGCGACCCGCATCGTGTCATGGTCAAACGCCGTCCAATAGGACCCGCGCGAAACGCCGCCTTGGCCGGGATCCAGCCGAACGGCGATTCCCTTGTGCGCGATGTTCGGCAGAAAATCGCGTTTCGATCGAGTCGCCCGATCGTCCGACTTCATTTCGTAGGTGCTGATCAGGAAAGGGCCATAATCCATGTCGCTCCAGGGGACGCTGCGGCTGGGCGCCGGACCACGCTCGGTTCCTTGCGGAAGGCTGGCCAAATAGTCCGCGTCGACCGGAACAAACTGACTGGAATTGTGCGGCTTGAGGTAGGCTTCGCGAATGTAGTGAATCACGTCATATTTTTGCTGCGGCGTCAGCTGATGCTGCGGCAACATCATTCGATATCCATGCGTAATCGTGCGATACATCGAAAGTGGGTCGGCGCCATTTTTGAACTTGCCGCTGGCGAACGCCAACGCATTGGGAAGCGACCCCGGCTTGTCGTGCGTGCCGTGGCAGTTGACGCAGAGGCCGGCGTAGATTTGACCGCCGTGCTGCAGCGATTGTTTGTTCCATTGGGTTAGAAACGCGCGGTGATCGAGCTTGTTCTCATATTCAGGAAGCACAAAATCGACGAGCTTGGCGGCGTCGGTTAGGCGCTCTGCGGCCGATCCCGTCTCTCCTTCCGATCCTAGCTCGACGACAAACCGCACCAGGTCGAAGAATTGCTGCTCGTCTTCCAGCTGATTGACCAGGCCCTGCGGCATCAACGAGTCGCCTGTCGCCATCGCATCAATGTCGTCGCGAGCGATCGTTTTGGTCGCCGCCTGGCCCGGGATGGCCAGGACGACCTGCTCGGGCGTTTCTGCACGGAGAATACCGGTAAGACTGACTCCGTCGACCGTCAGCAGGCGAACGGTCTGGAAACCCGCTTCCATCGTGCGAGAAGGGTGCAGGATCGACTCGACGACATGCTGGTAAGCGGCACGCTCGCCAAGCGTCGACAGGTCGGGCCCCAGACGCAGTTCGGACTGCTGGGGAGCATGGCATTGGGTGCAACCCAGCCCCGCTTGCGCAAAGACACGAGCGCCCCTTTCCCAGTCTCCCACAATCCGGGCTCGCTTGGCGAGATACGAGGGAGGATGAATCGAGAGCTTCTCTTCCAGCGTCGATTGGGCGAACGCGGGGGTGACGATCGCAACAAACAGCAGAGGGAGTACCCAAGTGCTTCGCGAAAGCGGCATACGAATTGGCGTCTGGCTAAGGATGTCTTGTTGAAACGACGGAACGAGAACAATCGCCGAGCGACTCAAGCCGCCTCGGACGATGACTTTGGGGCGCCAGGTCCGAGACGCGTTGAGCCTGCAAGCGGCGAAATGTTGACGTTGGATCGACTACGATTTATCGTCCCAAGTATCGAGGTCTAAATCGAGCGAATTTTGACCTTGCTCGAGCTTGATGATCTTGGGTTGTCTGCTGAACTTGGCAGGCAGCACATTGCGGCTGAACTGCTCTCCTTCCGGAACCATGGTCTTCATCACCCGGACCTCGCACGAACCAGAAACGGGTCCGAACGAGTTGTCGACTTGATAGCGGCCCGTCTCGTCGGTTAACGAGCTGGAGTTTGGACCATGCTGCGGTCGGAACAACACCTCGGCTCCTTCCAGCGGCGCTCCTTCGTAGATGACGTGTCCCGAGATTCCTACCCGGTCGAGTCCATCATCGGCGCAACCGACCAGCAACGAAGCTGCGGTACACAATGTTATGGCGAAATATCGTTTGAAGGTTTCAATCATTTATTGTGATCTCTCTGATTTCTGTTTGCTGTGTGCAGCGGCGGCGTTGACGCGCGCCGCTGCGATGAAAAACGACAAAACGAAATCATGACGGTCCCCTAACGTCATCTCAACGGGCTGCTGGATCGCAGGGATGCGATCCCTAAATAGCGACGTACGTCGTTATTTTGCGAGCCGCGAAGAGCTATGCTCTGAGCCTGGCGAGGTTGGAAAATGCCACGAGGGCATTTTTCAACAGGCAGTTAGCGTTCTGGCTGGTTGCGGCCGCGCTGGTCGGCGTTGACCTGCATCGACGAATCTTGAGGATTCGCCTGCTTCGGTCGCCTTGACCAGCTTGCCTCACCAACGCCGGAAACGCTACAGCTATCAGAAAAACGCTCTAATAGGCGGCGAGGACTTCCCCATCGTTGCGGTCACCCAGGTTCAAGTAGGTGGTTCCATCAACCGTCTCGGCGATGAACCGCACCGAGCCGTCCGCCAGGCAAGCGTTCACTCCGCCCGGATGCAGGCTGGCGGCGCAAGTATCTTCCGGCAAACTGCCGATCGAGTTGGGAGTGACGAAGGTCGTAAACGCCACTTCCCGCGTTCGATTCTCGTGTCCACCAATCCAGGCCGAGCCGTTGCGACGTCCCGACGGCGTCGGTTCGCTGCTTCGTTCGGAGACCATCAGCGTGTTGGACGTGCCGTCAACGACGTCGGCCAGGCTGATTTCGACGCCGTTGTAGTCGGGATGCCCTTGGAACATCAGCCCACCGGTATCGCCATTGTGATAGTCGTAGATCGATCCGCTGTTGGCGCCGCTGATGTCGTCGCGGGCGCCTTGACCAAATTCGGCCGAGCCGGCGCAAGCGACGTAATTTGCGCGGGCGAAACGTTGTTCGTACGGCTTGGCGGGCTGCGGAATATCGAGACTAATTTTGTCGGTCGCCGCATCGGATGGGCAGATGAACGACTCAAGCGACGTTTGATACGCTTCCTGAGGCACGCGTCCTAAGATGCCGGCACTGCTCCAACCGTCGAAGCCCGACTGGTTGGGATACGTGGCGAAGATTTCATCGTAAAGCGCCTGCTGTTCCATGAACGGCAGGATCCGCGATCCCCATCCCACCGCTCCGGTGTGGGCGGTGGGGCCGTACCAAGATCCGGAGGTAGGTCCAGCCGAAGCGTGATAGTGGCCGGTCAGGCCGACCGGAAAATTGCGAAACGCATCATGAAAGGTGTGCAGCGCAATACCAAGTTGCTTTTGGTTATTGGTGCATTGCATCCGTCGGGCAGCCTCGCGGGCTTGCTGGACGGCCGGAAGGAGCAGGGCGATTAGAACCCCGATAATTGCGATTACCACAAGCAGTTCCACCAAGGTGAAACCGCGACGAGCGAGCTTTGTCACGGTAACTTCTCCATGAAAGTTATGAACGACGTACTGAAGATAGAATTTGATTATTCGCGCCTGATGGAGCGTGGTTTTCAGAGGTGCAAACTTGCCGCTCTGAAAAATCGATGTCAGTACCGCCTGGTGTTGAACGTTGGGGGACGTTCGTGTCGGCTGCCGTAACTTGCCTAGGTTCGGAAGTCGACGCTCGCTTCATCTCTGTTCCGGGAGATTTGAATGGGTCATGAACGTTGGCGGACCAAATGCCGCGGTTGGCTCATGAACAGTAGGTGAATGTCGTTTGGCTGGCGTCTCCTTCGGGTTGACCTTCGCGTCGCTTGCCCTTGTTACCTTTGGGCCGGCTATGAAGGCGTTGGGAAAATTTTGATTTCTTATTGCGAATCCGTTGATTCGTTGAGTACATCGTCCACAATAACGGAACTAGCTTGCCATTTCAGGCAAAAGAGTAGCGGCTTTGGGCAAACTGGATCTCTTGCATGAATAGTGAAAAACGGATCGGCGTGCAGATGGAAATCGACCAGCCGTACAAACGGCACGTCAGCATTTTCGCCGGCATTCACCGCTATGCCCGCCAACAAGAGAACTGGCGGTTGATCGTCGACGACTGGGCCTGGCGATCGCTGCCGATACGGAAGGGAAAACCTTCGCCCTACGACGGAATCATCGGTCGCATGTCGGCCGAAGGGATCGATCGCGCCAACCGTTTGAACGTGCCGGTGGTCAACGTCTTGTTCAAAACGGCCGACCATCCTGCTGCAGGCGTCTTTCCCGATTTCACCGCTTGCGGACGCCTACGCGCCGAGCATTTGCTGGCCCGCGGGTTTCGCAACTTCGGCACGCTATTCATGACCGAAGATCGCGCGTTAACGGTCGAAGCGAACGCATTTCACGATGCGATCGCAAACGCTGGCTTCGAGTGCAGGTCGCTGCAACTGGAAGGAAATCATAGCGTACTGGGAGACGGCGACGCCAACTACCGTCATTGGAAACGAGGAAAGCGGCGCATCGAAAAGTGGTTGGAAAGCTGGAATCTGCCCATTGGCCTGTTTGTCAGCGAAGTCGATATTACCCGCGTCTTGATCGAACTCTGCTTCAACCGCGGGTGGCGTATTCCGGAAGATGTAGCGATTGTCGCCGGCACGAACGAAGAAGAGTTGTGCACCCATCCCGAGCCGAGCATCACCAGTCTCGAGTATCCGAACGAACAGATCGGTTACGAAGCGGCGCGGCTGCTCGACCAAGCTCTCAACTCCTCGGCCGGAGCGGAGGAGTCTCAGCAAGAGAAGGTTTATCTGCCGCCGGTTGGCATCGTCGCCCGCCGGTCAACCGATTTTATCGCGGTCGACGACGAACTGATGCGGCGTGCGCTGCGCTATATTGACGAACACCTGGAGCAGCCGATCTCGATCGACGACGTCGCCGAAGCGCTGCTAATCTCTCGAAGGAAGTTGACCTCCGAGTTTCGCAAGAACTTCAAGCGAACCGTCGCCGGCGAGATCCAACGATTGCGGGTCGAACGGGTGAAGCGAGAACTGTACGGCACGCGACTCACCGTGCAGGAGATCGCCCGCCGAAGCGGCTTCGGCAGTTTGCGGACGCTCAACGAAGCGTTCGTGCGCGTCGTCGGATGTACGCCTCGCGAATATCGAAATTCGACCCATCATTTTGAATAGCGAATCGTTCAGCTGCGGCGCTACGCCAGTAGTTCCGCCAGCGGTCCCGACTGTATCTGCGGTTTGCCCAACGCGAAGTCAGGTTGACCAAAATGATCGACCGGAACGCCGGCGGCGTGCGTCAACGTGGTGAGCCAATTGCCGATCGTGTGATGATGCGACGACGCACCATACCGCGGGTACGAAAGATAACGTCCCCCCGTCTTTAGACCGCCGCCGAGATCGCCAAGTACGACCATCGGCCACTCGACCGCCGTCGAATGGTGCTTGTCGGAGTTGTCGCTGAGATAGACGATCACCGTGTTATCGAGCATCGTGCCGGCGCCTTCTGGAATCGCCGCCAGTTTCTGGGCGAAATCACCGATCAAATCAAAGTGAAACTTGCGGATTAGGTTGCGGCAATCTTGCGAACTGAGCGTGCCGCTGTCGGCGCCATGACCGACCGAATGCACGATCGGCGTGATGCCAATGCCAGCATAGCTTGAGCCTAGCTCATCACAGTGGAGCGTCGCGACGTTAGTGATGCCGGTGATCAGTGCGGCGGCCGCCATGTCAAAATGCGCTTCGAGATGGTGCGTCGTCACGCTGGAAGCGTACTTGTCGCTGATCTCCGGCGCATGATTGCGAAGCACCTCTTGCATCGACGCCAGCTTTAGGCGGCGGTCACGGAGCGACTCGAAGCCGCTCAGGTAGTAGCCTAGCTTCTCCCGCTCCCCGCTGCCGAGCGTTCGCTGCAAATTGCGGATATCGTCGGCCATGGCGTCCAGCACGTTGCCGGTCCGCTGATATTTCTGGCGAACGTCGCCCCCCGAGGCGATGCTGCCGAATAGGTTTTGATAGGCGAGTTCTGGGTTGCATTGGAACGGCAGCTGTTGGTTTTCGCCGGCGGCGCTGATCGACGGATAGGCGATCCCTTGGCTGCCATCGCCCATCTTCAGTCCAATGTGGCCAAAGACCGATGGAAACTTTTTCGCCAAAAAGCCGTCAATCGTTTCGGTGGATGGTTGTTCATGTTCCTGCGCACGATAGGCGCCCAGCGCGCCATAAAAGGCGTTGTGCCCTGTGGTGCACATCTTGCCGCTCAGCCCCTGCAAGATGGTTAGCTTGGCGCGAAATGGTTCTAGGCTCTCCATGCCCGCCGCCAGCCGGCGATCGGCTAGCGGCTCGTCGACGATTCTGTCTCCCCCATGCTGCAACCCGGCCGGATTGAGAAAATCGGCCTGCAGCCCACTTCCTTTCACCACAAAGACAAACCGCTTCGGAAACTGTGGAACGTCGCCGCCATGCAGCATCTCCAGGTGATTGAGAAAGGGGGAGAGAGCCAGACTGCCGGCTCCCAACGTCAGTCCTTTCAGCATCGTTCGACGACTAAGCATGCTCGGTTCCTTAGCGAAAATTAGCGAATGATTTGCGTGTTGGGCAGTTTCGACCGCAGCGACTCAACCGTCTGGTCGCTGATCTGCGGACAGTACTCCAGCGACAGATACTTCAGCGATTTCATGCGGGCCAACGGAACGATCACCTCGTCGTCTAGCCGTTCACAGCCAGCGAGCGTCAGTTCCTGCAGGTCGGGGAGATCGGTGAGATAGAGCAATCCGGCCGGGGTTAACTGGGGGCAGTAGTCGAGGTGAAGCTGGATGAGCGACTCGCGATCCTGCAAGCGTCGCAAGGCCGTGTCGTCGATCTGGCCGCAATTGGCCAGCGACAGTCGCTCTAGCTGGTTCATTCGCTTCAGCATGTCGAGTCCCGCAGAGTCAATTTTCTCGCAATGCCAGAGATCGAGGTCCCGCAGTTTCGTTAATCCCGAAAGTTGGGCGAGCCCCGCGCTCGTAAAGTTGTCGTTGTCGCTGAGATTCAAGTGCGTGAGTTCGGTGTTGGTGGCGATGCTGTGCAGGCTCTCGTCGGTCAATGCCCGAATTTGCCCTAGGTTTAGGCTTTCCAGCTGTGGCAAGTCACGCAAACTAGCGACCGCAGCGTCGGTTATGTCGAGACATTCAAATAGATTGAGCGTTCGTATTCGGCTCTTGTCCAGACCGATAATCGCCGCATCCTGCAATCGTTTCGACTCATTCAGGTCGACGTGAACCAGTCCCGCCGGAAGTTGAAGCTTCTCTCCGCGATGCCACCAGCAGAAGGCGATCGAGAGATCCTCCAACTTCGTCAGCTTCTCGAACAGCGCGTTGAAGCCACTGTCGGTGATGCGGTGGCAGCCATAAAGATCGAGAGTCCGCAACTGGGTGAGCCCGTGCAGATGAACCAGCCCTTTGTCGGTGATCTGATCGACGTCCCCAAGATTGAGCGTTTCGAGCTGGGGCAGCGGGGCTAGATACTTCAGGCCGGCGTCGCCTAACGACCCGCGACGACAAGCGAGATTGAGCGACTTCAGGTGTACGAAGTGTTGGAGACCAGCGCCCCGAAACGACTGATCTTGCGACAGGTCGAGATGGCGCAGCGACTTCGATTGGGCGATCTTCTCAAGCGCGCTTTCTGCAGTCAACCGAGTGCGGGTGAGCCGCAGCGACTGCAAGGCCGGCATTTGCGCGAGCGTCAGCGCAGATTTCGCCGTCAACCGCGAGTGCGCCGTTAGATCAAGCTCGGTCAATCCCGGGGCGGCGGCGACGCGGGCTAGATCGTCATCGGTTAAGTTCGTACCCTTCTGCGTCAGCAATTGCTCCGCTTCTGTCAGGGAGAGAGGAGCGGCGCGCAACGAACCGGCAACGACGAAGCCGAGCAGCCCGGCGATCCAGATTATCTCTAGTTTGCGAACCATCGGCCCTACTTGCGATAGAGAAAGGAATCGGAGGTAAGCAAGGCGACCAGCACTTCCTGGAAGCTGCCGTTGCTCTCGACATACGCATCGTCCATCGCGATCAGCGTCTGCGAATCGCGGAGCGTCTCGTTGCGTCCCATCCAATAGCGGAAGACGTGCCGCAGAAACGATTGTCGTACCCGCGGAGAATCGGCCAGCCGTTCCATCATCTCGCGGACGTTCGCAACGTCGCCGTCCAAGCGGTCGATGCCGGTATGGGTCACGCCGCCCGAGGTGTCGACCGGCTTTCCCTTTTCGAGTTCACGAAAGCGGCCGACATGATTGAACGCCTCGAATGGCATGCCGAGCGGGTTCATCTTCTTGTGGCAGCGCCAGCACTCGTTCTCGTGCACCACGCGAAACCGCTGCCGCAACGTTTGGGTCTCGTCATCCGGAATCTTCGCATCGACGGTGATCGGCACGTCCATCACGCTGCCAGCGAGCAGCTTCTCGCGAATCCATTTGCCGCGGCGGACTGGATCGTTATCAAAGTTGCCGCTGTGAGCGACCAGCCAACTTGGCTGGGTCAGTATGCCGCAGCGTTGGTCGGCTGGTAAGGTAAGCGGCGTCTTGCGGTCGTACTCCACTTCCAGCGGATTGACGTTGTAGCTTTGGGCGTCATGTTTGTTGACGTATTTGTCGCGCCCGCCTGCTTTGCTGATCGCCTGTGCGTCGTTCTCGCCGTCCCAATAGGTGACGAACGTCTTGTTGGTCGTCAGCAGCTCTTCCAGCACGTGCTGGTCCTGCTCCAAAATGTGCAACACGAGGGCGTCGGTATCGTAAGCCAGGCGAACCGCCGTTTGTTTGTGGAATTGCTGAAAGCCGTCCCGTTTTTCGAACTCTTCCAGGTCTTTGAATACGGTGGGCGATTTGTAGTAGCCGAAGTACTCGCGAAAGAATTGCAGCACTCGGGGCCGCGTCGTTTGGTCGACATCGTGATTGTGGTTGGGAAATGGGTTTCGCTCTCGATCGGCGAAAATGTGACGGACGGCCGCTTCGACATCGGCTTTGGTCGCAAGCTTGCCAGCTTCCATCTGCCCCACAATCCAGCTGTCTTTGGGGAGCGAGGGCTCGTGCCGCTCGGTCATTTCGCGACGAACGATCGGTTCGCTCCACTTTTGATAAATCGGCGACTTCTCAAAAGGCGTCACGCCGTATGGGGGCGAATCGTAAAAGGCGTAATGAATCGCGTAGACCAGCTCCTGCGGCGATAGCATGCGGCGGCCATGCTCGTCTTGCTGGCTCATGCCGCGCTCCTGGCGATAGACGAATTCAGGCGAGATGGCGATGTAAATCAACACGGCCTGTAGGGCCAAAGTTCGCCCCAACTCTTCGTTTTTCAGGTAGATGTCGTTCCAGTAGTGCTCGACATCCGCCTCACTTGGTGAGCGACGGAGGAGCAGACCAAACGCGACGTCCAGCGCCTCGGCAAAGTCTTCCCGATCGGTCGGGCCTTCTTTGCTCATCAACCGCTCAAAGGCGATTGGAATCGCTCCTCGGCGTTCTACGGTCGTCGTGACCACGCCGCCGACAAAACTGCCATGGTTGTTACCATGGCGGCTATCTTTGTTTTTCACCTCGGTCGTGATGCTGACCGGCGTGCCGATGGTTAGGATCTCGGCCATCGACTCGGCATTGGTCAGCATTGCATCGAGCGACGCCTGGTCGGCCGGTATCAGAGCATAGTCCGAGAATCCCGAGGCGTGATGGACAAACTCGTAGAACGGGTTGGCGAACTTCTCCCGATCGAAGTAGCGGGTAGAAATTCGGCGTCCGGCATGCGGCCCATGCTGGACCGCCTCACCTCCATCGGGGCGAACCGGATTGCCGATCTTGACCGACAGGTGATGTTTGCGGCCGTAAGGCTCGGACCAGAGTCCGCGAAAAATGTCAGGGCGAATTCGCCAGAGTCGAGCCGGCGTATAGGCAGGCTCAGTGATTTCGCCACTGAAGAGCATTTCGTGGTCGACGTAGTTGGCGTATTCGGGCAGCAGCATCTTTTCTTTTAGCTTCGCGCCGCGGCCAATATCGGAGAGTCGCTGGTCGAGCAGGGCGAGAAACTCGCGACGCTCCTGTTTCGTCGGTTGCGAGTCGGCATCGGATGGCGGCATTTCGCCAAACTGAACCTGGGCGAAAACCTTCTCCCAAACGTCGGCCGAAGTCGGATCCAGAGCGGCGAGCGACAGGGTATCGAGTTGAACGCCTCCCTCGGGAGCAAAGTCGCCGTGACATTCAACGCAGTGTCGCGTCACGAAACTGGCGGCGGTCGAGTCGGCCGCGGTCGAAGCGCCGCCTTCCGCTGCGAGGGCAGCAGGATACGCAAGGAAGAGGGTCGCCGCGATCCACATGGTTTGTCGCAAAGGGAGTTTCATGTCCGTCGAACCTGTTTTGGGTTAGCGCAGTCGCGCAGAAGGACGGTGGTAGTTGGGGCGTGATGTTCGGTGGGGCGAGTTCGATTGTAAACGCCCAATATAGCAGAATCGGGCAAAACTACCGCGAAATTGGGCAAAGAAGGCGCCGCGGCTTGGCAAAGCGGGGACGCGCTAGTCCCGCGGCGCTGGAGTTTCGTCGTTCGGGCGATCCGCCTTCGTTGCGAGACCGATTTCCCACATCTTCTTGATCGTCGCCAGACCATGGGGATCGTACTGCTGCAATTCGGCTCGGACGAATGGGAAATAGTCGTTCACGCCGAAGAAGGCTTCCGACGTCTCGGCGAAGTACTCCATCGGATTGGTCGCTGCATAATGATCCCGCATTCCGCCACGGATATGACGCACTTGACCATAGCGATCGTCGCCCGTCCCGTTCTCGAAAGCGTCGCGAACTTCAGCGTTCCGAAACCCGTTTTCTAAGAACTGGTGATGGTATCCGTGCGCCAGTTCGTGCAGTATCATCCAAGGTTGACCATGCGTCCAGTTAACGAAATTGCGGGCGTTGGCCAATTCGACGCAGCGCCGCTTATCGGGGTTGATGTCGTGTTCTTTCAGCCATTTGACATCGGGATGATACGCGGCGCACGGCGTATTTTTCTCGAACAACTCGACCCAGATGGTGATCGTTTTGACCTTTTCGAGCGCCGGCTTCGGCACGACGCGGGTCACCAGATAGAGTTGGTGATCGAGTTCGCGCATCACGTCATCACAGAGCTTTGGCTCGTCCCGAATCAAGCGGCGATTCAGCTTGATCGACCAGCCATTCACGACCCGGTCTTCGTAGGCCTCGGTCGGCTCGTAGGCGGGTAGATCGTTTGCTGTGACGCTATCCACGGCGAGCAACACCTGAGAGGCGACAAGAATCGCAAGAGTGGCGACGAAGGTCTTTTGCATGGTAGCTGTCCCTATTCAGAGGTCGGAAACGGGTAGCGCTAGACCGTCACGGCTGCGTCGGCTATGACCGATTCAATATGTTCGGCCTCGACTGGGATCTCTCGCATCAGATCGACTGGACCATCGGCGGTGATCAGGACATCGTTCTCCAGTCGGACGGCGAAACCTTCCTCCGGCAAATAGATGCCGGGCTCAACCGTAATCACCCAGCCGTCCGCAAATGGGGCGTCTTCCGGCGCGACGTCATGGACGTCGAGACCCAGCGGATGTCCCAGACCGTGCATGAAGTACTTCCTGCACGCGGGCTCGTCGCGGGTATGTTTTGCGACATCTTCCTTGGTCAGCAGACCTAGCGAAAGGAGCTCTTCGTTCATCATCAGCTGCGACTCGTGATTCCAATCGCGATAATGCTTGCCGACGACGGCGCCTTCGATCGACGCGTTCATGACCCGCAGCACAGCGTCGTAGACCTCGCGTTGCCTCGGCGTAAAGCGGCCATTAACCGGAATTGTGCGGGTCATGTCGGCATTGTAGTTGGCGTAATTGGAGCCAACATCGAGAAGCAACAACTCGCCATCGCGGCAGATCTGATCGTTGTCGGTGTAGTGCAGACCGCAGGCGTTGTCGCCGGCGGCGATGATCGGCGTGTACGCGAAAGCGCCGCGCTGCCGGATGAACTCGTGGGCAAGTTCCGCTTCAACTTCAAACTCGCTGACGCCTGGCTTGACGAATTCCAGAACTCGATCAAATCCAGCCTGGGTGATGCGGATCGCCTCTTGAATCAGCGTGAGCTCGGGCTTAGATTTGACCGTTCGCAGCTGATGTAACAGCGGGGCGAGTCGCCGAAACGATTGCAGCGGAAAATCTTCCCGACATTGCTTAACGAAGCGACTATCGCGCGTTTCGACCGTCGTATTGGCGAAGCGATGTTCATTTTGATTGAGATAGGCCTGGTCGGCGCTCAGCATGCAATCGCGCAGCGCCCGCGGAAATTCACTCAGCCAACGGACGTTCTGAATGCCCGATTTGGCGACGGCGGCTTCCTGGGTCAACTTCTTCCCTTCCCAGATCTGCAGTCGCTCGGTCGGTTCACGGAGGAAAAGGACTTCACGGTGTTTGGGCTCGTACGCGTCGGGGTAAAGCAGCAGGATCGATTCTTCTTGTTCAATGCCGGACAGATAAAAGAGGTCCGCGTTAGGAAAGATCTTGAGACTACCGTCGGCGTTGGTCGGCAAGACGTCGTTGGCGTGGACGATCGCCAGCGAATTGGGGAGCAACTGTGCGGTGAGACGAGCGCGATTGGCAACGAAGAGCTCGGACGAGATCGGCTGATGACGCATAGAATTCGGTTCCTGTTGTCTGGATAGGCGATGGCCATTCTATGGCGACTCGCCCCGAACTTCTTGGACGCTCAGCTGCGTTGCGGTGACAATATGCGCACAATCAACCGCTTCCTAAGAGCCTGACTGGCGCTACGGCAGGGCCTGGCGAAACCTGCTGGGGGTCGTACCAGTTGCGTTGCGGAAGGTGCGCGTAAAGGCGCTATGGTCGTAGAATCCGCAGCGATGGGCGATGTCGGCGACCGACATGTCGGTCGACTGCAGCAGCTTGGTCGCCGCGGCGATCCGGATCTTGGTGATCATTTGTCCCGGCGTTAGATCAAAAATCCGCTTAGTAAGCCGAGAGAGTCGGCCGGGCGACAGTTTCGACCGTTTGGCGAACCAAGCCGGGTTTACCTCCGCCGAGAGCGTTTGTTCAAACTCGTCGATCGCCTGAGCGAATTCGACCGGGATTTCGGCCGGTTCGACCAGGGTCCGCATATCGCGGGAGAAGCCGATCAGACCGATGATTTGTCCTTGAGAGTCGCGGATCGGCAACTTGGTGGTCAGACACCAGGTCGCGTGTTGCGGTCGATGCCATTGCATCTCTAGCTGGTCTATCAGCGGACGGCCGGTTCTCAGCACGAGGTCATCTTGGCGAGAGGGAACGGCGCCAAAGTCACCGGCGCAAATCTCTGACGATCGCTTGCCCAGAACGTCCCCTTTCTTTTTCCAGCCATGCCGAGTTACCAGCGAATCATTGACGGCCAGATAGCGTCCTTGAGCGTCTTTGACAAAGAAGGCGGTATCGTTCGCCTGATCGAAAAGTTGCGATAGCAATTCGATGTCGACGCTCATATTTTCGCCGCCAGCGGTCGAATTTGGCATGCCTGTGCGCGTATTCACGTTAACTCACTTTGAATCGCCAAGAGGTCCAAGAGCCTAGTCGTTAGGCTAATCTCTGTTCACGAAATCGGGAATCTCGCTTGGACTTTCCGACTTCCGCCATTTCGTTTCCAACATCACCTTGCGCCGCAACAAGAAATACCTCCTATGCAGATCGCTCGAATCTTCGCTCATCAAGTTGATCTTCCTCTGGTCGAATCGTCGTATCAATGGGCTTCAGGAAAATCAGTTTCGGTTTTCGACAGCACAATTGTCGGCGTTGAGACCAAGTGCGGCCTGGTCGGCTATGGCGAGGTCTGCCCGTTGGGTCCAGTTTATCTGCCCGCCTATGCCGCCGGCGTACGGACCGGTCTGCGAGAACTCGCCCCCTCGCTGATCGGACAAGATCCGCGCCAATTGGCGAAGATCAATGACCGGATGGATGTCGTGCTAAAAGGGCACCCGTACGTGAAGTCGGGTATCGACATCGCGTGCTGGGATCTACTGGGTAAGTCAACGAATATGCCGGTTTGCGAACTACTCGGAGGAAGGTTTGGCGAAAGCGTTCGTTTGTATCGGGCGATTTCTCAGTTGCCGCCCGATCAAATGGCGGCCAACGTCGCCAAGTATCGCGAAGAAGGTTATACGCGGTTTCAACTGAAGGTCGGCGGCGACCCCGATCTCGACATCGAGCGGATCCGGGCAGCTCGCGAAGTTCTGCCGGCCACAGATCGCCTGGTCGCTGACGCGAACACCGGTTGGACCCAACACGAGGCGATTCGCGTCGCCCGGGCTGTGCGTGATCTGGACGTTTACATCGAACAGCCATGTGCAACGTACGAAGAGTGCCTGACGGTGCGTCGTCAGATCGATCAACCTTTCATCTTGGACGAAAACATCGACAGCCTGCACGCCCTGTTGCGGGCGAAAGCGGACGGCGCGATGGATGTCGTCAATTTGAAGATCAGCAAACTGGGCGGACTTACTCGTACCAGACAACTGCGTGATCTGTGCGTTGCGTGCGGAATCGCGATGACGCTGGAAGATAGCTGGGGAGGCGATATCGCCACTGCGGCGATCGCTCACTTGGCGCATAGCACCCCGGAAGCGAACCGTTTCACGTCGACCGATTTCAACAGCTACGTGACCGTGAGCACCGCTGTCGGAGCACCGACGAGAGAGCAGGGGAGGATGAGCGCATCTCACGAACCGGGACTAGGAATCGAAGTTCGACCGGAAATGCTCAAATCGCCAGCGCTCGACATCTTCGGCGCCTAGGCGCCGGCGTTCGCGACGCTACGGGACCGTGGGACATATTTGTTTTGGGAAGAGGGAGTCCCACGGTCCTATTTTTTTCGCACTCGCGGCGTTTGAGCGACCAACCACGCCGATTGCGGATGTCATGCCGTCGTCTGTCCATTGGAGGGGCGAAACCTTCTGTCGTGGGGCTTCCCCCCGCATTTCGCCTTCTGCGATTCCCAATAATCTCAACCGCGTGGGCGGCGTCTTTCGCCGGTTTTTCCCTTCAAGGGAAGAGAAGCGAGCTTGAGCGGCAGCGAGGGGCGCCCAGCACGGCGCAAGTTGCAAATTCGGAAACTCGCGAATTTCGTTGAAAGGATTTCCCAGGTTCTTGATGATTTATGGGCGTAACAGGCGAGCTGCAGATGATGCCCTATCAAGGACCTCTCTTCATGAACCTAGACGACAGTCAGATCTCGGACGAAGATTTCATCCGCCTTTTGACCACCTATCACGGACGAATTCTTCATTACGTCTGTTCTTCGATTTCGAATCCTTCCCATGCGGAAGATGTGATGCAGGAGGTTTCTCTCGCGATGTGGGAGAAGCGGCGTCAATACAATCCCGATCTAAACTTCTTCGCCTGGATGCGGGCCTTCGCTCGGCTCGAGGTCTTTTCGTACTACCGCCAGCAGGCGAAGAAGCCGCGCCAGCTTTCCGAAATCGCATTGAACCGCGTATGGGAAAACGTTGACGCCCGCCAGCATCTTGTCGACGACCGCCTGACGGCGCTGCAGACTTGTTTCAGCCGGCTTTCTTCCGAGCATCAAGAGCTTGTCAGTCAGTTTTATGACGAGACCTTCGAGGTGGTGGCTACCGCTTCGCAGCTGAACATCCAGCCCAGCACCGTCTACGTCCGCATTCACCGCATCCGCAAAATTTTGTTGAGCTGCGTGCAGCGTCAACTCTCTTCCTTAAAGGTGCTCGCATGACGAGTTTCGCGTCTGAGGACTACGCCCACATCCCCGAGCACATCACCAACCTGGTTGGCCGCTGCGTTTCGGGCGTCGCCAGCGATTTGGAGTGGCAAGAGCTCAACTTGTTGCTCGAAACTGACGACGACGTCTTGGACTTTTTCGTCTCGTACAACGAATTGCATGCAGGGCTGGCGATGATGTCGCCCAAGTTGGCCAGCAGCGGCCTGCGGACATTTACGACCGATCGACCGGGGGCGCATTCGCGACGACTGCGTTGGAAGTCGGTAATCGCCTGGGCCGGCTTGGCGATCTGTTTAGCTGGCGTATTGATCGCCTTCCGCATTGGTATGCCTGAATCGGGCGACGTCGCACGTTGTCTCTTTTCGACCGCCAGCGACCTGCGAATCAACGGCGCCCCCCAATTTCAGCGGGAGATCGACGCCGGAGAAACGCTTGAGTTCTCAGACGGCACGGTCGGTATCGCCTTGGAAGCGGGTATCGACCTGGTTGTCGACGGCCCAGCGAAGCTAGAACTGGTCAACCGAAATCGCGTTCGGTTGGTTCGCGGTCGTTTGCTCGCCGATTCGCAAGTCGACGCCGAGCTGGTCTATCTCGAAACGCCCAATTGCGTCGTATCGGAGCTGGGGGGGCGATTTGGCGTCAGTTCGTTCGGCGGTCGGCCCGACCAGATCGCGGTCTTTCGCGGCCAGATGAACATCTCACAGGGCGCTCACTCGCACGCTCTAAGAAAGGGGGAGGCGGTTCGAGTCGCGTCGGACGGCGAGATCTCGCGACTTTCCTCCGTTGTGGCCGGCATCTTTCCCAACGAAGCCGACGTCAATCGCACCACTTTTGACAAACGAGTCATCGAGTCGATCGGCGACAACGTCCAAGACGAATCGGTCTACGCGTTCTATCACGTCGCTCCGAACGGCTTTGACGAAGATATGCCTGCTTACGCCGACCGCGATCACCAGTGGAACAGCATCGGCCCCGGCGGCATGCCGGAGTTCTTGCGCGGCGCCGAGTACATCATGACGCTCAATGACGACATCTATCACAAGCTGACTCGACATCTGCAAATCGACTTGAAGCTGCAGCGGCCGGCGATGGTTTACGTGCTGTATACGGAATGTATGTATGTGCCGGAGTGGCTGTCACGGGAATTTGTTGATACCGGGGTCCTGATCGGCCTTGACGAGGGAAACGGCTCGCGTCGTCCTCTAGGGATTGGCCCCAACTCGAGCGTCGACAGCAATTTCAAAGTCTGGGCTCGCAAGGTTGAACAACCGGGGGTTGTGATTTTGGGCGGCGTCGATCGTCGCACCTACGAACTGCCCACGCCAAAGTATGGCGGCCACAACGGCGGCAACATGTATGGCATCGTCGTAACGCCGCTCGAGAACTAATCGCCCAGCTCGGAAAACGCGTCCCATCCGCCTCCGGCAGGGCGTTTCGTTGATCCCTCCTGATTCCTAACAAAGGCTCTGGCGAATTCCCAGAGCCATCGTTGCCCCCGCATGTCGAAGCGATCGGATTCGTGCTGACAGGCGCCGGCCAGCCAATCGTCGTCTGTGCGGTCGACTGGACCGGCTTGCTCAACCAAGCTCACGTCGAGTGGCGCACCGCCATCGCCAAGGCCGCCAGGACGACGCCTGACCGCGTGGCGGTCCAATGCGTTCATCAGCATGACGCCCCGTTCATTTGTCTCGACGCGCAGTCGATCGTCAGCCAGCAGGCAGGTCTGGCGCACCTGGTTCAGCTCGATTTCTTTGAGCAATGCCTTCAAAACGCACAAGATGCCGTCAACGCCGCAATGCAAGACCTACAGCCGGTCACGCATATCGCCA
This sequence comes from Blastopirellula retiformator, assembly GCF_007859755.1. Classification (NCBI taxonomy): domain Bacteria; kingdom Pseudomonadati; phylum Planctomycetota; class Planctomycetia; order Pirellulales; family Pirellulaceae; genus Blastopirellula; species Blastopirellula retiformator. The sequence continues at coordinate 416,208 of NZ_SJPF01000002.1, read as the reverse complement.
CCGGCCAGGCGAAGGTGGAAAAGGTTGCCAGCAATCGCCGCATCGTCAACGCCGAAGGAAAGCTAGTTGATTGGCGAGGGAGTTCCAGCCGAACGCCGCTGATGGCGATGGCGGCCCGTGGTACATTCCCAATGCCGAGGCCTATCCGCAAGGAGGATACGAGGTAAGCGTCGCGTTCAGCGCGCCGGCGGTCGATCGAATTATATGACCTCAGGCTCGAAGAAGTTGGTCCGCATGCCTGGTGACGCCAACTCCTAGAGCGGTCCTATTTGGTCGATGCCCAGCGAACTCCATGTTGAATCAGCACCTTGGGACCGCCGGGCTCTTCCGGATGCGGACTGAAGCAAATAACGCGACCTTCGCCATACTTGCTGCGAATGATCGCGTGCGTGCCAACCATCGCGTGTTGCGGCGCCCCCTTTTCGGCAATCTCGGTTTTGTAAGTTCCCAACACTTCGTAACCTGGCAGGGTCGAATCGCCACCAGGTACCAGTAATGGACCTTGCCCGTAGAAAACGTCGACTTCGGGGCCAACGCAGCCAAGCAGCTGACAGCCGGCCGCCGAGAGAGAAAGTTTCACGTCCCCCTGACCGCGCGCCCAATGAACCCGATCCCAAACACGCGCGTTGATGATTCCAAGGGACCACGAGTAGTGGGAAGAGGCCAGATAAGAGCCAGCGCAGACGCCGACATAACCCCCGCCTTTTCGCACGAACTCACGCACCTTGTCTCTGCCGACGTCTCCCAACTTTTCCGACTGCTTGCTTCCGGAACCGCCGGGCATGACCAAGACGTCAAAGTCATCGAGACCATTCGCCCTGATCTCCGCGGGAGTGATCTTCGAGCAGGAAAACCCGCTCTCTAGATCCAGCACGCGGCTGAGATTCTTCCTGCCGTTGGATATGTCGTTCGAATGGTCATAGATCGCAACCGTAACCAGGTTCGGCTGGCTCGGCGCCTCGCCACGTAGTTCGCTTTGAGCGACGCTCGTCCCCAAGACGCATAATAAGATCGAAAACCCGCTCGGCTTGTGAAGCGTTGTAGCAAGGAGGTTGCGTTTCATGGAAATCCGTCCTGGAAAAAAACTAGTCAACAAGGATCGCGCGCAATAGCAGGTGAAACGAAGCGTGCGTCCAACCACGATAGTAGGGTCGAAATCCAAACAGATGGATGGTCCCCTTTTCACGCTCTACTTTCGCCCAGGCGATGTGCCCCTGAATGGCCTCCGGCTGGGTTATCGCGCCCGACAGCAAGAGAGCGCGAGGAGCGTAATGCATGAACGATTCGACCTGACAATCGGCGTCCGTCCGGTCTCCTTTTTCTTTGTCGGTCGGCGACCGCCAGGCCTTCGAATGGGAGAACATCAGCGGAACCGCCTGGGGCATGTCGTCGGTCAGTTCCTGGTCTGCCAGGATTCCCCGAACGACGCTGCCGCTACAGGAGAACTTGGAATTTTTCGCCTCGGACGTAACGTCGATCAGAGGAAGACGAAACAGGTCAATCACCCATGGGCAAGCGCTTTCCATGACGATCAGCTTTCCCCCACCGTCGACAAATTCCTCGATGGCGACCATTCCTTCGGCGCCCAATCCGCCGCTCAAGGAAGATTCAATCGAGTACTCGCGACGCCCCGCTTTCAGCGTCGACGTTCGAACGTCAGGAATCAGCAGCACGTCAAAGTCATCGCGCAAGCTTCCCGCCTTCACCATCGAGTTGCGGACCCGCTGATAGGGAATCCCCAGATACTCGAGCGTCCAGCGCAACCAGCCCTCATCGATACTCGCCGACCAGGGTGCGTAGACGCCGACGCGCGGAAGCGCGCCGATCTCTTTCGCGGCCGCAGCGATCGCCGGGGAAGGGCCGCCGTCTTTGGCGACCTCCAGATTGCGATCATCGGCCAAATAGCGGGTCAATTCGATCCAGTTTCGCGTATCCCGCAGCGGCGAATCGCTGGGGCCTGCGAAACCTGCCGGCAACGACTCTTTTTGAAAGAGCGTAAACTCTCCCGACAGATCATGGACAACCTCCACAACGCGGACGCCAAATAGCGTCGGCAACGACCAACCCGAGACGTCATAGGCGCTTTCGTTCTTCGGGAATTTCTTCCACTCAAAGAGATCGTTCACCAATCGCGAATGGGGTTGATCGCAGCGGATTACGAGTGTGCCCGGTGCATATTGGCGACCATCCGCGGAAATGATCGTCTTGCTCTGGTGGATCTCGACCCCCGAACTCTTTAAGACCTGGGTAAGTCGTTCGACAGCGCCCAGGTCCTCGTTGTCGACGGTAACCAGCCACGCGATGCGGGCCGATTGATCGTCCAGGGTCGCAGCCCGCTTTGCCGCGGCGACCTTCTGCCGTAGCCAGAGTTTCGGCTCGCGACAGATCGAACCGCACAATGACTTGGCGAACTCAAGTTCATACCGAATGATGTCGGCCTGGCGCCACCAGCCGCCTGGCCAGGGAGCGATAAATTGGTTGGAGGGCCGATAGTCTCCACGCCCCAGGGGATCTTGCAACTGCGACGCTTTTAGAAAGACAGGCGACGCGTAGTTGACCGACGCCGCTTCGGTCAGAATGCCGACGATGTTCAGCCGGGCCGGTACCGAACGGTTTCCACCATTCCACCAATTGTCATAATTCACGCCGGTGGCGATTCCGGTGCAACCCTCGGTCGTCATATCGAGAACGGCCCGCGATCCGATCGCGTTCACGGCGGCGACCATCAAGGGATCAATGTTGACGTTCAACGGATCACAATAGGGCGGCACGAAGAACCGAACCCCTGTTTTGCCGTGCTGATGAACGTCCCAGAGGATTTGCGGATTCCACTGTTCGTACATCAGTTTCGAGAGGAGCTGCGATTCGACCTGCGTCAAAGCGAAAAAATCGCGGTTGTTGTCGTGCCCCACGTAGCGCTGGTACAGCTCCGGCAGAGACGCGTCTTCGTACGGCTTGCCCAAGTTCTTGGCGTACCATTGGGCGACATGATCCAAGCCGTCCGGATTAAGCGAAGGCAGGATAACGGTGACCGCCTCTTGTCGCATCGACCGCCAAGGCTCCTCCTCGGACGTGGCGAGCGTCCAAGAGAGTTGCATCGCCATCTCGGTTGCGGCTGGCTCGTCCGAATGCATGGTCGGCGTGATGACGAGCACCACCTTGCCCTGCGCAATCGCCTCTTCAATCTGCTCTGGCGTTTTGCCACGTGGATCGGCGATGGTGCGCGAGTACTCCTGAATCGTCGCGAGGTTCTCCAAATTGTCGGTCGACGAAATAACGACTGCCGAGAAGTCGCGGCCCTCGGTCGACTCGCCGACGCTCGACCAGGCGACCGTCGACGTCTTTTCGGCGAGTTGTCGATAGTACGCTTCGACCGTCGACCAATCGACCAGGCAATAGTCGGCGCCCACGGAACGTTCTAAGAATTGCTCTGGGGAAGAAGCGCCCGACTCTGCCATGGGTGGGGCGGCATGCGCCAGGCCGGTCGAAATCAGCACACCGAACCACAACAACGATCGAAAAACTTTCAGCATGCCGATAAATTCCTCTCTTAGTTCTTTCTTTACTGCGATCGTAGGATTCGCCTAACGATCTCCGCGACCCGCCCAGCGAACTCCAGCCGCCATTAGCGACTTGGGGCCCATCTTTTTTTCCGGATGAGGGCTATACGCCATCACGCGACCGTTTCCATACATCGTTCGAATGACGGCGTGCATGTCGGTCATGGCGCCGACCGGCGCTCCCTTCTTTGCAACCTCGGTTGCATAACTTGCCAGGATTTCGTACCCCGGCATATCGCGATTCTCTCCCGGTACCAGCATCGGGCCTTGACCATAGTATACTTCGACCTGGTCAGTCGAGGTTTGGAGAATGTTGCGACCAGAGTGGGTCAAATTGAGCTTGACCATTCCGGTACCGCGGGCCCAATGCTCTAGATCCCAAACTTTGGCGTTGACCAGTCCCAAAGACCATGGCTTGTAGGTCGTGCTAAGGTACGCCCCGGCGCAGATGCCGACGTAGCCCCCGCCATCGTGTACGTAGCGGCGAATCTTCTCTCGCCCCTCCTCACCAAGGTGTTCGGCTTGCCTGCCTGCCGATCCGCCAGGCATGATTAATACGTCAAATTCTGGCTTCAAATCGCCCGACTGGATATCTTCGGGCGTCAAGATCGTCGTCTCAAATCCGTTCTCCGGCGTCAGAAAGGTAACCAGATCGCGGGGTCCCGGCGCTTTGCCGTCCGAATGGTCATAGATGGCGACCTTCACGGTTGGCGACTTCGTCTCCGCGGGCGTTGGCGCTTCGCCGAAGGCGACATTGCCCACGACGGCCAAGACAATCGACGCCACGAGTGACTTCATGCCACGACGGTTGTTCATCAGAAGTTGGGTCATGGATTGGATCCTTTGTTGGGTGAGCGTCTTTAGCTGCCTGTTGAAAAATGCCCTCGTGGCACTTTCCAACCTCGCCAGGCTCAGAGCATAGCTCTTCGCGGCTCGCAAAATAACGACTTCCGTCGCTATTTTGGGATCGCATCCCTGCGATCCAGCAGCCCGTTGAGAAAATCAACGGAGTGTTAGGCGTTAGGCGGAAGCATTTCAATTGCCGACAGGGGCAGCGGAACGGGGTTGCGCGAAGTCAGGAAGCGGCGAACCAGGATTGGCCAACGCTATGGTCTTGGCGCGAAAAAAAGCTTTTTCCAGGACATCGTGCGCTTCCGACGCCGCTTGCTGATGAAGCATTGTGATCACCTCCTGATAGTCGGTCGTTTCGACGAGCGTATCGCGCTGCTGCAAGGTTTTCGCAATGATCGCCTCTTCGACGGGCCAGAGCTCGCTCCACAACCGCTGCAAAGCCTTGCTCCTCAGGACTTCCTGTTCCGGCAGATAGTTCCAGGTTCGCAGCGAGTTGGAGAGTTCGCCCACCGGTGCGCCGCGATCGCCGGCTAGGTGGTCGCTTACTTTCTCGGCCGCTACCCAGCATGGAACCGCAATCGTGAAGTTCGGTTCGCCCAGCATTGTCCACATGGTAGTCAAGCCAGGATCTTCTCCTGGTTTGACCCCATGAAAGACGCCTGCGGATACGGTAATCGCTCGACTGATCGTATCGGCGGTCGAGATTGTTGACGGCAACGACCGGGCCTTCGCGTTGATGCTGCCTGGAATCGGCTGAAGATCGGAGTCCATCAAATCGCGTGTGCAATGCCGAATGACGTATTCGACGCTGATCGGCGCGTCGTGTTTGCGGTCCAATAGTGTACATGCGCGGAGATAGCGCCCTCGCGAGTACGTTCCTTGCAATTGCTCCGCGGTTGGTTCGGCAGGAAAGTCGTGAACGGCCGTGGAGAAATTCGCCCGGACCAAAATGCCGTCAGGAGCAACTTCTGGATCGTTCGCGTCGAACATGACATACGACGCGGGCCCTGTCTCGAAAATTGCAGCTCCCCCTTGCGCATCGATGACGCCAAAATTGGCGACCGTACGCCGTCCGGTTTTATCGGTCTCGTCCAGCAGCTTTTTGAAGTCCTCGACCGTCTTGCACGTTTCCAGGGCCAACTTCATCAACCCGCCATTGCCGGGGCCCGACTTCTTTCCCTTCGTCGCCAGATCGCGAGCCAACGAGTTCTCGATGCAAAAACCGGCCTCGTTCACTCCCATCCATGCAGCGGACGTTGAGCCCGCATTGACGACCGCGATCGCTTTCAAGTCTCCGTCGGTTAGGCGAGCGACTTCATTTCGCCGCGCCGTTCGCGTGTCGCGGTTTTTCCAAAGTATCGGCCGACCATCCACCGTCGCGCGGCCGCTGATGACCGCCGTCGTACATGCCGAGGCAGCCTGCACCATCGCCAATGGCGAAAAACTAGTGGCAACCATCGCGATCGCCAGACGGATTCGAGTTTTCATGAAAGGCCTTTTTCGTAAATGGAGTAGCTTCGACGACGTCGGACGAACGGACTTATGCGTTGACGAGCTTCATCAGCTCTTGCGTATAGCGTGTGCCTGCAAATGCGCCCTCCGGCGCGACTTCCTCGATCTGCGCCATTTCTTCCGCAGTAAGCGTGAACTCCAAAGCCCGCAGGTTCTCTTGCAAGTACTTCACCTTTTTGGTGCCAAACAGAGGAACCATTAACGGCTCTTTGGTCATCACCCAGGCCAACGCAAACTGGGCCGGCGTCATGCCGCGCCCACTGGCGATTTCGCGAAGTCGGTCCAGCACTTCCAGATTCTTCTGGAAGTTCTCTCCCTGAAAACGGGGAGAGTGGCGGCGATAGTCATCTTCCGCCAGGTCCTCAAATTTCGTCACTTGGCCCGTAAGAAAACCGCGGCCCAGCGGACTGCACGAGACGAACAGAATACCGTTGGCTCGGCAGTAGTCGATCACGCCGGCATCTTCGGCGTCGCGGCTCCAAATCGAGTATTCCGTCTGGAGCGAGGCGATCGGATGGACCGCTTGCGACCGTTTGATCGTCTCCAGCGACGCTTCCGAAAGGCCAAGGAATCGCACCTTCCCCTCGGCGACTAGTTCTTTCATGGCGCCTACAGTCTCTTCCACCGGCACGTTCGGGTCGATTCGATGCTGGTAGTAGAGATCAATCGTTTCAATCCCCAACCGCTGAAGCGAACCTTCACACGACCACTTCACATAGTCGGGGCGTCCGCAAGTGCCGCGCTTCTGCGGATCGTCCGGATCGCGGACGATGCCAAACTTGGTGGCGACGAAGGCGTCTTCGCGACGAGAACTGATCGCATCCCCCACCAGAACTTCATTTGTGTGGGGACCATACATGTCCGAGGTATCCAGAAAATTGACGCCAGCGTCCAAGGCGGCGTGGATCGTCGCGATCGACTCTTTGTCGTTGCGGACGCCATAAAGATCGGTCATTCCCATGCAGCCAAGCGCCAATGCGGAAACCGGAACGCGCTCTTCGCCAATATGCTGAAATTTCATTGTTTCTCCATCTACGAGTAAGAACGGCGGAATGCTGCAGGCTAAAGTCTTGAGACGACCGAACGAACGATATCGACCATTTGCGCGACGTCCGACGCTTCCGCGACAAACGGCGGCGCCAGAATGATTGTGTCATTGGTGACGCGGACCATCAGCCCCGCCTCGAACAAGGCTTTGAGCGCGGCGAATCCTCGCCGTCCAAATTGTCCGTCAATGGCCAGATCGATCCCGGCCAGCAAGCCATAGGCGCGAATGTCGGTAACTAACGGAAGGGACGCGAGCTCGGCAACCGCGTCTTGAAATGGCGCGACCAGTGCGGCGGCGCGATCATAGAGCCCGTCTTTCTCAAAGATGTTTAACGTGGCGAGGGCGGCGGCGGCGACGACTGGATGCCCCGAATAGGTATACCCATGAAAGAACTCGATCGTTCCTTCTGGCGCGGCGCTGGTGATGGTATCGTAGATCGACGTGGAAGCGGCGACAGCGCCCATCGGCATCGAACCGTTGGTCAGCGCCTTGGCCATCGTCATAACATCGGGCCGGACGTCGAAAGCGTCTGCAGCGAACGGACAGCCGGTTCGCCCGAAGCCGGTAATAACTTCATCAAAGATCAGCAAGATGCCGTGCTGGTCGGCGATCTCTCTCAGCCGTTGCAAATATCCCTGCGGCGGAACCAGGATTCCCACCGATCCCACGATCGGCTCGACGATGACCGCAGCGATTGACTCCGCGCCATAGAGCTGGACGGCGCGCAGCAAGTCGTCGGCCAGATCGGCGCCTTCTTCCGCCTGCCCTTGGGTAAATGATCGCTGGACCGTCTGGGTATGACGCATATGAACGACGCCCGGCAAGAGCGTTCCGTAGCCTTGGCGATTCTTGACCATGCCGCCAACCGAAAGTCCTCCGAAATTGACGCCATGGTAGGCGAGTTCGCGAGAGACGATTCGCTGTCTTGAAGGCTCGCCCTTGGCGCGATGATAGGCCAACGCCATCTTGAGCGCCGTCTCCACCGACTCGGAACCGGAGTTGGCGAAGAAGATGCGGTCCAGACCGGCAGGCGTCAACGAGGCGATCTTGCGACTCAGTTCAAACCCACCCGGGTGCGAGAACTGAAATGGCGTTGTATAGTCCAGCTTCTGCAACTGCTCGCTGACCGCCGTGGCGATCTCGGGGCGACAATGACCGGCCGGAACGCAAAAGAGACCGGACGATCCATCTAAAATTGGCCGCCCCGAAGGTTCGAACAGGTGGATCCCCGCAGCGGAAGTAATCAGCCTCGGCGACTCCTTGAACGCCCGATTGGCCGTAAACGGCATCCAGTAGTTTTCCAAATCTGCGCCTGGCGACACGATTGATCCCCTTCAAAATGCTTCCGGTCCCTTCGTCGGACCCCCAATCGGTTTTGTTCCCGTCGACGATTCAGGTTAGTTTCCGCGGGGCGGGGTCTTTTGAACCAGATTGACAGTTTTAAGCCTATCGGCGACACGAGCGAAAAAGGCATCTTGCGGGCCCCTGAGGCAAGAGCCTCCGCCAGTCGAGAAATTTCGCCAGCGGGCGACCTTCGAACGATCGCTGTGCGGCGGAAAGCGGCGGCTTAGCAGTCCGTTGATTTTTTCAACGGACTGCGAGATCGCAGGCATGCGACCCCAAAATAGCGACGTAAGTCGTTATTTTGCGAGCCGCGAAGAGCTACGCTCTGAGCCTGGCGAGGTTGAAAAACGTAAGAAAATTGGCCAATCCAGCCTTCCCCCCAGAAGACGAGACGGTCAAATACCCGTCTCTATGGGGCAAGCAAACGTGGATCGCATCCGTTACTATGGTGCCATCCATCATGCCTTTGGCCAATAGGAGTGATCTAATTTTCCCCCTCGGTTCCTCTTTGCATTCGCCCCGTGCAGAGGAACTTGTGACAGCCAACCAGGTAGAACGATTGCTATTTCTTCGAGCCAGATCGTATCGTGGGTCACGGGTGCGTTCACCGGAAGCCGTCGTCCCAGCTCCAAGCGAGCCGAATTGCGAAACCGTCTGGACGACGACAATCGCGCCGACAACAACGGCGTAACGATCACCGGTTGCAGCAAGTCCTATCTTGTTGACCAACGAGAAGTGCCGGTTCTTCGCGACGTCACATTAAACATTGAGCCGGGAGAGTTCTTTTGTTTCGTCGGCGGTAGCGGCTGCGGGAAGAGCACGCTCTTAAAAATGATCGTTGGGCTAGAGCAGCCAACGACCGGAACGATCACTATGGGAGATCGCCAGATCTCAGGGCCCGGGCTCGATCGCGGGATGGTCTTCCAGGATCATCGCCTGTTACCCTGGCTGACCGTCCGTCAGAACATCGATTTCGGATTGCGTGAAGGGGTCGCCACGAACCGCGAGCAGAACATTGACGAGCATATTCAACTCGTCGGCCTTTGTGGGTTTGAAAACGCCTATCCCCGACAACTTTCCGGCGGCATGGCGCAGCGCGTCGGACTGGCCCGTGCATTGGTCAATCGTCCTCAGGTGCTGCTGCTGGACGAACCGCTTGGCGCTTTAGATGCGTTGACGCGGCAGCAGATGCAACACGAGATTCTGCGCATCTGGAAAGCCGAAAAAACCACGATGGTCTTGGTGACGCATGACATAGACGAAGCGATTTTTCTGGCGGACCGGATCGCTGTCATCGGCAATCGCCCTGGTGAAGTACGCGAAGTGGTCTCAGTCGACTTGCCGCGTCCTCGCGACCGGGGCGATCGCCGCTTTGACGCCTTACGAAAACAGCTGTGGGATTCGATCTTTCATCCGACCTCGACTACCGAATCGGAGGAACCGCCGAAGTCCAACCCATCCAACGTCTCTCAATCCGACGAAACCTCCGCTCATCCCTGTGAGATCCACTGAAGGCCATGCGCGAATTGCCCAACATCCAAAGTCGAAGCTATCGCTCCGCCACGTTCGTAGCAGCCTTGCTCTTGGTTGCCATTGGCTGTTCGCCGGCCGCACGACCAGCGCCGGAAAACGGGGTGGTACGAGTGAGTCTCCAACCCGTTCCCGCGTATGCGCCGCTGTGGATCGCGAAACGAAAAGGCTGGCTGGAAGCCACGCTGAAGGAGGCCAAATTGGGTGACGTCGAGTGGTCGACTTTACGCGATGGGCCGCTGCAGAACGAAGCGCTCGCCGCCGGGCTGATCGACGTGGCGCTAACGGCCGATACGCCGGCCATTATCGGGCGATCGGCCGGGTTGGACGTTAAAATCGTTTCCTTGGCGGCGGTCAGCCCCGAGAGCCTGGCGATCTTGCTGCCAGCCGACTCTCCGATTCGCTCAGTCTCTGACCTGGAATCGAAAAAGGTGGCGGCGACCAAGGGTTCGTTTTGCCACCATCTGTTGGCGCTCGCCTTGCAGCGAGAAGGACTTTCCCTCAGTAGCGTCCGCTTCATCAACATGTCAGGCCCAGAAATCAACACGAGTCTGCAAACTGGGCAGATCGATGCCGGCGCAACGTGGGAGCCCTACATCTCGCAGGTCGTTTCCAATGGTTCGGCCAAGATCTTGCTCGACGGCGCCAACCTGAAATCGGGCAACGAGGTGATCCTCGTCACGAGCGACTTGATTGAGCATTCGCCCGAAACGGTAACGAAGATCTTGGAAGTTTTTCGCCGCGGACGTGACTTCCTGCGTGAGCATCCGGAAGAGGCGGCGCAGCTGATTGCTGAGGACGTCAATCTCGAGCCCGAGCAATTGGTCGCGACGTTCCCCAAAATCGAATACATTCCGCCGCTCAGCGACGCGACGCTGGCCGAATTGGATGCGACGCAGAAATTTCTACTAGATCTGGGGGTGAATCGCCAATCCGTCGATATCAGCGAGTTTGTCGATCTGCAGTTCGACCGAGCGGCCTTCGTTAATAGCGAGTCTGGAACATGAAAAACCTTGCCTGGCGGATCTGGCTGCCGATTACCGTTATCGTGATATGGCAAGGGCTCTCGAGCGCCGGCGTTGTGACTCCCTTGTTGTTGCCCTCGCCATTGGCGGTCGCCGAAAGCGTCGTTAGCCTGGTGAAGAACGGCGAGATATTCCACCATGTCGCCGTCAGTCTGGTTCGCGTATTTGAGGGCTTTCTGTTGGCGGCGATCGTCGGTGTCGCGCTTGGCTCGGCCATTGGACTCTGGTCGACGTTCGATCGAACTTTCGACTGGTTGCTGCAAACGCTCAAGCCGATTCCGCCGATTGGCTGGTTTCCGTTGGCGGTCTTGTGGTTTGGGATAGGGGAAGTTTCGAAGGTCTTCATCATCTTTCTGGGAGCCTTTTTTCCCATACTGGTCAACGTCGTCGCTGGGATTCGGCAGACCGACAAGCAGTTCATCGAGTTGGCCCGCGTCTACGAAATTGGCTGGTGGAAGTTCTTTACGAAGGTGATTATGCCAGGCGCGCTGCCGTCAACCTTGACCGGGCTACGTATCGGTATTGGCTTTGCTTGGACGTGCGTCGTCGCGGCGGAACTGATTGCAGCCGAATCGGGCGTTGGATACCTGATTGTTGATGCCCGACAGACGTTCCACGCCGACGTGGTCATCGTCGGAATGTTGACGATCGGGCTTCTGGGAACTTTAATGGATCTGGCTTTGCGGCAGATCGAAGCGCGTCTCGTTCGCTGGAAACAGCCTTTTGAAGGGGCTACCGGCTGACATTCTTAACGCCGAGCTCGTCGCGGTAACCTCTCCCGGTATCACGTAGGGGAGCGATTTGTGCTCGGCTCTCGTAAATCTCAGGACGCCAGAACGGACTCGCCATTCACGCTCCGCAATCCGATCACGTTCTTGCTGCTTCCCGAATTCACTTCGATCGGATTTTTTTCGGTGGTCGAAGCGCTGCGGGTAGCGAATCGCTATGCTCCCCGCAAGTACGATTGGAACCTGACGTCGCTCGACGGCAAACCGACGAAAGACTGTAACGGCATCGAAGTCTGTGTCGCCGACAACTTCTTCGATCTGACCGAGCCTCCAGGAACGATCATGGTGATTGGGGGAACGACGCCCGATCGGTTTGGGACCAACGAATTGTTCTCGAAACTCCGCTGGCTATCGAGCCAAGGAAGCTTGCTCGGCGGCGTCGATACGGCTCAGCAGGTGTTGGCGCTTGGCGGCTTGCTCGACGGCTACCGGGTCACGGTTCACTGGGAAAACGCGTCTGCATTTCGCGAACGATTTCGAAAGTCGGAACTGACCCTCAACCTGTTTGAATTCGACCGGAATCGGGTGACTTGCGCTGGCGGAACCGCCGGCATCGACATGGTCTTGCATGCCGTCGAAGCGGAACATGGCCGGGATGTTGCGATTCGCGCCGCCGAGCATTTCATGCACGAGCGGATCCGGCGCGGCTCTGAGGGACAGCGTCTGAAGACGACCGACCGCTGGGACATTCACCACAACAAGCTGGTGAAGTCGATTGAAATGATGGAGGCCGAGATCGAAGAGCCGTTGAGCACCGCCGAACTCGCGGCCGCCGTCTCTCTCTCGTCGCGACAATTGTCGAGGCTCTTCAAAGAGCATCTGCAGATCAGTCCCGGCCAGTTCTATCTCGAACTGCGCCTCGATCGCGCCCACCAGATGATTTTGCACAGCGAGATGAGCGTGAATTCGATTGCGTTCGCCTGCGGCTTTCAATCGCAATCTCATTTTTCCCGCGTCTATCGAGAGAAGTTTGGCGTCTCTCCGAGTCAGACGCGCCGCCGAGAAGTCGAACGTCGCTATCCGGTCATGCGGGCGCCAAACTAGGCGACTCCCCGCTCGAGAATTCGGCGATTTTGTTCTGAAATGGCCGTTTTACGTCTCAATCAGGCATAAAAAGGTCTCCTTTGCACAAAAGGGGGAGAGCTCGCGCAAGTAACCTTGAATCTGTCGAATTCGGATCGAACTACGCGATCGACGCGTTTGGCGCTCCATCATTGCCGCCATAGATCTCAGGAGACGCCCCAATTTTCCTGGGAACCCATTTCGTCATCGAAAATCATAAGGGATCCGGAAGATGCGTTCATTGAAGTACTCTCGGGCGATGTCGTTCCGTCGGGCGTTTACCCTGGTCGAACTGCTTGTCGTCATCGCCATCATTGGCGTTCTTATCGCTTTGCTGCTACCCGCCGTGCAGCAAGCCCGCGAAGCGGCCCGTCGGTCGCAATGCCGCAACAACCTCAAGCAGATGGGCTTGGCGCTGCACAACTATCACGACGTTTATGGTTCGTTGCCGCCTGCAGCCGTGCGCGCTCCGTATACGACATCGGCCGGTTGGTTTGGCAAGCCTGGTTGGGGTTGGGGATCGCTGATCTTGCCGTTTGTCGAGCAAGACGCGATGCATGACGCGTTGGGCGTGACCCAAAACCGCCTGGAAAACTATGCGTCTATTCCCAATTTCGTCGAGCTGTCGCAGACCAAACTTCCGGTTTACCTCTGCCCGTCTTCCCCGGCGCCCGACATCAACGCGAGATTCAAGAAGAACGCCTTTGACGCGGCGGACGTTCCGGCCACCTCCAACTACAAGGGCGTCTTCGGCTCGTTCAACGAAGGAGCGACTTCCGGCGGGCCCAGCGATTGTCCCAGCGGTTGGTATCGCGGCTATTGTTTTCGTGCTGAAACGGGGCTATTCGGGGGCGGTAGTCATGTAAAATTTCGCGACATCACCGATGGCACTTCCAACACGTTGGCGATCGGAGAAGTCACCTACGGAGACTTGGGAGACGGCGTCGATCGAATGGCGGCCGTTTGGATCGGCATGTACAACGGCAGCGGGTATTCTGGCAATGACTCGGTCGTTCGCGTTCTCTCCGAATCGCTGGCCAACACCACCGCTCGGCGGATCAACGGCACGTTCCGCAACGCGTATAGTTCGCACCATCCTGGCGGCGCCCAGTTCCTATTCGGTGACGGATCGGTTCATTTCCTCGCCGAAACGACCGACGGAGCGACGACCGAGAATCTGGCGGATCGCGCGGATGGGAACGTCGTCGGAAGTTTCTAGCGTCTCCGCCGCACGTCATTCAAGCAAATGCCAATGCGACGTCGCATGACCTCGCATTCGTTTCCCTTCACGATCCACCGCATTGGAACAAGCGAGATGTATTTCAAACAGCAACGCAGCTCAAGCTGGCAGGTCCGCTCGACTCTGTTACTTTCCGCGCTCGTATTGGCCGTCGGCTGCAGTCGAGGGAGTGGCGAGAATCTCGGTTTCGTTTCCGGAACGGTGACCTTGGATGGTCAACCGCTGAGTCAGGTGATGGTCACCTTTAGCCCCGATGCCGGCGGACGCGAAAGCTACGGCGTCACCAACGCCGCGGGTCAGTATCAACTTCGCTATACCTCACAAGACAAAGGCGCCAAGCTTGGCCAACATCAGGTTCGCATTTCTCCTGTCGGAGTTGAACCGCGGGAGCCAATTGCGGTGGAAGCGACCTCGCCGGTACCGACTCAATATTACGGCGAAGACTTCCTCCTCTACGAAGTGAATCCTGGCGCCAATGAAATCGATCTGCAACTCACAAAAGCGCCGCTTACGACTTCCAGCTAGTTGGTTGGCCGCCGGCAATTGAGGAAGCCGAACGGTCGGTTTTCCGCGACGTTCTCGGCTGCGATGGGGTGATCGATGCGACTGGCGCATGGCGAAATCGGCAAGGGGCTGAACGACTACGACGCGATCTTTAGCGAACTTCGCCGCAGCGCCGACTTCCTGCAGCGGAAAATCGCCGAGCATTGGGGCTATGGCGGCGACGCATCACCGGCGGTCGATCGGTCTGGCGTAAAATCGCCGCTCCATCTCTCCACTCTGGGAGATTTCTTACAGAACGCCACCGGCGCGGCGCGGTAGGACGGCGGATTAGTCGTTCATCGGTTCCAGCATCAGCGGGTCGACTCGATTGTTGGGGATTTCGTCGACCGGGTTTTCGAGCACTTCGTCGATCGGAATTTCCTCCCCTGCGGGCGGTTCGATCTCTTCACCGGCCGGCTCCGGCGTCACGCCGAGCGGTTGGCCCAGGTAAGGCGAAGGCCAGCCGCCGCCGAGTGAGCGATAGATGGCGACCACACCTTGAGCGACGTTTCCTTTGGCGGTAGCGGCGGCGACTTCCTGCTGCGTCTTGGTGTTTTGGACGTTGAAGACGCGGTTGAAGTCGATTTCCTCCCCTTCGGCGTACTGCAGGGTGATCAACTCGTTCGTCTTGTCGGCCGCCTCGGCCGCTTCCAGTTGCAGACGGAGCAATTCTTGCGACTTCAAAAACTGCACAATCGCGTCTTCCGCTTCCTGATTGGCGACGAGCACCGACTGCTGGTAGACGACCAGCAGCTCCTGGAAGCGGGCCTCTTGGAACTCGATGTCACCCAAGATGCGGCCGTAGTTCAGGATATTCCAGTCAAGCGAGGGACCGACCGAACCAAACCCCGAACCGCTGCGGAACAGCTCTTTGAATTGATTCCCGCGGCGGCCGACCGTTCCCGACAGCGTAATGTGCGGGTAGAGATCGGACTCGGCGACGCCGATCAGCGCCGACTGGGCCGCGAGTTGACGTTCGGCGCGGCGAACGTCGGGCCGCTGCAGCAGCGACGCGGCCGGAATGCCGAGCGCGATTTCCGACTTGACGGTCGGGATCTTTCCGGGGCCCAGCAACTCCAGAATCTCTTCCGGCGGCATGCCGAGCAACACGCAAAGTTGGTTTTGCGATTGCCGCAGCGTCGTCTCAACCTGCGGAACGAGCGCTTCGGTCTGAACAAGGCTCGACTTGGCCTGCTGCACGTCGACTTCGCTCGACTCGCCGTTCTTGAAACGGATCTCCGTGATGTCGTAGGTCTGCCGTTGATTTTCGACGTTCAACTTGACCAGTTCCAACCGCGTCTGCAGCGTACGGATATCGATGTAGGTGGCGGCGACGTCGGCGACCAGCGTGACGACCACGTCTCCATACTCAAAGACGGCGGCGTCCAGATCGGCGTCGGCCGCTTCGACCGCGCGGCGATAACGCCCCCAGAAGTCGACTTCCCATGCCAGCCCGAACGATCCGCTCCAAGAGCTGAAGTGCCGATCGAATCCGGCCCCGGTCGTCAGGTTGTGCGAGTACGACGCTCCCAGGGCTTGCTGCTGCGGGAAGAGGCCGCCGATCGCGATCTGGCGCAGGGCGCGAGCCTGCATGATGCGAGCGCCAGCCTGCTGGACGGTCAGGTTTTGGTTGTAGGCTTCGGCGACCAGTTCGTTGAGGACCGGATCGTTGAACGACGTCGCCCACCAGTCGGCGCCTTGGACCGGGTCGTCGAGCACCCGTTTGTCGTCGGCGTCGATCCAGTCGTGCGTCACCGGGGCGCACGGCGTCTGGTAGTTCGGCCCTACCTTAAACCCGTTGGCAACCCATTGGCGGGGGCTGGTGCAACCGATGCAGAGCAACACGCCCCAAACGAGCCCCAGGCGAAGGCTGCGGAGGCCGAAAGCGATCGGTTTAGGCGGCTGGCTGACGCGTCGCATCCAGAATCTCGAAAAATCGGTAACATTCGTATCAAATCGCTTCGCTGTTACCATCGGAGAAACTGGCGCAATTCGTACAATAATTTGCATTTGGCCCGAAAAGCTCGACACCTTTACCACACCTGCGGCGTTAAAGTCTGCCTCACCGGTAAGCGAAACCACGCCGCGTCACGGCCGCCCGCACGTTTGCTGGGGCGCCCCCCCGAATTTCGGGCGGTTATTTTTTGGGGGCGAATAGAATGGAAAGAATCGGCCTCCGCCGCAGGTCTTCCTCTGGGCGTCCCCAACCCCAATCCTCGATAACAACCCGACCGACTAACCGGCTAATTTTCCTCAATGGCAAGCTCTTCCAATCGATTACTGCACTTTGCGGGCGTGATGGTTCGGCTGGCGATCCCGTGCGCGATTCTGGCCGCCGGCTGGTTCGGCTTTCAATGGTTGGCCGACAAGATAGAACGGCCGCCACAGCCAACCGCCCGCAAGGTGGCGCTTCGTTCGCGGGTCGAAGAAATGAAGACGGTCGACTACCCGGTGATCGTCAAAACGCATGCCGTCGTCCAGCCGCACAACCAGGTGACGCTCACGTCGCAGGTTTCCGGCGCCGTGGTGAAGGTCAGCCCTGCGTTTGAAGTCGGCGCCTATTTCAGCCAGGGAGACGTGCTGGTCGAAATTGATCCCCGCGATTACGAAACGGCGCTGGCGATCGCCAAGTCGGAACTCGACTCGCGGATCTCCGAACTGAAGCTCGCCAAGCTGGTCGAAGAACGCAAACTGCGGCTCGTGCAGTCGAACGCCGTTTCGCAAGGAGAAGTCGAATCGGCGTCGGCCAGCCGCGAACAAGCCGAAGCGAATGTCGCCCTGGCCGAAACGTCGGTCGAGCAGGCCGAGTTGAATCTGAGCCGCACCAAGATCGTCGCCCCATTTGACGGCCGCGTGATGACCAAACTGATCGGCCTGGGACAGATGGCAGGCTCGAACTCGCCGCTGGGGGACGTCTTTGCGATCGACTACGTCGAAGTGCGGCTCCCCATTTCTGGCGATCAGCGGAAGTATCTGCACTTGCCGGAGTTTACCGACGACGCGCCGCTTTCGGTCAAGTTGCGGGACGCCATTCACGCTTCCGGCGACACGATCTGGCAAGGGAAGATCGTCCGTACTGAGGGGGTCTTGGATCAAGACTCGCGCGATGTGTTTGCGATCGCCCGGGTCGACAATCCGTTTGGTCGTCGCACCGGCATGCCGCCGCTGCGGATCGGTCAGCCGGTGATTGCGGCTGTCGAGGGCAAAGTGCTGGAGAAGGTGATCGCGCTGCCTCGCGGGGCGGTTCGCGAGTTGGATCAGATTGTGCTGGTCAACCAGTCCGATCTGACGTTGCTGCCGATGAAGATCGAGGCGCTGTGGTCGGACGAGACGAACGTGATCGTTCCGGCGGCGGCGATTCCTGAATCGACCTGGCTGGCGACGACGCCGATGACCTTCACCCCGAAGGGCGCCAAGATCGAGATCATTCCTCCAGCCGATACGCCGATGACGGTCGCCGATTCCGCCGCGGCCGAAAACGACAAGAGCGCCGCTAACTAACGACTGCCCATGATCCGCTGGTTTGCTACAAACGGAATCGCCGCGAACTTCATGATGCTTGCGATCTTGGTCGCCGGCGGATACGTGGCGTACTATCAGATTCCGCTCGAGGTCTCGCCAGAGCGAAGCTTCGAGTCCGTCTTCATCAACATGTCGTATCGCGGCGGTACGGCCAAAGACGTTGAGCAAGCGATCCTGATTCCGATCGAAGAAGCCCTGGAAGGGGTCGAAGGGGTCCGCGACATCTTTTCGAGCGGATCGCAGGGTTCGGCCCGCATCTTTATCGACGCCGAACCAGGGACCGACCTGCGGGCCCTGCTCGACGACATCACAGCGCGGATCGACACGATCACCACCTTTCCGGATGAGACCGAGCGTCCGACGATCCAGATCCCCGACTCGTCGAACTGGTGGGAAGTGCTCAGCGTCGCGGTGACCGGGCATCTCAGTCCGCATGAACTGCGCGAGGTGGCCCGCCAGGTACAGGAAGACATTACCGCACTGCCCGGCGTCAGCCGCGCGCAGGTGCAAGGGGACAGCGAATACGAAATCGGCATCGAGGTCGACACCGAAAAGCTGCTGGCCTATGGTCTGAGCCTGCAAGATCTGACCAGCGCGATTCAGCAGTTCTCAATCGACTTGCCGGCCGGTTCAATAGAAAGCGACAGCGGCACTTTCATCGTCCGCACCCGCGGTCAGGCTTACTCGGAACAAGAGTTCTCGCAGGTGCCGATCCTTTCGACCAACGGCTCCGACATTCTGCTGGGAGAGGTGGCCCGCATCACCGACGGTTTTGAAGAAGGACAAAAAATCGTCGAGTTCAATGGGCGACCGTCGTTGTTCGTCGAAGTCCTGCGGACCGGCAAAGAGAGCGCGATCGACATCTCGGACAAGGTCCACCAGTATGTCGAAAACGCCCGCACCCGCTATCCGGAGGGGATTGAGCTATTCATCTGGGACGACGAGTCGATTGAGATCCGCGGCCGGCTTTCGACGCTGATCGAGTCGATGGTCCAAGGGGGCATCCTGGTGATGATCTTGCTGGGGCTGTTTTTGCGCCCGGGTCTCGCCTTTTGGATTGTCGCGGGCATTCCGGTTGGTTTTGCCGGCGGCGTGATGCTGATGCCCTGGTTTGGCGTGACGGCCAACGTGATGAGCCTGTTCGGTTTCATCATCGTGGTCGGGATCGTAGTCGACGACGCGATCGTGACCGGCGAAAACGTCTACTCGAAAATGAAAGAAGGGATGACCCCGCTCGAAGCCGCGGTGGAAGGAACGCACGAAGTGGCGACTCCGGTCACCTTTGGCGCGTTGACGACGATGGTCGCCTTCGTTCCGCTGATGTTCTTTGACGGCAGTTGGGGCGATTTTGCGTCGCAGGTTCCGCCGGTCGTCGCGCCGGTCCTGCTGTTCTCGCTGATCGAGTCGAAGTTGATCTTGCCGGCCCACTTAAAGCACCTCCGCCCCGTTCCGCACAACAACCCACTCACCCGCCTGCAGACGAAGATCGCCGACGGGCTCGAGTACTTTGTCGAACGCGTCTATCAGCCTTGCCTGGTCTTTGCCGTGCGACATCGCTTTTCGGTGCTGGCGACCTTCGTCGCGGGCATGTTGTTGATGGCGGGCTACTGCCTGAGCGGGCGGATGGAGTTTATCGCCTATCCGTCGGTCGAACAGCAGCGGATCTCGGCCCAGCTCGACATGCCCGACGACACGTCGCTGGAAATGACCGGCCGCTACATGACCCGGATCGAGAACGCCCTGCTGCAAGTGCAAAAGGAGTATGTCGATCCAGAAACGGGCGAGTCGCTGGTTCGGAATATCTCGAAGCTGGTCGGCGCGGCCCGCATCCATCGCGACTTCGACAAGTCGCGCGGCTCGATTTCGTTTGAGGTCTTGGCGCCATCGCTGCGTAGTGCGGACGGCCCCAAGAATAGCGACCTGGCGGCTCGCTGGAACGAACTGGTCGGCCCGATTCCGGAAGCGACCGAGTTTCGGATCCGCTCCGACTCGAGCATCAACCGCGACCGCAACGTCGACAATCAAAACCTGAACATTGAACTCCGCGGACCGATGTCGCCCGAGAAAGCGGAGGTCGCCCGGAAGATCAAAAGCCTGCTAGAGCAGTACAAAGATTTCAGCACGACCTGGGCCAACATTAACTACGGGCAAGATGAGCTGGAGCTGCGGCTCAAACCGCAGGCGGCGGAACTGGGACTGACGCAACAACTGCTGGCCCAGCAGATTCGCCAGTCGTTCTTCGGCGAAGAAGCGCAGCGGATGCAACGCGGCGTCGACAGCATCCGCGTCATGGTTCGTCTGCCGCTGGCGCAGCGAGAAACGCTGCACACGCTCGAGCGGATGCGGATTCGCACTCCGCGCGGAGCCGACGTGCCGTTGGCCACCGTCGCCGATATCGTCTTCACAAAGGCGCCCTCGTCGGTCGAACGAAAGAATGGCGCCGAGATCTTGCGTTGCGGCGCGGCGCCGGTCGACGAGTCGGTCGACATGCTTAGCATCGCCGCCGAACTTTCCCCCAAGATCACCGAGCTCTGCCAAGAGCACAACCTGACGTATCAATACGTCGGTTATGTCGCCGAGGCGGAAGACGCGCAGCGGAAGACGATCCTCGGCGCGTTGTTGCTCGCCTTTGTGCTGTACGGCCTGTTGGCGGTGGCGCTAAAGTCGCTTGGTCAGCCCTTCTTCGTGTTGCTGGCGGTTCCGTTTGCGATCATCGGCGCGTTGCTCGGGCACATCTTTATGGATATCACGCCGTCGTACCTCTCGATCTTCGGTATGTTGGCCCTGGCCGGCGTGGCGGTCAACGATACGCTGGTGATGGTCGACTACGTCAATCAAAAGCGGGCCGAAGGGTCGACTCTGCACGAGGCGGCGCTGCAAGCGGGCGCTCGTCGATTCCGCCCGATCATGCTGACCTCCATCACGACTTTCGTCGGACTGATTCCGCTGCTGACCGACAAGTCGCTGCAGGCCCAGTTCCTGATCCCGATGGCGGCGTCGCTCGCCTTTGGCGTGATGTTCGCGACGATTGTGACCCTGTTCTTGGTCCCTTGCGCCCAGATCGCGGCGCACGACACCGGCAAGGGCTTGGCGGCGCTGAAGCAGTGGTACTTCCGGCCATTTCTCGCCCAGAGGAAGCAGCCCGAGAGCGTTGGGCATGACCGCACCGAGCAGCACTAGCAGGGGCTTCCAACCATAGGAAACGTGAATTCTGGTGCTCGCGCATGCGGCACAATCTAGAGCGGTTTTCTTCAATCTTTAGCGTTCTGGCTGGTTGCGGCCCAACGGAAAACCGCTGAGCAGTAGCGACCGCTAATGAGGTCATATCGCCTGTAACGATTTGCTGGGTAAAGACCCGCTGGAGATCGAGAAACATTGGCGGTTCCTCTTCGAGCGAACGACCAACTTCGGCTCGCGCGGCGCCGAGTTGCGAGCGATCTCGGCGATTGACCTCGCGCTGTGGGACATCTTCGGCCAGTCGGTCAATCTACCGGTGTGGCAACTGCTGGGCGGCTGCGTTCAGGAGTCGATCAAGACGTACAACAGCTGCGGCGGTCCCTCGTAAGGGCGCCAAGGCCGAGTCGCAGGCAACGCATATCTGGCCGGGACATGGCCCAATGGGGAACCCAGGACCGCTGAATGACTATCTGCCTGTTGAAAAATGCCATCGTGGCATTTTTCAACCTCGCCAGGCTCAGAGCGTAGCTCTTCGCGGCTCCCAAAATAACGACTTACGTCGCTATTTTGGGATCGCATCCATGCGATCACGCAGTCCGTCGAGAAAATCAACGGACTGCTATTGGTCGATCGTCCATCGGCCGGTCGAGCTCGCGCAAGAGTTGCTAGGAGCCGGGTATAGCGGGCTGAAGACCTGGCCGCTCGATTTCGCCGCCCACAAACCGAACGGCCCGGTCTACGTCTCCGACGCCGATATCGAACAAGGCCTGGCGCCGTTTAAGGCGATTCGCGAATCGCTGGGCAATGCGATCGAGTTGATGATCGACGGCCACGGCTTTTTCCAACTGCCGGTGGCGCTGCGGATCGCGAAGAAATTGCAGCAATACGACATCCTGTGGGCCGAGGATCTGATTCGGGTCGATTCGATCGATACGGTCGCCGACTTCCGCCACAAAGCCGGCATTCCGCTCGCCGTCGCAATCGACGATGCCGCTATTGGCCCAGTTGCAGAATCAGGTCGTCGTCAAAGAGACGGCCGGCGTCGTTTTGCCGGTTGGTCCCCCAGCAGATCAGCTCAGCGTGTTGATCATCCTTGCGGACGTACTCGAACGGCTTTTGCGAGTGGGAATCGTTGGGGATCGACGCCAAAATCTCGGGCGACAGATCGGCGAGCGCCGCGGGATAGTAGCCGCGGCGACGGTGGAACTCTTCCAGCGCCAAGCCGACGCTGACAAAATCACGGCGGACGCGCCCGCGGCGGTCGGTGCAGAGACGCTGCCAGATGTTGGTTCGCAGCGCCAAGGCGACCGCCTCGCCGATCCAGCGGCTGCCGGCGGCGTGATCGGCCTGGAGCGCTTCGAGCAACGTCGTCTCGTCGGCGTCGGTTCGCTTCCGCCATTGATCCAGCTCTTCGTTGAGACGCTCGATCTCCTCGTTCTGCCGTTTGCTGTCGGACATCAATAAGGTAGAGACCGTTTCGTCCTGAACTTCGTTGGCTCGCTTCTGGGCCAGGTTCCAATCAATCTTGGCGTCGCGCAGCGCTTTCAACTGCTCGGCATGTTTAGCCGGCGTCCAGTCGAAGAAGGCATACAGCGCTTCATCATGTTGCGCCATCGCTTCAATCTCTTGCCGCACAATCAACCGTTCGCCAACATCGGCGGCAGTTTCCGCCGCGGCGATCGACGACAGGTCTTGAATCGCTTTCTGCAACTGCCTGGCTTGATCGGCGGTCAACTTGCCGCTCGCTAACATTGCCCATTCGGCCTGAAACGCATACGCGTCGGTCCAGTGCGCCTTGGCGAGCGAAACGTCCAGCGGCGACCCCTTGGCCAGCAAATTCGCCAACCGGTGACAGGCGATCAGGTCGCTGACCGCGCCGTCAAACTCTCCTTCCGCCATCCGGTGCGTCGCGCGAATCGCCAGGCATTGTCCCAGGTAAGGGATACGCCGTTCGATCGCGTACGACGCGCCAAGCAGCGTCGGCGGCTTCTCGATCGTCAGGATCGGGGCGTAGTACTCCGGCAATTTGGAAATGCGAACCAGTTCATCCAGCGCCGCTTCGTTGGCGGCCAGGTACTGAGCGAGTTCCGGAGAATCCTTACTTTGCCAATGCGCACCGTTCGCCGCCCGAAACTGCTTCGTCAGTCGCGTCAAAAGCGCTTGACGCTGTTGCCCATCTTGCGGCGCAGCCCTCGCAATAAAGCTTTCAAAATAAACGAACCGCGGCGGCGCCTGGCCGAGCGATTCGACCCCCAGCATCGCCAATGATTGCTCCTTCAGACCCGGGTCGAACACGCCGTCGCCCAACAATCGCACCAGATGGACGGCGGCGTTATCGACGGGGTCGACGCCAGCGCTCATTCGCTCGTTCAGATCACGCGCGGCGCCTTGCAGGTCGTCAGGCATCTGCGGCGTGGTCAACTGCAAGTCGCTGCTGGCCACCTGGTCGCTTTCGCCGGGCTCGGCGGCCCGACATTCGTAGACCGGCCCCAGGGCCAATCCCAGCAACATCACGGTCAGGAAAGCTGGCAAGGGGAAGCGGCGATTAGCGAAATGGCTCATGGCAGGACAGCAGCTAAAGAGGAATTGGCAAGTAAGGAAGACGAAGAGGTTTCCGTCGGGCTGTGTCAAATTTCGAACAGTGCTTTGGTAGGCGCAAATTCAGGTTTCATTGTAACCGACGGCGCCTATCGTAGGACCGGAAAAGGGAGCGACCGCGTGTCGAAATTTTCGTCGTCCGGCGCGTTTTTTCCGACATCGTGCGATAAAATCGCCGCTTCGACAATCGAAGCCGCAAGCAAGAAAAAGTACCTTTTTCACAAGGTCAAAACCGT
The DNA here is from genome assembly GCF_007859755.1 of Blastopirellula retiformator. Lineage (NCBI taxonomy): Bacteria > Pseudomonadati > Planctomycetota > Planctomycetia > Pirellulales > Pirellulaceae > Blastopirellula > Blastopirellula retiformator. The sequence goes on along the minus strand of NZ_SJPF01000002.1, from coordinate 392,171 downwards.
AAAGAAACGGTGGAGAAGTCCCTGCAATGTGACGCGAAGTGCGATTCGGCATCGACTTTGCATCTACGATCCTCCTCCTTATGGAGGTGTCATGTACGCGATTCAAAACAATACTCAAGAGAGCCGAAGCAAGAGAGAAACGGCAACGCGGGAAAGATCGTGGTTGGCGGCAGGTCCTTATTGGTTGTGGCTAGTGAACGCAATGTCGCTGCTCGTCCTAGGCGGCTGGATCCTGCTCGAAGCCGATGGCGGCGCCAGCTGGAACGCGCTGGTCGCTTGGCGAATGGCTGATCCGGCAGGGGAGATGTCGCATGCCGGCGCCGCGAGAGCTTCGCCGAACGCTTGCTTCCTGATGGCCTGGCTGCTGTCTGTTGGTGGGCTGAGCCTGGCGATTGCCTGGGGAACCATCCTCGTTGGACCTCGCGGCTATCGAAATCTGCGCTGTTGGCTGGCGACGATCACTTTGACCGGTGCGTGGCTCGGCTTTTTCGTCAATGTGCAGGAGCTCGTTTGGAGCGGTTATCGGTATCGCCTGCAGACGGCGCTACCGCACTGCATGACGGCGACTGGCCGTCTTCAAGCCGACTGGCCTCGTCGCGATGGCGAGCGGGAACCGTGGGGCCCATACATGGCCTACCCCATCGCCCGGCCCACCATGCTAATGCTGATGACAACTCCGGAGATCTCGCCGGGCATTCGCGCCAGTTCAATCGAACGTTCGCACGCCGGAGGCGTTCGACTAGAGTTAGCCGGCGAAGAACAGGGGGTTTGGTTGGAATGGCATCCGCCGGGAGAATTGCCCGACTCCTTTCTCGGTGGACTCGAAGATCCGCATACGCTACGGCGCTGGTCAGCTCTAGGAGATGGCTGGTTTGTCGTCAAATACCAGTAGCTCAGCGGCAGATCCTGTTATCTGAACCAGCCAAGGGTCCGAAATTTATGGTTGCCCGGTTTGGTTGGGCGTCAGAAATTTCTCGTTCGATCTCGCAGATTCATGCCAGGCGCCGTTCCTCACAACATGTCGAAAAACGCGCATTTTGTCCCGTTCGCGGTTAAGCTGAATAGATGCGCTTGCCGCGCAAAATGCTGAATGTTTCCTCCGAAAGTGAAGAATGCGCCGACCCGCTGCTCTGTCTCCCGACCAGCCTGAAACCGCTTCTCCGCAGCGAAACGGTCGGCGAGCGCTACGTCAACATCGGCCGCTGCTGATTTCGGTCGTGATCCATGGTATGGCGATTCTCTTGCTCGCCCTGCTGGCGGTCCCAGCCGCTCGCGAGGTCGGCAACGTAGCGCTGCTGATGGAAGAACGGCAGATCTTGCCATTGGAGTCGTTTGACCCACCGGAGCAAAGCTGGGTGCTGGAGCTGCCCGCAGCCCAGGCCGAAGTCGAGGCGCTAGTCCCATCCGATTCGCCGCCGTCATCGCTGACGTCGCCTCAGTTGGAAAATCTGCTTGTAGAAACCACTGCTGCATCATCTGTTTCCGCTTCTCCCGTCACGGCAACCGCCGCCAGCGGAACGTCGCAGCAACTGGGGCGCGGTTCCGGCCATATTTCAGTCGGCAACTATGACGATGCGATGGATCAAATCACGCTCGAGCTGATTCGGCTGCTGCAGGGAGGCGAAGTCGTCGTTGTCTGGCTGTTTGATCAGTCGAGTAGCATGCAAGATGATCGGGCGATGATTGGCGCTCGGATTGGTCGCGTCTATCAAGAACTAGCCAAATCGGGTTTTGCCGAAAGAGACGCCCTGACGACCGGCATCGCCAGTTACAGCGGCGACTATGCCCAGCATACCGCCAACCCGACTAGCAAGCTGAGCAAGATCTACGGCGCCATCGAAGCGGTCCCGGTCGATTCGATCGGCAAAGAGCTGACCTGCCAGGCGGTTAACGAGGCGATCACGCGGCACCGGCGGTACGTCGAAAAGACCGAGCGGCAGTTCGCCCTGATTGTCGTTACCGACGAAAGCGGCGATCCGGAAGACAATCGCCGTTACCTGGAAGAGGCGATTGACTCGGCCAAAGCGCTCGACTGCCACGTCTATTTCTTGGGGCGAGAAGCGCTGTTCGGCTATCCTTTCGCGCACACCGTTTCTCGCGATCCCCAAACCGGCGGAACTCTCGTTTCCACCTACGACCGTGGTCCCGAAACGGCGTTTGTCGAACAGCTGCAGACCGATGGCTTCGCCGCGCGCAGTGAGACGCTGCTGAGCGGCTTTGGCCCGTACGAGCAAGTTCGCCTGACCCGCGAAACCGGCGGGCTCTTTTTCATGATGCCCGACGACAAGCGATACGGCGGCTATGATCCTGCGGAAATGGAGCGTTATCAACCCGACTGGCGATCGCGCGCCGAAATCGCCGAAAAGGTAGAGGGCGACCCGCTTCAGCTTTGCCTGTCGCAAGTGATCCAGGAACTAAATCCGTACCAGTCCGCTGCCGTCAATTCGACCGTGATCCGGCAAACGTTTTCCAGCGATCCGGCAACCTTGCCGAGCGAGATCCTGCAAGAGCAGGCCAAGATGCGGGCCTACATCAACTACTTCAACCAAGCGATTCAAACGCTCGAAGCGGCCAGGCCGCTCCGTAACGCTTCCCACAGCGTTCGCCAGCAAGCCAACTACGACCTGATTCTCGCCCAGCTGCGGACCTATCGAATTCGCGCCGCCGAGTTTCACGATCTTCTCGCGATAGCGCTGCAAATGGGACCTGCCGCAGCGCCAGCGGCGCCGATCCGCGGTTGGAAAATCGTGATGCAGCCGCAACTTGTCTCGGCCGAAAAACATGCGACCGAGATCGCGCTGGCTCGCAGCAGTTTAGAGCATATCGCCGCCGAGCGTCCCGGTACGCCGTGGGCCAGAAGTGCACAGGCGGAACTTGACCGTGGCTTTGGCGTCGGCCTTCAGCCGGTTCTTGGCCCGTAAGTTTCTCGAATCTCGGCCTCCCATCGATAGAGGTAGTTTCGGCCGTTCTGTGAACCAGTTCGCCGAACGGGCGCAGCAATGCCAACTATCTTCCGCAATGCCTCGAAGGTTATGGCGAAAATTCCTTGTCTATTGCCAATCTCGCCTTCTACAATGGCGAAATCTCGCGCGGGCGTGAAATGAATCGAGAAGGAGTCGGTTTTGGTTGCATTGCGGAATCGTCGCATACGGATACGCGCTTTTCTGGGTCAGTCGTCTTTCTGGACGATGGTGGTAGTCGGAGTCTTGTTTGCCGGTCGGACGGCTGCTGCAGAAACCCTTGCCGAAGCGCGAGAACTCTTCCGCACCGGGCAGTACGAAGAATGCGTCACCGCCGCGACGGCTGAAATCGAGGATGGAACCTACTCCGAAGAGTGGCGACTGCTTCGCTTGCACAGCCAACTAAGGCTGGGCCGTTACGCCGATGCTCTGACGGCGCTCGAAGAAGCGAAGAAGGTCAACACCTACAGCCTGCGTCTCCGGTGGTTGGAACGCGACGTTCGCCGCTTTAACGGCGAATCCGCCAAAGCGAAGGAAGTGTTGGCCGAGATCGCCGCCGAGGTAGAGCGCTTGAGCGCCCGCTATCGCTCGCCTGAAGACATGGTAGTGGTCGGCAAGTTCTTCCTGGAAATCGGCGCCGATCCCAAACAGATTCGGACCAATTTATTCAAGCAGATTCAGCAGCGTGCTCCTGGCTTCTCCGGCGGTTTCATAGTCGCTGGAGAACTTGCCCTCGCCAAAAACGACTATGCGCTGGCTGCCGAAGATTTCCAGGCGGCGATCAAAATCGATTCCGACAATCCTCAAGTACTCTACGGCTTGGCCCGCGCTTTTGAGTCGAGCGACTCGGAGAAAGCGGAAGGGTATTTGTCCAAGGCGCTCGAGATCAATCCGAACTACATTCCCGGCCTCTTGATGTTGGCCGAATCGCATCTGCACACCGAACGATTCGACGAGTGCGAGAAGCTGCTGCAGAAAATCTTGTCGATCAATCCAGCCGAACCGAAGGCCTGGGCGATTCGCGCCGTGATCGCTCATCTGCAAAGTGACGAAGCGGCGGAGAAAAAGGCCCGTAGCGAAGCGCTGAAACACTGGACCGACAACCCCGAAGTTGATTTCCTGATTGGGAAGTACCTGGCGCGGTCCTACCGGTTTGCCGAAGGCGCCGCGGCGCAGCGCCGGGCGCTGGACTTCGATTCGTCCTATCTTCCGGCCAAGATGGAGCTGGCCAACGACTTGCTCCGCCTAGGCAATGAAGAGGAAGGCTGGAAACTGGCCGAAGAGGTATTCGACGCCGATAACTACAACGTTGTCGCCCATAACCTGGCGACGCTGCACGATCACATGTCGAAATACCGCACGCTGACCAGCGCTGGTTTCGTGGTGCGAATGGACGCCCAAGAGGCGCAAATTTACGGGCCGCGCGTGCTGGAATTGTTGGCCGAAGCGAAGCAGGGCTTGTGCGAGAAGTACGACGTCGAACTGCCAGAGACGGTTGCCGTTGAGATCTTCCCTCGGCAACAAGACTTTGCGATTCGCACCTTTGGCCTGCCTGGCGGGGCTGGCTTTTTGGGGGTTTGCTTTGGCAGCGTCGTGACGATGAATTCGCCCGCATCGCAGGGAAGTACTCCTTCCAACTGGGAAGCGGTGTTGTGGCATGAGTTCTGCCATGTCGTCACGCTGACCAAGACCCACAACAAGATGCCCCGTTGGCTAAGCGAAGGGATCTCGGTCTACGAAGAACGGCTCCGTGATCCGGCCTGGGGACAATCGATGTCGGTTCGGTACCGCGAGATGATCCTGGGCGACGATCTGACCCCGGTTAGCGAATTAAGCGGCGCGTTCCTGCGTCCCAAGAGCCCACAGCACTTGATGTTCGCTTACTACGAGTCGTCGCTGGTTGTCGAATTTCTGGTCGACAAGTTTGGGGTCGAGACGCTCCGGGCGATTCTCGACGATCTCCGCAAAGGACTATTGATCAACGACGCGATCACCCGCCACGCCGGGCCGGTCGAAACGTTCGACGCCGAGTTCGAGAAATATATCCGCGCCCAGGCTAACTCGTTTGCCGATGGCGCTGATTTCGTCGAGGAAGAGCTGCCGTCGGGAGGCGACTTGGCCGCTTGGGAAAGATGGCTCGCTGATCATCCTGATAGCTTCTCTGGGCTAAGCGGCTATGCCCGGGCGCTGATCACTGAGGAGAAGTGGAAAGAAGCGCAAGCGCCGGTTGATCGCCTGATCGAACTTGCCCCCGATTACGTCGGCGAGGGGAGCGGGCTACCAATGAAAGTGAGAATTTCTCGCGAGTTGGGCGAAACCGAGCAGGAACTATCCGTGTTAGAGAAGTGGGCCAAGTTGAGCGCCGATGCGCTACCGGTCTATCGTCGCCTGGCCGATTTGCATGGCGAGCAGGAAAACTGGGATCAGGTCGCGATCAATGCCCGGCGAATGCTGGCCGTCAATCCGCTGCAGCCGGAGCCCCATCGGCTGTTGGCGACCGCCGGAGAAAAATCAGGAGATCGCGACGCTGCGATTGAAGGGCTGACGATCCTCACGCAAATGGATCCGTTCGACCCGGCCGACGTCCACTATCGGGCGGCGCGACTGCTGCACGAAGCGGGACGAGACGAAGAGGCCCGCAAGCAGGTGTTGCTCGCCCTCGCCGAAGCTCCCCGCTATCGCGACGCCCACCAGTTGCTGCTAACGCTGATCCAGCCGGCCGAAACGCTGCCCGAGGAAGAAGCGGCCGATAGCAAGGAAGAACCGATGCCCGCCAAGCCGCAACCGGAGGAGGCGCAAGAGTGAATTGGAATCGAACCACCATCCGCATCGTCGTCGCGATGGTCGTCTTTGCCGTCCTGGGCGGCATTGCGCTGGCGCAGTTTAGCGGCGGCAACGGCTTCTTCAATCGTCGCGGTCGCGGTTATCGTAGAGCGCCGGAACAAGGCGTCCGCAACGATTGGGAAATCGACGAACGCTTCCAGCACGACGCCTTCCGCTTTGCCCGGGTCAAATACAGTTCGTATGGCGGCTGGGGCAACAAGTGGGCGGTCGACTTTCCGGAAAGCGATCTAAATTTGCCGCATCGCCTGCGCGAGTTGACGTCGATAGAAGTTCATCCCGAGAGCGTAATCGTCGAGCTGACCGACGAAAATCTGTCGGACTATCCGTTCCTGTACATGGTCGAACCGGGCGACATGTATCTGTCCGACGAAGAAGTCGCTGGGCTGCGGCGATACCTTTTGAACGGCGGCTTCCTGATGGTCGACGACTTTTGGGGAGAGCAGGAGTACGCCAACTTTTACGAGAACATCAAGCGGGTCTTTCCCGATCGCGAACCGGAAGAGCTGCCGCTGGAGCATGAAATCTTTCATTTGGTTTACGACCTGCAGGAAAAGCCGATGATCGTCAGCATCGGCTCTTGGATGCGCGGCCGACTGAGCGAGCGTCCCGATGCGAAAGAGCCGCACTACAAGGGAATCTTCGACGATCAGGGCCGCATGATGGCGATCATCTGCCACAACACCGACCTGGGGGACGGCTGGGAGGAAGAAGGGGTCGATCCGACCTACTTCAAAGAGTACTCCGAGCGGTTCGCCTATCCTCTCGGAATCAACATTATCACCTACGCGATGACGCACTGAGCGAAACGTTCGTTTCCGAGCCTGCGTCCTCCTCGATTGACCTCAGCGAGAAAGTCCACGTATCGTGAGTACCGAAACCGACCAGTACGCCGCTGAAGAAGCTGCGGTGGAACAAATTCGCGCCGCGCGCGAGCAGATTTTCTCTGAACTCTCCAAAGCGGTCATCGGCCAGCAAGAGGTAATCGAGCAGTTGCTCCTTTGCCTGTTCGCCGGCGGGCATTGTTTGATCACCGGGGCGCCCGGGTTGGCGAAGACGCTGCTGGTCAACTCGATCTCGCAGATCTTCGACCTGGAGTTCCGTCGCATTCAGTTTACGCCTGACTTGATGCCGGCCGACATCACCGGCACCGAGATCCTGGAAGAGACGCACGACGGTAAACGGAAGCTGCAGTTCGCCAAAGGGCCGATCTTCGCCAACGTGATTCTCGCCGACGAAATCAACCGCACGCCTCCCAAGACGCAAGCCGCGCTCCTGGAAGCGATGCAAGAGCATCAAGTGACCGCCGCCGGCGTTCGCTATCCGCTCGAGAAGCCGTTCTTCGTGCTGGCGACGCAAAACCCGATTGAGATGGAAGGAACCTACCCGCTGCCGGAAGCGCAGCTCGACCGGTTCATGTTTAACATCTGGATGGACTATCTGCCGGAAGATGACGAGGTGGCGGTCGTTAGCCAAACCACCTCGCGCAGCAACCAGCCGATCCAATCACTCTTCTCCGGCGAAGACGTCCTCCGCTTTCATCAGGTGGTCAAAAAGGCGCCGATCGCCGAGAACCTGGTTCGCTACGCCGTCCGCCTGGCCGACGCATCACGTCCAGGACGTCCGTCGACGCCCGACTTCGTCAATCAGTGGGTCACCTGGGGCGCGGGTCTACGGGCGGCGCAGTACCTGGTGTTGGGCGCCAAAGCGCGGGCTCTGCTGCAGGGCCGCCCGCATGTGGTCGCCGACGACGTCAAGGCGCTGGCCCACGTCACGCTGCGGCATCGCATCTTGGTCGGCTATCGGGCCGAGGCGGAAGGAATCACCGTCGAAAAGGTAGTCGATCAGCTGTTGAAGACGATCGCGGTTCCGGGGGCGTAATGAGCAGTGCCGCCAACAGATCGACTGGCCATCCACGGCAAGGCGCCTCGCTGATCGACCCCGGTTCGCTGATGCGCATCAAGAACCTGGAACTGCGTGCCCGCGCGATCGTCGAGGGGTTCCTGTCGGGACTGCATCGCTCGCCATACCATGGTTTTTCGGTCGAATTCACCGAGTACCGGCAATACTCGCCCGGCGATGACCCGCGGTTCCTGGACTGGAAACTGTATGGTCGTTCGGATCGCTACTTTATCAAGTGCTTTGAGGACGAAACCAATCTTCGTTGTCATCTGCTGGTCGACCTGAGCCGCTCGATGAACTTTGGCACGGTCGGTTACAACAAAGCGGAATACGCCAAGACCGCCGCCGCCACGGTCGCTTACTTTTTGCAGCAACAACGCGACGCCGTCGGACTGCTGACGTTTGACGACGCGATTGTCGATGTGATCCCGCCCCGGTTTCGGACCGGTCATATCCATCACATCATGATGAGTCTCGAGCGAGCCCCAGCCGGCACAGGAACCGACATCGAAAAGCCGCTGGAGCAGATCGCCGCTACGGTCGCCAAGCGGGGCGTCGTCGTGTTGATCTCAGACCTGTTAACGCCGATTGGCGCACTGCAGAAGAACCTCAGCTACCTGCGAGCCCGCGGCCATGAGGTGGTTATCCTGCGGGTACTTGATCCGCGGGAAGTCGACTTTCGCTTTGATCAGGCGGCGATGTTCCACGACATCGAATCGGGACGCGACATCTACGTTGATCCGAGTGAAGCCCGCGAGCAATACCTCGCCTCGTTCGGGGAACATGCCGACAGCCTGCAAACGATCTGCAATCAATTGGGGATCGAACTGCACACGATTACGATCGAGCGGCCGCTGGAGTTGATGCTGTTTAACCTGTTGACCGAACGAATGAGTCGCGGCGCGAAAGTGCGGCAGCGCGGTTCGGCGGGAGGCGCAGTATGAGCTTTCTGACCGGCGCCTTCCTGTTTGGCGCTTTGGCGATTGCGGCTCCGCTGCTGTTTCATCTGATTCGGCGGACGCCGAAGGCTCGCTACGAATTCAGTTCGCTGATGTTTCTGAAGCCGTCGCCCCCCAAATTGACGCGGCGGAGCCGGCTTGATCAGTGGTTGCTGCTTCTCTTGCGTGCGTTGGCGATCTTGCTGCTGGCGTTCGCCTTCATGCGTCCCTATCTGCGTACCGAGGCGGAGTTGTCCCTCAACGACGCGCCCCAGCGGCACATCGCGATTCTGATCGATCGCAGCGCCAGCATGCGGCGCGGCGATCTGTGGGACAACGCGGTCGCCAAGGTCGAAGAGGCGCTCGATGGGCTGGAGTCGACCGACTTAGTTTCGCTGTTCGCCTACGATGAAAAACTGGAGATGCTGATTACCCCCGAAACGGCCGGCGGCGTCGATCGAGCTGAACGTCGCGAACTGGTTCGAGAGCAACTACAATCCCTGAAGCCGACCTGGGGCGCCAGCGACTTGGGCGGGGCGCTGTTGGGCGTCGCTGAACGACTGCAGTCAGCCGACGACATGCAACAAACCCATGCGGCGCTGCAAATCCTGCTGGTCAGCGACTTGCAGGCAGGCTCACAGCTCGACGCCTTGCAAATGAGCGAATGGCCTGAATCGGTTCGCGTTGACGTTCGCTCGGTGGCGCCCGAAGAGGTTGGTAACGCCCGCGTCCGGTTAGTCGCCGCGGCCGAGAGCGATGTCGATCAGGCGCCGCGAGTCCGCGTCCGCAACGCGGCCGGATCGAGCGTCGAGCAGTTTGAAGTCGTTTGGAGCGACGGCCAGACCGACCAGTCGCGCGCGGTCTCGTTCTATGTTCCCCCGGGCGAAAGCCTGGTGCTGGAGGTGCCTGTCGAACCGGGAGGTTTGGCCCCTGACCGCGTTCAGCTGCGCGGCGACAGTTCCGGCATGGACTTTGACGACACCTACTACCAGGTTCCCGCCATCCAAGAGCAGATTAAGCTCGCCTACTTTGGGGACGACGCCGCTAGCGATCCGGAGCAGATGCTCTTCTATTTGACTCGCGCCTTTGACGAGACCCCTGCCCGCAAGGTCGATATCGAATCGATCGCCGGCGACGAGATGCCCAACTGGGAATTTGACGCCAAGCCCCGCTTTGCCGTGATCGCCGATTCGCTCTCCGCCGCGCAGCAAACCGGTATCGACCGCTATTTGGAAGCAGGGGGCGACGCGCTCGTCGTGCTTCGCAATGACGAAATGGTAGGCCAGCTTGGCTCTTGGCTCGGCGGCGTCACCTCGGCCAGCGCCCAACCAAAGGCGAGCGGCCCGCAGTCGTACGCGTTGCTGGGTACGATCGACTTTCAACATCCGCTGTTGGCCCCGTTCGCTGGGGCCCGTTACAACGACTTCACCAAAATCCGCTTTTGGCGACATCGCCGGGTCGACCTCGACAAGGACGATGGCGCAGTCGTGATTGCCCGGTTTACCGACAACTCTCCGGCGCTCTGGTCGATCGCACGTGGCGAGGGGACGCTGTACGTGATAAGCTCTGGCTGGAATCGTGACGATAGCCAATTGGCGCTGTCGACCAAGTTCATCCCACTGCTGTCGCGCTGGCTGGAGCTAGCGACCCGCGATGGTCTGGCCGAGCAGTCGTACGTGGTGAATCAACCGGCGCCGCTTCCCGTCGCAAGCGAAGAGCGCATCGTCACAACGCCTGACGGTAAGCCAATCAAAGTGGCGGCCGAGGAAACGACCTTCACCGCCACGTCCGTTCCCGGCATCTACACCCTGACCGACGGGACCCAGGCGATGAAATTTGCGGTGAACGTCGCCGACGCCGAAAGCGAGGTCGAGCCGCTCGATCTTGGTCAACTTGAACAATTTCGCGTTCCCCTGGGCGTCGCTCCTTCGCAAGCGGCGCAGTTGGATCAAATGCGGCAGCTGCGCGATGCGGAGCTGGAAAGCCGCCAAAAAATCTGGAAGTGGTTGGTCGTCGCCGTGTTGGGTCTGTTAGGACTCGAAACGCTCTTGGGCGCCTTCCGCAGTCGTCAACCAGTTCAGGTCGCAGGAGACCTCGCATGATGGATCGCCAGCTCAGTCGACATCTTCAAATCGTCGCGGCCCGGGTGCGCAGCTATCGCATCTGGAGCGGCGTTGCGATCGCGCTGCTCGCGGTCGCCGCACTACTCGGCTTGACGTACCTGGTCAGCTCGTCGTACGGCGTCGCCGTTGAAGGCGCGGTTCCGTTCGCCTTGCTGCTGGCGCTGTTCGGGTCGCTGATCGCGTTTGCCGCCGGCGCGCGGTCGGGTCGCAACGTACGCCGTTTGGCGCACCAGATCGAGACTCGCTTTCCGCAGCTTGACTCGACCTTGCTGACCGCCATCGAGCAGAACCCAACGGCCAAGGTCGCCGGGCTCGGCTACTTGCAGCGGTCGGTTGTGAACCTGGCCCTGGACCATGCCCGCACCCATGATTGGCGGCAAGTCGTCTCGCCGGCCCAGATGGGACTGGCCCGGCTGCTGGCCTTTTGCGGCTTCGCCCTTTTGGCGACGGCGGCCCTGGCGCTCCATTTCCGCAACACCGACCTGCTTGCCAAGCGCCCCGACGCCGAGCTGCAGTTTGGCGACGTCGTTCTTAGCGGCGCCGCCTATCAGGCCGAGATCGAGCCTGGCGATGCTGAGGTCGAGCGCGGTTCGAGCCTGCTGGTGCTTGCCCGCTTCAAAGATCGTTTACCACCCGAGGCGACGCTGCTCTATTCCAACGAGAGCGGCGAAGAGCATACCGCCAAGATGTCGCAATCGCTCGACGATCCGCTCTTTGGCGGGCGGATCGCCGCGGTCAACGAATCGGTCAATTATCGGGTTGCGTTTGGCGACCAGATCTCCGACGAGTACCAGGTCACCGTTTTTGAGTATCCCGAACTGCTGCGGGCCGACGCCAAGCTCGTCTTCCCCAGTTACACCGGCCAGGAAGAAAAGCTGGTGCAAGATACCCGCCGCGTTTCGGCGGTCGAAGGGACGAAGCTCACGTTCTTCTGTCACGTTAATAAGCCGCTCGCCTCCGCCACGCTGGTCGAAACGACCCAAGAAGGAGAAGAGACGGTCGATCTGGTCGCCGACGACGATAATCCGCTTACCTACGTCGCCACAATCAAGATGGAGCGGTCGCGACAGCTGACGCTTCGCCTGACCGACGACGCTGGCCGGACCGACCAGCATCCGGCCGAGTTTCGTATCGTCATGATCGCCAACCAGCCGCCTGACATTAAACTAGCCCAGCCCACCCGCGACATCGAGGTTTCGCCGATCGAAGAGGTCGACCTGGTCGCTTCGGCGTGGGACGACTTTGGCTTGAAGCGAGTCGGCATCAGCTATTCGATCCCGGACGAGCTTGACCGCGAAGTTTCGCTGGGCGAAGAGTTCCCGACGAAAGAACGCATTCAGGCCGAACATCTGCTGGCGTTTGAAGAACTCGAAGCCGAGCCCGATCAGCTGCTCGCATGGCACTTCTGGGCGGAAGATATCGGTCCCGATGGTGAGATTCGCCGCACGTCGAGCGACCTCTTCTTCGCCGAGGTTCGTCCGTTTGAAGAGATCTTCCGTCAAGGCGAGCAGCCGGCCGACGGTTCGCAACAACAGCAACAGCAACAGCAGGGGGGGCAAAACGCCGAGCAGGCCGAAGAACTCGCCGAACTGCAAAAGCAGATTATCAACGCCACCTGGAAGCTGATTCGCCGCGAAACCCGCAGCCAGCCGACCTCGCAGTTCGCCCCCGACATCCAACTGTTGGTCGAATCGCAACAGGCGGCGCTCGCCCAGGCCGCAGAACTGGAACAAGATCTGCAGGATCCACAGTCGATCGAGCATCTACAGCGGGTCAAACAAGCGATGCAACAGGCGATCTCGACCCTGGAAGCTTCCGCCGCCGGACCATCCATCCCCGAATTTCAGCCCGCCCTTGGCTTTGAACAGGCCGCCTACCAAAACTTGCTCCGGCTGCGAGCCCGCGAGCACGAAGTGGTCGAGTCGAACCAATCCCAGCAGCAATCGAGCCAATCGTCGCAGTCGCAAAACAGCCGTTCGCAACAACAGCTGCAGCAGTTGCAACTTCGTGAAGATGAGAACCGCTATGCCGACGAGCAGCAGGCTCAGACCGAACAACAGCAGGAGGCTCGGGAAGATCGACAAGTGCTGAATCGCTTGCGTGAGCTGGCGCAGCGGCAGAACGATCTGAACGAGCGAATCAAGGAGCAGCAAGGCGCCCTCGAAGCGGCCGAGACCGAACAAGAGCGGGCCGAGGCCGAGCGCCAGCTGAAGCGACTGCGCGAAGAACAGGAAGAGATCCTCCGCGATACCGAGGAACTGCAGCAGCGGATGGAAGAGCCCGAGAACCAAGAGCGAATGGCCGAGCAACGCCAGCAACTGGAAGAGGCCCGGGAGAACATCCGCCAATCGGCCGAAGCGCTGCAGGAGCAAATGGTCACCCAGGCCGCCAGCGCCGGAACCCGGGCTCAAAGCGATCTGAACGATCTGCAGAACGAGTTCCAAGAGCGCTCGGCCAGCCAGTTTGAAGAGCAAGTTCGGCAGATGCGCAACGAAGCGCAAGAGCTAGTCCAAAAAGAGCAGGAACTGGCCGAACAGCTGCAGCGGTTGCAGAGCGGCGACGGCGGCGACGAGAACTCCCTGCGCGACGCCGGCGATCGCGAGCAGACCCAGGCCGAAATCGCCGAGCAGCGTCAGCGGCTCGAGCGGCTGATGGATCAAATGCGGGAAACGATCGAAGAGGCGGAGGCGTCGCAGCCGCTGCTGGCCGAGACGCTGTACGAATCGATTCGCAACACCCGCCGCGCCGATCCCGAGCAGGCGCTGGAGGCGGCCGAGTCGTCGCTGCGGCGCGGCTTCGTCGAAGACGCCGTTCGGCAAGAGTCGCAAGCCCGCCCGAGCGTCGATCAACTCGCCGAAGGAATCGAGCAAGCGGCCGACCAGATTCTGGGAAACGAAACGGAGACGCTCCGCCGCGCTCTGGGCGAATTACAGCAACTGAACGAAGATCTGGAAGGCGAACTCGCCCGCGCCGAAGGCCGAGATCCCAATCCGCAGCAGCAACCGGGTCAGCAACCGGGTCAGCAACCGGGTCAGCAACCGGGTCAGCAACCGGGGCAACAACCGGGGCAACAACCGGGGCAACAAGGTGGCCAGCATGGCGGTGGGCAAGCTGACATAGCCGGTGGACTGCAGCAGTTTCTGGAAGGGGGCGGGTTCCAGCCAACGTCGCCGTTTGGCGGCGATGACTTTGTCGATTGGTCAGACCGACTGCGCGATGTCGAGGAGATCGTCGATGATCCTGAGCTTCGTGCCGAGGCGGCCCGTATTCGCGAAGCTGCTCGTGAGATTCGCCGCGAGATCCGCGGTACCTCGGCCGAGCCGCAGTGGGACATCATTCAACGAAAGGTGGCCAAGCCGCTGTCGAATCTACAGAACCGCGTAGCCGAAGAGTTGCTGAAACGAACCTCGGACGACGCCCGCACGCCGATCGACAAAGATCCGGTCCCCGCCCAGTATGAGAATGCCGTTCGTCGCTATTACGAACGGCTGGGGAGCAGCGAATGAGCGACTGGCTCGGCGGACAATTTTGGTTCGAGTGGCCCAACGTCTGGGCCGATCGCGGCTGGATCGTGCCGGCCTGCGTGATTGGCGGTCTATTTTTGCTGCTGATCTTGTGGGCCTACAGCGCGGCGAAGGCGCCGTTTTGGCTGAAGGCGACTTGCGCACTGCTGAAGACAGCCGCGGTGTTGCTATTGGCGGCAATCCTGGTCGAGCCGATGCGAAGCGAGTCGAAACCGGTCCCCGGCGCCAACTTGTTTGCCGTCGTCGCCGATCGCTCGCAAAGCCTGCAGGTTGCCGACCGGGGCGAATCGACGACGCGCGCCGAGAAGCTGAAAGCGGAGCTGGACCGGAGCGCACCTTGGCAAATTCGACTCGGTCAAGAGTTCGACATCCGCCGTTACGAGTTCGATCGCCAACTGGCGCCGGTGGCCGACTTCGATCAGTTTGCCGCTGACGGCGAAGAATCGGCGCTGGTGACCTCGCTGACGAGCGTCGCCCAGCGGTACGAAGATCGTCCCCTGGCTGGCGTTCTCGTCTTTACCGACGGCAACGCGACCGACTTTTCCGACGCCAACATCGACTGGAGCCAATCCCCGCCGATTTTTCCGGTGATTGTCGGCAGCGATAGGACGGCGGCCGACATTGGCGTCCGCCGCGTCACCGCCAGCCAAACCAATTTTGAGGCCGCGCCAGTCACGTTGACCGCCGAGCTGGAAGGAACCGGATTCGCCGGCCAAGCGATTACCGTGCAATTGCTGGACCAGCAGGGAGAGGAGCTGCAAACGCAGACCGTGACCGACGTCCGCGACGGCCAGCTCTTTTCGGTTCGATTTCAAGTCAAACCGACCGAGCGAGGCGTTTTGTTCTATCAGGTTCGGGCGTTCGCCAAAGGCGCCGAGAAAACCCTCGACGACCCAGCCAGCAGCAGCGAAGCGACCTTGCTAAACAATCAGCGCTTTGCCGTCATCGATCGAGGGCAGGGGCCTTATAAGGTGCTGTACGTTTCAGGGCGACCGAACTGGGAATTCAAGTTCCTCCAGCGTTCGCTGGCCGGTGATGACGAAGTCGAGCTGGACGCCCTGGTCCGCATCGCCAAGCGGGAGCCGAAGTTTCAGTTTCGCGATAAAGACTCCAACGCCAATCGCATCTTCACCAATTCTGACGACGCGCAGAAAGAACAGGTCGAGCAATACGACGAGGCGGTCCTGCTGCGAATTGGTAAGCTGGAGCCCGGCGAACTGTCAGGCGGCTTCCCCAAGTCGGCCGACGAGCTTTTCGAATACCACGCCCTGATCCTGGACGACCTAGAGGCCGACTTCTTCACCCAAGACCAGAAATCGCTGATTCAAGATTTCGTCAGTCTCCGCGGCGGGGGCTTCCTGATGCTGGGCGGGATGGAGTCGTTCGCTGAAGGGGACTTTCATCGGACGCCAATCGGCGAACTCTTGCCGGTTTACCTCTCCAGCGTCCAACCCGCGCCGCAGCAGGAAGAGTTCGGCCTGCAGATGACGCGCGAAGGTCTGCTGGAACCATGGATCCGCGTCCGGGCGACCGAACAAGAGGAACAAGATCGTTTTGCCGAGATGCCCCGGCTACGGTCGCTCAACTCGGTCGGCGCCCTCAAACCAGGCGCAACGCAACTGTTGGCCGCGCCGCTGGACGATGGGCAGACCCGCCCAGTGCTGGTAACGCAGCGATTTGGCAAAGGGCGGGCTGGCGCGATGTTGCTGGGCGATTTGTGGCGGTGGAAACTGCACCAGCAGACGACCGACAACGAGGATCTCGAGAAGGCGTGGCGGCAGACCATTCGGTGGTTGGTCGGCGACGTCCCCCAGCGAGTCAAGGTGGAAGCGGTTCGCAAACGACAAAATGGCGCCCGACCGATCGAAATCACCGTCGCCGTGAACGATGAAAACTTCAAGCCGTTCGACAACGCCGACGTCACCATCGAAATCAGCACGCCGGAGGAAGAAACCTTGACCCTGACCGCGCAGCCCAAAGACGCCGTCTCGGGTCAATACGCGTCGACCTATGTCCCCCGCACTCCTGGCGCCTATCGCGCACAGGTCACCGCTTACAATCCCGACGGCAGCGAGATTCAACAAATCGAAACAGGCTGGGTCGCCGAACCGGCCGGCGAAGAGTTCGCCACGCTAAAGCCGAATCGCGATTTTCTGGAAATGATCGCCGCCAAGTCGGGCGGAGAGGTCGTTTCGCTCGATCGACTCGACGCGTTCGTCAGCACGCTTCCCGGCCGAGAGATTCCAATCGTTGAGCCGAAGATCCATTCGGTCTGGCACACGTGGGGCGTTTTCCTATTGGCGGTCGGGTTGCTCGTGGGCGAATGGGGCCTAAGACGCTGGAAAGGATTGGCCTGATATGAAGTCGCCGAAGATGCTTTGGATCGCCGCGTGCGTCGCCCTATTGTCGACCGCGAATGCGGACGCCGCCGAAACGCCAACCGACGTGGTAATCGTCGCCGTCGGCGAGCCGGGCGAACCGCAATACGAAAAGCTCTTTACCGCCTGGGCGGCCGACTGGCGAGCGGCGGCGGAAAAGTCGGGCAGCACGTATCTGGAAATCGGTCTGTCGGACCGTGAGAAAAAAGCGAAAGCGGATCGCGAGATCCTCCGCGAGTCGCTCGCGCGGCTCGAAAAGTCGCCGCCGCAGACGCTCTGGATTGTGCTGATTGGCCACGGCACGTTTGACGGCAAGAAGGCGAAATTTAATCTCCGCGGCGCCGACATCACCGCGTCCGAGTTAGCCGAACGCCTGGCGCCAATCGATTGCCGCATCGCCATCGTCAACTGCGCCTCGGCCAGCGGGCCGTTCGTTCAGCAGCTGGCCGCCCCCAACCGCGCAGTCGTCACGTCGACGCAGAGCGGCTACGAGTACAACTTCGCCCGGTTCGGCGGTTATCTCGCCCAGGCGATTGGCGACGCGTCGGGTGATCTCGACAAAGATGGTCAAACGTCGCTACTGGAAGCCTGGCTAGCCGCCGCCAAACGAACGCAAGAGTACTATGAGTCCGACTCGCGACTGGCCACGGAACACTCGCTGCTCGACGACAACGGTGATGGCAAAGGGACGCCGGCCGATTGGTTCCGCGGTCTTCATTTGATCAAGAAGTCGAAAGATGCAACGCTGCCTGACGGTACGCTCGCCAATCAGTTCGTCCTCAGTCCCGCCGGCGAGGCGATCACGCTCACCGCCGAGCAGCGACAACAACGCGATGAGCTGGAACGCAAGTTGGCTGAGCTGCGGCAGAACAAAGAGAATCTATCGGAAGAGGAGCATCTGGCGCAGCTGCAAGCGATCCTTGTTCCGATCGCCAAACTCTATCAGGCGGCGGAATCGCCAAGCGGCGAGCAGTAGCCCAGAATTGCTTAGCGGTTGGTTTCGCGGTAGGATGCCGAGCAGTTCCAGAATACCCCACTGGGAGCCATCATGCACAAAACGCTCTCTTACCTGCTGTTGTCGACCTTTCTCCTTTCCCTTCTTTTTACATCGACCGCCAGCGCCGTCGCCCCGCCGCGTCAGAAGATTGTGTTGATCGCCGGCAAGAAGAGCCACGGGCCGGAAGGGAATGGCATTCACGACTATCCCTGGTCGGTCAAGCTGTTGCAGGCAATGCTCGTTAACAGCAACATTTCCGGCAACATCACCGTCGAGCATCACCTGAACGGCTGGCCAGACAATCCGAGCACCCTCAACGACGCCGACGCGATCATGATCATCTCGGACGGTCGCGACGGCGACAAGTACGAAGAGGCGCCCCACTTTCAAAGCGAAGAGCACGTCGCCCAAATCCAAAAACAAATCGATCGCGGCTGCGGATTCCTGACATTTCACTTCTCGACGTTCGCCCCCGATAAGTACGCCGACAAGATCCTCGATTGGAGCGGCGGCTATTTTGACTGGGAGGAAAATGGCGAGCGGAAGTGGTATTCGGCGATCACCACGCAGACCGCCGCTCTGCAGCTCTCGGCGGCCGATCATCCGATTTCACGCGGCGTCGTACCGTTCACCTTGCGCGAAGAGTTTTATTACAACCTGCGGTTTGACCCCGATGATGTGAAGCGCCAATCGATCGTCAGCGTCCCGACGCTCCCTGGACGCGAGCCGGACGGGAAGGTGGTCGCCTGGGCCCGCGAGCGCGAGAATGGAGGCCGCGGTTTTGGCACGACCTGCGGCCATTACTATGACAATTGGAAAGAGCCGGAGTTTCGCAAGCTGATTCTCAACGCAATCGCCTGGGCGGCGCATGTGGAAGTTCCGGCGGGCGGCGTCTCGTCGAAATTCTACGAGCATGACGAGATCAATGAGGCGATGATTTATCTAATCCCTCGTTAACCGACGCATGCGCGATCGGCGTTAGTGAGGCAAGCTGGTCAAGGCGACCGAAGCAGGCGAGTCCTCAAGATTCGTCGATGCAGGTCAACGCCGACCAGCGCGGCCGCAACCAGCCAGAACGATACAGATTGAAGAAAACCGCTCTAATACCGGCCCCGCCTAATTATCGAAGTCGGATCGCTCTAAGCCGCACAATCGTTCGCATCGACTTAATCGATAGCCTTGTGCGGGGCTGGTCTCCGGAAGCCGAAGGAGTGTAAGAGTCGCATGATTGTGCGTTCCAAACTCCCGGCCTGGATTCTCCCCCATGACTGATCGCATTGCCCCTGGCGCCCCTGGAATCGAACCGCGGTGGACCTCCAGCGCCAAACATGGCATTGGAACCGCTTATCACAGCGCCTCGCACGTCTGGTTCACGTTGAGTCACGGCATCGTCAACGAGATCTACTATCCGCACGTCGATTCGCCGAACACCCGCGACCTGCAGTTGCTATTCACCGACGGCGAAACCTTCTTTCACGAAGAGAAGCGGCATCTGCGTCACCAGATCGAACGCCCCGAGCCGCACGCGCCCCTTTATCGCTTGACCAATACGGCGCCCGACGATCGGTATCGCGTCGTCAAAGAGATCATCTGCGAGCCCCACACCAACGTGGTGCTGATGAACGTCAAGGTCGAGATCCTCGATCCGGCGCTGGCTGACAAGCTGAAGGTCTTTGTGCTGCTCGCGCCTCACTTGAGCAACACCGGCGCGCACAATACCGCCAGTCAACTGAATCTGGCGGGGCGAAACCTACTGCACGCAAAGCGGGGCATCGTCGAACTGGTACTTGGCTGCGATACCGACTTCGTCCGTCGTTCGGTTGGGTTCGTCGGGGTCAGCGACGGCTGGCGCGACATCCGAGAAAACTTCCAGATGGATTGGGAGTACGACCTGGCCGAAGATGGCAACGTCGCCATGATGGGCGAGATCGACCTGTCGCGCGGCCTCGAGTTCAACATTGGCGTCGCTATGGGACACAACACGCAAGGCGCCGCGACGCAGTTGCTGCAAGCGTTCGTCTATCCTTTCGCCGATCAGAAGAGCCGCTACATCGAGCAATGGAAACGGACGATCTACGCCGACTCGATGCAACTCTACGATCCGGCGACTGCGTCGCTGGTCCGGCTCAGCCAATGCGTTCTGATGGCGCACGAAGACAAGATCTTCGCCGGCGCGACGGTCGCCTCGATGAGCATCCCCTGGGGCGAAACGAAAGACGATAGCGACTCGGGCGGCTATCACCTAGTTTGGGCCCGCGACATGGTGCAAACCACAACGGCGCTGTTGGCCTGCGGCGAAAAAGAATCGCCGCTGCGGGCGCTCAACTGGCTTTCCTGCGTGCAGCGCGACGATGGAGGAATGCCGCAGAACTGCCGCATCGACGGAACCGCCTATTGGAAAGGGGTCCAGCTGGACGAGATTGCGGCGCCGGTCATCTTGGCGTGGCGGCTGCAGCACGTCGGCGCCCTGGCGAAGTTCGATCCGTGGAACATGGTCCAACGTGCCGTTCGCTTTTTGATTTTGCATGGCCCGGTGACCGCGCAAGAGCGGTGGGAAGAAAACGAAGGGTATTCTCCCTCGACGCTGGCGGCGTTGATCTCCGCGATAATTTGCGCGGCCGACTTTGCCGACTTGCGGCAAGATCCCCAGCTGGCCACGTTCTTACGCGACTATGGCGACTGGGCGGCCGCTTCGCTCGAAAAATGGACCGTCACCGATTGCGGCGAACTGGTCGCAGGGAAACCGCGTCACTACATTCGCATCACGCCGGCCAGTCCTCGGCCGGGCTGCATCTCGCCCGATCCCAACAGCGAGTATGTGCAGATCGCCAATGGCGGCGGCGAGCATCTAGCCCGCGATATTGTTGACGGCGGCTTTTTGCAGTTGGTTCGTCTGGGCGTTCGCGCGGCGGACGACCCCGTCATCGTTGATACGGTCGCCGTCATCGACGAGGTACTGAAGCACGATCTGCCGCAGGGTCCCTGTTGGCGGCGGTACAATCACGATGGCTATGGCCAACGCGCCGACGGCAGCGCCTTTGGTGGCGCCGGCGAAGGACGTTGTTGGCCGCTGCTAACTGGCGAACGCGGGTTTTACGAACTGGCGGCTGGGCGCGATCCGTCACCCTACATCAAGGCGCTCGAAGGATTCGCGAATGACGGCGGCATGTTGACCGAGCAAGTCTGGGACGCCGAGGACATCCCGTCCCGCGAACTCTTCCTTGGCCAACCAACCGGCGCAGCAATGCCGCTCTGCTGGGCGCATGCCGAATATGTCACGCTGGTCCGTAGTTGGTGCGACGGCGCCGTGTTTGACCGGATCGAGTCGGTCTACCAGCGGTACGCGGTCGCCAAAACCGCGAGCCACGTCGAAATGTGGACGCTGGCCCATCAACCGGCCGAGATTCCCGCCGGCAAACCGCTCCGAATCATCTGCGATGCCCCGTTTGTCGCACACTGGAGCGACGATGCGTGGGAAACGCGGGCCGATGTTTCAGCGGTTGAGAACTCGCTGGGCCTCTACGTCGTCGACTTACCGGTCGAGCGGCAAGCGAGCGGCTCGACCGTCGTTTTCACGTTCCACTGGACCGCAGAAGATCGCTGGGAAGGCCAAGACTTCTCGGTGCAGATCGACTAACAGTCCGTTGATTTTCTCAACGGGCTGCTGGATCGCAGGGATGCGATCCCAAAATAGCGACGTAAGTCGTTATTTTGCGAGCCGCGAAGAGCTATGCTCTGAGCCTGGCGAGGTTGGAAAATGCCACGATGGCATTTTTCAACAGGCAGCTAAACGTCGACGTCCAGCCCCAACGCCAACAGCGCATGCTTCGTCTCGGTCAGCGAGCGATGGCAGATGCCGTTGATGCCCATCGCGCGGGCGATTTCGACAAACATCGGCCGGTCGTCGACATAGGCGATCTGCTTCGGCTGGGCGTGGGCGACGTCCATCGCCAGCTGATAAATTTCGGAGTCCGGCTTCCGCAGGTGGACGTAGCAGGACGAAATAAAGCAGTCGAACAGATTGCCGAGCTGGAACTCCTTAATCCGATACTCGTTCAACTCGCGACCTTCGTTGCTGGCCGCGATCACGTGCAGGCGGTTTTTCTTCTTGATGGCGGTCATGAACTCCAGCATCTCGGGCAGCTCCTGAGACTGATTCATCATGAACTCTTGGAAGTCGCGGCGACTGAACGATCGCTGCTGGAAGAAGACGACTCGATCGAGATATTCGTCCAGCGTCAGCCGCCCCGTTTCGTACTTGTCGAACGTCAGATGGTGGCGTTCGTCGAGCTGCGCGTAATCAAGCTGGAACTCTTTGGCCGCCTGGATGCGGGCATTGTGATCCCAGCCATTGGTGAGCAACACGCCGCCGATATCTAGAAACAGCGTCGTGATCTTATCGCTCGACTCGCCGGTGTGCCGGATGAAGCGCGGGGCCTCTCGCTCTTCTACCCGCACCGACGCGCCGCCGATCGTATGATCCCACATCCGGAACCCGCCGAGGAAGGCGTTGTTGTTGTTGCCCAGCGTCGTGTTCGGCGGCGGTTCGTCGACCAAACGAGCATTGCCGCCCCCCAGGGTCACGTACTCCGCTTCGAGCGCCGCCTTCAAGAGCTTGACGACTTCCAAAACGGTGTTGCGCCACTTCTTCTTGCCGAGCCGCTCTAGCCCCCGTTCGCCAATGTAGTCTTCAAACGTCTTGTTGTTCTTGAAGGGCAGGTGGGCCAGCTCCATCGGTTGCAAGATGCCGTCGACGATCATCGCCGAGCCCAGGCCGGTTCCCAGACCGAGAAACAGCATCCGCCCACCGTGATAGTCGCCCATCGCTTGCATGGCGGCGTCGTTGGTCAACTTGGTCGGTTTGCCTAGCGCCGCTTCAAAATCAAAGCCGACCCAACCATCGCCCAAATTGTGCGGTTCGCGGAAGATCTTGCCTTGCACCACCGGAGTCGGAACGCCGATCGAGATCACGTCGTACTCCAGGTCGGCGGTCGCTTCCTTGACGCCGGCGACCATCTGCTCGGGCGTCATATCGGGACCCGAAGGAAACTTCCGTTTCTCGTCGATCGCGGTGGTGAGCATTTTTACGTTCGTACCGCCGACGTCGATGGTCAAGATGATCATGGTGTTCCTTCAATGCGAATGACGACCGAGCTTTTCGATTCTACCGAAAACCTGTCGTGATACGCCATCACTAAACGCAAGGGAAGGGGAGACGCAAAGAAGAATAATCGACTGACGCGCGTTTACGCCGGCCAGACGTCTCCCAATGCGAGTCCCAGCGCAAATGCGACAAGATGTGCAGTATCTGCGGGCAAGTCGCCCGTGTCTTTGGCCGCAAAAAACAGGCTGAACAGCACGCGTAGCGACAAATAGAGCGCAACGATCCCAATTAGGGTCATAGAATCGCCGCTCATCGACAGCCAGCCGCCAAAGCAGCCGTAGTAACCGGCCGAAGGCCCGACATCATGCGTCCCATGCAGGGTTTCTCCCAGCGGATGCTGGAAATAGCGGAGCGGCGCGACGATCACGACCGCCTCGATCACCAGCGTCAGCGCATGAATCGCGAAAAATAGGACGACGGCGGGCCAGGTTCCGAAGTTCCACTCCAGTACCCCCACCAACAGCCCCGCCGCTAGCAGCGATGCGTATAATCGCCAGCCGCCGACGGTCAGAAAGATCGAAGTAAAGATCCGCCGCCAAGCGAGCCGCCACAAATGCCGCGGAGCGTATCCGTAGTCGCGCAGGTCCGCTTCGGGAAGCGCCGCACGATGCGTCTTGGTCCAAATCGCTGCGATGATCAGCGCCGTCACCAGCGTCAGCGTGAACGGGATCTTTGCCAGCGCCGCCACAAGTTCCATCAATGGGCCCATCGCAGCGGATCTTGCCGATAGTAAGTCCGCAGCACGTCGTACAGATCGGGATCGTGCGTCGACAGCGGTTTCGGCGTTTGAAAGAACGCTTCCGTCAGCACCGCGAAGAACTCGGCCTCGTTGGTGGCTCCGTAGCGATCGACCAGCGGCCGATGACCGGTTTGGCAGTCATGCACCTGCTGTTGGTAAGCGCGGCGAAAATTGGAGATCCAGGCTTCCGCCTGATCGCTCGACTCCATCGGCGGAATACCGTCGGCGACGCTGCTGTTGAGCATGTCAAGCTGGTGGGCGAACTCGTGAAACACCAGGTTGCGGGCATGGTTGGGGCCGCTGGCGCCTTCAAACACGTCTGGCAGCGACAGAATCACCGGCCCGCGATACCAGGCCTCGCCCAGTCGATCCGATTGAGTCGCCATGACGACGCCGCCGGTCGCGACTTGCGACTCGGCGCGGTAGGCGGAAGGGTAGATCAGGACCGACATGACGTTGTCGAAGTACTCTTCTCCCAAACCGAGCGTCAGCAACCCGACCTGGGCGGCGACGGCGACTTTGGAGAGGTCGTTCAGTTCTAGATCGTTACATCCTTCCCAATTTTTCTCCGCGAAAAGAATCGCGATCGAATTCTCCAATTTTTTTCGCTCGTCGCCGTTGAGCGCCCGATATTGCCACAGATGTTTCTCGACGAACTCCTTCCACTGGGGCGGAAAAGGGCGGCTCTTGAGCTTGTCGCGCCGTCGTCGTTTCAAC
The DNA here is from genome assembly GCF_007859755.1 of Blastopirellula retiformator. Classification (NCBI taxonomy): domain Bacteria; kingdom Pseudomonadati; phylum Planctomycetota; class Planctomycetia; order Pirellulales; family Pirellulaceae; genus Blastopirellula; species Blastopirellula retiformator. The sequence continues at coordinate 367,888 of NZ_SJPF01000002.1, read as the reverse complement.
CAGGAAAAAAACATCCGTTGATCCAGAAAAGGAGCATAGGGGATAGCTGTGAGACCGGACCTATGATCTCCGCCGGTTCGCCCCCGGTAAAGCGGTTCTAGTCGTTTATCGGCCTTCCCGCGGCCTCGTCATCAGGCTCAAACGGGGTAGGCGTCTGAACGTATTTGCCGCTCCCCCCGAGATCAAACCTCGCCGCTTTCCCCGCTGAAAGGGGCGCCGCTGCGCTAAAATGAGCGTCAGGATTGATTATGGTAGTAGGATTCCACCGGGTTCCTTCCCCCTCTCGTTTCGGAGAATCGACCGATGCGTCGTCTGATTGCACTCTCGATCTGCCTGCTGACTCTGTTGAACCTGAGTACCGCATTGGCGGCCAAAAAACCGAATATCGTCCTGATCTTCGCCGACGACCAAGGGTGGATGGATACAGGCTTTCAGGGACGCGGTTACATTGAGACGCCCAATCTAGACCGCTTGGCCAAGCAAGGGATGACCTTCACTTCCGCTTACGCATCGGCCGGCAACTGCGCGCCGAGCCGCGCATGTCTTCTCTCGGGCACGTACACGCCGCGGCATGACGTCTACGCCGTCTTCAGCACCATTCGCGGCAAGAAGAGCGAAATGCGGCTGGTTCCGATTCCCAACCGCAATGGACTGGCCGAGTCGAACGTCACCCTGGCCGAAGCGCTGAAGGAAGCAGGTTACGCCACCGGCCACTTTGGCAAATGGCATCTGGATGGCCCTGATGGCGCGCTGCCGAGCGAGCAAGGCTTTGACGTCACGCTCGATTCCTTTGGAGATGGGGTCTTGAAAGAAGGGACGGAGACCAACAAGAAGGGTCCGCCGGAAGATCCGAAGGGGGTCTTTACGCTGACCCGCAAAGCGTGCGAGTTCATGGAAGAGAACCAAGAACGTCCTTTCTTCTGCTACCTGGCGCATCACGCGATTCATGGTCCGCTGCAAGCCCAGCCAGAGACGCTGGCGAAGTTTGAGCAGAAGGAAAAGGGGAAACTCGATCCGAACGCGATGTACGCCGGCTGCACGTATGACATGGATATCAGCGTCGGAATGTTGCTCGAAAAATTGGACGAACTGAAGTTGACTGACAACACGCTGGTCGTCTTCACCAGCGACAACGGGGCGACGCAAGCGGCGGCGCAAGAGCCGCTCCGCGGCAACAAAGGGGGTTACTACGAGGGGGGAATTCGCGAACCGTTTCTCGTCCGCTGGCCCGGCGTCACCAAGCCTGGCAGCACATCGGACGTACCGGTGATCAACGTCGATCTCTACCCGACGTTTCTGGCCGCCGCTGGGGCGCAGGTTCCGGCCGGCAAGACGCTAGACGGCGAGTCGCTGTTGCCGCTCCTGTCAGGCGACGCTCCGCTGAAACGAGAGGCGATCTTCTGGCACTTTCCCGGCTATCTCAATACGCCGGTGATTCGCGGGCGCAAACTCGACGTGCAAACCGGATTTCGTTCGCGGCCGGTCACCGTGATCCGCAAGGGAGACTGGAAGCTCCATCTGTTCCATGAAGAGTGGCAGTTGGACGGGGGGCGAGAAAAGATCGCCACCAACAACGCGGTCGAGCTCTACAATCTGAAGGACGACATCGGCGAGCGGAACGATTTGGCGAATGCGGAGACCGCCAAACGTGACGAGTTGGTCGACGATCTGCTGGCCTGGTGGAAGGCGGTCGACGCCAAAGTTCCCACCGAAAAGAACCCGAGATATAATCCGGGACCACGAAAAGCAGGCCAAAAATCAAAGTAACGGCGTTCACCCTGGCCGGGAGCTACGATACGCTATTACCAATCGCTAAAAAGCCGAATATAGGCGAGTTACGGCCTATTATTGTGCTCAGCGGCGTTTTTCGCCGTTGGTAACGCGTTACTGACTCGTTCGGTTCCGCTAGGAACTTGCCCCCAGGGGCCGCGGACCGAAAAGAAGAGACTTGTCGCACTCGGCACGCGAGCTAGATTTGCTTCGATGGAGGATGCTATGCGCTCGACGCCACCAGCCAGGAACCTGACCCGAGAAGCGACTGCGCTGCGCCGGTTGATCCCGCGATTGAAAAAAAACTTTGAAGATCGCATTGAACCGACTGAGTGGGAAACCTACTCGCGCCGCATTGACGAACACTTTCCGAAATTGTTTCGCCAGCTCTTTGCGCTGTACGGCCACCAATACGACTTTTACTATCACCTTGAAGGCATTCTGACGTCGATCACAGAAATGTGGCTCAATCGATCGCCCGAACTCAAGGCGCTCGACGCGCTGCGCGAAGCCGATCCGCAATGGTACCAATCGCAGCGGATGATCGGCGCGATGTGCTACGTCGACCTCTTTGCCGAAAATCTGAAAGGGGTGCGCGACAACATCCCCTATCTGACCGAAATGGGGATCACGTATCTTCACCTGATGCCGGTCTTCCGTTCTCCCAAAGGAGACAACGACGGCGGCTATGCGGTCAGCAGCTATCGGGAAGTGAACCCTGATCTCGGCAACATGGAAGAACTGTCGGAGCTGGCCGGCGAACTGCGACATCGCGGCATCTCGCTCTGTCTTGACTTCGTGCTGAATCATACGTCGGACGAACATGAATGGGCCCGCAAGGCGCTGCTCGGCGACGAAGAGTGCCGCGACTACTACCGAATGTATCCTGATCGCACGATGCCCGACGCTTTTGAGAAAAGCATGGGGGCGATCTTCCCGGAAGAGCATCCGGGCGCGTTCACCTATCGCAGCCAACTGCGGAAGTGGATCTGGACCACGTTCCACAACTATCAATGGGACCTCAACTACGAAAATCCGGCCCTCTTCAACCGGATGATCGAAGAGGCGCTCTTTTTGGCCAACCAGGGAGTCGAGATCCTGCGGATGGACGCCGTGGCGTTTCTTTGGAAGCGGCTGGGCACGACCTGTCAAAACCTGCCGGAAGCGCACTGGGTGTTGCGGGCGATGAACGCCGCCGTCCGCATCGCGGCCCCGGCGATGGTCTTCAAGTCGGAAGCGATCGTGCATCCGGACGACGTCCGCTCTTACATCAGCGAAAAAGAGTGCCAGCTGTCGTACAACCCGCAGCTGATGGCGCTGCTATGGAACTCGCTGGCGACGCGCGAAACCCGCACCTTGCGCGACGCGCTGGAAAAGCGTTTCAAGATCGACGCCGACTGCGAATGGGTCAACTACGTTCGTTGCCATGACGACATCGGCTGGGCGTTCTCGAATGAAGATGTCGAAGGCGCTGGGTTCGACGCCGGATCGCATCGTCGCTTTCTGACCAACTTCTACTGCGGCAAGTTTGAAGGCACGTTTGCTCGCGGATTGCCTTTTCAGGAAGATCCGACGACCGGCGACGCCCGCGTTTCCGGCACCTGCGCATCGCTGGCCGGACTCGAGAAGGCGATCGAAGAGAACGATGAGAAGGAAATCGATCTGGCGATCCGCCGCATCCATTTGCTGCACGGCGTTATCATGACGATCGGCGGCATTCCGCTGCTCTACCTGGGTGACGGAATCGCCTCGCTGAACGATTACAGCTACGAGCAAGACGTCGACAAAATGGGAGACACGCGGTGGGTTCATCGCGGCAAGCTCGATTGGGATCGCGCCAAAGATCGCCACGATCCCGAAACGATCGTCGGCCGGGTCTTTGACGGCATCTTGCGTTTGGCTCACCTGCGGCATCAAACCCGCGCCTTCAATCGGGCTCAGACCGAATTTGTCCACACCGGCAACAATCACGTGCTCGGCTACTTCCGCAACGCCGAAGATTCTTCGGTGCTTGTGCTGGCGAACTTCTCCGAGCATCCGCAGCAAATCGAAGGACGCCATCTACGGATGCTGGGCCTGCGCAAGACGGTGATCGACATCCTGGCGGGCCAAACCGTCACCGCCATGCACGAGCTGAGCATCGCCCCGTACCAGATGTTGGTGCTGATGCGTCCCGGCTAACTGCCTGTTGAAAAATGCCATCGTGGCATTTTTCAACCTCGCCAGGCTCAGAGCGTAGCTCTTCGCGGCTCGCAAAATAACGACTTACGTCGCTATTTTGGGATCGCATCCGTGCGATCACGCAGTCCGTCGAGAAAATCAACGGACTGTTAAACGCGCATTATTTGAGCGGCCAAACCAGGAAAAAAAGGGGGGGCAAGTCGCCCCCCCTTTCGTCGTTCTTGCCCGTTTCGTTGGCGGCGTTGCAAGACTGCTCGGCGCAACGGAGAAAATCTTGGCCGATTGTCAGGAAATGACAATAAACCTGGCTTCTCAAACATCCCAGCAAGTGAGTCCCCCGCACGCTGGTTCTCCACTGGGCCATTTTCATCGAGGATGAGGTTTGTCATGACGAAGCGTCACTCTTTGCTTTCTTGCGCGGTATCTCTAGCGATCTTTTCACTCGCACTCGCGCAAGAGGACGGCGGCGTCCGGCGTTCTGACAAGGATCGCCTCCAACAGTTTCTACAGCGTTTCCCCGACGCCGACGCCAACAAGGATGGCGTGCTGACAATGCAAGAAGCGCGGGCCTATCGAGAAGAGCGCCGCGGCGCCGCTCCGGCAGGAAGAGGGCGAAAATCGACGGCGACGCATCCCGACGTCGCGTATGGCGACCATCAAAAACAGAAGTTCGATCTCTGGCTACTGACCGATTCCGATGCGCCAACGCCGCTGATCATCTTCATCCATGGGGGCGGATTCCGCGGTGGGGATAAGGCGAGCGTTAATCCGAAAGTGGCCGAGGACCTGAATAAAGAAGGGATCGCGTACGCGTCGCTCAACTATCGACTTTCGGACGCCGGTCCCTATCCGATCATGATGCACGACGCGGCTCGCGCACTGCAAACGATTCGGCATCGCGCGCAGGAGTGGAACATCGATCCCGAGCGGATCGTCTGTTACGGCGGATCGGCAGGCGCTGGGATCAGTCTCTGGCTGGCGTTTCACGACGACCTGGCCGACCCAGATAGCGATGATCCGATCGCGCGACAGTCGACCCGAATTTTGGCGGCCGCCACGACAAATGGTCAATCGTCGTACGATCTGTTCGTCATTCGCGACTGGTTCGGTTTGCCCGACTTGTACGCTCATGACGCGCTGCCGCAGTTCTACGGCTTTCAGGAGGAAGCCGAAGTCAAGTCGGATCGCGTCCGCAAGCTCATGAAGGATGCGTCCCCCATCAACCATCTGTCAAGCGACGATACGGCCAGCGTCTACATGACCTACGGACAAGGAAACTCCAAGGTTACCGCCAACACGCCGCAAAACGTCTGGGTCCATCATGTGACGTTTGGCCTGAAACTGAAAGAAGCGGTGGACCAGCAGGGACTGGAGTGCATCGTCACAGCGCCGGGCGTCGCCGAAGGTAAAGACGCTTACGGTTCGCCAATGACGTTTCTGATGAAGAAAGTCAAAGGGGAATAGTTACCTGAAGAATCGTTAAGCGGATCTGCTAACCAAGGGGCTCTTCCAGACCTTCTTGTTCAGCAAAAACTAGATCGACCTCGTCATCGCGAGCCGATTCCGCTTCGAGCGATTCGGACTCGATCAGTTCGATCAACGTCAGGACTTGGCTAGCAAACTCGCTGCTGAAGTAAACCGAACCCCCGATCTTCTGGAAATACTCGATGCCGGCCGCCAAGACCTGCGAATAGGCGTTGTCGCCGAAGACGACCGCCCGCCGAAACGAAAATCCGTAGGGAGTGAACGGATTGCCCGCTGGGTCGGTAAAGGCGCTCCCCAACAGTACCGAGAAACTGGTATCGGGGAGCGAACCGTCGAGATCGAAGCGGAAGGTCCGGGTAGCGTCGATCCACCGCGGATTGAGTGGGGTCACAACGCCAGAAATGTTCCCGATCACGGTGATCGCAGCCAAAATATCGGCCAGCGGCGCCGACTCGTTTAGCTGCACCTCAATGGTAAAGTCGCTGGTGTTGGCGCTAACCACCAATCCATTGGAAGTCGGTCCAGTGGCGACCACATGCGGCGCGATTCGATCTAGCGTCAGCGTCATCTGGCGCGTTAGCGACTGACCAAACTCGTCGGTCACGTTCACCCGCAGGCGATTTTCGCCCTCCATCAGTAGCGCGTCGTAATGATAGCTGGCCCCGTTTTCGTACTCGCCGGCGATCACCTGACCATCGATGATGCCGTCGCCGTTCACATCGAAGGCAACCATCGATCCAACCGGCGCCACGCCGCATAGATGGACCAGAGAGGTAGAGGTAATTCCGTCGCCGATCTCACCGGTGTCGGACTCTGGATCTAGCTGCAGCGACAGGAAGATCGGGTCGAGCGTCGTCGCGTTTCGAACATTGTCGACAAGCAAATCGACATCCGCTTGCGACAAGACGCCGTCACCATTGAGATCGGCCTCCGCGCGATAATAGTCGACTCCGTCGACATCATGTCGCTGGGCCGAGATCCGATCGAGAACGTTGATCAAGTCGAGCACGTCGACCGTTCCGTCGCCGCGATGGTCGCTGGGCAGATAGGCGTGCACGACGAACGAGCCGGTCGTCGAACCTTGGCCCGCAACCCGCACGTCATACTCGCCCGGCGCAAGCCACGCGAGCATGTAGCTGCTATTGTCGCCGGTCGGCGCGTCTTGCCAGACGACTTCCGCCGCTACCGGTTGCCCCTGGGAATCGAAAATCTGCACCGCCGCCGGATCAAACGAACCGCCACCGGTGGCCGTCACTTTCCAACCGAGCAAGATCGCCTCGGAGTGGAGCTGAAAGTCTTCTTCCGATACCGAGATCGCAAAGCTTTGCGTTTGCCCCAGCGTTTGAATCTCGCCAGAGAAGTGGGCGAACAGGTTGTGGGAGCCTGTCTCGTTCTTGGTCAGCTTGATCGGCTCCAGCATGACGTTCTTGGCGCCGGAATAGACCTCGTGCCCCAGCATCAGGCTGACCTTGTCTGACGCCAATTCGTACGTCGCTCCGGTCACCGCATCGACATAGTCCGTCCCGTCCATGTTCAGGTCATTCGTGACGCCGCCGGGAGTCAGGTCGAGGTCGTGATCGAGCAGTTGGCCCCAGAAGACGAAGAAACCGCTCGTCCCTGCGCTGTTGGGGACCGACGCCGATTGATCCATCACCGTGTTGCTGATCTCGCGGGTGCTCGGGCGATCGGCGCCCGCCGGCGAGAAATAGTCGTCGCCATACGACACCGTGAAGTTGTGCGCCAGGTTGTCATTGGCGGCGCCGGCGGTTGGATCGATTTGGTTGTTTCCCTGACCGTCGGTGGTGCGATAGTCGGACGACGTCTCGGTCGCCAGCGTGACGTTCGCCGCAGGCGCCGCTGCGCCGCCGTTCAGCAAAAAGGCGTTCTCATTCATGCCGGTGATCGACGTGTTTCGCTCGATCAGACGGGTGAGCGTGGTGCTTTGGATCAGCGCCATTTCGTCGGCGGTGAATTGACCATTCTCAAAATAGTAGCGATCGCCGTCGCGGGCTCGGGCGAATTGATCGGCGATGATCCTTTGAAACAGCGGACCAAGCTGGGCGCCGGCGACATGGTCTTCGGCGACGCCGCCGACCCAGATGTCGACCAAGTCAACGTCGCCATACGCCTGCTCTAGTTTCAAGGCGACGGCCGGATCGGACGATATCTCGCTGAACGACGTGGCCGCCGGCAGTCCAAAATCGATCCGCGCCTGGTTGTAGCTGGGCAGTCCCAGATCGCGCCCACGCTGGATGTTGATCGCCGCCAAATCCAATCCGCCGGCGCCAGGCGGGCCAAACAGAAAATTACGGACGTCGCTAATGACCAATTCGTCAATCTCTTCCGACTGACTCAGATAGAGCCCGCGTAGATACGGCTCGATCCCATCGGCGGCGACCGCCTGCGGATTGAAAAAGGCATAGCGCAATTCGAGCGATCCGCCAGGCAATGAGTTGAGCTGTTCGTCCAAACGCTGAATCTCAGAGAACAGCTGCGTGTGCCCAACGCGGTACGCGGCATTCGAGAAGAGGGAACTAATCGCGGGATCAACCGTCTCGTCGTAGCCTGCGTAGGTCGACAAGCCGGTTTCGCCAACCAGGATCGGCAGATACTCGTAGTAAGTGATCTGTTGCACGATCGCACCGACTAGGCGGCGGGCCTGCTGATAGATTTGTTCGTCGGTCAGCGCCGGATCGGCGGTCTTGATTTCGTCCGCCAAACGATTGTGCTCGCGGACCAGTAGCGTATGAAGCGAAGTCAGGGCGACGTTTTCATTCGATCGCACGTCCCCGGCGACAAACAGTTCGGCCGCGTCAAACGGCCCGGCATTGTCGTTCTCTTGTTGTCCTTCGGGAAACGTCGCCAGGTCATTCAGCGGCAGCAGATCGCCGGCGCTCGTCTTCAGCTTTCCCTCGACAAAGGTGCGCAGCGCCGCCGCGCGATGGTCATCGCTGCCGTAAACCATCCCCGCGTCGAGAAAACTGGTAATCAGATTTTGATGCGCAAGTGGATTGCTGGCGCTGTCGCCGGTCGTAGCGTCGTAGCGGGCCCGACGCATCGGGATCGTGGCGACGCCGGTATTGTAGGGATCAAAATAGGGGTCGCCAGCCGGAACAGGAATGTCCAACGAATCGGTCGGCAGGGCGGCCCACGGCAGTTCAATCTTGAATACGCCGTAAGCGTCGGTTACCGTCGTGACGCCTGCCAATTCGACCGGCACGCCGGCCAGCGGTTCGTTGTTGGGGCTGAGGATCTGACCGGTGATCACGGTCGTGGCGCCGGCGGGGCCCAACTCAGTCGCATCGTCGCCCAACGAAGCGGCGGCGAACATCGAACGCGTCTCAAGCTGCTCATAGCGAACTTCGGAAACCGGTTTGCACCTGCGGCGGTTTCTACGGGGACTTCGCATCGGACTCTAGTTCCAGTTCTGACTCGGGGAGGTCAATCAAGGTGTGCAATCGCGAGCGGCGTCCATGGACGCTATGGCGAAGCGGTCGGTTTTCGGCGAAGAGATGGGCTGCGGATCAGGGCTCGGAGAGACGTTTCCGAGCGAGATACGATCCGCTGATTGCCGCGGGAGGAAACTCCACCGCTTCCACGGCAAAAAGGGTCCTTTTGAGGGGCTCATCTAACCATCGATGTTACTAATCCCCTCTGCAGAATGCAATGGGAACGCCGTTAGGACCGGAAATCTTTACCTGAAACTCCTATTTCCACCACCAATGCCCCGCGGGGGGGTATTGAGTTTCAAGCGTCGTGCGGAAGAAGAGAGTGCATCCGCGAGAAGAGACCATGTTTGGGGCAGATTCAGAAAGCCCCGAAGCTAAATTGGCCGCGAGGAAGCGATCCTGGCCAGATCGCTCCCGGTTCAACGATCGACTCTTATTGTTCCCCTTCTTGCTCGTTCCAGTCCTTTGGCTTGCGAGGCGGTTTGCTGACGAGGTCAAAGTCAAATTGGCTGCCGCTGTCGGCGTCGACCGTAACCGCGGCGACCCCTTTTTCGCTGTAGACCTTCGGGATCCGCACTTTTCTTCCGGTCCCACCAATCGCTGTTTTGTCGGTCATATAGATCTTCGCCGTATAGTCTCCTGGCGACGCTCCTTTGCCATACCGCCGCGTCGCTAACTCGTATTTTCCTTCCGCATCGGTAATGCCAAACGCCATCGGCAAATCTTCCGAGAGAAATGCGACCTCGACGTTCTCGACCGGCTTACCTTCCATTTGAACGATACCCTGAACGGCGATCGTTTCGATTTGACTCGCGTACGAGCTGCAGCCGGTCAGTAGCAACAGCGTACTTAGGTAATATGGCAAGCTTCGTTTCATGCAATTAACTTTTTGGAGCAAGAGGTTGTCTGCCGTAAATTTGCGTTGGTCGTTCGCGAAACGCTTTCGCCTTAAGGCGCCGTGGGGGACTTCGATCTCAAATCGCCCAGAGCTGTGTGACGTAATCTGTCCTGATTACTACGTCGTAGTTGGACGAGCGACTAGAACTCGCCGACCACTTGACCGTCGTTGCGGGCCGAAATCCGATTCAACAAGGACGGTTCAACCGTCGAAGCGATGAAACGAGCGCTGGCGTCGGCCAAAACAAACTGCGCCCCGCCGGCATGATGCGAGCCAAACGAGTAGCTGTTGCTGCCGTTAATTTTGTACAACGTGCTAGTCGATCCGCTGCCGTTCAACCCGCGAAGCGTTTGAATCGTCGCGACGTTCGAGCGGACGCCGGCGGTCGAATTGCCATCGGCCGTGATCCCGATCCAGACCGAGCCGCGATAATCGATCAGGTCGCCCGAGCTATTGACCGAACCATTGGGGCCATAGGGGACTTCACCGATCATCACCGTATTGGTCGTGCCGTCGGTAATATCGCGGAAGCTCACCTTGCTGTTGGGCGAGAAGATCCCGTTGCCCCCTTCGTTGCAGCTGCCGGCGGTGTAAGGGCAGTCGGCCAAGTCGGAGTAGCTGGAGTACTGCGTATTGCGATCACCAAAAACTCCCTTGTAGGTCGAGAGACCATGCGCCGGCGCTGAAGTCGAGTTCGGAAACGCTTCATTCAGATCTCCGCCCGGAGCGCTGGGACAGCGAAAGGCGCTGATCGGCGGTTGCGAGTATTGCAGGATGTCGGCATCGTCCGACGCATGGCGGTTGCTGACGTTCAGCCCATCGAATCGATTGTTCTCTTCCAACTGCGGCAGAATCATCGTTCCCCAGCCCCAACCAGGTCCTTGGAAGACCGAAACGCTGCCATGGTCCCGGTGGCGATAGTAACCGGCCGGGAACGATCCATGCACGTCATGATAGTTGTGCAGGGCCAAGCCCATCTGCTTCAGATTGTTTCGGCATTGCATCCGACGAGCCGCTTCGCGAGCCTGTTGCACGGCCGGCAGCAGCAGGGCGATTAAGACGCCGATGATGGCGATCACGACCAGAAGTTCGACCAGCGTAAACCCACGACGGGCGCCTGGACGTGACAGAGTTTGCAAAGTCATATGGTCCTCTTCTTCTGCGTCTGAATTGGTATGAATGAATTCGTGATTTGCTTCAAGCGACAAATCCGCTTCGCTCGATTGCCTGAAATTAAGTTAAGTTCACATTCAGGCGGCTCCTAGGGACGTTCACGCAAAATGATTAACCAATTTTGCATGGCAGGACAAAATTATTGTTTCACCACGTTTGTCCGCATAATTTTTAGGCGCCTGCGCGCTACTTTTTAAGAAGCGGCGACCAGAGGTGGGGTAAATCGCCCAATTCTTGCAGGAAGACAACGGCCGCAATGTGCCCACGATCGAAGCAGACGACCGACTTATCGTGCTACGGCGTCAGCAGCCGCCGCGTACTTCAACTCGCAGCGCAGCGAGCCCACCCAACTTAAAGCTCAGAATGAGCGGCGGTGATCGGATCGTAATTGCGCCGGTATTCGCCCGGCGTCATTCCGGTCATTCGCTTAAAGAAGCGCAATGTGGCGTTCTCGCAGCTGAATCCCGATCGGGCGCTGATTTCGGCCAACGAGAGATTCGTTTGCCGCAGGTAGTCTTTCAGTACTAATAGTCGGGCATGGCGGATCTCTTCGGCCGGCGTCCGATTCAGCGCCTTGCGAAAGCGGTCTTCCAGCGAACGCCGCGAGACGTCGAGATGTCGCGTCAGATCCGAGACGTTGATCGCCGTGTCGGAATTCCGTTTGATAAACGCGACCGCATCTTGCACCATCTCGTCGGCGGCGAAAATCGTATCGGTCGACGGTTTTTCGATGATGCCTTCTGGTGCGATGCAAATCGGCTGTTCGCGCGGCTCGCCCCCAGAAATCAAGCGTTTCAGCTCGCGAGCCGCTTCATAACCGACCAGTTCCGGCCGCTGCTGAATGTACGAAATCGGCATCGGCGACAATTGAGAGATGAGCGGATCATGTTCGACCGCCAAGACCGCCACGTCGTTCGGAACGTTGATTCCCTCTGCCGAGCAGGTCAGCATCACCTCCCGAGCGACGACGGTCGAGAACGCGACGATGCCGATCGGTTTCGGCAAAGCACGGACCCATTCGACTAGGCGGGACCGCTGATAATCAAAGTCGGATGACGGGGAGGAGGGATCCGGATCGAACGTCGAGAGCGAAAAATTGGCCTCCTCGACCACTCGCTTGACCGCGGGCTGAACCGGATCGCGGTAATTGAAGCAGAGCGGGGGACCGATGTACCCAAAGTGCTGAAATCCGCGCTGGACGAAAAAGTTGCCCGCCAGCTCGCCACATCCGACCGGATCGGCGATCACTTTCGGAAACCGCTCGGAATGTTCGCTATGCCACGAGACATTGATGGTCGCGCAGTCATGACACTCCAGCGAATCTTGCACTCGCTGGTCTGAAATCCGCGCGATGATACCTTCTCCCTTCCAGTCGGACGGCATCAGCGCTTGCGTTTTCATGCCGCGCGGATTGAGCCAGAAATCCCAGCCGCCATGCTCGGCGGCAAAGCGGGAGACGCCTTCCAGGACCGATCGGCTCCAATGGCTTTCGTTCAAAACCAACAGCGCGATTCGAAGTCGATCGGGGTATACCGACAGTCGTTGTATCATGCGAAGTCGTGTTCTTTGGCGGTTGTAATGGAGGCTAGTGGGGAAGGTGTGCGAGGGAGGGTGAGTCTTCTCTGGCAGGCGGAATGCGGCTTGCCGACTCTCATTAAGTATAACTACGGCAGCAATTTCCGGGCCGAAGAGTGACTGCGGCTTTTACGATCTAATTTATTTCGCCAATGATGATATGTGCGCTTTCGGGGCTGCAGATGGAAGCCTGTCTCGGAAAAAACGAACATTATTCTGCGCAAAAAATCATTGTGACGAAATCTGGCGCAGCGATACTTCATAAAAAGCAGGCGGGACTGCGCAGAATCAGTGCAGTCGCTGCCCCGCCACTTCCCACCTGAGCGTTTCCCCCAAACGAACCCCCCTGAGAACAATCATGGATCGACATACTTCCGCCCATCCCGTTGCGATTCTTCTTGGCATGTTGGCGATGTCGACGAGCTTCTTCAGCGGCGTCGAAACTCGCGCCTGCACGACAGCGGTGATCAGCGGCAAGGCGACCGTCGACGGCCGACCAATCTTGTGGAAGAACCGCGATACGTCTTCGACGATGCACAACGAAGTCGCCTTGTTTGAGGATGGCAAGTACAAAGCGATCGGCGTCTTCAACGCCGGTAGCCGTGGCAGCGTCTGGATGGGAACCAACGAAGCCGGCTTTTGCATCGAAAACTCGGTCAGCCGCGATCTCGCCTTGGAAGGCAAGCAGTCGGGCCCCGGCAACGGCGGTCTGATGAAGAAGGCCCTGCAGACCTGCGCTACGGTCGCCGACTTCGAAAAACTGCTGGAAGAAACCAATCGAACCGGCCGCAAAACGGTCGCCAACTTTGGCGTGATCGACGCTTCCGGCGGCGCCGCGCTGTTTGAGACCGGTCCTAAATCATTCAAGAAATTTGACGCCAACGATCCCGTGGTCGCGCCCAACGGCTACGTGGTCCGCTCGAATTTTTCGACGACTGCTCATGATCTGGGCGCCAACCCGACCGCCGAAGAATTGGGCAAGATCTATTCGGCCGATCGCTACCTGCGAGCCTGCTCGCTGATGCAGGTCGAAGATGGCGGCAAACTATCGCTGGAGCATGTCGTTCGTCAGTGCACCCGCGACATGGCGAGCGGCGAAGCGGCGCTGCCCGGCACCGTCAACTCGCCCAGCGGTACCTTGCCCGAAACGATTTCGACCAAGAATACCATCAGCCGCACCACGACCGTTTCGGCCGCCGTGTTTCATGGCGTCTCGCCGGGCGAAGACCCGGCTTTGACCACGATGTGGACGATCCTGGGTGACCCCAAATTCTCGATCGCCGTCCCTTGTTGGGTCGCCGGCGGGGTCGCCGAAGAGTTGCAAGACGACCGCGGCGGAGAGCTCGGAGAAATTGCGATTTCGCTGCGTGAATGGAATCTGACGCCGGACAGAGATGGCGTTTACACACGCCTGTTGCCCAGCATCTGGGCCGATCTGTGGACCGCCGAAGACAAATTGCTGTCCGAAACCGCCATGGTGAAACAATCGTGGGCCAAGCGGAAGCTCGCCCCGGCGGTCGTCGCTCGCTATCACGCCAATGCTGCGAAATATGCAATGCAGGCGATGCAGCGGAAATTTATCGAAACCAAAGAAGCGGCGCTCGCGGTTCCGCAGCCGGCGGCGCCGATCTTCGCTCCGCAAGCGACTTCGACCAATCCGTAGTTCCCGAACTTCATCGCCAACTCGACTAACCTTGCTTCCTTACAGGACAGAACTTAGCAATGACCGACCGTTTTCTGCAACGCCTCTCGCTTCGACTGGTTGTGGGTTTGGCCCTGTTGATGGCGGCCGCGCCAGCGATCGCTCAGGCCGAAAAGAAGGGCGCCGCTTCAACCGACCTGATTCGCGTCGCACTCTACAGTCACGCCGACGTCGAGTCGAAGACCTCGGGACCGAGCAACTTGCAGCGTTTTCTGTCTCCCGAAAATGGCTTCGAAACGGCCATCGTCTCGCCAGAAGATATTCGCGGCGGCGTGCTCAAGAACTTCGACGTGCTGATCATGCCCGGCGGAATGGGCAGTAGCCAAGCCAAACACCTGGAAGAATCGGGCTGCGAGACGGTCAAGAACTTCGTTCGCGAAGGGGGCGGCTACGTCGGCATCTGCGCCGGATCGTATCTCGCCTCGTCGCACTACACTTGGTCTCTGGGCATAATCAACGCCAAGGTTTGGGATCGGGCCCACTGGGCTCGCGGAACGGGTAAAGTTTCGCTGGGCCTGACCTCGGCTGGCCAAGAAGTCCTGCAATCGGAAAAGGCGAAACTCGACTGCTACTACGGCCAAGGGCCGCTGCTCGTTCCGCACAACTCGCCCGATTTGCCCGGATACGAAGTCTTGGCGACCTACGAGACCGAAATCGCCAAGAAGGGCGCCCCGGAAGGCGCGATGGTTGGAACCCACGCGATTGTTCGTACCACGTATGGAGGAGGGCGCGTGATGTGCTTTAGCCCGCATCCCGAAAAACCGGGCGGACCGAACGCGATCATGATGGAAGGTATCCGTTGGGTCGGATCGAATCGGTAACGCCGCGTCGCAGGCCAAAGCGGAAATCTTGTTGTTGTAGTTATTTGTTGGGAATATCGTTTTGATCTTTCCTCGTCACGCTTCGATGCCTTTATTGGCGAGCCAGACGACCGCAAGCATGTCGTCGCTTTGTACCGCACGACATGCGGCCGAGCACCTCTATCCGTGGTCGGTCGACGATTTGTTCCCCACGCCCGATCATCGTCTGCCGTTGATCGGGTATGGCAGCTTGATGAATCTGGCGTCGGCTCGCCGCTCGCTAAGCGCCGAATGTTTGGCGTCGGCCAAACCGGTGATCGTCTTGGGCGCCCGCCGCATCTATGAGTACGTCATGAGCCCGCGGGGACGCGGCGTTTATGGAGAAGCGGTCGCTCATGACCAATTTGGCGTACTCAACGCCCAAGCGACCGGCGATCGCGCCGACTGGTTCAATGCGATGATGTTTCAGATGAGCGTCGACGACATTCCGGCGCTCCTCTCGCGGGAGTCAGCCTACGACCTCGTGCCGGCGTGGACGCTTTGCTGGAACGGCGAAGCGCCGCAGCCGTCAATCGGCTATTTCTTCTCGTGCCGGCGAGATTCCTACGACGGTCGGCAGTTGCTTGACTCGCAGATTCTGCCGCACCCTGGCTATCACGCGATCTGCGAAGAAGGGTGCGAGGCGATCTCGCCGGAGTTTCTCCACGCCTTCCGGACCACCACGTGGGCTCGTCAGGCTCGCTTGATCGACGCCGTCGATCCCCAGGCCGAGTCGACGTAAGCGTCAACTTTTTCTATTGCGTCGCGATCTCTCCCGATCGCCTACTTGGCGAACAGATTGTCCAAGTTGCGAAAACCTTTGATCTCGACGGCGTTGCCGGAGGGATCGAAGAAGAACATCGTCCCTTGTTCGCCCGGCTGTCCCTCGAAACGAATGTAAGGGGCGATGACGAATTCGATCTGCTGCGACTTCAACCGCTCGGCCAGTTTCGACCAGGTTTCTAAATCCAGCACGACGCCAAAGTGTGGCACCGGAACGCCATGTCCGTCGACTTCGTTAAACGCGGGCGCCGCTTGCTTCTCTTGATTCACATGGCACACGAACTGATGGCCAAAGAAATCGAAGTCGACCCAAGTGTCGGCGCTGCGACCTTCAGGACAACCTAATAGTTCGCCATAAAATTTTCGTGCCGCGATCAGATCGTGCACTTGGACCGCCAGATGAAAAGGTCGAAGAAGCGGAACGCCCGACGTCGTGGCTAATTTTTCAGCAGGTTGGGGAACTTCGTTTGCTGAAGAAGCAGGCATTGGCGGTAGTCTTTGCGTGGTCAGTGAGGGCTTTTGGCGACAACTGTAGTCGCTGTCGTAATAATGCAACCACTATACCCGGCGACAGGGCAGGTATCCCCGTCGACGGGACCGGCGTTGCCCAAAACACGCATTGGCGTCGCTTTATGTCAGTCGCCGAGCGTCGCCGCCAAGACGCATTCCAAGAATTGCAGTGCGTCGTCAAAAAGACGCTCGATCGCGTATTTTCAATGAAGATTTTTACGGATTTTCGCTTCATGCAGTCTCTCACGGACGGTCGCGAAAGCCCCTTGTTCGAGACTCGCACTCCGATACTGCCGCTTGGGACTGCTATTTTCTGGCAAAATTGGCCTGATTCCCCAAAATTGCCAGTCAGACGAAACTATGTTTTACTTTAGTCAATGTCCCCCATAGCCGGAGCAGGATGCCGGTTTGTCTGTCGCAGGGCTGCGTCGCTTCCCCCTAATTATGGATCGCACCCGTGACCACACATTCTCTGGCGACGCGAGCCGCGTTGCTTGTCGCTTTGGTGATGCCGGTATCCGTATTCGCCGCCGAAGACGACGTCAAAGAAAAGCAAGAGGTTCATTCCGATCAAAGCGAAAGCCTAACGGCGATTCGTGATCAATCGCAGGCCTTCGTCACCGCATTCAACCAAGGTGACGCCGCGGCGGTCGCCGCCCTGTGGACGCCCCACGGACAATTTGTCGACGACTCGGGGCGCAAGTTTACTGGTCAAAAAGAGATCGAAGCCGCTTACGCGGAACTCTTCAAGAAGAATCCCGAGACAAAGATCGAAGTCGTCGTCGACTCGATCCAACTGCTGAGCGACGAAGCGGCTCTGGAAGAAGGTCGCACCCTAGTCAGTGAAGTCGCCGATGGTGAGCCCGTTTACGGCGCTTACGCCGCCATCCAAGTCAAGCTGGACGGCAAGTGGCGGATGGCGTCGGTTCGCGATCGCCGGGTCGGCCTGCCTTCGGTGCATCAAAAGATCGCCGATCTGCAGTGGTTGATCGGCAAATGGTCGGCCGAAGAGTACGGCATGCGAATCGAATCGGAGTGTCGCTGGGTCGCCAACAAGAGCTTCGTCGAGCGAACCTACACGACGACCGGTCCCAAGGGAGCGAAAGTCTCTGGCGTGCAGTTGATTGGCTGGAATCCAATTAAGGGTCAGGTTCAGTCCTGGAACTTCAGCGCCGACGGCGGGCACGCGACCGGCCTCTGGACGCCGATCGAGAACGGATTTACCGCCACCATGCGTGGCGTGACCGGCGGCGGACTGCCGACCGAATCGGTCAACACGCTCACCAAGCTGGACGAGAACGCGTACGTCTGGCAATCGACTTCCCGCTCGATCGGAGGCCAACCGCTTCCCGATACCGACGAAGTCGTGATCAAGCGTCAGGCGTCGCAGCCGTAGTTCTCACTCCCCCAATCAAAAATCAAAGAACGGATGGTAGCCATGAAACGTCAACTTTCTTGGACAGTAACCTGCGGACTGATGCTCGCCATCGCCAGCACCCAATGTTGGGCTCGTGGTGGTTTTGGAGGAGGCGGTTTCCATGGCGGCATGGGTGGCGGCGGCTTCGGCGGCGGCATGCATGGCGGAATGGGCGGAGGCCTCGGCGGAGGCGGCTTCCACGGCGGCAACTTTGGCGGCGGCGGATTGGGCGGCGGGGGACTTCCTCGCGGCGGTGATCTCGGCGGCCTGGGAGGCGGAGGCCTCGGCGCTGGCGGTCTCGGTGGAGGCGGCGGCCTATCGCGCGGTGGAAATTTTGGCGGCCTGGGCGGCGGTAACCTGGGGGGTGGCGGTCTCGATCGCGGCGGCCTCGGCGGCAGCGGATTGGGTGGCGGCGCCTTGGATCGCGGCGGTCTGGGCGGTGGCGCTGGTCTGGGCGGCGGCGGTCTGGATCGGGGTGGTCTCGGCGCTGGCGCATTTGGCGGCGCGGCCCCAAGTCGCAGTCAGCTAAACAGTTTCCTCGGCCTGCCGTCCGACGGCGGACTCCATGGACTGGGAACCAGCGCTAGTCACTACAGCCACGACGGCAACTACTTTGACATCAACCATGGCTCGGTCGACGGTCCGCGCGGCGGCGCCGCCTCTGGCACGTCGATCACTGGCCCCCGCGACAACACGGTGGGCCGCGGCGGCGCCGTTGGCCCCAATGGCGGGGCGGTCGCTGGACGCGGTTTTGAAGGCGCTGATGGCGCCAAGGGTGGTCAGGCGATCGCTCGTGGTCCGCGCGGCGACATCGCCGCTGGCGGAGCGGTTCGCGGTCCCAACGGCGGTTTCGCGGCTCGCGGCGCCGTGGTTGGTCCGCATGGAGCGGCGGCGGGCTTCGTCCGCGTTTCTCCCACCGATCGTTATCACTGTGCCGTGGGCGTTCGCACCAATTTCAATCACTGGGGCGTCTATGGTCCTGGTTGGTATACCGATCATCCGGGCGCCTGGTTCGCCGCGGGTTGGGCCGCTGGCTATTGCTGGCGAGCGGCGACCTGGGGTTCGCTGGACGCCTGGATGGGCTATTCGGACGCTCCGGTCTATTACGACTATGGCAACACGGTCGTCTACCAAGACAACTCGGTCTATGTGAACGGCCAAAGCGTCGGCACGCCGGAAGAGTACTATGACTCGGCCAGCACGCTGGCTACCGACGGGGCCCAAGCTCAGGCGTCTTCCGATGGCGACTGGCTGCCGCTGGGCGTGTTCGCCCTGTCGAAATCGGGCGAAACGACCTCGGACGTGACGATCCAGCTGGCGATCAACAAGGACGGGATCATTCGCGGCAACTATACTGATACCAAGACCGGCAAGTCGGAAGTCATTCAGGGTTCGGCCGACAAGAAAACGCAACGCGTCGCATTTACGGTCGGCGACAACACCAACAACGTGGTCGAAACCGGGCTGTACAATCTGACCAAGGATGAAGCTCCGGTCCTGATCCACTTCGGCAAAGACAAGACCGAGCAATGGTTGCTGGTCCGGCTGAAGAAGCCCGATAGCGCGAGCTCGGACGATCCTTTGGGACAGTAGTCCCGTAGACTACCTACACCCTCAATTCGGCGATCTCTGATGAGAGCGCCGATTTGCTTTCCCCCTACACCTTCGCTTCTCCGACCCTTGAGAGAACTTACGATGAAATTGATGCTGTATTCGCTCCCTGTTCTCCTTCTCGCAGGCGTCGCCCTCGCACAACCGGCCGGCTATCCGCCGCCGGGTTATGGCTATGGGTATGGCGGTTACCATGCTTCGACCGCCGAAGAAGGCGCCCTGAACGGAATGGCGAATCTGACCAGCGCCCAAGGCTCGTACAACCTGCAAACGGCGCAAGCGGCCGTTTACGCGACGCAAGCGCAAAGCAACGAGATCTCCAACCATCAACAGTACGCCGACACCTACTTCCAGATGCGAGAGCGTCGCGACGCCTACGAAGCGACCAAACGAGTGCATCCGTCGGAAGAGCAAATGGCCTATCTCGCCAAAGAAGCGGCGCCCAAACCGCTCTCGCCGGATCAGGTGAACGCCGTCAGCGGACAAGTGGAATGGCCGCTGCTGCTCCAGTATCCGTCGTTCGAGTCGGAACGGGACGAATTGTCGAGCCTGCTGGAAAAGAAGGCGACCAACGGCGAACTCGGTTACCAGGATACCAACGCGTTTATCCAAACGGCCGACGAAATGAACGCCAAGCTGAAAAGCGGCATCAAAAAGGTTCCGCCGCAACAGTACGTCGAAGCCAGCTCGTTTCTCAAGAGCTTGCTCTACCAGACGTGCCAGGTTGGTTTGCAGTAATTCCTTCGACGCCTTACATCCATAGAGATAAAAATTATGCGTATTCACCTCCACGGTCTGGCGTCGCTGGCGCTGGCCGCCTCGCTTGGCTTCACCGGCGCCGCTTTCTCGGCCCCGGGCGACGTCGAGCAATCGATCGAAGCTCTCTCGTCGTCGAGCGAAGAGACCCAAATCACCGCCATCGATAAGCTGGGCGCCGCGGGCGTTGACGGCGCTGCGGCGGTCGCTCCGTTGACCAAACAACTGAAGTCGAGCTCGGCGATGGTTCGTGCTCATGCCGCCCATGCCCTGGGCGAAATCGGCCACGCCGCCGAACCGGCCGTCGACGCGCTCGTCGAACTGGTCGGCGACTCCGATCCGATGGTTCGCCGTCAGGCGATCGGCGCGCTGCAAGCGATTCATCCGGATCGCCAGAAAGTGGTCGGCCTGTTCGCCAAGTTGCTCAGCGACGCCGATCCCGCCGTTCGTCTGCGTGTGATGCACGCGATCGCCGACGCCGGCAAACCTGCCGTCCCCGGCTTGGCCATGGCCCTGAAGAACGAAAAATCGGCCTTCTGGGCGTGCCTGGTGCTGCGTGAAATTGGCCCCGATGCGGCTGAAGCGGCGCCCGCACTGACCGAACTATTGCCGGGAGCGCCGATCGAAACCCGTCGCGAAGCGATCCTGGCCTTGGCCAGCATGCCGGAAGCGGCCAAAGCGTCGGTTCCCGCCATCGCCAAGTGCCTGGACGAAGAACATCTGAAACTGGCGGCGACATTCGCCCTGGGCCGCATTGGCACAGTTCCAGCCGAAGCGCAAGAGCGGATCACCGCCAACGTCGACAGCAAAGATCCGATCCTCAGCCTATTGAGCCGCTGGGCCCTAGCGCGAGCCAATCCCAACGATGCGGCGCTGCAGACCGAAGTGGTCGAGCGCTTGGCGAAAGGGGTCGCCAGCGACAACGCTTGGATCCGTTCGGCGGCCGCTAAAGCGTTGATCTCGCTTCATGCCAAGCCCGAGCTGGTCATCGCCGAACTGCACAAGACGCTTCCCGGCGTCGATCCGGCCAACCTGGGCGACGCGATTCATGTCTTGGCCAGCTTGGGCCCAGAAGGAATCCCGCATCTGACCGCGGCGCTCAAGAATCCCCGGTTGCGACCGCAAATCGCTCAGATCTTGGGCGAAATGGGAGACAAGGCGGCCCCGGCCGTTCCGGCGTTAGTCAAGTTGATCGATGACGAGAACCCGCGAACCGAAGACGCCGCCGTGTTGGCGCTGGCCGCCATCGGTCCGGCCGCCGAAGCCGCCGCGCCGCGGTTGGCAAAAGAAGTCGAAGAAGGGACTGGCAAAGACCCTCACGACGCCGCTTTGGCGCTCGGCAAGATTGGCCCGGCCGCAAAGGACGCGGCGCCATCGCTCGAAAAAACGATGACCAGTAGCGAAGACGCGTCGCTACGCGTCTTGTCGGCCTGGGCGCTACTGCAGATCGAAGGGAAGTCGGCGACCGCCAAGATTTTGCCGGAGCTGACCAAGGCTCTGAAGGCGAAAGACCCGATCGCTCGCAAGGGCGCCTCGCAGTTGCTCGGCCAATTGGGCGCCCCCGCCAAATCGGCCGCTCCGGCGCTGAAGGGGCTGTTGCAAGACGAAGACCCGGCGGTTCGCGACGCCGCCGCGCAAGCGCTCGAGTTGATCGACAACGCGAAGTAACGCCGTCGTCGATTTCACTCTGCCAAATTTTCAAAGCCGCACGCTTGTTTCAAACGTGCGGCTTTTCTCTTGCGCTATGCGAAAGAAAAAATTCGGTCAATCTCCTCAGTGGCAACTTGAAAGTTGCTTCCCCCCCGGCCACAATGCGGCGGTCTCGCGTAGACGTTCGCTTCTCATCATGGCGGGGATGGAACCAGATGATTTCGATTGATGCGGAATTCGTTGCGGCGGCGGCGCCCAATGCGGCGGCGGCCAACAATGGTCGCGGGCTCGTTCTCAAAAACAAATTCGTCAACTTGCACCATTCCGACGACGAGACGTTGTTGTTCGGCGAATGTAAAGGAAGCGGCAAGACGCCGTATCTCTGCTCCGCCGACTTCACCAACCCCGAGACCGTCACCTACCGCTGCAGTTGTCCAAGTCGCCAGTTTCCCTGCAAGCACTCGCTGGGCCTGTTGTACGCGTATGTCGAAGGGAAACCGTTCACTACCGCCGAAGTTCCCCAATCGATCGCTGATAAACGGGAGAAAGCGGCCGTCCGCGCTGAGAAGAAAAAGACCGACGCCAACAAGCCGCGCAAGGTCAACAAGTCGGCGCTTGCCAAAAAGATCAAAGCCCAACTTGATGGCCTCGACCTGCTGGAGAAGCTGACGCACGATCTGGTCAAACTGGGCGTCGGCAATATGAACGCCAAGTCGGCCGCCGAAATTGAAAAACAAGCGAAGCAACTCGGCAACGCGTATCTCCCCGGCGCACAGGCGGCCCTGCACAACTACACCAAGCTCTTCTGGGACCACGATGAAGAAAAAACTTCGACGCAGCGGGAAGGCGTTTACAGCGAAGCGCTCGATCAATTAGGGCGCCTAAGCTCGCTGGTCAAGCAAGGCCGAGCCTATCTCGAGCGGCGACTTGCCGACCCCGAATTGGCGCCGGAGACCGAATCGAGCATCGCCGCATGGCTGGGCCACGCCTGGCAATTGCGGGAATTAAAAGAGGCGGGCCTGGTGCAGGACAACGCCGAGCTGGTGCAGCTTGCCTTCAACGCCTACGACGACGTCGCCCGTCGTGAGTTCGTCGATACCGGCATCTGGATGAACCTGGCGAGCGGCGCAATCCAGCTGACGCAAACCTATCGCCCCTACAAAGCGGCCAAACATATCAAAGCGGAAGACAGCTTCTTTCAACTCGCCTCGGTCAGCGAATTGTGCATCTATCCCGGCGACGTCAATCCTCGGATTCGCTGGGAAGGGAAGACCATGCGGCCGCTAGAAAAGAAAGACTTCAAGCAGGTTCGCGGGTTTGGGCATGCCAGCTTCGCCGAGGTGATCAAGCAGGTGAAGATGCAGCTGAAAAACCCTCTCGCCGACAAGCTGCCGATTTACGCCCTCAACTACGCCCAGATCGGTATGGTTGGCGATCAATATGTCGCCGAAGACGCCAAAGGGGAACGCCTGGTGCTGACCGAAATCGGTCTCGACGAGGAGCCGCGCACGTGCAACCTGCTAGAGCTGCTTCCTGCGGATCTGCTGAAGAAGCAAACGCTCATCGCCCGCTTCCGACACGATCTCGATTCCGGCAAGTTGCAAATTAAACCGCTGTCGATCGTCGCCGCCGATGCCATCCATCGGCTCACTTTCTAACTTCGTCTCTCTACTCGATTCGGCTGTAGGAGTCTTCCGATGAGCATCCCGGTCCTGACCCAGGTATATGACGAAGTGCGGCGGCTTTCCATTGCTGGCAGTAGCGTCGCGTGCGGCGATTTTCGTCTAAAGAAGTTGGTCGCGCCGCTACAGAAGGCAGGCAAAAAAGCGCCCGTCTTCGCCAAAGTCGCCGAAGCGGTCAATAGCGTCGTCGAGAGTAACGAGAAAACTGCGCCGGAAGCGCTACTTAGCCTCAGCACTCTGGTCAATGCGATTCTCTACACGCAGGGAGCGACGGGAGCCGAGGGAAAACGAAAGCCGATCAAGCAAGTCGGCGACGGACTCGTCCCGAAAAACTCGCCCGCCAGTTTGCTCAAAGCGGTCGCAACCGCCATGACCAGCACCGGTTCGGGCCGGCTCGAGGTGATTCGCGATTCGCTCGATCGCAATCCGTTTCCCGATCCGCGACTTCTGGGACCGGCGATCTCGGCGCTCGACGGTTCGTATCACGAAGTCTGCGACTTTGTCGAAGCGAACGTTCTGCCGCAGTACGGCAAGTCGATTGTGCCGATGATCGTCGAACGGTTCGATCAAAAGGGTGGAGCAGGGGACGCCCGGCGATTGTCGCTGTTGCACCGCGTGGATCCAGTCGCCGCCGACAAGCTGGTTCGCGAAGCCCTGCAAGCAGGCTCTAAGGAGGTCAAGGTCGTCGCCATTGCGAAATTACGCGAGCCAAGCGACGTTCCGTTTTTGATCGAACAAACGACCGCCAAGGCGGCCGACGTGCGCGAGGCAGCCTATCAAGCGCTGGCCGAGATCAACTCGAAAGAAGCCGCGACTGCGCTGGCCGCAGGAATTGAAAAACCACGCAATCCCCCGGCGCTGAATGCAGCCCGCGAAGCGCAACATCCGATCGTTTTGACGACGGTCCAGACCGAAACCCGCAAAGCGGCCGAGGAACTCCTAGCGAGCAAGCCGAAAGGCAAAAATCTGGATGCCCGCATTTTCCGTCTTACTTCGCTGCTACAGGCCCTGCGGAATCGGAGCGACAAGCAGACCGAAACGCTATTGCTGGAGCTCTTCGAGCAGCGCGAGGCGATTTCCAAAATAGAAGGCCGCAGTACCTATCATTCCAGTATGGCGGCGCTGCTGAACGCGATGGGCACATCGACAGGGAAAGTCCAAGACGTAGTCATCGACAATCACGATTCGCTAGACGAACTCGGGATCGACGTCGCGATTGAAGCGGCCATGAAGCGCGCCAAACCGGAGCGAGTCTACGAGCTCTTCCATGAATATCTGCTTGTGCCGCAAACCGGAAAGAAGGGGAAAGCCGCTACAAACGCTCGCGCCAAGGCGGAGGTCGTTTCCGGCACGCTCAACAAGTACACGCGGGGCGCCAACCTCCTCTACGACTATGAACCGGAGGAGACTCCCGCGATCAAGATTGATCCTCGCTGGCTTGACGTTGCCATTCGCGCAGACGATGTCGCTCTGGTCGGCCAACTGGCTCGCCCCGATCACCCGGGCGTCATCAAATACTTGGACGTCCACATGCAACGTTTGCTGAAGGCACGGTCTGAATCGTATGAGTTGCTGGAGGCGCTCGAAGCGATGGTCCGAATCAATCACCCGAAGACGGTCGATTACCTGACCCAGGCAATGGTCAAGAAGGTGAAATACGCCGCCGACTTTTATGCCACGATGTTTGGCCGCCTCATTGTGATGCTGCCGAAATCGGCCGTGCCGCAATTGGAAGCCTGTGTGGCGTCGATGGCCGAAGAGGACGCCGACCGATACATCGTGGCCGTCGCCGACCTGAAGAATCGCAAATAACCGCTCCTCTCTCTCCCACGCCAGCAAGGAATCGCCCATGGCGAAGAAAAAAAGTGCTACCCGCGCCAACAAGTCCAGCGGCGGCGATCTCCGCTCTCCGGCCGAAGAGCTGTACGCGCACGAGATCGAAGCGTTGATTGCGCAAGACAAGTTCGATAAGCCTCCGGGGTGGCGAATGTCGGCTCGCGCCGTCCATACCTACATCTGCGGCGGCAAAGCGGGCAAGTTGGACATCACGCCGAAGTACATCGGCTACAACCGCCTGGTCGAGATTGCGATCGCCACGCTGGTGACCGACCGGGCGCTGTTGCTGATCGGCGAACCGGGAACCGCCAAGAGCTGGCTCTCGGAACATCTTTCGGCGGCGATCAACGGCGATTCGACCAAAGTGGTGCAGGGAACTGCCGGCACAACCGAAGAGCAGATCCGCTACACCTGGAACTACGCGATGCTGATCGCCCATGGTCCCAGCCATGAAGCGCTGATCAAGAGCCCGGTCTTGCGCGCCATGGAATCAGGCTCGCTCGCCCGGTTCGAGGAAATCTCTCGCTGCGCCTCGGAGGTGCAGGATGCGATGATCTCGCTGCTGTCGGAAAAGCGGATCTCGATTCCTGAACTAGCGACTGAAGTTCCGGCCCAAAAAGGGTTCTCGGTGATCGCCACCGCCAACACCCGCGACCGGGGCGTCAACGACATGTCGGCCGCGCTGAAGCGCCGCTTTAACATCATTGTTTTGCCGACCCCCAACACGATCGAGACCGAAATCGAGATCGTCGGCAAACGCATCGCGGAACTCGCGTCGAACCTGGCGCTTCAAGCGGAGCTGCCGAGCGAAGACGCGATCGAGCAGGTCGTCACCATTTTCCGCGAGCTGCGCACCGGGCAAACGCTCGATGGCAAGAACAAGCTAAAGTCGCCGTCCGGCGTGCTGTCGACCGCCGAGGCGATTTCGGTCTTGGCCAACAGCATGGCCCTTTCGGCCAGCTTCGGTAGCGGCGCGATCTCGGCCGAGGATGTCGCCGCCGGGTTGCAGGGCGCCGTCGTCAAAGACGAAGAGAAGGACAAGGTCGCCTGGAAAGAATACCTGACCAACGTGCTGAAGAAACGGGGCTCCGACTGGCGTCCGCTCTATAACGCCTGTTCGGAGCACAACGGTTGAGGGGCAACATCCACGTATTCGGCGTCCGCCATCTCTCCCCCATGGGAGCCTGGCAACTGCGGGGCTATCTCGACGAGATTCAGCCCGACGTCGTGTTGATTGAAGGGATCGATGATGCGACCCCGTTGATCGCCGATATGACGCGGAAAGAAACCAAGCCGCCGATCGCAATCCTCGCCTACACCGACTCGCTGCCGGTGCGCACGATCGTCACTCCGCTGGCCCGCTACAGTCCCGAGTTTCAGGCGATCTCCTGGGCGAGCGAACGAAACGCCGTCGCCCAGTTTTTCGACCTGCCGTCGGAGTGCTTTCTCGGATTGCTCGACGCCGAGTACGAGTGGCGCGAGCAAATGCGCAAAGAATCGCTCGCCCGCCAGGCGGAAGAAACGGAAGCGAACGCCGACAACACGGCGGAAGTCGCCATTGGCTTAGAAGCGCCCAAGGCGTCTCTCTACGAGCAATTTGCGATGACCGCAGGCGAGAGCGACTTTGAAACCTACTGGGAACGCCAGTTTGAGCATAACGTCGCCCCCGGCAGCTATCGCGGCGGCGCGCTAGAGTTCGGTCAGGCGGTCCGCGAACTGGAGGAAGACCGTCCCCGCTGGCGGGCCGAAAACTTGATTCGTGAAGCGTACATGCGCCGTCGCATCGAAGAGACGATCGCCGCCGGTACGCCCCCCGAGAAGATCGTCGCCGTAGTCGGCGCTTTTCATGCGACCGCCTTGTCCGCCGACCTGCCGGCGATGACCGACGACGAGCTCGCATCGCTGCGCCGCCGCACCAGCAAGTTGACGCTGATGCCCTATTCCTATTTCAAACTCTCGTCACAGTCAGGCTATGGCGCCGGCAATCAGGCCCCGGCTTACTTCGAGCTGATGTGGCAAGCGCTCAACGAGGGGAACGTGCGCGGCCTTTCGCATCGCTATCTCTCCAGCGTCGCCCAACACTTGCGCAAAGCGGGCACCCATCGTTCGACCGCCGAGGTGATTGAGAGCGTCCGCCTGGCCGAGACCCTATCCGCCCTGAAAGACGGTCTGGCGCCAACGCTTTCGGACCTTCGCGATGCGGCGATCACGCTGCTTGGTCAAGGGGAAACGACCACCGTCAAAGAGGCGCTCGCCCACGTCGAGGTTGGGACCGAGATCGGCGAATTGCCCGACGGGGTCAGCCAAACGTCAATCCAGGCCGACTTCCAGCGAGAACTGAAACGTCTCAAGCTGGAGAAGTACAAAACGACGGTCGAACAACCGCTCGACCTGGACCTGCGGGAAAACCGTCAGGCGAAGACGGAAGAAGCGGCCTATCTTGATCTTCATCGCTCGTCCCTGTTCCACCGTCTGCGCGTCTTGCAAGTTCCGTTTGCCAAATTCACGCACGCTCGCCAAGAGTCAACGACCTGGGCCGAGCGGTGGATCATGCAGTGGACGCCCGAAAGTGAAATCGCCCTGGTCGAAGCGGTGCTGGAAGGAGAAACGATCGTCCTGGCGACGGCGTTTCGTTTCAACACGCAACTTGCCGATTGCGTCACGATCGCCGACGCGGCGCGGCTGGTGAACGACGCCTGCCAGTGCGGCATGATGGAAGCGATGGATCAGGCCCGCGACCGACTGCAGGAGCTAGCGGTCGCCACCTCCGACCTTGCCGCAATCGCCGACGCCGCCTTCGAGCTGATGCAGGTCGTGCGGTTTGGTAACGTCCGTAGGTTCGATCCCGAGCCGCTGCTGCCACTACTCGAGGAACTATTCGTCGAAGGGGCGCTCTCGCTGTATGCGGCCGCCGGTTGCGATGACAATGCCGCCAAGAAGCTGCTCGAGGCGATCGAGAAGCTCAACCGAGTCGGACTGGAGTTCGCCGAGTTGGTGGATGAAAGTCTGTGGACGTCGCGATTGCAGCAGTTGGCCGACTCCGACGATCGCAACCCGCTATTGTCCGGCTATGCCTGCGCAATTCTGCTAGAACGGGGCCTGATCGCCAACGAAGCGCTCGCCCGCGAGGTATCGCGGCGA
This sequence comes from Blastopirellula retiformator, assembly GCF_007859755.1. Classification (NCBI taxonomy): domain Bacteria; kingdom Pseudomonadati; phylum Planctomycetota; class Planctomycetia; order Pirellulales; family Pirellulaceae; genus Blastopirellula; species Blastopirellula retiformator. The sequence goes on along the minus strand of NZ_SJPF01000002.1, from coordinate 339,430 downwards.
CTTTCTCCCGGCGTGCCGGCCGACTTGGGCGCCGGCTGGTTTGAGGGCCTCGCTCAGCGGAATCGCTACGCTCTGATCGCCCGGCAGACGCTCTGGGAACAGTTGGCCGATTACGTCGGTTCGCTCGACGACGACCAATTCGCCCGGGCGCTCGTCTTTTTGCGGCGGGCTTTCAGCACCTTTGTCCCGCGCGAGCGACGTCAGATTTGCGAAAACCTAGGTGAGCACTGGGGGCTGAACAAGGATCAAACCGCCGAGCTGCTGGAAGGCCCCTTGAGCGAAGAGGAAGAAGAAAAGCTGTCGGACCTGAATGACTTTGATTTTGGCGATTTCTAGGAAGCGACCACGAACATGGATGCGGAACAACTCGCACGTTGGCGACTGATTCTGGGCGCAAGTTCGCAGGAGACGCTCGGCAGCATGGGCCCTGGCTGCTCGCTTTCGACGCAGCAGATGGAAATGGACGCCGCGCTCGCCGAAATCTACGGCGGCGACGACGATTCGGAATTGTCGAAAGAGGACTGGGAGCGCGACAAGAAAATTGGTCACGGCCCTTCCAAAGGTCGCGCCGCGCCCAAGGTCGCCCGCTGGCTGGACCAGATTCGCAACTTCTTTCCGACTGACGTCGTCACGCTGATCCAGCATGACGCGATCGAGCGTCGCGGCATGAAAGAGCTGCTCTTTGAACCGGAGGTCTTATCGAAGGTCGAACCGTCGGTCGATTTGGCCAGTACCGTCTTGCAGCTGAAGAACCTAGTTCCCGACAAGGCGAAGGCGGCGGCCCGGGAACTGGTCAGCAAGGTGGTCGACGATATTCGCAAACGATTGGAGCAGCGTTTCGTACAAGCGGTGCGGGGCGCCCTCAACCGTAATCGACATTCCCCCTTCCGGAGTCTGCCGAATCTCGACTGGACCCGCACGATTCGTCAGAACATCAAGAACTACAATCCGTCGATCAAGACGATCATCCCCGAGCAGATGTCGTTCTTCAGCCGGCAACAGCGACAGAACGATTGGAACATCATCATCGCGATGGACCAGTCCGGTTCGATGCACTCTTCTCTGATTTTCGGCGGTATCATGGGAGCGATCCTCGCCAGCATGCCTGCGGTCGAAACGCATGTCGTCGCTTTCAATCATGTCGAAGTGGTCGACTTGACCGAGCATTGTCATGACCCGGTCGATCTCTTGTTTGGCGTGCAGTTGAGCGGGGCCGAAGACTACTGGATGGCGACCAGCTACTGCGAACGGTTCATGCATACGCCGGACAAGACGCTCTATATCGTGCTGGGTGATCTCTACGATACCAGCCCCAACGAAAATCGCTTCGTCCGCAAGATGGAGGCGCTGCTCGAAGGGGGACTGAAAGCGGTCGGACTGCTGGCGATCTCGGACCAGGGCCAGCCGTCGTTCAATGAAAATCTGGCGAACAAATTGGCGAAATTGGGCATGCCATGTTTCGCCTGCACGCCCAATCATCTCCCCGACATGCTGGAAGCGGTTCTCCGCGGCAATGACCTCAAAAAGTTCGCCGAAACCGCCGCGCAGAAGGATTAGGCACATACGAGCCGAGTTGCGATCAACAGCGGACAACTGACTGTGCAATGGTTTGCAACGCCTCCCAGAATCTTGCTCAAGTCTGGAAATCGCGCAGGATTGAGTTTAAGATTTGCAAAATCACCGCGCTGTCACACCTCAGCGGACTACGTCCGCTTCGCTTCCCGCCTCGACTTGAGAAACAAACCGTATGCGAACCGCCTTCCTTTCTCTGTTGGCGTGCCTGACGCTGCTGGTCGTCGCCGATGCCAACGCCCAGTCGCTGACTCTGAACCAGGGAGACCATGTCTCCATCATCGGCAACACCACCGCCGATCGAATGCAGCATCACGGGTGGTTGGAAACCTATGTCCACGCCCTGCATCCGGAACTTGATCTCACCTTCCGGAATCTCGCTTTCCCCGGCGACGAACTGAAGGTCCGCCCGCGCGAAGACAACTTCGGCAGCGCCGACCAGTGGCTCGGCAAGAACCAGACCGACGTCGTCTTCGCCTTCTTTGGTTACAACGAGGCGCTGCATGGCCCGGGCAACCTAGCCAAGTTCAAGAAGGACTTGGAAGAAACGATCGATGGAATGCGGAGCCAGAAGTACAACGGCGAGAGCGCCCCGCAGCTTGTCTTCTTCTCGCCGATCGCCCACGAAAATCTATACAACCGCCATCTGCCGGACGGTTCGGCCAACAACGTCAATCTCAAGGCCTACACCGAAGCGATGCAGCAGGTTTGCGCCGCCCAAGCGGTCACGTTTATTGATCTCTTCACGCCGACCCAAGCGATGTACGCCGCCGCCGACAAGCCGCTGACGATGAACGGCATTCACTTGCTCGATCATGGCAACAAGGCGATCGCCGAGGTGATTGTCAAAGACCTGTTCGGCAAACCGGCCCCGGCTGACTCCGACCTGATCGCCAAGCTGCGCGAAGCGGTGCTGGAAAAGAACTACTACTGGTTCAGCCGCTATCGGGTGGTCGACGGCTACAACGTCTTTGGCGGACGCTCGAAGCTCGCCTGGTTCGGTCAATCGAACGCCGACGTGATGCTGCGAGAAATGGAAATCTTTGACGTCATGACCGCCAACCGCGACAAAGTGGTCTGGGGCGCCGCGCAAGGCGAAGAAGTGGTCGTCAAAGATACCAATCTGCCCGAAGAGTTGGTCGTCAAACCGAACCGCACCGGCGATCAAGAGGACGGCAGCTTTTCGTATCGCACCGCCGAAGCCGGCCTGGAAAAATTGCAACTGGCCAAAGGGCTGGAAGCGAACGTCTTCGCCTCGGAAGAAATGTTCCCAGAACTGATCAACCCAGTGCAATTGGCGGTCGATCCCAATGGACGGATGTTTGCGTCGGTCTGGCCGAGCTATCCCCACTGGAATCCGGTCGAACCGCGTCATGATCGGATCGTCTGCCTTCCCGACGACGATGGCGATGGCGTCGCCGATCGCTGCGTCGTGTTCGCCGACGGCTTGAACAGCGTCACTGGCTTTGAATTCTGGGGCGGAGGCATGATCGTCGCCGCGCTGCCGGAGCTCTGGTTCCTGAAAGATACCGACGGCGACGACAAGGCCGACGTCAAGATTCGCATCCTGCAAGGTCTCTCCAGCGCCGACTCGCACCACTCGGCCAACGCAATGGCGCTTGGTCCCGATGGCTGGATCTATTGGTCGCGCGGCGTCTTTAACGTCGCCGCCATGGAAACGCCGACGCAAACCTATCACTCAACCACCACCGGCGTCCACCGCTTCAATCCGCGGACCTACGAGATGGAATTCCACTATCCGATCGGCCCGAATCCACATGGCGACGTTTTCGATACCTGGGGCTACCAGTTCGCCAATGACGGCACCAGCGGCACCGGTTCGTACGTCAACATCGGCAAAGGGCAGGGGAACAAGCAGTGGTTCAAGAAGCGGGTTCGCCCCGTCGCCGCCACCGGCATCCTCAACAGCAGCCACTTCCCCGAGGAAATGCAGAACAATTTTCTGATCTGTAACTGCATTGGTTTCCTCGGCGTGTTGCAGCATGAAGTGAAATACGACGGCGCGGACATTCGCGCTGAAGAAATCGAACCGATCCTCGTCTCGTCCGACCCCAATTTCCGTCCCTCCGACGTCGAAATTGGTTCCGACGGCGCCCTGTACGTCGCCGACTGGGCCAACGCGTTGATCGGTCACATGCAACACAATATGCGAGACCCCAATCGCGATCATCAGCATGGTCGTATCTTCCGGGTCACCGCCAAGGGGCGACCCCTGGTCCAACCGGTCAAGCTGAAGGACAAGCCGATCGCCGAAGTGCTGGCGGCGTTCTACGCCAAAGAAAACGCCACCCGCTATCGGGCTCGGATCGAACTGAGCGGACGCGACTCGGAAGAAGTCGCCGACGCGATCGCCAAGTTTGTCGCTGACAAAGACGTCGGCAACCCGGATGACGCCCAAGCGATGCTCGAATGCATCTGGGTGCACGAAGAACATCGCCTGCCTAATCGCGATCTCGTCGCTCGCGTCTTCGGCGCCGAAGAGCCGCGAGTTCGGGCCGCCGCGATTCGTTCGCTTGGTCATTGGGCCGGATCGGTCGATAACTGGGCCGAGTTGCTATTTGCCGCCGCACAAGATCCGCAGCCGCTGGTCCGCGCCGAAGCGATCAAGTCGGCCGTCAACTTTGAGGGCGCTGAAGCGGCCGAAGTGATCTTCCTTGCCGCATCGCAGCCGACCGATTCCGAAATTGACGCCGTCTTGGCTTACGCCCGCGGTCAGATTGATGTCGACGCGATGATCACCGAGGCGATCGCCTCCGGCAAATCGCTCTCGCCTGCAGCGACCTCCTACGCCTTGAAAAAGGCGAGCACCAACCTGTTGCTCAAGCTCGACAGGACCCCAAAAGTTTACCAGGCAATTCTCAGCCGCAGGGGCGTACCGGCTGAAGTACGGATGGAGGCGATCGCCGCCCTGGCTCAAGCGTCAGGCCGATCGTCGATCGCTGAACTGATCTTCTGGGTCGGCAAGGCCGAACAGCAGAAGCTGGCCAGCCTGAACGACCTGACCAACCTGCTGGCCAGCGCCTCGCCCGAAAAGCTGGCCGGCGCAGAAGAGCTGCTGGCAGAACTGGCTGACGCGGCCGCGACCTCGAAGGTCCGCACGGCCGCCTATCAGGCCTGGATCCAAACCGGCAAGATGGAGGACGCGTGGGACGACGCCATTGAGTCGCGCGACGGACTGGCCGATTTTCTAACCGCCGCCAAGCGTGTTAAAAAGTCGCCGCAAGCCGCTCCCCTCTACGCGTTGATTCGACCGCTAATGTATGAGCTGCCAAGCCATCTGCAGCCAATGGGAGCGAACGCCGCCCACGATGGACCGGCGGTTGCCTTTGAATACTACGAACCCCACCCAGCGCAGAACGTCGCCAACGAGACGCTCGACGCGGTCAAGCCGACCATGGTCGGCCGGATGGAGAACTTCGCGAAGTATGTCCCTAAGGGGCGTCAAAATCAGTTCGCCACGCGAATGACGACGTCGATCGATGTTCCGTCGGCGGGCGATTACACTTTTTCGATCGCCTCCGACGATGGGTCGCGGATCTATCTCGATAGCGCCTTGCTGGTCAATCATGATGGCCTGCATGGCATGACCGAAAAGAGCGGCAAGGTCAGCCTGACCGCCGGTCCGCACGAGTTGGTCGTCACTTACTTCGATAATGGTGGGGGCGATGGCTTGCGGGTTTCGTGGGAAGGCCCCGGCATCAAGAAGCAGCCGATCCCGACTTCGTACCTTCGTCCTGCCGGTCAAACCGATCTGCGTCTCGCCGCAATCGACACGATTTCGGCCTGGCCAGGACACGAAGCGGAAAGGATCGCCGACTTTGCGACGGTGAGCCTGGGAGAGGCGAACGTCGCCGCTGGTTTGGAGGCGCTGGCCGCCATGCCGTCGAAGCGAGTGATTGAGATGCTGACGCCCGAATCAAGCGCGAAGATTCTCGCCAAATTGATTGAGCAAGCCGATCAGGCGACGCCGGTTGAACGTCAGGCCGATCGCTACACCCAGCAATTGAACCTGGGCGAAGCGTTGGCTCGCAGCATGATGACCGACCAGGATAAGTACGCCAAGACGCTTCGCGACTTACGGAACAGCATCCCGGTCAAAGTTGATCCGAACATCCTCGCCCTCGGCAAGGAAGTCTACATGCGAGAAAGCCACTGCGCCACGTGTCACCAACCGCACGGCCAGGGGATGCCAAACCTTTATCCGCCGCTCGATGGCAGCATCTGGGCGACCGGCTCCGAAGATCGTTTGATCAGCATGGCGCTCGACGGCATGCATGGGACGATTGAAGTGAAGGGGAAGCGATATAGCTCGCCGCCGCTGCCGCCAATGACCGGCTTCCGTCAGTTGCTCAACGACGAGGAATTGGCCGCCGTGCTTACCTTCGTCCGCAACAACTGGACGAACCGAGCCAAGCCGATCACGCCGCAGCAGGTCGCCAAGATCCGGGCCATCGACCGAGGCGACGCCACTTTCTGGTTCGCCAATGACCTGATCGAGAAGTACCCGCTGGAAGATGGAACCCAGGCGATCGCCAGCGAGTCGACCGGCGACGGCTGGACGCCGAAGTTCGTCAAAGAATGGACCATCAATGATCTGACCGCCGACAAGGTGACCAGCGAAAAGCGAAACTTCGCCGTCGGCCAGGTCTACTTCGGTCGCCTGGGTTGTGCCCAGTGCCATCAGCTGAACGGCAAGGGGGGCAACTTCGGTCCGGACCTATCGAAGCTTGATCCGCGACGTCAAACGGCGGCGCATGTCTTGGAGTCGATCCTCGATCCGGCCCGGCAGATTGACATGCAGTATCGGATGCAATCGGTCCTGACGATCGACGGGAAGGCGATCTCCGGTATGGTCGTCAAAGAGACCGATGACGAACTTCACCTGCTGACCGATCCGCTGAATCCCGACAAGCCGACGATCATCCCGCAAGATGACATCGACGACGTCGCCAAGACCAACACCACCATCATGCCGAACGGCTTGACAAACTGGTTGACCGAAGAGGAGATTTACGACCTGGCCGCGTTCGTACTGGCCGCGGGAGACGAGAAGCACAAGATCTACGATAAATAGTCGCGTTGCTCATCGCGAGATCTCTCACCAACTTCGCCTTAGGGAAAAACCTGTCATGCGTCGAATCGTGTTGCTGCTGATCGCGTTGTGCGTCCCCTTCCCGCTGGCCGCTCACGCCGAGTCGCTGGTTTACGAGGGGGATGCCGGCGTCGGACATGGAAAGCATATCGTGTTTCTGGCCGGCGATCACGAGTACCGCTCGGAAGAAGCCTTGCCGGCGTTGGCCCGCATTTTGGCCAAGCGGCACGGCTTTAAATGCACGGTCCTGTTTTCGGTCGATCCCAACAGCGGTGAGATCACGCCCGGTTCCAGCTACATGCCTGGAACCGAGGCGCTCGACGACGCCGACCTGATGGTCGTCTTCCTCCGCTTTCAGAATTTCCCCGAAGCGCAAATGCAACCGATCGTCGACTATCTCGAGCGAGGCGGTCCCGTGATTGGAATGCGGACTGCGACTCACGCTTTCAAGATCCCCGGCAAGTCGAAGTTCGCCCGCTTTGACGCCAACTACAAGGGAGCAGAGTACGAGAAGGGGTTCGGTCGACAGGTCTTGGGCGAAACGTGGGCCGGTCACTATGGCACGAACCACAAGATGAGCACGCGGCTCGACATCCTGCCGCAGCAACAAAATCACCCCATCCTCCGCGGCGTCGAGAAGCCGTGGGCGCAGTCAGGCGGATACTGGGCCGAACCGATGCCCGATAGCGTCGTCTTGGCCAACGCCCAACCGCTGAGCGCGATGACGCCTGACTCGGCCCCGGCCGAAGGCAAGAAACCATGCCCCGGCGTTTGGGTTCGCACCTACGAAGGGAAAGATGGCGCAGTCGGCCGCGTTTTCACAACTACCAATGGCGCGTCCGAGGATCTACTCGACGACGACTTTCGCCGCATGCTGATCAACGCGACCTACTGGACGCTAGGCCTGGAAGATCAGATCACGCCCAAGCTAGCAATCGACTTTGTCGGTCCCTACCAGCCGGTGACGTTTAGCTTTGGCGGACACCGCAAAGGGGTGCAGCCGCTCCAGCTGAAGGGCTGGGAAGCGCCGATCCTGCCGGATCACTCCCAGCAATAGAAATCGCCGAGAGCCAGACGGACTCTCGGCGATTTTTTCTCAATCTTCGGCCTTGCTGCCGTCGTCGCACATTTTTACGATCCGCGGATCGAAGCGGGCGACGATGTCGACCAGGTCGGCCTGCTCGTTCATCACCTGGCGAATATCTTTGTACGCGCCCGGCACTTCGTCAGCGCCGGCGGAAAGGACGCGAACGCCTTTCTTTTCCAGGTCGTTCTTGACCGCTTTCCAGCTGTACTTTTCCTTCGCCTTGGTACGCGACATTTGGCGGCCCGCGCCATGCGACGCCGAGCCCAGCGAACCAGGGTTTCCCTTGCCGCGAACCACAAACGCCGGGTCAGCCATCGAGCCCGGGATCACGCCCAACTCACCTTCGGCGGCCGGCGTCGCTCCCTTGCGATGCACGATCACTTCCTTGCCGCCATGCGTTTCCTTCCAGGCGAAGTTGTGGTGGTTCTCGACCCCGGCGATGATGTGCGAACCCAACAGCTTGGACACCTGACGGTGAATCACGTCGTGGTTCGCCGCCGCGTAGTCCCCCATCAGGTTCATCGCCGCCCAGTATTCCTGACCCGCTTCCGAGTCGAGGTCAAGCCAGGCCAGCCGGCCGAGATCTTCGTACCGCTTTGGCAGCGCCGCCTGCGCGATCGAGCTGTATGTTGAGCAAACCGCCGCGCCCGCGCCACGGCTTCCGCTATGGCTTAGCAGCGCTACGTACTTACCCGCGTCCAGGCCCAGCTCTTCGTCCCGCTCGGCTAGCGTCAACTGACCGAACTCCGCAAAGTGGTTGCCCGAACCCGACGTACCCAGCTGCTTCCACGCGCGGTCCTTCTTCTCGCGCGTGATTCGCGTGATCGTCCAGTCGGCGTCCATCACGTCGTGCGACATCGGATTCTTGTATTCGCCGCCGACGCCAAACCGCGTACCGCCTTCCAGCGCTTCCTTGACGCGGTTGAACTCGCTATCCATCGCGTCAGGCGCAATATCCAAGACCGACATTTTCATGCGGCAAGCGATATCGACGCCGACCGCGTACGGAATGACCGCGTTCTCACACGCTAGCACCCCGCCGATCGGCAGACCGTACCCAACGTGCGCATCCGGCATCAGCGCGCCCGCGACCGCTACCGGCACGCCGCACGCTTGTTGCATTTGGTAATGCGATTGCTGGTCGATCCCGTCACGCCCCCACGTTTCGTACTTCACCGGCGCTGGCCGGACGAATTCACGTTCGTCGATCAGCGCTTGGGCAAACCGGCCGAAGTGTTCGTCCGCCAAATACGTTTCCGGCGTTTCCAGGATCTGCTTGATCGTCGTTTTAATCCGCTTGCTGTCGGTCGCCTTCGAAGAAATGGCGAACTGAATCGCCGTGATCGCCTCGCGGTGACACTCATCCGGTACGCCGAGCTTTTGCAGTTGCCGTCCGTTCATTGTTCTACGCTATCCCCAGGAGAAACGATCGCCATTCCGATTGGCGATCTCTAGTCTATCGCACTTTACGATTGAAATCTTGTAAGAAGGTAGGGACAGGCCGTATGGGGCAAAGGTTCGGAACCGCAAGATATAGTAGCCCGAAGCGCGAGCGAGGGAAATGCGTTTAGCGAAATGACGAATGTCTAAACCAGAATGACGATGAAGATGGGCTACGTCTCTTAAGATTCGACAATGGTCAGACGCTTGCGACCGAATTTCCCTCGCTCGCGCTTCGGGCTACTATTTCAAACGCGCACAAAAAACGCCCCTGGGCGCTTTCACGCGCCAGGGGCGTTCGACTTACAACTCGATCGCTTCGACCTCGCGCACCATCCGCGCTTGGTCGTCGCGCAGGAACCCAGCGACAACATTGAACACCGCGTCACTAAAGCCGCCGACGTTCAAGATGTCCTGCCGCTCTGGCGCTTGGGTCGTTTGGTACGGCTGGATGTCGATGCAAACCAACTTCGGCGAGGCTTGGCCTAACTTCCGTTGGTTGGCGACAAATTCGTTCCAAGCTGACATCACGCCGGTCGAACCGAAATGACCTTGGCCGATCCAGCTTTGGTTGTCGCTCACCAGGACGCAGCCTGCGAACTTCCGGTTCCGCAGCTTCTCGTTCGCAGCCCGTAGCGGCAGCGAACAATCGGTTCCACCGCCGCCATACTTCGCCAGTCGCTCCGAGACGCTCAGGATCGAGTCATCCGGGTCGATCCGGACGTCGTACGCCTGCGTATCGAACGGGATCACCACGCTGTCCGGGTTCCGCCGCATGATCGCCGCGGCGAACAGCGCCGCCACGTCGACGCACCGCATCTTGCTGGTCGCGCCAGCGCCCCGAGCGCCCGTTACCGGAAACGTCATCGAGCCCGACGTGTCGAGGCCAATGACGATCGGACCTGGCAACTGCGGAATGTTGCCGCAAGCGATCTCCGCCGCATCTTTCAGCGCCGAGCGGACCTCGTGCGGAATCTCACGATCCGCATTCAAGTACGCCGCCAGGTACTGGTACGGAAATTGCCGACCACGGCGAACCTCGCCGGCATCGCCCAACCGATCCGCCACGTAGCGAACTATCTCCGGATCACGCAGCACGCCATGTCGACGCAACGTGTTCAGGTTCATTCGCAGCGCCTGCGGACCCATTTGCCGCGCGATCTCCTTCCAAACGTCACCGTTGATCGCCGCGTCCGCTAGCAAGTCCCAGCGAATGTTCATCTCGCAGACGATCGCCGCTTGCTCGGCGCCGCGTTTGGCCGCGCGATAGGCGATCAGCTGCTGTACGATCCGCGGCAAGTCGGCCTCGGTCGCCGGCGCCCATTTGGCGACTTCCTTACCAGTCAGCCAACCAAACAGCGCCCGCCGCGCGTCATCCTTCGGCGTTGGTCGAGCCAAACGCAGCACATCGCGCAGCGACGGGTTGGCGCCGATCGACGCCGACAGCAGCTTGCCGTCCGTCGCTTCGTTCAGCCAGCGTTGGAACGCGCGTTGGAGCGAAGCCGATAGGCTCGTCCGGCCAAATTGACCCGACCGCAGCATTTGGAACAGCGTCCGCAACACGCGACCATTGTCGACCACCCGATCAAAGACCTGGTGCATGAGCTGCGTGTCGCGCGTCGATAGCGCCAATAGTAGCGCCGCCGGCATGTCCTTCATGAACGCCTTCTGCCGCGCATAGATCGCCAACTTCGCCAAGAAGCGGTCGTCATCGACCCGGGCGATCAAGCCCAGCAATTCATCGAGCTGCGTCTGCGCCGTGGCATAGTAGGCGCCATTGAAGCAACCGGTCGCGGCGATTTGCGCCAGCGCGTGCTTCGGCTCCAGGCGATAAGCGCGGCCGCCCGCTTTGTTGCGTGCGGTCGCCTTTGGCAAACGGTTGTTGCGACCCGAGAATAGCGTTTTGTTGGCCATCACGACCTCCTCAGCGAGAGCGTATCCGCCGCGAACCTGAAAGAACGCGAGCTAACGCTGCAGCCTTGAAAAAAAGAATCTGACGAAGATTGGACAGAGCTACCGCCCGAGACAAAAAAGCGGGCGGTGCGGGATTTGAACCCGCTCAACCTGACGGTTATCAACCATGTACTCTGCACCGGCAGTCAGATCGTTGTGCCGGTAAGAACAGGTGGGATGGAGCCACTGAAAGGTTCGAGTCTAGCGGCGAGATTCTTGTAGTCGCTACGACTCACCCACGAAACAAAAGGTTCCCGACGAGGGATTGAATCAGAGACGGCGCTCTGCCATTGAGCTACGGCGCCACATCATTAAAAATTGCGCCGGCGGGACTCGAACCCGCAACCTCCGGGGTCATAATCCATGGACTCCGATACGGCAGTCGGGAATGTGCGATAAAAGGGCTGACGAAGGGGTGAATCAGAGTTTTTTCTCGATGCTCTGCCTGATTGAGCTACGACGCGTACGAGAAACACGCCGATTGGAATCGAACCAATAACCTTCGAATTAACATGTACTCCAACTCGGCAGTCAGCCTCAGCTTCAACGCTTTCACAATAGGTAAAAAACTGACGAAATGATTGACTGAGAACGTCTCTGTCGCTCTCCAGTTCGCATCTACGAGTCTTTCAACGCGTAGGCGGGACTCGAACCCGCATAGCCTTGCGGCCACAAAGTTTCTTGGATTCTCAGTTGGCAGTCAGTTCGCGTTTTCAAATAGCGTCCGACGAAGGGTTACAGAGAGACGGGCTCTCACCCAAATCGGCCTTCCCATACCGGCACTCGCGCAAGACCGGCGGTTGACTGGCCCCTTTGTCTATCAAGAGACTCCGGCGCCGCTCACTAGTCGGTCGCCCGACATCGCTACCTTAGGACCGTCATGGACTCCCCGTGGGCAGTCGGACGTGTTTCGTTGCAATAAAGGCCCAACGAAGGGACGCCAAGAGATCGGCGCTTTCGCGCCACCTGGACAAGGTGGTGATGTACTCCTGGCAAACAGTTGGGTAATCAAACAGACGAGATTGCGAAAAGAAGGTTCAGACATTTTCCCGCGAAGGGAGGAAATGTCTGAACCGTTGATTTAACGACTGGCGAACGAATCAACTCGTTCGCTGCTTGGCGCGGCGCTTTGCCGTTCGCTCGTAGTCCTCGTAGCGAATCTTGACGATTTGACGACGGTCGTTGGTGCGTGCGACCACACCTTCCGGCGTTCCGCCGGCCGCATCGTCGAGCTTGACCAAACTGGTGGGCAGACTGGTCTTCAGCCAGTCATGCGTCTCGGCAATCGAACGAGGAATGCCGTCGACAACCGCCACCCGCGGCGTCAGCGGCAAATCCATCTGCGCGGCCATTGCCGCTAGCGTTCCTTCGTCGAGGAACTGCTGGCCGCCGTTTTCGCGCCAGATCGCAATCGCACTCGGCTCCTGATCGAGTTGACTCAGCGACACGCGGCTCACGTCGAAGACGCGATAACCGAATTCGCGGCGGCTGGTGTACTGCTTGGCCGCCGCCGTCGTCTTGCCGCCATAGATTTCGAGATAAGCCGTCGTGACGGTCTCTTCCGGCGTAGGGCAGCTAGCCACGATTCGGTCGGCGGTCGCACGCAGCGTTTCGACAATGCCGAGCGCCGGGTTGAAGACCAGGTCGTCCTTGGCGTGCAGCAGCTCTTCGCGACTACCAATCAGGTAACAGCCATCGGGCATCAAGATGATGCGACTGTTCGTGCCGTCGACCTTTTCGGTCACGATCAGCGAATCGCTCTCGAGCGTCACCGCGTCCTCCAACAGCACACCCCGCTCGCCGAGCGCGTGGTAGGTCGGAATCGACGGGTATTTGGTCGCGCTGTTGAGTCGGCGCAGATCGAGCTCGCGGGTTGTCATCATGGGCATCTCCTGGGCTAAGAATTGGACGGAAAGAAGGGCGTCCGAAGGGAGTTGACCCCTTACCTCCCGCTTCACATGCAGGCATGCATGCCGCATACACTACAGACGCCAGAATAGAAAAACTCGCCGAAGAACAGCACCACATTTCTTGGCTACCAAACTGGGCGCGCCGCCCGACTATTAGCAGCGCTGCCCATCTTCTGAGGAAAGAAGAGACGCCCCCACCGTACAGGGTTCGCGCATCTTGAGAGAAGAAACGTAAATCGGCGTGGTGCATCCCGAATTTACCCCAACTATAATGGGCCGCGAACAAACGCCCCTCGCTTCCAAAAAGCCATCACGGTATCAAGAATGACTTTCCCTCCATCTCTCCGCAGTCTCCTCGCCTTGACTCTGGTTTTGTCGATCTCCCTGGTCTCGCTCGCCCAAGATGCGACGACCGACGCCAAGTTTGAAATCCCGGCGACCGACGAAGGTCTGCCCGGCGAAGGGACGATTCGCCGCTACGACTGGTTCCGTAATCTGTGGAAGAACAAGCGGAGCAAGTGGGCCACGCAGGTCGACGCCGACCAAGGCGCCATCGTCTTTTTGGGTGACTCGATCACGCAAGGCTGGGGCGACAGCCTCGGGAACAGCTTTGGCGATCTGAAGGTCGCCAATCGCGGCATCAGCGGCGACACCACCCGCGGTATGCTCTTGCGGCTGGACGAGGATGTGCTGTCGCTCAACCCCAAGGCCGTCGTAATGTTAATGGGAACCAACGACCTGGAAGAGCAGGACGAGCCGGCGACGATCGCCGCCAATTTCAAGCGAATCATCGCCGCGCTGAAGAAGCACAACCCTCAGATGCCGATCATTGTTTGTGAAGTCTTCCCCAGCTCCGAAAACAAGAGCCGCCCGGCCGACAAAATCAAAGAAGTCAATCGGCTTTACAAAGAAGCGGTCCATGGCGATCCGCAGGTGACGGTGCTCGATACCTGGACGTTGTTCGCCGATAAGGAAGGTAACGCCAAAGCGGCCGAGTTCCCCGATCTGCTCCACCCCAACAAAGTTGGTTATGACATGTGGGCTGCCGCGCTTCGCCCAATCTTCGCGACGCTCGGCTATCTGGAAACCGAGCCTGACAACTTTGCAGTCGAGCCCGGCTTCGTCAGCCTGTTCAATGGCAAAGACCTGACCGGCTGGATGTTCAAGCAGACGCCGGAAGGGAAAAAGTTTCCGAAAGGGCTCGCCTGGCCGACCTATGCGGAAGACATCGTCTTCGATGGCAAGACCGCAAGCAGCGATGGCCGCTACCTCGCAATCAACGACCGTTTGGCGGTGACGACGCCGGCCGAAGGTCGCCGCATTCAGCAGCTTTGGACCACCAAAGAGTTCCCCAGCGACTTCATCCTGAAGCTCGAGTTCCGCGCCACGCCCAACGCCGACAGCGGCGTCTTCCTGCGAGTCCCACAGCTGCAATGCCGCGACTATCCGCTGGCCGGGCCCTACAAAGAACTGAAAAACTACAAGCCGCAAGAGTGGAACGAGATGGTCGTCACCGTCAAAGACAACGTCGCCCACTGCACCTGCAATGGCGAAGTGCTGGAAGAAGCGCTCCAGTTGCCCGAAACCGGACCGATTGGCCTGGAAGGAGACCGCGGGCAGATGGAATATCGGCGGATTCGGGTGAAGGAGCTGAAGTAGTCACGTCATCAATCAATCACGTCTCGACCGTGCACGGAGCGCGGGAGACGCGATTGGCGAATGATTCCGCTCTCTTTAAAGCTGGAAACGCTCTCAGGCCGCCTCAATATGCTGGCAGAGATGTCACAGCTATCGCTGTCGCGGTGAAGAGCAGCCGCTTAAGCGAACTGCTGCATCCGCCGGTATCCGCGACTCGTTAGCGAGTAGGCGCCGGCGAATTTTTCGCGCATTAGATATCGTTTGTCGACCAGGCTGTCGAAAGCGCTCTTCTTGGCGTCCAGTTCGACGCTGGTGAAGCAGAGCATCTTGCCGGGGCTCATGTAGAACTTGCGAAATGTCTTCAGGACCGATTGTTCTGATTGGGACAATGTACTTGAACCTCCGCTTGGCGTTCTCGGAACATCATCCTTGATGAAACCCAAAATCCTTGGTGAGCATCAGCGAGGCGAAACGCTCAAGCGTCCGCCGAATCCTTACGTACGCGCCGCTTCATCCGTTTCTCTTCCGCTTTTCTTCGTTTCTCGATCTCGCGACGATTCTTTTCCATCGTGTTGCGGTTTTTGCTCACGCGTCTCCGATCTAAAGCGAGAAAGAAGGCCTGCGCCTGCCACGAAAGCGCGGCGCAATGCCATCCAAATGATTCTGCGACGAATCGACCGCGTCGCTTAGTAGCGGCGCCCGCCACCGCTAAAGCTGCGGCTACCGCCACTGCGATTTTCGCGCGGCTTCGCTTCATTAACGATCAACGGGCGACCGTCTTGTACAAATTCATTCAGACCGGCGATGGCCGCATGCGCGTCTTCGTCCGACTCCATTTCGATGAAGCCAAAACCCTTGCTACGCCCGGTGTCCCGGTCGACGATGACTTGCGCTTCGCGCACGACGCCGTACTCGCCAAAGAGCCGCTCGAGATCGGCGTTGCACGTATTGTAAGTGAGATTGCCGCAATAAAGCTTTTTACCCAACGTATTTCTCCTGAACTGAGTAAACCGGGATGGCGTAAAGCCGCGCCCGAAAGATTAAGAAGGCGGTCGCAATACGACCTGCCAAGTGGGACGGGCGAAAGAGCGTCGGGACCAGCCCTTGGAGAAGGGTTGAAAGCGTAGTCACGATCGACAGACCTACTGTACATAGTATACGCGTTCCGCAGGTTTACCGATAGGGCGAAAGTGGGGCGATTCGTCAGTTCCTGCTTAATAACTCATCGGGACCTCTTCGTAACGGAGCGCAAACTGCGGCTAAATCAGCGCCTAACGTCCTGCGGCGCCAAGCGCCCCGGAACAGCCCGCCAACGTCGAAACTCGCAATTCCTCGGGTTTCTCCGTAGTCGCAGACCAAATTTAGACATACAATTTTTGTACTTGATAAATTGGTATCTTTTCGACAGCAGTAGTTTTTACAGGCCGCGAGGCGAAATGCCGACCATCCGAATTACCCGCAACGTTTACCTGGCGGATCGTCAGGGAACCAAGTTTGCCGACGTCGTGGATGATCCAAGCGAGACGTTTGACGCGGTGCTGGCGTTTTTCAATAGCGCCGATCGCCAACGCCGGATGGAAGAGTCGGAACTGCATCACGACCGAGCCGCGTTGGCGGGCGTCGTCCGCGAGTTGGAGTCGCAGCCTGCAATTGATCGCTTTCTTGGCCAAGGCGATTCAAGCCGCTCGATGCGTCTCCGGCAGGCGATTGGCGTGCTGGTCCGAATGATCATGGAGCGGCGTGGATGGAAGAAGACGGGCAAGAAGGGATCGCTCGGCGTGCGCGCTCCGCAAAGCGACGGCACTCCGAAACACAACTGCGGCGGTCTCGCGTTTTGGTTCGTCCGCGCCGAGCGATACGAACCGATTGACGGCGCACTCTTTAGAACAGTGCAGCAGCGGTGCGAACAATACCAAACGGCGCCCCGATCCAAGGGAACGTCGAAACCAAGAAAACGAGTGCGAGAAGGAGCTTCCCAATGAATGCGATCGCTTGGATCACCAACTGTTTTTCAAAACGCGACCGCGCTACCACGCTTTACAAACGGGGGATGGCGAAAGCGAAGCTGAAAAATCATCAAGGCGCCATCGACGATTACACGTCGGCCCTGAAGGCGCCAGACGGACCCGCCAGTTTGCGCGGAATGATTCTTTACAATCGCGGCATCGTCTACGTCGCCGCCGGAATGGCCAAGAATGGCGCCGATGATCTCAACGCCGTTCTATCCATGGACGAAATTCAAGCGGACGTCAAAGCGGCCGCCAAACGAAAGCTCGCCAAAATTCAGTCGCGAACGGGAAAACGCAATGCTTAAACGATGCGACGCCAGTTGTCTCCTTACCACGCACGCCGACTTTTCCATCGCCGGAAGTCATTCGGGTCTTCTCCCCACGGCATACGAAACGATTTCCAGTTGATTACATTCTGGAGTCTCATCGCAGTCACTCTCGTTCTGGTCGGACTGGTTTGGCTACTGGCGCAACCGCTTCGCTTGTGGCTTCAAGCCTACGCAACCGGAACCCGCATTGGTTTTCTCGACCTATTGTTTATGTCTCTACGACAGGTCAGCGCCCAAGAGGTGGTCGACTGCAAGATCATGGCGATTCAATCGGGATTACCGCCGCTCCCGACCAGCGACTTGGAAGCGCAGTACCTAGCCGGGGGTAACATCCGCCGCGTCACGTTGGCGGTGATCGCCGCCGATCGAGCTGGCATCTCTCTCGACTGGGAAACTGCCGCCGCCATCGACCTGGCCGGTCGCGACATTCTGGACGCCGTTCAGACCAGCGTTCGCCCAAAAGTCATCGTCTGTCCCGATCCCAATCAGTCGGGTAGCGAGGCGCTATACTGCGTGGCGCAAGACGGCATCCAGCTCAAGGTCTGCGTTCTGGTTACCGTGCGGACGAATCTGCTGCAATTGATTGGCGGAGCGACCGAGTCGACCGTGATCGCAAGGGTAGGGCAGGGAGTGATTTCGGCAATTGGCGGGTGCCAAAGCTACTCGGATCCGCTGCGCGATCCGGCGCTAATCAGCCGGATGGTCTTCTCCCAAGAGTTAGATGCGCAAACGGCATTCTCCATCGTTTCCATCGACATCGCCCAGATCGACGTCCAGCGCAACATTGGCGCCCAACTGCAGATCGATCGAGCCGACGCCGATTTTCGCGTCGCCGCCGCCTTGGCGGAACAAAGAAGAGCCGAGGCGATCGCCAATCAACAGGTGATGCAGGCCAAATGCACCAACAGCCGCGCAAACCTAATTTGCGCCGAGGCGGCCGTTCCGGCGGCGCTGGCTGACGCTATCCGGCGCGGTCAACTTCGCTTGCGACGCACAGCGCCCCCACCCAAAAAGCCGCGCGGCCAGTTCCCGCATCTCGCCCACCTAACGGCGCTAGCGCCCTCCAGCCCGATCGCGACTTCGGCGCCGCACGCCCGCTGACCCAGCGCACTAAATCGTCCTTACAAGACGCCGCAGCCTGGCGGCTGCTAGAGTGCCCCGTGCGGGAATCGAACCCGCAATCGATCACGAAGGTTTGAGCTTCGTCGCTTTGCCTGTTTGCGTACCGCACCGCAATTGCCTCTTGCAGTAGCTCGGGTGGGATTCGAACCCACAGCATAGCTGATTCTAAGTCAGCTTGGTCTGCCAGTTGCCTACCGAGCCATGATGTCTCTCGACAAGTGCCTAGAGCAGGAGTCGAACCTGCAAACATCTGGGTTTAGACCAGACCGCTCTGCCGCGTTGGCGTATCTAGGCGGGGGAGCGCGCTTGCTCGCAAGCGCGCTGTTAGTTTTTCGCCCGGCGCGAGCTGTCGCCGGTTTGTTGGCGATGGGCGCGGATCGCTTTGTGCGCGTCCGGGACCTCGGCCAGGCCGAGGATCGACTGGCCCACCTCTTCGACGATCCAGCCGTCGGTCCACTCGTTTTGCTCATCGCGCAATTTCACGACTCCGCCAGGCCGAGCAAATTGCTGCGGCAAATAGGACGTCGCGCATAGCGTGCCGTCGGCGACTTCGCGACGGAGACTGCATTGGATGTAGCGGGTGTTTTTCGTCATGATCGAAGCTCCTGGTTCGTGAAGTAGTCCCGGACGGAATCGAACCGCCGTTTTCTGTTTGTAAGACAGATGTCGTCGCCGCTGGACCACGGGACCATTCGTAAAAAGTGGACCTACCGGGAGTTGCACCCGGATCGCCGGTTTGCAAAACCGGCATCTTCCTGTTAGACGATAAGCCCGTTGTTGAAGCACGTCCCCAAGGATTTGAACCCTGACCAACTGGGTTGGAACCAGCCATGCTGCCGTTACACCAGAGACGTATTTTCTTGAGGAATTGAACACGGAGGCCACGGTGAAGAGCACGGTAAGAAAGAGAGAAAGTGTGGCGAGAGGCTACATCTCGACTTCATCTCCATCTTCCTACTTCATCGTCCTTGTTTTCTTACCGTGTCCTTCCGTGATTCATCCGTGGCGTCCGTGTTCTATTCTCCCAATCAAGCTGTGGCGGCAGGAATCGAACCTGCGACTGGGCGGTTAACAGCCGCCCTCCCGTACCAACACAGGACCCACCACAAAATCAAAGAGCGCCCAGTGGGAGTCGAACCCACACTTCCGCCATGGCAAGGCAGTAGGCTACCGCTACATCATGGGCGCGAAACGCATCGTCAAGTCAAAGAGCACCGGGCCGGAGTCGAACCGACGTCGCCGTAGTACGAGTACGGAGTCTTCGCCGCTAGACCACCAGTGCGACTGCGTAAAGTGAGGCTGGCAGGATTCGAACCTGCGCCAGACGGATTAAAAGTCCGTTATGCTGCCGTTACACCACAACCTCAAAAGGTGTTGCGGCGAACGTTTGAGTCGTTGCAAGCGAAACATCGTGACCTTCCTTTTCGTCAAACAAAACAGTGATAGCCCTGAGAATCGAACTCAGCGTCATCTGGATATCAGCCGGACGCGGGCGACCAGCCCTCGACTACCATGGCAATAGTCGGGTACCTCGGAGTCGAACCGAAAACCTCCGGTTCCCAAAACCGGCGTGCTACCAAGTGCACCTCTACCCGATAAAATGAAGCAGCCCGTGTGGGAGTCGAACCCAACCTGCGCGGCTTGAAAAACCGCTGGCCTCACCCGAAGCCGAACGGGCCATAAATGGCTCGCAAAGTCCACAAAAAAAGGCCTGATGCCGCTTGCGACATCAGGCCTTTGTAAGAAAGGCGGCAGGCATTGTGCCTGCGTCACAAGCGTAGCGGTAGCGCCGCCGGAATATTCGCTTCCGGTTCATTCAACCAACTGGGGCTGGCGCCGCTTTGGAGTAACGTATTGAGGTTTTTGAGCAACATCGGTCTATATTCGCTGTTTTAAAGGTTGCGTCTTGGTGGCTGAAAGTTAGACGACCAACTCGCGAGATGGTTCGCACTTTTTTCCATAAAAGCGAAGATGCGCCGCAGGCTGCAATTATTGTTCGCTTTTCTCACGCGTCCAATTTTTCAGCGCCGTGCGATCGACCTTGCCGCTGGCGGTCAGGGGCATTGCCGGGAGATAGACGATTTCTTCCGGCGCTTTATAACCGACTTGATCGCGGGCAAACTGAATCAGTTCGGCGCTGGTCGGACGCTCGGCGTTCTCCTTAAGCGTGACGAAGGCGCGGACATTTTCGCCATGAATCACATCGTGAACGCCGATCACGCCGACCTGGTCAATCGAAGGATGCGCGGCGACCGCTTCTTCCACCTCCTGCGGGCAGATATTCGAGCCGTCATGAATGATGATTTGCTTCTGTCGCCCGTAGAACCAGAGATACCCCTCGTCATCGATTCGCACCATGTCGCCGGTATCGATCCAACCGTGCTGAATCGTTTCGGCGGTCGCCTCGTCGTTTCGCCAATATCCAATCATATTGGTCGCCGAACGAATCCAGAGTCGCCCCTCGGCGCCAGCGTCAACTTCCGCTCCGTCGGCGTCACGCAATGACATCTCGTAGCCGGGACAGAGTTTGCCGAGCGACCCCAAGCGAATCTCGCCCGATGGGGGACAGATTGCCGCCAGGCCGATTTCGGTCATGCCGTACGACTCGTCAATCGGCATGCCGGCCAGTTGAATAAACTCTTGCTCCAGCACCGCCGAGACCCGATCGCCACCCGAAACGCACAGCCGGATCGACGCGAAATCATCTCCTCGCACGTCATGATCGCGGACCAGCGCGATTAGCGGCGCCGGCAACATCAACATGACCGTCGGACGAAACGTCTCGAGCAGCGGGACGACTTCTGGCGCTTCAGTTGTGCGGGGAACCAACAATCGGCCGCCGGCAGCGAGCGTCGCTAGCCCAAACAGCGAAGCGCCAATGTGCGAAAACGACGATGCCGGTAAAAATGTATCGTCCGCCGTCAACTCCATGCCGGCGATCGTCGCCGCCAGCATCGCGGCGTAGGTCCGCTGCGTATGAACAACGCCCTTCGGTTTGCCGGTGCTGCCAGAGGTGAAATAGATGAACGCCACATCATCTGGCTGCGGCGGCTTCAGCGATTGATCGGCGGCAGGCCGACCCATCAGCGCTTCCCACTGCAGGCCAAGCGAATCTGCGGCACGATACCGAATCGTGCCATGCGACAACTGCTGCGTCATCCGGCAAGCGGCGACGTCGGCGTCTCTTTCGGCATGGTGCAACAATACCGCGGCGCCGCTAAGCTCTAGAGCGTGATCAATCTCTGGCGGCATGTAGCGGTAGTTTAGCGGCGTCGCGACCAGGCCTGATTTCAGACAGGCCAGGTAATGAATCACCAGCGAGGTCCGGTTCGGCATGAGCGACGCGATCCGGTCACCCGGCTGCAAGCCGAGTTGCAGATATTGTCGCGCTAAATGCGTACTGACGTCGTCCAGTTGGCGCCAGGTCCATTGCATCTTGGTGGAAGCGAGCGCAACGCCTTCGGCCTGGCTGCGTAAACCTTGGCCTAACAGATCAGCAACAATCGCGGTTGGCGGAATTCGCGGTCCACTCCAGGGCATCGCATTGTCCTGATATCGGAAAGAAGGAAATTCACCGCTAGCTGCCTGTTGGAAAATGCCATCGTGGCATTTTCCAACCTCGCCAGACTCAGAGCATAGCTCTTCGCGGCTCGCAAAATAACGACTTACGTCGTTATTTTGGGATCGCATCCGTGCAATCACGCAGTCCGTCGAGAAAATCAACGGACTGCTAGAATTCTAACCTCCTTTCGATCGATCAGGATCGCAAGTTCGCCAGCGGCACAAGTATCCTTCGGCCGATGGCGACCCGCCGCGCCAGCCTTCTCTCGAACTAAGACGCCAAGCCGGACGCAGGCTTGTCGATATAGATCTCGTCGTGGGCCTCAATCGTCCGCCTGTCCGAAGCGCGTCGCCGCCGCCACCAATGCGTCAGATCGTGCCGCCAGGTGCGCTGCCGCCCCAGATAGAGCGTTCCCGCTTCAGTCGAGACTTGCCCCGTCGCTGATTGCGTCTCCTCGATCTTCGCCACAATGCCTGGCAACAGTCGCGCCGCCACCTGAGCCGCTTTGACGGTGACCGACGCTTCCCCATCTTCCGGCCCGCAGTCGACGAATCCATGCGCGAGAATTGGCCCGGTATCGATCCCCGCGTCGATCTTGTGAATCGTCACGCCGACGTTCGCTTCATCGTTGTGATAAAGGGGCCAGAAGAGCGTGTTCTCGCCGCGATAATCGGGGGCGATTCCCCAATGGATGTTGATCGTCGCCAGGCGAGCCAGCCCGAAGATTTCCGGTTTCAAAATAGGGCAACCGCTCGTCACGATGACGTCGGGCTGCAACTGACGAATCAGATCGACGTTCGCCGCACGGTTGAAGTCATCGATCGCAACTAGCGACTGCTCGACGTCCGAGAAACGCTCCGCAGCGGCAGGTTCAAGTCGCTCGGCCAGGGTCCGGTAGAGTCGATCGTCGCGCCAGTTGCGATAGCGCGACTGCAGCCGGCGATTGATCACCGAGAAGGGAGAATGCAGCAGTTTGCCGTATTGCCGCCAACTGGCGGGCTTGGCGGACCAAACCGGCTGAATCAGATGACGAAGCGGGCTGGCGTCGTGCAGCTTCGACAAAACGAAGCGATGCTGGGGAGCCAGCGTGCTAATCGCGACGATGTTCAAGCGCGTAACCTTTAGGAGGCCATCAAAGTCTCCGCCGCCGATCGGAGTCCCCGCGCATGGGCTCATGGAATTGGGCAGTCGGTCCGCTGACCAACGATTGATCAGGGAATGATTAACGATGGGATCGCCGACGCGAGAATCGTTGAAAACTCCCCAGCGTTCAACGGCCTCGATCTGTGACGATCACCGTAGCCTTTATGGTAATCTGGGCAATTAAGACAGCTCTGCAAAAATAGCCATTGATCGTAAATCGGCCCGACTCCCTGCCTTTGACTGTCAGCCGTAACAGCACTGGCAGGCCTAGATAAATTTCTTCATTTCTGCAAATTACCGGAATCAATTGGCAAATAATATGCAATTCACTTGATAACAAAACTGGTATTTCTTAGATTAGGTTGTATGATGCCCACCCAAAGCGGCATTTATGCACGCCACTTTTCCGCTCCGCTTGGGACCGTTCTTAATTCCAATCTCTTTTCCTCTGAGATTTCTATGCAAGCCCATCTGTGTCGTAAGAATCGGGGTTTCACCCTGGTAGAACTGCTAGTCGTGATCGCCATTATTGGGGTCTTAATCGCGCTCTTGCTTCCCGCCGTCCAACAAGCTCGCGAGGCGGCCCGTCGGATGCAGTGCAGCAATCAGCTAAAGCAGCTGGGGCTGGCGCTTCACAATCACCATGACACCTTCGGCGCCTTTCCTCCGCGCGGCGTCGCCAACACCAACGAACCGAACGGGTACGCCGAACGGGTTGGAGGGATGATCTTCCTGCTACCCTTCTTGGAGCAGAACGCCCTGGCAGATCAGATCAAGAATCATGGCCTTATGGCGCCGCCGCCCCCATGGGCCGATTTTGCCCCTTGGAAAGTCCGGCTGGACGCGCTGCTGTGCCCCTCCGATCCTGGCGTCTCGCATGCTGCGGTCGGGGGCGTGACGACAGCGCCGTGTAACTATCGCTTCTCGATCGGCGATTCGTTCACGTCGTTAACCTCGAGGGACCGCCGTCTGCGCGGCATGTTCAACTACGGCAACGAGGCCCGTACATCGTTCCGCGATGTGATCGACGGGACCAGCAACACCGTCATGATGGCGGAACGCTCGGTCGGCACGACTGGCAAGTTGGTGAAGCAGGGACACGCACCTTCGATTTCATTTGCAACCGATCCCTCGGCCTGCTTGGCGGCCGTTTCGACGACCAATCGCAATGAATACGCGTCAAGCGGCAGCAATCGCGGTAGCCAGCGCTGGAATGATGGTTTCGCAGCGTTTAACGCCTTCTCAACGGTGCTGCCTCCGAACGGTCCCTCCTGCTGGACCGGAACGAACGAGAACACGGTCGAATCGCTCACCTCGGCGACCAGCTATCACCCAGGCGGCGTGAACGTCGTCTTGGCCGATGCTTCGGTTCGCTTCATTCCGGAAACAATCGACACCGGTTCGACCACCAGCGCTCCATTGACCACCGGCGAAAGTCCTTATGGCGTTTGGGGCGCCCTGGGCACGATCGGCGGCGGCGAATCCAAGCAACTTCCGTAAGCCGAATCCCACCTTCCCGTTTACCCGCCTAACGAGAGCGCCCAATCCGCGGCGCTCTCTCTTGAAATGAAGAGGCCCTCATGCGTTTACGAACCCAGCGCTCTAGCTTTGCGCCGACACTACCCCTGGTTTTGCTGTGGTCTGCAATCGCCGTCCTGGCCGGCTGCGGCGGAACCGCGTCGCGAAACCCAGGCGTCGATGTCTTTCCGACCCGTGTCAGAGTGACCTACCAGGGAGGTCCGGTCGAAGGTGCTCGCGTGTCGTTTAATTCGACAGAATCACAGCGAAGCGCTTCTGGAGTGACCGACGCCGACGGTATCGCTGAACTGACGACGTTCGACTACGGCGACGGCGCGATTCTCGGCAACCATCAGGTGAAAATCTCGAAGGACGTCATGGAAACGATGCGAGAAGCCAATCCGGATGATCCGACGTCAGCCGCCGTCGTGCGCCCCAAACACTTTCTGCCCAAGCGATACGGGTCGTTCAAATCGTCCGGCCTGACCGCCAGCGTCGCTCAGGGAGAAAACCAATTGGATTTCGAACTGCAGGACTAGCGTCCGTTCTGCAGCTTCGTTTGCGGGGCCGCCGGTTGTTGGAAACTGGCGACCGTCTCGTGCGCCACTTCCTGCAAGACTTTCAGTTCGTCGGCCGGAATACGGGGGGGAACGAAGCTGTTCTGGCGGATGTCATTGCCGGTCAGCGCTTCGTACCCAACGGCGCCAATCAGATAAGCGCCGCGCTTGTTCATATGCTTCGGGTCGAGCTGCAGCTTTTTCTCCTTGTTGCGGTACCAGCCGGCGACCAACGAATTGTGTTGCTTGGGGGTTCCGGTCTCTGGCGGCGACTGCAAATAGAAGTCGGCGTCGACGTGGTATTGGCGATCGTCGCGGCGGCGATAGTTTTGAATCGCTGCGCCGGCCGGGATCATCGGCACGTCAAACTTCTTGGCGACGCGCGAATAGGCGTCGGTCAGCTTCTGGTACATCTCTTCCTGCGAAATCTTCCAGCGTTCCAGCAGCGGCGCATCGATTCGGTAGGCCCAGCTGCCTGTTGAAAAATGCCATCGTGGCATTTTCCAACCTCGCCAGGCTCAGAGCGTAGCTCTTCGCGGATCGCATCCGTGCGATCACGCAATCCGTCGAGAACTTCAACGGACTGCCAGGTCTGGTACAGCGTGATCTGCGTTTGCGGCGCCTTTTCGCCGACCAACGCGACCAGGTTTTCGATGTAGGGATGATAGATATCAGGCTGCCAACTGTTGCAGCGTGACGACGTCCCACGGCTCCGCCGCCAGCATCTCTTGCAGTGTCGCTGACGACTTTTTCTTGCCGCGAATCAGCGTATAGACCCTGCCACATTTACCGCTCTGATACCGCTCTGAGCGGCGGCGGCGTTGTTCCAATGGCGCTCTAGCGAGCATCCCCCGAGATCCGCTCTGCCGAGCACCAGTTCCTCTTCAGGATCGGCGGCGATGCGGCCCTACAACGCGCTGTATTGGAAAGGGGGCAACCTCAACTGGAATCGTCGCTGGGAACTTGGCAACGGCGTGCTCGGCGACATGGGAAGCCATCTGATCGATTTGCCCTTCTGGGCGCTCGGTTTGCATCGTCCGACCAGCGTGGTGTCGGAAGGCCCCGCCGCCGATGAGATCGCCTGTCCGCCGTGGCAGATGGCGACATGGGAGCATCCGGCCCGGTCAGGAAATCCCAACTGGGCCGAGCCGACCAAGCTGGTCTGGTACCACGGCGCCGAAGGAATGCGCCACCGCAGCGAATATCTGCAGCCGCTAGTCGGCGACGTGACCAAGATTGACGACTGGTCGATCGGCGTCGCGTTCATTGGCCCCCAAGGCGTGCTGGTCGCCGACTACGGCAAATGGGTTTTGGCGCCTCAAGAAAAGTTTGCCGACTTCGAGCCGCCCAAGCCCTTCATCGAGCCCAGTCTGGGGCATTATCAAGAATGGATTCACGCCGCCAAGACCGGCGGTGAGTCGCTTTGCAACTTCTCCTATTCCGGCGCCTTGATCGAGCACAACCTGCTTGGCAATGTCGCGCATCGTGCCGGCAAACAGCTACAGTGGGACGCCGCCGCCTTGGCCGCGAGCAACGCGCCGGAGGCCGCCTGGCTACTGACCAAGGAATATCGCGACGGCTGGGGCGTCTAGTTCTTTCGCGACCAAGAGGCTGGCGGGTTCTTGCAGTAAGTCGTTACGTGTGCACGATTTCTCGAATCTCGTCGAGAAGTCGTTTGGCTTTCGGGCGACGCTGTTTTCTCGATTTTGAAAAAATCGATGTAAGGTATCGACCACTTCTGCAGATAGTAGTGCGAGAACACCGCCAATTGGAGCTAGCTATCCCCAATGACCTCGCACGCATTCCTGGCACGACTGTTCAGTCTTCTTTGCCTCTTGTCGCTTCCGCTGATGAGCTCAGCCGAGGAGTTCGACTTCGCCGATCAGCTTCCTCGCGTCGCGCCGCTAGAGCCAACCGCCGCGTTGAAGACGATCAACGTGGCGCCCTGCTTTCGCATCGAACAGGCAGCCGCCGAGCCCAACGTCGTCGATCCGGTGGCGATGGCGTTTGACGCCGATGGGCGAATGTTCGTGATCGAGATGCGAGGCTACTCCGAGGACGATGGCCTGGTGCTGGGTCGCGTTCGTTTGCTCGAGGATACGGACGACGACGGCGTCTATGAAAAAAGCACGATCTATGCCGAAGGGTTATCGTGGCCGACGGCAATCGCTTGCACCCGCGGCGGCGTGTTGGTTGGGGCAGCGCCTGACATCTTCTTTCTCAAAGACGAGGATGGTGATGGAGTCGCCGACGTACGGCAAGTCGTCTTCACCGGCTTTGGCAAGTCGAACGTCCAGGGGCTACTGAATACGTTCCTGTGGGGACTCGACAATCGCATCCATGGCGCGACCAGCAGCAGCGGCGGCGTCGTGAAGCCGGTCGTCGACGGAACGCCGCAAGGGGACGGCGTCAATCTGCGGGGCCGCGACTTTGCGATCGATATGGCGTCGCTGACGTTGTCTCCCACCAGCGGCGGCGCTCAGCATGGGATGAGCTTCAATGATTGGGGAGACAAGTTCGTCTGCTCCAACAGTGATCACTTGCAGCAAGTGACGTACGAGGATCGCTACTTTGCTCGCAATCCTTACCTCGCTCCGCCGTCGTCGCGACGGAGCATCGCCGCCGATGGTCCTCAGGCCGACGTCTATCGGACCAGCCCGGTCGAAGCGTGGCGGGTGATTCGTACTCGCCTGCGAGCCGAAAAAATCGTCCCTGGCGTGGTTGAAGGGGGAGGGCGGCCAGCCGGTTATTTCACCGGCGCGACCGGCGTCACCATCTTTCGCGGCGACGCCTGGCCGGCCGAGTTTCAAGGCAACGCGATCGTCGGCGACGTCGGCAGCAACCTGGTCCATCGCAAACGGCTGATCCCGCAAGGCGTGCTGTACAGCGGCCAGCGGATCGACGAGAAAAGCGAGTTCGTCTCGTCGAGCGACATTTGGTTCCGCCCTGTCCAATTCTCCAACGCGCCAGACGGTTCGCTCTACATCGCTGACATGTATCGCGAAACGATCGAGCACCCCAAGTCGCTGCCGCCGATGATCAAGCGGCATCTCGATCTCACCAGTGGTCGCGATCGGGGACGCATCTATCGCGTGACCGGTGAAAACTTCGAGCGACCGGCCACGCCCAAACTGTCGAAGATGTCGGCGGTCGAACTGGCGGCATTGTTGGACGACTCGATCGCCTGGCGCCGAGAGAGCGCCGCCCGCTTGCTGCACGAGCGGGCCGATCTGTCGGCCGTGCCCGCTTTGCAAGAAATGGCGACCTCCGGCTCGACGCCGCAGGGACGAATCCACGCCCTCTACGCCCTCGCCGGATTGATGTCGCTAGAAGAAGCGACGCTGCGGGCCGCGCTATCCGACGCCCATCCGCGGGTGCGGCAGCATGCGATTCGCCTTAGCGAACCGCTCGCGCCGACCTCGCCGGCGCTCCGCCAAAACATGCTGCAGTTGCTTGGCGATGAGGATCCTCACGTGCGATATCAGCTGGCCTTCTCGCTGGGAGAGTTTCCCAACGCTGAGAAACAGGCGCCGCTGGCCTGCGTTGCGGCAGCTGCCGGCGACGATCCCTATGTCCTGGCCGCCATCCAAAGCAGCGTCGGCTCTGGCGCCGGCGCGCTGTGGAGCGAGTTGGCGAAAGCGCCGCAGCGTTCCGCCGGTCAACGAAATCTCCTGCTCGCGCTCACGCAGCAGATCGGCAAGCAACAGCGGAAGGCCGATATCGCCGCAGTAGTCGCCACCTTGCCGCAGCTCAGTCAGGCCGACGCCAAGCTCGCCCAGCAAGTCGTCAAGCAAGTGGCCGCTGGCGGCAACGCCGCGCTGACCAAGCAGATAGCCGCGGCCGTCGATGGTGATGGAGCGGCGATGCTGCAGAGAATTTACGATCAGGCGGTCGGCGTCGTGACCAACGAGTCGGCGCCGCTAAGCGCTCGAGTCGCGGCCGCCGCGACGCTCCGCTTTGGTCCTCTCGACGCCGAGCTGTTCGCCGAACTGTTGCAACCTTCGCAACCCCTGGCCTTGCAGCAAGCGGCGCTGCAAGCGCTCGCTCACTCCTCCGAGAACAAAGCGGCCGATCTAGTCCTGCAGCGTTGGTCTGGGATGAGCCCGACGCTACGTCAGGCGGCGTTTCAAGTTCTCGCCGCCAATCCGACCGGCATCGCAAGTCTGCTCTCGGCGGTCGACGCCGGTGAGATCCGCGCCGCCGACCTCGACTTAAACCTGCTGCAAACGCTGAAGTCGCTACAGTCGCCGGAAGTCCAATCTCGGATCGACGCCCTCGCCAAATCGGCCGGCAACTCCGACCGAGATGCCGTGGTCAAGTCGTATCGCGAAGCGCTAGAATTGTCAGGCGACGTGAAGCGCGGCGAAACGGTCTTCGTAAAGAACTGCTCCAGTTGTCACCAACTGAATGGGAAGGGACATCCGATCGGCCCCAATCTCGCCGCGATGAAGAACCGTGGCGCCGAGGCGATTTTGACCAACGTGCTGAATCCCAACCTGGAAGTCAATCCGCAGTACATGAGCTACGTCTGCCTGACGACGGACGGTCGCGCCTTGACCGGCGTCATCGCCAACGAGACGGCGACCAGCATCACGCTGCTGCAAGGCGAGAACAAGTCGGAGACGATCTTGCGAATCGACATCGACGAACTCCACAGCACTGGCCAATCACTGATGCCGCAAGACCTGGAGAAACAGATTGATCCGCAAGCGATGGCCGATTTGCTGAAATACCTGCTGGAGCAAGGTTGATAGCCGCCGGCTAACTGTCGCATGGATGCGATCCCAAAATAGCGACGTAAGTCGTTATTTTGCGAGCCGCGAAGAGCTACGCTCTGAGCCTGGCGAGGTTGGAAAATGCCACGATGGCATTTTTCAACAGGCAGTTAGCGCCGCGCGACGGTTGGTTAAGGGCGAATACCGACCGCCAGAATGCGTTTTTCCTGCCGTTTTTTCGACTTTCGCGTCGAAATCGCGTATGATGAGAAAGAATAGATGCAATTTGATTGGACGCCGACGGGAGAACATTTTGGGTTTTACGGTCTACTACCGCACGACGAAACCAATTTCTGACGAGCTTTCCAGCCAGCTGAACTGCGCCGCAGATGCGATCTGCCGCGAGCGCGAATGGCTCAGCTGCGAGCCGATCAGCTTCTTTGATCGGACCGACGGTCATCTTAAAGGGGGCAGCAAGCCGAACTTCTCGCCCCATCCAGACGATGTCGCCGCCTTCGAAAAGGTGGACCGTCCGGATGGCACGATGCTCGACGCCTTAGAGGTGCTGTGCGAACTCTCGCGCCGCCACGAGGTCGACTGGGAGTTCTCGCACGATCATGACGATGGGCCGGTCGGCTATATCGTCAGCGGCGAGTGTGACGAAAATCTGCTCGCCCAGATCGAAGCGCTCGACCAGCTGACGACGTTGATCTCCGGCGTGCAGACCGCGCCCGCCCCGGCGCCCAACATCTATGTCGAAGATGACCTGGTCGACGATCTGCCCGAGAACGTTGGCGACTTCAAAACGCTGGCCGAAGTGGAGGTCGAAGTCGCCGCCAATCAGGAAGAGAGCGACGAAGAGGATCCGGCGATCTTGAAGTTCCCCAGTTAGCTTCGCCGCTCCGTTTTTTCAATCTGTCGGCTGGCCGCCGCTACTGGTCTTCCTTTTCCGGCGGCTTGATTCTGGCTTGTTGAGCAGCATCGGCGTCGATCTTCCAGATCGCCTCGCCGATTTGCTCCTGTTTCCACTTGTCTTGCTCTTCGCCGTAAAGCGTCAATAGCTTCGGCAGCAAATACTGCCGGCGGCGCTAGCGCGGACGGTTAGATCGGGATCACGCAAGGCCGCTCGGGCGACCAGCAGCGCTTCGCTAGCCCACTCTTCGTCGATGTCATCCAATTTCTCGGCCGCTTTCGGGCGGACTTCCGCCTGCGGATAGGTGAGGACCAGCTTCATCACCGCATCGTTGTTCTCGTCGGAATACGAGTTGAGGACGCGTTGCACCTCTTCGGGAATCGGCGTGCCGGGCGCGGTTTCGTCTCCGGAGAAAGGCTCTGGCGGTTTCGGCGCCCCTTCGATGACCAAGGGAGGTAGATCTTGCTGCGCGGCGGGCTTTGCTGGCGGCGCCGTTTCCCGCTCCGCGGGCATCTCTGCTTTCGGCATCTCGCCCGGGTCGCTCGAGCCATCGCCCAGCGAGAACTTGCTGGGATCAAAGTTGTCGAGCGGATCGGTCGGCTCTTCCGCGACTGGCTCTTTCTTCTCGACCTTCGCGACGCGGACCGGCGTTGCGGCAGGCTTGGTATCAGCCGCGTCATTCGATCCCGAACAACCTGGCAAGAGCAGGGCGAGCAACAGCGCAAGGCGGCGATCCATCAGCGGACTCCTGGATTGGGGAGTAAGGCGAATTGATTGGTCGTGTGGAGGAGAGACGTCATTTTGGAGCATTCCCGCGCGCCGTGCAACAATTGGCGCAGCGAAGTTGAATGCTCAAGAAATTGAAAACGCCCATCCCACATGTAGGATGGGCGTTTTGCGAAAGGCTGGACTACGGCAGGCGAACGGCCGTTTGCTCCGCGTCTCCCAAATCGAGATCATCCAGATCGATCGAATCCATCGGCGACGTCGGAGCGGTCGGAGCGGTCGGAGCCGTCAGGCTGCTGTCGGTCGGCGGGGCCTTGTCGGCTTCGGCCGGAATCGTCGCGTCGATAGTCTCCTCGGTGACGGTCGCTTCTTCGATCACCAGCGGAGCGACTTCGGCCCGATTGAGGATCAAGATGTTGTTCAGCTCGTCGCATTCGACCAGTTCGTCAAAACTGTCGATCGCCACGATCAGCGTATCAAACGGAACGGCGGCGCCGGCCACGTTGTGCAGCGACTGGCACGACAGCGGCAGTTGGATCTGCAAGTCGAGGATGCCGCCCGCTTCGATCCGCGGTACGGTGATCACCGCGGTGGGCGAAAACGGATCAATCTGACCGCACGCGGCGACCGCGGAGATCCGGAAGTTGCCGACCGGGATCTCGCTGTTGTTCTGCAACTGGATCTGGTAGATCGGCCCGGCCGTATCGCAGGCGTCGGACACTAGGCAAACGCCCAACAGATGCAAATCGCCCGGCTTCTGCCAGCAACCGAGGTGCGGATTGTACATCTGTCCGCCGAAGCCAATTTGGCCCGACTGGCGGAGCATTCGCGAGTTCATCAGCAGGTGGATCACGTGACCGCAATCGTGCGAGCGAATTCCGAGTACCTGGTCGGTCCGAATGTTCTCGGCGTTGGTCGGCGCGATCGGTTCGGCGAAGGAGGCCGAAGCGGCTGAGCCTGCGAACAGGCTTATCGCCATTAATGCTTGTCGTAATCGAGACATGGTTTCTTCTCCGATATAGGTTGGGTAGGCGTTGTTTGGTTGGCGGCGGATCTAAAAAAAGAGCCCGACGGCCAACTGGCTCGTCGGGCTGCAAAGGCTGGTTTCGCGTCGTCTCGACTTCGCTTAGTAGCAACCCCAGTAGCTGGTGTAGCAGGGGTTGTAGCAGACCGGCGAGTAGTAAACCGGACGGTAGCAGCTGTAGTACGGACGGTAGCAGTAGTTGTAGCAACCGTAGCTGCGGTAACCGTAACCGTATCCGCGGTAGCCGTAGCTACGATAGCCGAAGCTGCGGAAACAGGCTTCAATCGCTTGGTCTTCCGACTCGGCGCCGGCGTCGGCGGCCAGCTTGTCGACGTCGACGTCAAACCCTTCGTCAACGATGGAGACATCCGCGTCTTGGATGTTGGCCAGGTCGATCCCCAAGGAATCGTCGGCACGCAGGGCGACAGTGAACAAAAAGACCGGGACGATCGCGAACATAACTTTCTTCAACATGGCATGGTTTCCTGGTACGGCGTGGTGTGTATGAAGTTCAACTGAGCTCGCCGCGTTTTTCAGTTGACTTGGCTTCCTCGATACACTGCAGAGCGGTAACCCGAACCATTTGTTACACGCCAAGTCAGAAAAATGTCGACAGAGCCGAAACCCCCGAGAAAAACCGAACATTCCGGTACCATGGCCACGGCCTTGCGTGGCCATGAATGCGTTTTCCAGGCCGTTTGAACTGGGCCTGTTCAGACGAGAAAGAATGCGGTCTTAGACCAGATTTCCGGCGTCGGTTTGTCCGGATTGTAAGACAAGGGGAGAGAAGCGACGGCCCCTCGTGACCGGTGGTCGCAATCATGGCCACGTAAGGCCGTGGCCATGGCGCCCCATAGATAATCTAATTTCGGTCGGAGTCGCGGGTGTCGTCAAACAGTTCGGCCGCTTTCAACAGCGCCGTGATGTCAGCATGGACCGAACGCGAAAGACTGAGTGCGAAGCCGAAACCGATGGCGCCGGCGGCGCTCAAAACCTTTAGCGCCAAACTGCTGTGTGGATCTTCCATGTGCCCCGCCACCAACAGCAACATCACGCCGGCCGCTGGAACGCCGCCTGCCAGATAGAGAAACCAATCCATGTGCCGCGACATCCAGCGAAGTTCGCGAACGTCGAGCTTGTTCATCGGTTCGGCCTCAAACATCGGCGGCACAAACGCCCGAATCGCGAGCGTCGATAGAAAGAAGAAGGGATAGGCGGCGGCGATCATGCCGCAGATCAACAGCGAACCGACAAAATGGAAGTACCACTGCCGCTCTAGCCCACCCAGCAAGATATGCAGCGCCACCGGAAACGCAATGCCGGCGATCGACCATTCGATGATCCCCAGATAGCTGACGAATCTTCCCAATCGAAACGCTCGTCGCCGCGCGAGCAACAAATCGGTGGGCGGCTGCCGATGGTTGACCTGCCGCAACCCTTTCACCATCGGCCAGAGATACCAGACGCCGACGATCGTCGCTAACGGAAATGCAGTTCCGTTGATGACGAACTGCACGTTCCAGAACGCATTGAAGGCGTTGGTTCCCTCTAACTGGCGAATGATCGCCTGATCGTTGTAAACGTAGTTGAAGAACCCGGCGATCGCGTTCGGCCCGATCCCGGCGATGATGCAGGCAATCACCGGATGTCGGGCGGCCAGCGCCATCAGACCCCGTTTCGAGCTTTGCTGCAGCTGGGCGACGCGCGGCTCAAGACACATTCCCAAATCGCGAGCCAGCAACTCGGCCGTCTGATAGCGATCGCGCGGCTCCGGCTTGATGCAGCGCTGCAAGATCGCCAGCAATCGCCGCCCGACGTCGTCAGTCGGCATCTGTTTCGGCTGCGGAATCTGTTCGCGTCGTAACTCGGCCATGCCTAATAGCGAGGTGCGCCAACTGCCGACCAGCTCTTCGTCGCCGAAAGGGCGCGTGCCGAACAACAGTTCCCACAACATCACGCCGAGCGAGAACACGTCGCTGCGACCATCCAGGTCGCTGGCCTGACGAGTATGCTCGGGATGGCACGCTTCCAACTGCTCAGGAGACATATAAGCCAAGCTGCCGCCGAAATAAGCGGCCGGGCTCGTCCCTTCCAACTGCGAACTGAAACTGATGTTGAAGTCGGCCAGTTTGGCGGTGCCGTTCGCTTCGAGCAACACGTTCGCCGGCTTCACGTCGCGGTGCAAGATGCCTTGCTCATGGGCGTAGTGCAGCGCGCTGGCGAGTTCCATGCCGATCCGACAGGTAACTTCCGACCAAGGACGATCGACTAGTTCACTTTTTAGCGGTACGTTTTGCGCGGTGACGACGCCGGTCTGGTCGAGCGTCTCAGCGATCGTCTCGGCCAGCATCTTGGCGTCGCGACATTGTCGGCGATTTCCTTCGCGGATGATCGACTGCAACGTTCCGCCGGCGACGAACTGCATGTAGAGCAGGCGCAGGTTCTGGCCTGGCATCCGCATTTGATCGTAAACGCGGACGATGTTTGGATGGTCAAGCTGGGCGAGGGTCTGGGCCTCGGTTCCCTTATCCATCGATATTTTTAGCGCTACCAATCGCTGCATCGCCTCTTGGCGGGCGAGAAAAACGCTGCCGAACGCCCCCGCGCCGAGACTCGACATCAGGTAAAAGTCGCCAACTCGTTCACCGGTCGAGAATTTGGAATGGGCCAGCCCGTCCGACAGCGACGTCGTCACGGTGTTCGCATCCAGCTTGAACAGCCGCACGATCGCGTCGGCCTGGCTGGGGAATCGCTGCCCATATTCCTGCAGATCGACCTCTTCGCCCGAGGTCTTGCGGACATGATATTCCTCGAAGATCAGGTCAGTCGGCATGCCGTCAGGGCGGGCCAGTTCCGGAAAACGCTCGTGATAGTCTTCGAGCCGCAAGAAATCGCAATTCCGCTGACGGCGGTACTCCATGTCGATCTTGATCAGTTCGATCAAGACCATTCGCCGGAAGACGCCAGGCTCGTCCGGCAGAAAATCGATCACCCGCGGCGGCAACGCCTCCGACTCCCACTGTTCGAGAAACCGCTCCATAAAGCTGGCCAGTACGTCCCAGCTGGCGCTGGCATCGTCCAGTTTCAGCGGGGTGGTCGGTTGATCGTCGATATTGATGTTCAGCGGTTTGCCATGCAGTCCCATACGTCATCCCTGCGCAAGCGCCCTAGTGTCCGAGGCGATACGATTTTCGCCCCCTCTACAGCCCGTGACAAGACAACTTCGAAAAGGGGGCACGTTTTACGCCTAACAGTCTGTTGATTTTCTCAACAGGCTGCTGGATCGCAGGGATGCGATCCCAAAATAGCGACGTAAGTCGTTATTTTGCGAGCCGCGAAGAGCTATGCTCTGTGCCTGGCGAGGTTGGAAAATGCCACGAGGGCATTTTTCAACAGGCAGCTAATTGTGGTAATATCAGTCGCGGAAAAATTGCCTGCCTGGACAATGGAGCGATAGACACGTGAGCGACGAAGCGGCCCTGCTGGCGAAGATTAGTGCTGGTGAAGTTGATGCGCTGGCGAAGTTTATCGAAGCCCGCAAGCCGCAATTGATGGCGTATATCCATCGTCGGCTCGGAGCGGCGCTAAAATCGAAGGTGGAAGCGGAAGATATCTTCCAAGAATCGAGCGTCGAAGCGATCCGCGCGATTACGCCCGAGTTTCCCGGCGACAAAGATCCGTTTTCGTGGCTCTGTCAGATCGCCGAACGCAAAATCATCGACGCCCACCGCCATCACTTCGGCGCCCAAAAACGAGACGCAGGCCGCGAGAGATCACTCGATCGGCGACCCGCCAGCGGGGGCGACGGCGAAGTTGGCCTGGTCAATCTGTTGGTCAAGAGCATGACCACCCCCAGCAAGGCGTTCAGCCGCAATGCCCGCGAACTGCGGCTGCAGGCGGCCCTGTCAGGCTTGCGTGACGATCAGCGCGAAGCGATCCGCCTGAAATACATCGAAGGCTGGGCCTCCAAAGATATCGCCAACAAGCTCGGCAAGACCGACGCCGCCATCCGCGTCATGCTGACGCGAACGCTAAAGCAGCTGCAAACGGTGTTGGCCTCGCAAGAGTAATCCAACACTAGCCCTTGCGCTGCGGGCTAGTGTTGGCGCATAAAAAAAGCCCGGCGACCTAGTTGGTCGCCGGGCTTCGTTCGTTTACTTCACGTCTCGGAGTCGCTTCTTAGTGGCAACCCCAGTAGCTGGTGTAGCACGGGGTGTGATAAACCGGAGCGTAGTAAACCGGGCGGTGGCAGTAGTACGGACGGTAGCAGCCGTAGTTGTGGTAGTTCCGGTAGCAGCCGTGGCCATAGCTGCGGTAACCGTAACCGCGATAACCATAGCCGCGATGACCGCGATAGCCCCGGAAGCAGGCTTCGATCGCTTCGTCTTCGCTAACGCTGCCAGCGTCGGCGACCAGCTGATCGACATCCAGGTCCAAACCTTCTTCAACGATCGACACGTCAGCGTCCTTGATGCTGTCCAAGTTCAGGCTAAAGGCGTCATCGGCTCGCACGGCGACGGTGAACAGGAACATGGGGACGATCGCGAACAGGACTTTCTTCAACATCTCAAATTTCCTCAAACTGGCGATTTTGGTGGGTTAGAAGGCAACTGACTCGCCGGTGTTTCAGTTGACCGCTGTGGTGCGTTGATACCCTGCAAAGCGACGGCCCCGGCGATTTGTTACGCCCTTTTCTGAAAACTTCTGTCGGCCTTTCTGGCTGAGACCTTATTTACTAGGGGCGTGGCGCAGCGGCCCGAAATCCGCCTCCCGCAGGCCATCCCCCCCGAGCTGAAAGATTTCGTGTAACAAACCGTGCCCAGGCACGCTTTGCAGGTTAGAGCCCTTAAAAACTCGCAAACACACACACGTTTCCACTACAGGTAGAGCCATGTTCAAAACGATCACCCCCCTGGTTTGCGGCCTGATCGCGTGCTTCGCGACGGTCGGCTTGGCGGACGAAAACGACCTGTTCTCCGGCGTCCAGTCTGGTTCGGTCTTTGTCGACGGTTCGGCCAAGCCGACCACGACCGCCACTCCGATCACCCGGGTCACTTCGATCGAAAGTCTCAACGAGATGCTGACTGCGGCCGGCTTCGAGAGCAAAGTGGTGAGCCCGCGGGTGATTTTGACAAAAAAGACCTTGGACGACTGGGCCTTCAGCGTGCTGGTCACCATCTCGGAAGACGAGCTGACGCTGGGAGTGACCATCCCGCTAAGCACACTGAAAGACGAATCCAAGCTCAGCTCGAAGCAACTGCTGAAGTTGCTCGAAGCGAATCAGAAACATGCTCCGTCGGTCTTCACCTTCAGCACCGAGCGGAAGCGAACCGAGCTGTACCACATCGTGCCGAACGAATCGATGACCGGGCAGAAGCTGCGGGATCAGATCAACCGCCTGGCGGTGCTCGCAAAGGATACGTCGGACCTGTGGCAGTTGCCCGGCGGCAATCCGAAAACGACGCCGACCTCGACCGCAGCACCAAAGCTAACGACCAGCTCGCTGATCGGCTCGTGGAGCGCCGCGAAGTCAAAGACCGAAGCGATCGCCATCCGCTTTGACGCCGGCGACAAGTTCCAGCTCGTCTACATTAAGTCGGGCAAACAAACCAAGTCGAGCGGCAAGTTCTCGATCAACGGCGACCAACTGCAACTGGTCGCGGGCGAAGGGGTCCGCCTAGAAGGAAAGTTGGAAATCGCCTCGGCGACGAAATTCACCTTCACCCCGTCGGCCGCGATCGGCACGCTCCAGTTCAGCAAAGCGACCGTCGCCAAGTAGACGATCGCCCAGTACCGTATTCCGTGTGTGTCCGGGCCATAGACGTTCTCTAGTCCTGCCTCCTAGAAGCGTTTGCGGCCCGGCTTTTTTTCGAATAGTAGCCCGACGCGCAAGTTTTGAAGTTGCGCTTTTTCGTGCTTCGTGAAGAATGGAACACGGAGGCCACGGATAAATGACGGGAGAACACGGTAAGAAAGGAAAGAACTCAATGATGTTCGGCACGAAATTTGCGCCATGCCAAACAGGCGTTTTGATACGTTTGTGGGTGCCGAACATCATTGGGATGGAGTTCCGAAAGTCATGATCGGGTTCGGTGGGTCTTGGCTCATCCCCGGTTGTTTGTGCGTGGGATGTTCAACATGACCATCACCAGAGCCGCCGCATGAGGTTCCCATCGCCACGGACGGCCCCCCAATTCCCGGCCCCGGTCATTCAAGCCCACAGGGAGCCAGCCAGCAGCCTTCTTGGGGCTTTCTGCCCGGTTTCGCCGTCTTGGTTCGGGACAGGGGTGGCTACCACAATAGTATAAGGGAACAACACGACAACGGGACGAGCGAAAATCAACAGAGGGAGACTATCATAGGGGAGCGATGGAAGCAAAAAGACCATGCCGCTTCGGGGCGGCATGGTCTTGAAAATCGCCTACCTTGAAGCAGTCAGCAGACGACGGTGAACCTTGTGCAGTATAGTAGTAATCAACAACCCAAAATCTACCAAACAGACCCGGTTTACAGCAAGCCGAGTCAGTACAAACCGAAGGGATGGACAGACTCCACCCTCGGATACATCAACGAAGCCAAGCAATGGGCGATGTGCATTCTGAAAAACCGCCAGATGATGAAGCGGCCCTACACTTGGGCAGTTCACATCAATCTGAATGAAGAACTGCCAGCCAAAGACATCGGCCCCATGTGGGACAAAGCCAAACGGAAGTTGAAAGAGCGGGGAATCGTCTGCTTGTGGGTGCGTGAACCGAACAGCTTGAACAAGGTTCATTACCACATCATCGTCAAAAACCACATCAGCGAAAAAGAACTGAAAAAGGCCATCGACGAAGCCATGCCATCAAGGAAGTTGGTGAAGTGGCGAAAGCGGGTGGAACCAATCATCAACGAATGGCGGTTGGCCTATTACATCGTCAAAGCCAAAGTGAAGGGCCGCACCAAGAAGGGCAAATTGGTGAATGACCTGTACCGCCACAAGCGGCTGTTGTTCAAGCCCAATCTACCATTCCGCAAGATCGGCACGATTGGCGACTTTTGGGAGCAGGGCAAGAGCAAGACGAAGCTTTGGGACGACATCAAGGCCACAGAACAGCGGATTGCCAAAGGACTTGAAGACCCGAACGTGGGACGCCTTGCCGAGTACGTCCATGAATGGATCGGCGGCTACTATCCTTTGGTGAAAATCAGACGCTCATTCGGTTATTGGTCGGACACGCCCGCCATTCAGGACTGGATTGACTCACTAATAGCGACAGACTGGACGGGAGAATGGCGTTATTAGCAGTGTTTGCTGTTCCCACTGGAACTTCAAGCCATGAGCCGACTTGGAAGCCGTTGTAGGAGTGTTGTATGTAGTTCCCAACGGGGCTGGCCTGACCCGCTTGTGTTGCAGAATAAACAATGGAAGAACTCTCTGCAAAAAACTCTCAAAGCGGTTCCATGCCCCCGGCCTCTCCATCGGCTACGGTCGGGTTTCTTTTTATTCGTGGTCACCGCCCTAAATACTCGCATGAAGTTCAAGACGTTCAGCGAGTATGTTCAATGGAGAGAAGGTCTGTTGGTTCCCGACAAGCTCCGGTGGGTAGGAATGCCCCGCATCAATACCACCGGCATGACCAACCAGCAGCGACGGAACCTGATGCTGAAGAAACCGCCAACGCCGTTTAGACCAACCATCCCAAAGGTTTCGCAGATTGTTCCAAACATGACCGTCAACAGGATCAAGCCACACGCCCTGTAATCAATGTGCGTTCGTGCCAAACAAGAAAGGCCAATGACTTCTGCCATTGGCCTAATGCAAAACCGTCTCATCTAGGTTTTTTTCCTTTTGTCCTCGTCGTCTCATACGGCGAGAGATTCTTGTTCATTCTTGTTCGCACCAAGCTACTACTTCGAGCCGAATTTGTGCGTACCAAAGTTGATCTCGTGACGACGACGACTGGCTTTAGTTCGGAAGGCACATTGCTTCTCGACCTTGATTTCACGCCCTTCAGAAGTCCGAATTGTGACCGTGATAGTGCAGTTCCAATGGTTCGATCGTCCGTAATCCCCATCTTGTAAAGCACAGATGATTTCGATGTTTTGACCATTCACGTCAACATCGAGTTTCTCATTGAATTCTTGTTTGTCACCATTGTTCCAGTCTTCTCCAGCCCCACGCTTGAGATGGAGAATTTCGGTTTGACCTTGTTTGACGACAACTTCAAATTGAGAATCTTCTTTGTCGTCCGTGGTTGTGTGGGCTTTCACTTGGACAGTCGTGATCTTCTCCGCAGCGGAAACCATGCCAGCAGAAAGCAGCAACAAAAGCATCGCCACTGTGGCAAGACCAGCGTTCATCATGCGTTGCATCTCGAACCTCCGAAAAGTTGGGAGCAAGTGCGAATGAAGGAACTCCCCTCACACGATCTTGCTCAGACTTGGTGTACAGGATACCCCCCGCCCGGCCTGACAACAAGGGTCTGCCCAAAAAACGGTTAAAAAATCCCGCCGAAACCCGTCTCCGAGAGCCATTGGAAATCAGACACTTGGCCTTTACCCTACTTGACAGGTTCTCCCATCCCGGTAGAATACTCCGAACGAAAGGAGAACCGTAGACATGACCATCGCTTGTTACGTTCGGGTTTCCAGCCGCCGCCAGAAGGACGACAGCCAGCGGGCCGAAATCCAGAAGTGGCTGGACGCCAACGGCATCGACCCCAAGCAGGTCGAGTGGTACTCCGACAAGGAAAGCGGCAGAACCACAAAACGGCCAGAGTTCGACCGGCTCCAAGCCGACATTTTCCACGGCAAGGTAAAAACCGTGGTATTGTGGAAGCTGGATCGGTTGTCCCGGCGTCTACGGGATGGTGTGACCATCCTTGCGGATTGGGCCGAACGTGGTCTGAAAATCGTCGTTGTGACCCAGCAGATTGAGTTCAATGGAGCCATCGGGCGAACGCTCGCCGCCCTACTCTTGGGGCTGGCCGAAATCGAGTGGGAATACCGCAAGGAACGGCAAGCGGCAGGCATCGAAGTGGCCAAGAAAAAGGGCATCTACAAGGGCCGCAAACCCGGCACGACAAAGAAGACACCTGACCGTGCTAAGGAACTTAGAGACAAGGGATTGACCGCCGCCGAAATCGCCACGGCTCTTGGCGTGAGTGAGCGGACGGTGTTCCGATATTTGGGCAAGGAAGCAGCATGACCACCAAGACGAAAGATAATACAAGCACTCCGACCGCCACCATCAAACTGACGGCCTTCATCTACATTCGAGTTTCAACCCCAAGTCAAGAAGTCGATGAACAGGTCAGGATGATCCACCAGTACGCCGCTGACCACGGCATCGAAATCATCGCTCAATACGGCGACTATCAGAAGCGGCACAAGTCCGACCAGCGACGTTCATTTCAGGCGATGTTGAACGACATCGAAACCCTGAAACCGAACATGATCCTTGTTCAACGTCTCGACCGATTTGGAACCGCCGACAGTGATGAACTTGGGTACTTCATCACCGTCTTGAAACGGGATGGGGTTCGGCTCATCACGGTCATTGATGGCAAAGACCGCAGCAAGGGCGACATGGAAACCGCCATCTTGAACGCCGTCGCCGCCTGCCAATCTCGCCAAGAGCAAATTGACAAAGCCGAGCGAGTTCTGTTCGGGAAACGTCGCCGGGCTGTCTTGGGTGAGTATGTTGGCTCCAAGTATCTGGTTTACGGGTTCGATGTGGTTTGCATCGGCAAAGATGGCCAAGAGAAGTGGCGAATGGTCGAAGATAGTTGGGACTGCCGCATTAAGTACACCCTGAATGATGCCGGGGAATATGTTGAAGTCGAGCGGTATGGCAACGAGATTGAGAAAGACCCCAACGGCATCATGCCCGACAACGAAGTTCGCCACCGACCGTCAAAGGACTCATCCGACCGGCTGTTTTACTCACCGTCCATCAGGCAAGAGAGAGTGGACACGCTACGCCGCATCTGCGAATGGTTCGATGTTGGTTGGAAGACCTACCAAATTGCCAAGCAGTTGAACGCCGAAGGCATCAAGCCGGTTCATTCCGACCATTGGTATTCGGCGTTCATTGACGGCCTCTTGGCCAACACGGTTCTTGTCGGACGCCCTGCATGGAACCGAACCAGCCAATCCACGTTCCGTCATCTGGAAAGTGGTCTGATTGTCGAAACCGAAGAAGACACGAAGGGTGCATATCGCCAACACGACCGGGAAGAATGGTTCCAACCTGACGATGAGGTTTTCGAGCCATTCATTGATCCTGAATTGTTCGACCGCATTCAAACCAAGCTGGAAGACCGAAAGCAAGCGACCCCGAAGCGGTCGCCCCGAAGTGAACAACTCTGGTTGGGCGGCTTGTGGTGGGATGAGGAAAGCGGCCTCAAATTGGCGGGAAATAGTCAAGGCAAACACTTCAAGGTCAAACATCCTGACCATACCGACAAGAAGCTGACGTTCAAGGAAGCGGAGTGGTTCATTGGCCAATATCTTGATGCCATTGGCCAGCGGATCGACACATTGGGCAAAGCTGTTGAAAGCAAGAAGTTGTTGGAAAAGTTGGCTACCGAAGAATGGCTGAAAGAGCTTCGGTTCGAGTACATCGTGTTGGAAATCGAAAGCTACTTTGAGAGCCAGTTGAACGAAGGGATGAACCGGGTAGGTGATGTGGAAGTTATCGTAGACTACGACGACGAACGCAATCTCATCATCACAACGGACGGCGACTATCTGGAACTCTACTGCCAGATGGTCAAGGAGGACATGGAGCAAAATCAGTCGGCAGTTCAGGACAAGATGGATGAACGAAAGCGGCTGACTTTGGAACTGATGGCCATGAAAGACAAAGACCAATTTATCATCGACACCTACAACGACCGCATTGCCCAACTGAGCCGGGAAATCGAAGCGGCAACGTCGGCCCCTGATTTTATGGCATGGTGGAGTGAAGTTCACGCCGAAGTGAACTTGTTGCGGGAGAAGCAGGCCCAAGTCAAGGAGTCCATCGAAAAGGGCAGCTACATCCAAAAAGCCGAAGCCATCCGCAGCCTGATTGACCGCATCACCTGCCATTGGGAAACCGTCCCGACCACGGACGGCAGGTACAAGAGCGGCCAAAAAACCATCTGCCGGGCCGTGACCATCGAAAGCAATGCCACGGCGAAGGACATGGACGGCCAGCCGATTGAAACCATGACTATCGAAACTCCATCGGGAAAGAACTTGTCAAAATGGAGTTCGTTGGAGGTCGCCACCGCAAGCAAGATTGAAGAATCCCCGATTCCCGCACCTTTGTTTCCTACCGTGCTATTCCGCGATTCATCCGAGGCCTCCGTGTTCCATTCTTCTGGAGTCGCCAAATCGCCTAGATTTTAGGCTCGCACCTTTTGGGCTACTATTCCATAGTCGAATCTCCCTCGATTTGAGAGTAGGATAGTCATTCCTACCTAATTGCCGACTTGCGGACGCATTTCCCTCACTTGCGTTTCGGCCTATACCTGGGAGCCCCCATGAAACTCACCACTGGTTCGCTGCTGTTTCTCTTGACCTTCGCTTCGTTCGCTTCCGCCGCGGCGCGAGACGTCAAAACCGACGTCTGCGTCTATGCTGCGACTCCGTCTGGGATCTTGGCGGCAATTGCCGTGAAGAAGGCGGGACGCGAGGTCGTGATCGTCGAACCAAGTCGCTGGATCGGCGGCGTGCTGGGCGCCGGGCTGAAGCCGATGCAGGACTGTCCCAACTATGCGGCGACCGGCGGAATGACGAAGCCGCTGCTGAAAAGCCTGGGTCAACCCAAGGAGGGTCGGCGACTTTCGACCGCCGAGCTTAGCCCGAAACAAATTCGCGCGGATTTTCAGGTGCTGCTCGATCAGTACGAAATCCCGGTGATCTTTGAACATCGGATCGGCGCCTGCCAAACGAAAGACGCCGCGATCCAGACCGCCAGCTTTGATCTCGCCCCGTTCGACGAAACCGGCTGCCCGCCCGCCGAACCTACCCAACGCGACGATCTGCGCATCACGGCCAAAGTCTTCATCGACGCTGGTTACGAAGGGGATCTATTGGCCGCCGCGGGTTGCGAATATCGCGTGGGACGCGAATCGGCCGAAGAGTTTGACGAGCAGGCAGCCGGCGTTCGCCCCGTGGTGCAGAAAACGCCGATCGATCCCTATCGCATCGCGGGCGATCCCGCAAGCGGTTTGCTATCGATGGTCAAAGCCGATCATGGGTTGCCGATTGGC
Organism: Blastopirellula retiformator; assembly: GCF_007859755.1. Taxonomy (NCBI): domain Bacteria; kingdom Pseudomonadati; phylum Planctomycetota; class Planctomycetia; order Pirellulales; family Pirellulaceae; genus Blastopirellula; species Blastopirellula retiformator. The sequence continues at coordinate 294,854 of NZ_SJPF01000002.1, read as the reverse complement.
GCTGGGGATCAACATACCCAGGCCTACAACTATCGCTACTACACGACCAACGATCCGCAGCATCGCCTGCCAATTCCGGTTCCTGCCGACTATGCGGCGGAAGATTACGAGCTGGTCGGTCGCTACGTCGCCTATTTGGCCGAACAAGAAAGCGATCCGGAGAAACTGCGGAAGCGGCTAATCGGCATCTGGCCGGGCTGGCGGAATTCGCGGGAATGGAACTATCAGCGCGATTCGTTAATCTCGATGGCGCCGCTGGGGATCAGCCAAGAGTACGCCGCCGGCGACTATGCCGACAAGGCCGGCGTCTGGAAGGCGCATCGCGACTATTTGGCTGGCCTGCGTCATTTCATGGCGACCGATGCTCGCGTGCCGCAGTCGTATCGTGACGAGGTCGCTCAGCTCGGATTCGATGGCCGGTATCATCCCGACACCGCCGGCTGGCCGCATCAGCTTTACATTCGCATCGCCCGCCGCTTGAAGGGACGCTATACGATTACCGAGCATGACGTCTACAACCGCCGCCAGGTGGAAGACCCGGTCGCACTCGCCCAGTATGGCATCGATACCTATCCGTCCCGCCGTATCATCGTGAAAGAAGGAGACAAGACCTTCGTCGCCAACGAAGGAAACATGTTTGTCGGCGGAAGTAAGGGGCCGACCAATGTGCCGTATCCTGTTTCGTATCGAGCGATCACGCCCCAGGCCGACCAATGTACGAATCTGCTGGTTCCGATTTGTTTCTCGGCGACGCACCTGGGATATGCGTCTGCCCGAATGGAGCCGGTCTTCATGATCGCCGGCGAATCGGCAGGCATCGCCGCCGCCCAGGCAATCGCAGAAGCGAAGCCGGTCCAAGAGATCGACATGCAAAAGTTCGCCGGCTCGCTGGCTGCCGCCGGACAGAAGCTGCAATGGGATCCGGCCGTCGACCAGAACGGAGGTTCCGGCGGCGCTCGGCTCGACTTTGCTACCTTGTTGAAAGAATGCGACCAGGATGACGACTCGTTGGTCTGCGCCGCCGAGTGGAGCGTCGGCAAGCCGGGCTACGATTGGCTGTTCGCCTTCATCGACGCCGACAACAGCGGCCACATCGACGGCAAGGAGTACGCATCCTTCCAGGATTACAAAGCGAACAATCCAAAATGGCGCGAACTTCTGCAGGCCAAGCAATAACGCCCCGCATCCATTCGTCTCCAGGAGAAGGCCCTCGTGAAATCGCCGCTTACTTCGCTGATCGCTACGCTGCTGCTGACTGGTTCCGTTTTCGCCGCTCCGCCGGCTTCGCCTGATCGCACGTTTGATGTGGTCGTGTTTGGCGCTACGCCTGGCGGGGTTGCGGCCGCGGTCGCCGCTGCCCGCGAAAAAGAGGTCTCGGTCGCCCTGGTCGAGCCGCTCGACATCGTCGGCGGTGTGATGAGCAGCGGACTGAGCTTTAGCGACTCGAACCAAACCGACCGACGCGTGTTGCTGGGCCTGTTCGAGGAGATCCATCAGCGCATCGAAAAGAAGTATGTCGCGCGCGGCGTCAAATTGCCGTATCAGGTCAAGGTGAAAGACCATTCGTCCTGGACCTACGAACCGCATGTCGCTGAGAACGTCTTTCACGAGATGCTGCAAGAGGCGGGCGTCCAGGTTTTCCTTAGCGAAAAACTGGTCGATGTCGAAAAGCGGACTAGTAAGATCGTCCGCATCACCACCAACCAAGGCGCCTTTCGCGCCCAGACCTTCGTCGACGCCACCTACGAAGGGGACTTGATGGCGAAGGCTGGCGTCCCCTGGACGATCGGTCGCGAAAGCCGGGACAAGTATGGCGAGTCGCTTGCCGGCCGGCAGTTCCCCAAGTCGGTGGTGACCAACGTCAATCCGTATGACGACAATGGCGATCTGCTCCCGCTGATGACCGCCAAGAGCGCCGGAGATGTCGAAGCGGGCGACCAGCGGGTGATGACCTACAGCTTTCGCTTGTGTCTGACCAAAGATCCGGCCAATCGCGTGGCGATTGAAAAACCCGCCAATTATGATCCGGCGCGATACGAGTTGGTCCGGCGGTACGTGACCGCGCATCCGCCGCGGCGGCTCTTGTTCGATTTGTATCCGCTACCGGGGAACAAGCTAGACGGCAACAACAGTATTGGCGGGCAAGTCTCGATTGGCTTAGTCGGTGGACCGAACGAGTGGTGCGAAGCCTCTTACGCCGAGCGCCGCCAGATTCAACAAGATCATCGCGACTACACCGAAGGGCTATTCTGGTTCATGGCGAATGATCCCAGCATGCCTGAGAACCTGCAGGCCGAAATGCAGCAGATGGGCTATTGCCGTGACGAGTTCGCCAAGTGGGGCCATTTTCCGCCGGTGTTGTACGTGCGGGAAGGGCGTCGCATGCTGGGGCGTTATGTCCTGACGCAGCGCGACGTGCTAGAGCAGTTGCCGCATGAAGATTCGATCGGGGTCAGTTCGTTTCCGATCGACTCGCATGACGTGCAGCGCGTGCCAAGCGACGATGGCAAAGGCTATGTCAACGAAGGGACGATCTTCCCGGTTCGCATCCCTGGCCGCCGCGTCGGTTACGCCTATCAAGTGCCGTATCGTGCGATCACGCCGCAGGAGCTGGACTGCGACAATCTGTTAGTGCCGGTCGCCCTGTCAGCGTCGCATGTCGCCCTCAGTTCGGTGCGGGTTGAGCCGACCTGGATCATGCTCGGCCAAAGCGCCGGGATCGCCGCCGCGATGGCGGCCAAGCGGCAGGTCGCCGTTCAAAAGCTACCCTATTCCGAACTGAAAGAACATCTGCAAGCGGCCGGGCAAGCGCTCGACCTGTTGCCGTTGCCCCCCATGCCGAAACCGAAGCCGCTCGCCCAGGCGATTCCCCTTAACAAGCTGAATGGGATCGTGCTGGACGATGATCAGGCCGAAAAGATCGGCGTCTGGTCGCACTCGACCAATTTCCGGCCCTTTGTCCATCAAGGTTACGTCCATGACGGCGATGAAGGGAAGGGGACTCGCAAGTTGGTCTTTCGGCCTGAGATCCCCAAGGCGGGCAAGTACGGGCTGCGTCTCGCCTACTCGCCCCATCCGACGCGCGCCGCAAATGTGCCGATTACCATCGAAACCGACGGCAAACGTCAGGTCGTGTTGGCGGACGAAACGCTAGACCTGGACGCCGGTGAGCGGTTCCGCACGGTGGCGACGATCGATTTGCCAGCCGGCAAAGAGACCACGATCACCATCAGCAACGAAGGTACCGAAGGCTTTGTGATTTGCGACGCGCTGCAGCTGTTGCCAGTGAAGTAGGGGAGAAGGGGGGCGGAATCGAAGTTGCGACGTGCGCACGATCCCGCGCCCCCAGGTCTCCTCATCCAACGGTCTGGATTCTAATAGTCGAGCTTGGCCTACATGCCGAGCTGGAACTCAAACGTCGTTTGTTCCTCCGACACGACCGCCTGTAACGGGCTTTCATTGCCGGCGTAGGCTTCAAACTCGGCGGCGATTCCCTGGCCATCCATCGACATCCGCAGCACGCTGACGGTGTACTCGCCCGGCATCAGTTCAACGACCGTGAACTCTCCTTTTCCGTTGGTCACGCCGCGGCCCATCGTTCGCGTGTGGGGCGACTTGAAGGTGACCTCCGCTCCCCGGCAAGGCTTGCCGTTCATCGTGATCGAGCCAGAGACGTTAACCAGTTTCTCGACCACCGCCCGTTGGCTACAGGCGCCGGCTATCACCGATACCAGCGCCATCGTCAGGCAGATGCTTTTCCAATTCATGACCAATCTCCTGAAAATGGCTCACTACGGAAACTGAATCACTTCTCCGCCATTGGGCGTTCCCATGGCAAACCACATTTGGCCGTCGACTGTGTCGGGGATGAAGCGGACGCTGCCGTCCATGAAACCCCCATTCACTCCGCCCGGGTGAAAACTGCCGACGGTCGACAGATTGCGGGCCCAAGTGCTGGAGCCCCACGTCGCCTTCGGGCTATTCGGGGTTCCATTCGCGTTGATCGTATAGCCGATGCTCGAAACGCTTTGCCCGTTGAACCAACTGCGGGCAAACTGCCATTTGCTGACGCCGTTCTCCAGCACGTAGTCGCGGCCCGGCGCAAATTCGCCGATCACCATCGTGTTACTTAGCCCGTCGGTGATCCGCGTCATTCGCATTTCGGGCGCGACCAGCTTCGCCTGGTCCAGCGGCAACGGGGTTGAGCCATCGAAGGTATGTTTTAGCCCCCAAAAGATCGCAAAGACGCCGCCGTTGGGCGGGCTATATCGTCCACACTGGCCGTAACCATGGCTCGACATCGAGACCGGATAGTTGTTCGGACCATCGGTCGCCAGGTAAGGCCCGATCTCGGCGCTGGGACACTCGTAGGCCGATACTCGCGTCCGGCGTACCCCGGCGTTCTGCGACGCCTTCATGCCATACAAAAAGTCGACCTGATCAAACAGGTTCTGCTGTTCCAGGAAGGGAAGCAGGAAGGTGTGAATCGTATGGGCGTACGGATTGTTGTCGTCGCCGCCGCAGGTCGACGCGGTGGTGGTGTGATCGACCGTCACGCCGCGGGGAATATTGCCGCCGGTCATATCCATATAGTTGTGCATCGCCAACAACATCTGCTTTTGGTTGTTGGTGCAGTGGGCGCGGCGAACCGACTCGCGGGCCATCATCACTGCGGGGAGAAGAAGTGCGATCAAAACGCCGATGATGGCGATGACCACCAACAGCTCGACCAACGTAAATGCTTTGCGCTTCGTCATGGAACGATCCCCAGAAAAAAGATAGGTGGGAGAATTAGTACGCTCGCAAGAAGTCACCTCGATAGGAGGTTAGAGCGGTTTTCCTCCATCTGTATCGTTCTGGCTGGTTGCGGCCGCGCTGGTCGGCGTTGACCTGCATCGACGAATCTTGAGGATTCGCCTGCTTCGGTCGCCTTGACCAGCTGGCCTCACTAGCGCCAGAAACGCTACAGCTATCAGAAAAACGCTCTAGAAGGGCAACGCCGGTTTCGGCGCCGTGCAATGAAAGCGGTGCGACGAACGTACAGGGACGTTTCGCCGGGGAGTCAGACAGGATTCGCCAACTGCCAAAAGCGAATCGAATCCGCCAGGGAGGTCGTTTGCAGGGCTTGTCGAACAGGAGGGGGAAGCGAGCGATTCTTACGTGAAACGAATTTTTATATACTCGCGTAATATTTTGTCTTTCGCCCTGAGGTTAAACTTTCTCCCCCCCTCCGGTAAAGAAAAATCCAAGTGCCGGCGCAAAGTTTTTGAGAAGTTTTCCGGCGTTTCGCCAGCTAATATTTACTATGACGTAGGTAGATACGTCATAGTCGCCCAAATCGGCTACATAAGCCATCGCTTAACGGCTGCCTGCTGAACAGCTGGCAATTTGGCTAACAGTCCGTTGATTTTCTCAACAGGCTGCGTGATCGCAGGGATGCGATCCCAAAATAGCGACGTAAGTCGTTATTTTGCGAGCCGCGAAGAGCTATGCTCTGAGCCTGGCGAGGTTGGAAAATGCCACGAGGGCATTTTTCAACAGGCAGCTAAGCGATGACGTTTCGCCTCGTGCCCCACCACCATTTTCACTTCCACCTCAACATTGGCTTACCATGCTCCATTTCCACCGCCCACTGATTGCAGCAGCGCTGCTGTTGGTTTCGACCGCGACGTTGTTTGCTCAAAACCCGCCTTATGACAATCCGCCCGAAGTCGCGCCCCCATACTATCGGGTTCGCTACGAAGCTTCGGACAAACCAGGCGAGCTGATCTATCCGGTCGCCTACACCGTGTGGGTTTCGCCCCACATCAAGACGCTTCGCGGCGTGATCGTGCATCAGCATGGTTGCGGCGAAGGGTCATGCAAGTCGGGACAAACCGGCGCCTTTGACCTGCACTGGCAAGCGCTGGCCGCCAAGTACGACTGCGCGCTGCTGGCCGCCTCGTACGAACAGCCGGAAGGAACCGATTGCCAGATGTGGTGCGATCCCCGCAACGGCTCGGACGCTGCGTTCCGAAAGTCGCTGGTCGATCTTGGCGCGCAAGCCGGCCATCCCGAACTGGCGACCGTCCCCTGGGCCCTGTGGGGACATAGCGGCGGCGGACATTGGTGCGGCGGTATGGTGATGCTCCATCCAGAACGTATCGCCGCCGCTTGGCTGCGCTCGGGCGTGCCATTGTTTGAAGCGATTGAAGGCCGCAACATCAAGCCGCACGAATTGCCGCAGGAAGCCCTCGCCGTGCCGCTGATGTGCAACCTCGGAACCAAAGAAGGGGTCACCGTCATCAACGGCCGTTTCTCGGGCGCTTGGAAAAGCAACAAGACGTTCTTCGCCGCGATGCGTGGCCAAGGCGCCCTGTTGGGCGTTTCGATCGATCCGCTGACCAGTCACGAGTGCGGCAATCAACGTTACCTGGCGATGCCCTGGTTTGACGCTTGCCTGGCCGCTCGCTTGCCCGAAAAGGGGGGCCAGCCGCTTCGCCCGTACCCAGTCTCGCAGTCGTATCTAGCGCCATTGCCAACCGATGAAGGCAAGGCGACCGCCGCCGTTCCCGCCAACCAATATCACGGAGACAAGGCGACTTCGATCTGGCTGCCAAGCAAGCAAGTCGCCGCTGATTGGCTGCAGTACATGACCGACACCAAGGTAGCCGACAACACGCCGCCGCCGACGCCGACCAATGTGAAACTCAACGGCGACCGGCTAACCTGGGACGCAATGGCCGACCTGGAAAGCGGCGTCGCCTACTTTGTGATTGAGCGCGATGGCGAAGAAGTCGCTCAGGTCCCTGAGAAGCCGACCAACCGCTTTGGTCGCCCGCTTTACCAAGGCCTGCAATACAGCGACACGCCGCAGGTTCCGCTTGCCAAGATGCAAGCCACCGTCAAGCCGGTCGCCGGGGACGCCAACCCTTACCAAGTCCGCACGGTCAACACCGCCGGATTGAAATCGGAGTAGGGCGTCAATTTGAAGCTGGCTGCCTTCTACTTCGGTCGACTGAGCGCCGACATTGCCTCAATCGCGAAACTAGTTGCGACCAGCGGGTCGTCTTCTCGCATCCAGGGAAGTGGATTTCGCCAGCAGCCATCAACCTGTTGTGACCGCCGCAGCGAATGCCAAACGGTGAGACGCGCGTGCCCTGTCGTCGTCAATGAAGGCAACCGCGACAGGGCCGCGGCGGCGTAGAAAAACAAGCCTCCCTGGACGCGGTCGATCTGCCCCACATCGACCGGCGCTCGGGAAAGCCGCGGCAACGGCATTGCGGCTAACGCCGACGTCGCCAAGCGAAACGAGTTGTCTTGTCGGTGCGGGTCGCAGGCCGCCAGCGCGAGCAGCCCGTCGCAAGTCGCCGAATGATAAGGCAGCGCATGTCGTTTCCCATTCGTTGCGACATCGAAGCCTGCCTTGTTCAAGGGCGAGTCGAACGCCGCGGTATACGTAAATCCTCCCACCAGCTTCGACTGCGGATCGTTGTACTGCAGCCGCCGAAGATAAGTCTCGGCGGAGGTTCTCATTTCGGGCGTGATCGCATCGGCGGCGCGTAGCGCCTGCAAGACATGAGAAGTGATCGAAATATTTGCGGCCGCCGCGGATGGATCGGCCTTGACCTCCAAACCAGGCGCCCATCCGCCAAAATCGGCGTCGCCAGGCAGATAGCCATGACGACCAATTCGCTGTCGGTCGATTAGTTGCGTAACTAGACGTTCACGAAGTTCCCGCTCACTGGTAGATTCCAATTCGATCAGCACCATGATCAGCATCGCGGCGACGTACGTCGGATAGTCGGCTCCAACTCCCAACGAATCATCTCGCGAGAATTGGTCTTTGAGAAATTGCACTCCCTTGCCAAGTGCTGAGACCACTTTCGGCTCGGTCGCTTTCCATGATCGAACTAACGCAAGGGCGGCCAGAGCTGTCGTGCCGATACCTGATCGCAACTCCGAATAGGTGCGCGATCGCCAAGCGCCATCGGCCGACTGGTGTGCGATCAGCCAGTCGATCGCCTGGTCGACCGTCGCTTCTCCCATGCCTCGGGACTTTTCGCTTTCGACGGACCAAGCGACTGTTGGCAACGTGGCGCCGGCCGCCGCTATCGACAAGAATCGACGGCGGTTCATAAATCGCTGACCGAGAGATGGTAGTTGGTCGACAACAGGGTCATCAGCGCCGCCGCAGTGCAGAACGTCCGGTCCCTAATGCAATGATGTCCCGTCCAGCTTCCGTCGCCGTTTTGCAGTCGGATCAGCGCCTTCCGAACATGGGGATGCCACTGGGCCCACTCAGCGTTGTCGGGCTCCTTCAGCATGCACTGCGTCACCAGGTAATACGACAGGAACTCTTCGCCCCCAGCCAATTCAAACGTCGGCGAACGCTCCTTCGTCAGCGCCAGCAAGTCCTCGACGCTCTGCGCAAACAGCGGATCGTCCCGATAGTCCATCGAGTACAAGACGCGTAGCGACGAAGCGTTTTTGTAGAAGGTGTGCATCCAACCCCCTTTGTCTTTCGACTTGTCGCGGAGACGTTTGATCAGGGCCTCAGCGACCAAACGGGAGGACGCGTTGATTTTGAAACCGGCCGAATGGGCCGAGCGCAGACTTTCCCAACCGAGGACGGTTCCCAGGATCGGCGCCCAACTTTCGTCTCCCCACATGCCGTCGGCGCGTTGGCTTTGACAAATGTGCCGAATCAAACGGTTCAGCGCTTCTTCGATATCCTTTTCGTATCCCGGCGCCTCATAATAGACCTCGCTCAAATAGAGCGTCGCCAGAAACACATCGGCGTTCGCTCCGATCTTGTGCTGCACAAGCGTCTCGGCCTTCGACTCGCCCCCGTCCAACTTGCGACGTTCCACCAGATCAAGTACGCCACCCAAGACGCGGCGACTTTCTTTCGAATACCGTCCCCCGTAAGCCGTGCTTCCTTCGGTCATCAAGGCCAAACCAACCATCGCTGTACAAGCCAAGTTTGACTCGTGGTAAACGTCAGGCCCCACCGTTCCATCTTTGTGAATGGTCGATACCAGCCACGTCAGACCACGATCAATCGTCTTTTTCGTTTCGATATCGGTACGAGCCGGGTTCTCCGCCGGCGGTTGGTCCGCCCAAACTTCACTTTCAAGAGAGACCGCTGAGATTCCGGTCCCATAAAACAAACAAACGAACAAGACGACGTACGGCGAAGTTTTTCCAGTCATGCGATCTCCGGCCCATCCATGGCGCGTAGTTGTGAGGAACTCGCCTCCGCAGATTCGCGGCGTACAAGGCGAGTCTCTACCAACTTGCAAACGTCATACCATCGTTGATTCCCGGCAAGATCGGCCTAACAGTCCGTTGATTTTCTCGACGGACTGCGTGATCGCACGGATGCGATCCCAAAATAGCGACGTAAGTCGTTATTTTGCGAGCCGCGAAGAGCTACGCTCTGAGCCTGGCGAGGTTGGAAAATGCCACGATGGCATTTTTCAACAGGCAGCTAAGAAACGCGAATCGCGTGATAGCGTGTCGAGAAAGTCGCCACCCTAGGCGGCCATTTCGACATAACCGGCGCCCGTAAGACGAACGTCCACTGGGTGAAAATTCAGGAATTCCGCCACTCGAGCGGGTTTAAGCGGCGGAAACGTGATGCGCCCTTACGCCGATTCGCGCACAATCAACTACGGCTCCACCCGCACTTGGCGCTGCTCGGGCGAAAGCTCCGCGCCGCTGATCATCTGTTCGAGCAACGAAACCATCGCCTGCGCCGCTTTTTGGTGCGCCAGGTCGATGGCCGTCAGCGCCAGTCCTATCCGTTGGCGTCCGGACTCCAGCAAGTAATGAGTCGCTTGCCGGGCAGCGCTCACCCGATCGGTCGCTACAAACGCGGCGCCGTCGATCCCTGGATCTTCGTAGAAGATGGTGCAGGGGTGTTGCTTCAGCAGCGCCTCTCGATCGCCAGGCAACCACTTATGAACGGCGCACAGCACGCCGTCGACGCCGCTATTGGTAAACAGCTGGACCGTCTTCTCAAAGCGGTCAGGCGCCACAACCGTGTTGCCGATCAAGGTGCGATTGCCATGGGCGACCGCTTCTTCGTCCAGATGCTGAATCAAAAACGAGCGGAGCGGATCTCCCGCCGACGCGACCAGCAAACCGTATGTATGCGATCGCTTGCCGACCAATTGCCGCGCCGCCAGCTTGGGTTGATAACCCATCGCCTCGGCGACGCTGCGAATCTCGCTCGCCTTCTGATCGCCGACGCCGACCCGACCTCCGCCGGTACCCAGCAAGACGGCCGATACGGCGCGGCGCGAGACGCCGACTCGCTCGGCGATATCGCTTAAACGGACCCGCTTTGGACGACTAAAATCAACAGACATCTTTTCCTAACAGCAGCGTAGCGAAGGGGTAAACCAAGAAACGAGCGATGCGGCCGTTTCCCCTATTGAACCGGTCCGCCGATCAGGTTTCAACCAACGAACTTTCGGAAAGCTCCGTTTCCGACAAATCCTCTTGCGGCGGTTCCGGACTCGACTCGCCGGCTGATGGCAGCAGCTTGCTGAACCCAACGTAAAAAACGGCCCCCGCGAGTACCATCGTCACCACCGCAATCGTCGCTTCACTCCATCGCCCGAGATAGAGCAGCGATAGGGCCAGAATCCCCGCCGAGGCCATCACCGTACCAAACGGTGCAACGACAAAGCCAACGGCGATCCGTCCCTTGGGCGGTCGCGGCTCTCCCGCCGCCTCGGCGACCGGCCCCCAAAAGCCGTACGGGCGAGCGCGACGGTAGAAGTCGATCAGCTGCGGCATCGGCTCCGGCTTGGTCAACAGCGCAACCGTCACCCAGGCGATCAGCGTCATCCCCATCGAGACGAAAATCAACAGGTAGTCGTTGTGCGGGCCAAAGTCGAACAGGTACGGAAACGAAAACCAAGGGTTAGGGAACAGAAACAGCTTGTTGACCACAAAAATCAACGGGCCTCCCAGCGAAGCTGTCAGCCGCGCCCAACCGTTAAATCGCCACCACCACCATTGCGCCCAGTTGGCGGTCAACTCGGCGGAAGATAGACCCAGCATGAAGATCGAGTCTGAATCACATTGGTCGCCGCGACCGCGACCACCACACCCAAGATCAAAATCCCGGCCGAAAAGATCCGCCCCATCAGCAGGTAGTGTTTCGTCGACGCCTGTTTGACCAACGAGCGCTGATAAACGTCATTGACCAACACCTGGGCGCCAAAGTTCATGTTGGAGCTGACCGTACTCATAATCGACGCCAACACAGCGCTTAGCGCCAACCCCAACAAGCCTGGCGGCAAATACTTGGCCAACAGCATTCCGTAGGCTAGTTCCTTTTGCGCTTCGGTTCCCACCTCGGGCCAGTGAACCATCGCGGCCAAGCCGGGCAAGGTCAACGTCGCCAGCAGCAGAAACAGCACCACCATCGTCGAGACGTACATCTTGGCCGACTCTCGTTCGTTTTTATACGATAATATCCGCTGTCCTTCCATCGCCCCGGCCATCGGAGCCGCGTCGCCGCCATAGCCAATCGCGGTTCCCATCGTCCAGGCGGCGATCGCCACAAAGCCAAGCACCTCGTGCCCCATCGGCGGAAAGACGCTGGCCGCCTCGGGTCCGGCCGATTGCTCCAGCGCCGCAAACAACTGCGTCGGTCCGCCAAAATCGACCAACACGATGGCCATCAACAAGATCGAACTGCCGATGATGATCAACGTTTGAAAGAAGTCGGAGGCGACGACGCGGCTCCGATGGCGGCGGCTTAGTTCGCTCCCGCGGGCGTCGTCGCCGTGGCTGGCGTTGCTGCGGCCGCTTCTTTCGGAGCATTCTCAACCGGGCAACGAACTTTGATCGGCTGCTTCACCCCTTGCGCCGACTTGGCGAAGCTGAGCAGCCGCTCGCGAATCGACGGCGAAACCTGCTGACCGCTGGCGACCAGAACTTGCCCGGACGTCGTTTCGACCGCCTCTTCGAACACCATCGAATCGTTCAGGTCGATCAGCTTCACCAGGCGGGTGACGTAGCATGCGTCAACCGCTTTCATCAACAGCGGTAATAGCGACGTATCGTAAGCGCCGGCCCGCGCCGTAAGCTGCGAGATCGCATCAGGGGCGCCGATCCCTTGCGCGGTCAGCGCATCAAAGTCGGTCACCAACTTCAAGATCCGGGCGCCGGTCGGAATGTCATCGCCGACAGCGCCGCCGGACTTCGGCGCGTCCTTACCGTCATACCGCAATCGCTGAGCGCCGATGATCTCGGCAACTCCCTTTAGCCGCGGAATCTTGGCGATTAGCGTTTTGCCGACGCGCGGGTGATCTTCAATCGACGCGGTCTCTTCCGGCGTCAGTGAAGATCCGTTGTAGTAGCGCTGCAAAACCGCCTCCGGAATCGTCACAAAGCCGACTTGCGACAGCATCGCGGCGACGTCGATTTCCCATGCGTTTTGCAGCTTCAGTTGCCCGCAGATGCCGCTGACAGTCCGGCGGATGTGACTGGTGCGACCGAACGCGACCGGATTGACCATCGACAACACTTCGGTCAACAAGCTGACGCTGCCGGCCAACGTTTTCGTCAGCAACGCTTGTTCCGCTTTGATCAATTCGTAGTGCCGCAGGCCGACGTTGATCGCCGCGGCCAGCGCATCGGGCTGGCATGGCTTGTTCAGGAAGCGAAAGATCCGGCCTTGGTTAACCGCGGTCACCGCCGTTTCCTGGTCGGCGTTGCCGGTCAGCATGATTCGCGTGGTGTCGGGGTATTTGTCGGCGGCGTGCGTCAACACGGTCAAGCCGGAAACGTCCGGCATTTGCATGTCGGAAACGACCACCGCAAACGGACCTTCGGCGTCCAGAATCTCCAAGGCACGTTTGCCCCCTTCGGCAACTTCGACCTCAAAATTCTTCCGCAAATGGCGGCGGTAGCCGCTTAAAATATTCGGTTCGTCATCGACCAAGAGAATGCGATTCGTCATCTTTGCTTACCTCTCGTTACATCGCCTGCGTGGCGGCGTGCCAGTGAGCCATTTGCGTCAGAAACTGGGGATCGAGAATCGTTTCGGAGGCGTAAAACACCTGATCATCCAGTCTTCGCCAGCGATCCTCGGTGCGGGTCAACAGGTTGGCCGCCAGCACGGCGGTAATTGGCCGGAAGTCCTCCAAAATCCGCTCGGTCCGTCCCGGCGTGCGGTATAGGTAGACCGCTTCGCAAATCGGTCGCGGCGCGCCCCACAAGCTCAACAAGTAACTGCCAACTTCGGCGTGACTGGCGCCAAAGGTTTCCATTTCGGCCTGCCACAGCGTGATGCCCCGGTCTTTGGTCATCTGCACCGCGTGCCGATATTGGGCGGGCAGACAATGGGCCAGCATCAACTTGCCGATCAAGTGCAGCTTGCCGGCGAACCACGAATCGCACGCCACCTGGCGCGGTTGTCCTTCGATCTCGGCGATGTGCTTGGCGAATTCGGCGACCCGATTGGAGTGCTCGGTCACGCTCTGGACCGAAAAGCCGTCGATGTCGCCAAAGTCGCTCGCTTCGAAGATGCCGACGCTCAACACCAGTTCCCGCAGCAGTTCGACGCCCAGCAGCGACACGGCCTGCTCGGGCGAGGCGACCCGCTTCGGTTGTCCAAAAAAGGAAGAGCTAACCAACTGCAAAATCTTGGCGGTCATCCCAATGTCGGACGCGATGATCTCTCCCACCCGATCAATCGAGGGGGCTTCGTCGCGAAGTTCCTTCTCCAGCGCCGCCAGCGCACTCACCTGGCAGGGGGCGCGATCCAATTGCGAGATCAACTGCTTGATGGTCGAGTTGGGTAGACGTTCGCGCAAGTCGCACGACTGCGAAACGACGTCGGTGATCCGCTCGGCGTCGCAAGGTTTCGACAGGTAGACGTGGGTCGGACCGACCGCGCGATAAATCCGCTCCAGCTCGGACTGCCCCGATAGCACGATCCGCACGATCGCCGGCCAGCGCTGGCGAACGCGGCGCAGCAGTTCGGCGCCATCGATCGATGGCATCCGCATGTCGGTCACGACCACGTCAAACGTAAACTCCTCCAGCAGCTCGATCGCCTCTTGTCCACCCTGGGCGAACTGCATGTCCCATTCCTTGCGGAATCCATGCAGCATTCGTCGCAGCGCTGAAAGGACGTTGCCTTGGTCATCCACAAATAAGATCTTCGTCATGCGACTCTCCTTGCGCGTTGGAGAACGCTGCGACGTTCTGGGCGCTTTGCGAATTGAGGTGGGGGAAGGAAGGGAACCCGATATCGGGCGGGGCGTCGCGGCTGGCCGGCGTATCCGCAAGTTCCGCTTCGAGCGTCAGGATCTCGTCCAGCGAGCAGATAAACGCCTCGTAGACGTCGGGGTCAAAGTGCGTGCCGGCGCCCTGTTTCAAAATCTCCAGCGACTGCACGATGTCGTACGCCGGCTTGTAGGGGCGCGTGTTGCGCAGCGCGTCGAACACATCCGCGATCGCGGTGATGCGCGCCGACAGCGGGATCGCGGCGCCCGCCAATCCGCATGGATAGCCGCCGCCATCCCACCGTTCGTGATGGTAGTGCGCGATGTCGGCCGCCATCTCCAGCAGCGGATCATCGCGAAAGCCGATCAACTCGGACGTCGGATGGTACGAAAAACGGCGGGCGAACGTGAGGAACTTCGACGCGTCATTCAAGATCGCCACCCCAAGCTCGCAGTGGCGTTTCATCATCTCCCATTCCTCTTTGTTCAACTTGCCCGGCTTCAGCAAGATATAGTCGGGAACTCCAATCTTGCCGACGTCATGCAGCGGAGCGGCTAGAAACAGGTCGTCGACAAACTTTTGATCCAGTCCCATGGTCGCCGCGATCGTACGAGCGTAGGCGCCGACGCGGATCACGTGCCGGCCCATTTCCTCATCGCGCATTTCGGCCGCTTTGCCCAGCCGCCAAATGACGTCCAATCGCGACGCGGCCAGTTCGGCCGATTGGTCCAGCACCATTTGCTCCAGCTTTTGAATCCGCCGCGTGCTGAGCAGGTTCTCCCGTTTTTGCCGCAGCACATTGCGAATCCGGGCGCGGAGGTGATGAAAGTCGATCGGCTTGTTGATCAAGTCGGCCGCTTCTTGATCGAGCGCACGCTGCGTGAACTCGTTTTCCAGCGAACCGGTGACGAAAATCACCGCGACTTCCCGCGTCTGATCGCACTCTTTGATCCGGCCCAGCAGATCAAAGCCGGTCATCTGCGGCATGCAGACGTCGGACACGATCGCGTCAAACGGTTCGCGTTGAAGCGCGCTCCACGCCTCGACTGGACAGCTATAGTAGTGGGCGTCCCATTCATCTTCGTACCGGCGCAGCCAACGACGATAAGCGTTCAGGACGTTGACCTCATCATCGACGAATAAAATTCGATTCTTCATAGAGTCGCTCCACAGGGTTCGCTAACTGGCAAGCGGATAAAAAATGTGGTTCCTTCCCCCTCTTTCGATTTGAAGTCGAGCACGCCCCCATGCTTGTCGACGATGGCCGAATAGGTGATCGCCAGGCCTTGTCCGGTCCCTTTGCCGACCGGTTTGGTCGTAAAGAACGGATCAAAGATCTTAGCCCGACACGACTCCGGAATGCCGGCGCCGGTATCCTGCACGAAGATCTCCGCCCAACCGTCCAGCAGCCGCGTCCCCACGGTGATTGTCCCCTGCTGCTCGGCCGAGTCGCCGATCTTGTCGCCGATCGCATGCGTCGAGTTGACGATCAGGTTCAGCAGCGCTTGATTCAGTTCGCCGGGAAAACAGGAGACCTCCTGCAGGTTCTCGTCAAACTGGGTGACGATATCGGCGACGTACTTCCATTCATTCCGGGCGACGGCGATCGTCGTTTCGATGGCTTCTTGCAGGTTGACCATCGTCTTGGCGCCGCCGCCCGGATGCGAGAAGTCCTTCATCGCCCGGACAATCTTGCTGACTTGCTCCACCCCTTTTAAGGTTTGTTCGATCGCTTCCGGAATCTCGTCGCGAAGATAAGGGATGTCGGCGTTGTTCCAGGCTTGCTCGACGTTTTCCATCAGCGCTGGGGTCAAGCTGCCGCTGCGAGCCGCCTTCAGCAGTTCGTCGCATTGGGTGAGCGTATCGTTGAGGTCTTTGAACGCATCTTTCAAAAAGATGGTGTTGTCGCCGACGTATTGGGTCGGCGTGTTGATCTCGTGCGCGATGCCCGCCGCCAGTTGGCCGACCGACTCCAGGCGTTGCGCTTGGGCCAGCTCGGTTTGCAGCTTGATCATCCGGGCGCCAACCGCAATGCGGGCTAGCAGCTCCGCTTCTCGAAACGGTTTGCTCACGTAGTCGCTGGCGCCCGCTTCAAAAGCCCGCAGGATATCATCGGGATGATCTTTGGCGGTCAACAGGATCGCATAGACCCACTGCGACGCCCGGTTGTCGCGCAGCTGCTGACAGATTTCGAGCCCGCTGTAGCCCGGCATCATCCAATCGAGGATCGCTAACCGCGATTCGCCGTTGGAGATCGCCTCGAGGGCGTCCGAACCATTGTCGTACGCGATCACTTCATAGCCCGCTTTGTCCAGCGTTTCCTGAAGCATCGTGCGCACTAGCGTGCTGTCATCAGCGACGATTACCCGCATTAGTTAGTTCCGTTAGTGAAGAGAACAGGTAGAGTTAGGGAGACGCAACGTAAAGGATGCGCCAGCTCCTACTTTGGAGTCGCATTCGATCTCGCCTCGATGTTTGCCGACCACGATCGACCGGACGATCGCCAGGCCTTGCCCGGTCCCTTCGCCGATCTCCTTGGTCGTAAAAAACGGATCGAAGATCTTTTCCCGGATTTCTTCTGGGATCCCGACGCCGTCGTCGCAAATGTGAATCTCGACCCAATCGTTGGTGTATCGCGTGCGAATCGAAATCGTCCCTTTCCGATCATCTCGGGGGTCAGCCGCTTTGCGGATCGCATAGACGGCATTCATGATGATGTTGAGGAACGCTTGGTTCAGGTCGCACGGAAAACAGTTAACCAGCGGCAACGAATCGTCAAATTCAGTGATCACCTCGGCGACGTCGTCCCATTGATTGCGCGAGATCGTTAACGTACTCTGCAGCGCGTGGTTCAGATCGACGGCGGCCTGTTCTTCCAAGCCGGGATGCGAAAACTCTTTCATCGCCCGCACGATCTTGGCGACCGACTCGGCGCCTTCCAGCACCTGCTTGACCGCCAGGGGCGCCTCGGCGATGAAGAATTCCCAGTCCCCGTCAAGCGCCTCACGGCGAAATTGGTCCATCAATTCGGCCGTGGGCGGGTTGGCGGGCGTGGTCTCAGCCAGGGCCGCGACCTGCTCAAAAAAGTTGGTCAGTTCGACGATCGATCGATCCAGATACTGCGCGTTGTCGCACACGTATTGAATCGGCGTGTTGATTTCATGCGCGATGCCGGCCGCCAGTTCGCCGGCCGACTCCATTCGCTGCGCGTGAGTGATTTGCATCTCCAGCCGCTTCCGCTGGGTCAGGTCGCGGAACAGCCCGGTGTAAATCCGGCGTCCTCCCAGAGTCAATTCGCCAAACGTCGCTTCCACCGGCGTTTGAGTTCCATCTTTCCGCAGGGCGATCGTTTCGCGACTTTGGCCGACCAAGGCGAGAAACGAGCGACTCTCAGCCGCTTCCCCAAGCGGATCGCCGGCAAATTCCGGCAGCAACGCTCCGATCCGCGTGGGGCTGGCTGAGTTGACCGAAAACGAGAAGAGTTCTTGGGCAGCGAGATTCATCGTTTCGAGCACTCCGTTGCGATTCAGGGTGATGATCCCTTGCGCAACGCTATCGAGAATCGCCGTCGTCGCGACGTTCCGCTCTTCGAGCTGGAAAGCGAACGCTTCGGTCCTGGCCTGAGCAAGCCGAAGCTCTCGACTCGCTTTCTCGAACAGACGTTCCGCTTCCTGGCGCGCACGACGCTCACGCTCGGCTTGACGCTTTAGTGCGTCAAGGCTGGATGCGTGAGAATTGGGTCGCGGGTCGTTAGTCGAAAGCATACGGCGGGTTCGTGTTCTATCTCGAGTTCTTCTCGTTCCAGTTCGATCTGATCGCGGAATCGCTCTACGCTGGCGGTGAGCATTCCCTCCACCAGGTCGGCGCAGGCGAGCGAAGATCGATAGGCGAAGCTCCACTGCTGGGAAGCTTCATGACCCCATTCGAACTTCAGCACATCCGCATCCGGATAGAGCGTGCGGATCTCTACTCGAATCCGTTCGTCGACGTTCGACAGCACGTCAAACGCGGAATGATCGCTGCCGAAGTAGCGCGGAAAAAACTCAAAAGAACGAGCGAACAACCGCGCTCCCAAACAGTGCAGCAACTCAGACTCGGTCGTCTGCGTGGCGGAGCTAAGCTGAGCGACCAGTTGACGTAGTTCGTCGTGATCGTAGTCGCCGATCGACGTATAGGCGCCTCCGGTGGCAAGCTCGGATCGCAGAATGATCCGATCGACCATGGTCAGACCGTAGCGGTCTTCGACCCAATCCAGAAATTCGCAAAACACGATGCCGCGCACAGTTGCCCCTCAAACTCGATAAGCGTTTGTCGACAGGACTACAACCTCCAGCCGACGAAGAAAGGCGATCGAAAGGCCATTGTCGCGGCTCAAAGAGTCCGCACCTGACATTGGCCATCGATCGCTCTGAGGGAAGTATGCCCGATCAATGTTTTTCCGGCCTTTTTTTCTTGAGTTTCGCAGGGGCATCTGCGGAAAGCCGAGCGCCGGCAGCATTGTTTCGCAGCAAGGATAACGACTGTGACGGTTGCGCCGAGCATCTCCACGACTGGAGGAAGGTTCCACACTTCGAGATGGTTCGCTACGAAGATGCCGGCCGACATCCCAACTCTTTCAGAGCGGCGACGTATTCCGCGACGTCGGCGTATCGATCGGAATGGAGGATCGCCTGAGCGCCAATAAATGTCAGCGATCCCTCGATATCCGGCAACAGGGCCGAGACGTAGTTATCCTCGGGTTCCTCTTGGTAGTAGGCGGCCGGCAACGCATTCACAAAGTCGCGGGCGGTCGCGAAATCGAGTTGGTCAGCCAAGAATTCGCGGCTCAACCGATCGACCCACGACTCAAACCAGAAGAACTGGATGTCTGTATAAATCTGGCCGCTAGAGCAGATATACCGAATCGCGTCGACCAGATCATCGCCAATCCGCACCGCAACATCGCGATGACGTGGCAACAGATAAAGCCCATCCGGCAACTGAATCACTTCGTCGCCATCCAGCGAATCGGCGATGATGATGGCGTCCGCCTCAAAGCCTGGCTCGACCGCCGAGCCCACGCCACCCCAGAGGAAATACTCTTTCCAACGCCGCCGAAACTCCTCCAATTCTCCTTCGATTCGTTCTGGCGAATAGACTCGCATTGCAACGGAAAGCGTGCCAACCCCAAGTCGTTTCCAATACTGCCGAAGTTGCGGAAGATCGGCGTGAAACAACGACTCTACGCGTTCGATCACCTTTGGATTAGGGATGTCCAGTTTCTTGGTAATCGCAAAAATCTGATCGATCATCGTGTCTCTCTCACGATTCAGTCTATGTGGGAAGCGTAGATTTTAGAGCTTAGGCATCTCCCCCACACCGCTGGGAAAAGGTGATAAAAAAACGGTGTCAGGACTCTTTTTTCCTCCACCAGCACATGATACCCTGCTGTCATGGGTAGACCAAAGCGAGCCGACGAAGCGGGCGGCATTTATCATGCCTTGAATCGAGGCAACTCTCGGGCGGCGATCTTCGATAAGCCGGACGATTTCGACGCGTTCGAGCGCATTTTGGCCGAGGGGCTGTCGCGGTACCCGTGTCAAATTTTAGCCTACCAACTGATGCCCAACCATTGGCATTTGGTCGTCCGCCCCACGGCTGACGGCGGCATGAGCGATTTTCTGCGGTGGGTCACCCTGACGCACACGATGCGCCGACACGCGCACTGCCATACTTCCGGCAAAGGGCACATCTATCAAGGGCGGTTCAAGAGTTTTCCGGTGCAAGACGACGGGCACTTTCTGGTCGTATGTCGTTATGTCGAACGCAATGCCCGGCAGGCTGGCCTGGTAACTTTGGCCGAAGACTGGAAATGGGGATCGCTCGCCCGTTGGTTGGCCAAGCCGCGGCGAAAGCCCGATCTCCTGACGCCGTGGCCGATCGCCCGACCTGGTCATTGGAAAGACCGAGTCAATCAGGCGATGTCCAAGAAAGAAGTCGACGCCGTCCGCCACGCGATCCGCCGAGGCTCCCCCTTCGGCGATCCCGATTGGACCCAGTCCATTGCCCGCCGCCTGAACCTAGATTCCACCCTCCGCCCCCGCGGCAGGCCGAAGAAGGTAGCGCCTGGTTGACACAAAGAGTCCTGACACCTTTTCTGTTCCGGGGACACCTCCCATAGGCGGCTAAATGGCGATTTATAATGGATCAGCTGATAAAGACAAAAGAGAACTATAAGAATCGAAGCCCATTTTGGGCGGCAGAAGCGATCGTAGTCCTTGAGGAGATCGCTCCGTCGTTGGGGCTTTCGTGGGCGATCGCCTCTGTTGAGGCAATGCTTGAAGTTATTGAATCTAATCGAGACAAGTATTGTCGAGAGCTTATAGACGACCTGAAAAAGCCCACTGTAGATACGAAGGACACTCTCAATGCCAAGATTGAGCAGATTTGGCACCAGGGCGGCGACTTAGAGAAAGCAATCACACACATATTAGCAGCCAAATGGGAACAAAAAAATAGCGACGACGATCGTTTCTACCGACTAAACCTTGTAAGGGCAATGACACTACTTGGTGATGTTCCTGAATGCCGTGCGATATCCGCTGGACCAATATTTGAACTTTTTAAAGAGTATCGAGGAGAATATGGCGACGGGTGACACTGCTTGGTGTTCTCAATATTGGGTGGCACTGTCGTCTGCGACAGTGTCTGCTAAAGCAAGAGACAAGCCAGCGGTGTCGCCCCACGCCATGGCCACGGTCTCTCGCTTTCTGCCCCACTTCGTCATTCGCTCCTTCGACATTCGTCATTCCAACCACCCCCTCTTTTTGCTTGCCTAATTGCCTCGACTTTTGGTATAAATATGTCCAGGCATGCCGTCGGCTTACGGTACCGTCCGTCAAGTTGCGCACATTTGATTTTCAGCCTGGCTCTGGAAAATTGTTTTTGCCGCGCGCGGCAAAAACAATTTTTTAAACTTTGCCGTCTTCCCTCTTCTCCAGTTCGTGCAGGCGGTCCATGTCGAGGTAGCGCCTTGTGCCCCAGTGCGTGCCGGCGATGTGGCGTAGTGAAGAAAAGGTGTCAGGACTCTTTTTTCCTCCGCCAGCACATGATACCCTGCTGTCATGGGTAGACCAAAGCGAGCAGACGAAGCCGGCGGCATTTATCATGCCTTGAATCGAGGCAACTCTCGGGCGGCGATCTTCGATACGCCGGACGATTTCGAAGCGTTCCAGCGCATCTTGGCCGAGGGGCTGTCGCGGTACCCGTGTCGAATTTTACCCTACCAACTGATGCCCAACCATTGGCATTTGGTCGTCCGCCCCACGGCTGACGGCGGCATGAGCGACTTGCTGCGGTGGGTTACCCTGACGCACACGATGCGCCGACACGCGCACCGCCACACTTCCGGCAAAGGGCACATCTATCAAGGGCGGTTCAAGAGTTTTCCGGTGCAAGACGACGGGCACTTTCTGGTCGTATGTCGTTATGTCGAACGCAATGCCCGGCAGGCGGGCCTGGTGAACTCGGCCGAAGATTGGAAATGGGGATCGCTCGCCCGTTGGTTGGCCAAGCCGCGGCGAAAGCCCGATCTCCTGACGCCGTGGCCGATCGCCCGACCTGGTCATTGGAAAGACCGAGTCAATCAGGCGATGTCCAAGAAAGAAGTCGACGCCGTCCGCCACGCGATCCGCCGAGGCTCCCCCTTCGGCGATCCCGATTGGCCCCAGTCCATTGCCCGCCGCCTGAACCTAGAAACCACCCTCCGCCCCCGCGGCAGGCCGAAGAAGGTAGCGCCTGGTCGAAAAAAAGAGTCCTGACACCTTTTCTGCTCCAAAAGCGTTACAAGATGGCGGCGACGGCGTTCAATCTGGGCCGGATCTTGCGCAAGCTAATCGGCGCCGGCAAACCAAGGCACTGGGCGGAGCTGTGCGGCCTTGTTTTTCTTGCGTATTTTATCATGACGATTGCTAGAAAGGGGCGAATGGCGATCCAAGACTTTTTTGAAGCACGAAAAGAGAAAAATCCCAACCCGCCGATAGCCTTCGCCTGAACAGACTGGCGATGGGGTAATCTTGGAAAATCAACGGGCTGCTATGGAGCGCACGGCGATTGCGCCATGATGGGTAATCTGCGACAATCCGGCAAGTACTTCTTGGCGTTTTTGCGATGTCCGTTTCGCCGCCAGGCGTTCGCTTTGCAGGGAGGTCTTCCGCATGTCTTCTTCGGCCGCTTCGATTCAACAGCACTTTACCGACCTGACCGATCCGCGCACGCGGAAGGTGACTTATCCGCTGGTCAACATCGTCACGATGTCGCTCTGCGCCGTGCTCGGCGGGGCGGATGATTTTGTCGCCATCGCCGATTGGGCGGAGGATAAGAAGGAGTGGCTTTCGAGGTTTCTCGACATGAGCAGCGGCGTCCCTTCGCACGATCGATTCAACGCGATTCTCGGCGCGCTGAAGCCGGCCGAATTCGAGAAGTGTTTGCTGAGTTGGATCACGGCGCTGCAGGACATTACCGACGGACAAATCATCGCGATCGACGGCAAGACGTTGCGGCGCGGTTTCGACGCCGCCAGCAGCAAGGCGGCCATTCACATGGTCAGCGCCTGGGCGACCGCTAATCATGTGAGCCTCGGTCAGGTAGCGACCGACGCGAAGAGTAATGAGATCACGGCGATTCCGAAATTGCTCGAAATCATCGAGGTTTCCGGCTGCTTGGTGACAATCGACGCGATGGGTTGTCAGAAAGAGATCGCCGCCAAGATCGTCGACGCAGGCGGCGATTATTGCTTGGCGATCAAAGGAAATCAGCGATACCTGCACCAGGCGATTCGCGATCACTTCGTCGCCGCGATGGAAGTCGACTTCAAGAAGCTGAAAGTTCATCGTCACGAAACGCACGAGAAAGGGCATGGCCGCGAAGAGTCGCGTTACTATTATCTCTGCCCGATCGATGCGGAGGACTTTCCGTACGCCAGCAAGTGGAAGAAGTTGAAAGCGATCGGCATGACGATCAACATCGTGAAACAAAACGGGAAAGAGACGAGCGACGTGCGTTACTATATCGTCAGCAAATATCTCACGGGCAAACGCTTCGCCGAAGCGGTCCGCGGTCACTGGAGCATCGAGAATTCGCTCCACTGGCAACTCGACGTAACGTTCGGCGAGGACCAAAGCCGCATCCGAAACGGGCACGCCGATGTTAACTTCAGCCTGCTAAGAAGAACGAGCCTGAGCCTCTTGAAGAACAACAAAACGGCCAAGGTGGGCGTGAAGAACAAGCGGCTAAAAGCGGGGCGGAACGACGCCTATCTGCTGGAAGTGTTGCTGGGGACGTGATTTATGGTGCGATCGCCGTGGGCCTAACGCCTGAACAGGCCGTATTCGAGACCTTTACCGGCAAGATGGCGCATCGTAATGGCTTTGCCAGGGCTCTGGATATTAGTGTCGATCGACACGGCATCGTAACTGTTCTTTTTGGAGAATGACATTGAATCCGGTGAAAGCAAATGAATTGCTTAATTTTGGATTGAAATTGGGAGTACCCAAGGAATTAACGCTACAACTTCGTTTGGCATTCGAGGAGAACCGGTGCTTGGCGACGACCGTGAGGCAATTTCAGTTGGATGGAATGGATAATCACCATGCAAGAATCCTTCTGGTCGCTGCGTTTGATCTATCGATTGGTGATATTCAGATTTTGCACCTTTGGTGGGAAGGTTTTCTGATGGACGAAGATCTTGATCTTGATCTTCGGGAGAAAATTGCGAAGGCAAATAGCGCCACCTAGTTCTACAGCAGTGGTTTTTGCTGTTCGCGCACCGGGCGGAATTGCGTTAGGTTGGCGGAGCACATGGAATTGTTCGTAAGAACTGGCCGGTTCATGGTTTGGCAAGCGACGTCAGGAGGACGCTTCGATGACGATGGACAGGCTACGCGCCAAGGCGGCCGACAGATTGGACGAAACGCATCACCGTTTTGAGATTTGCTTCGGCCGTCCCGAAGTGCGGGCTCACTCGCTCGTTTATCTTCGCGGCTTGATGCTGGCCGACGTTAAGAAGAACGCCGAGGCGATCGCCTTGCGGTTTGCGGCGAAGAAAAGGTGTCAGGACTCTTTTTTCCTCCGCCAGCACATGATACCCTGCTGTCATGGGTAGGCCAAAGCGAGCAGACGAAGCCGGCGGCATTTATCATGCCTTGAATCGAGGCAACTCTCGGGCGGCGATCTTCGATAAGCCGGACGATTTCGACGCGTTCCAGCGCATCTTGGCCGAGGGGCTGTCGCGGTACCCGTGTCAAATTTTAGCCTACCAACTGATGCCCAACCATTGGCATTTGGTCGTCCGCCCCACGGCTGACGGCGGCATGAGCGACTTGCTGCGGTGGGTCACCCTGACGCACACGATGCGCCGACACGCGCACCGCCACACCTCCGGCGAAGGGCACATCTATCAAGGGCGGTTCAAGAGTTTTCCGGTGCAAGACGACGGGCACTTTCTGGTCGTATGTCGTTATGTCGAACGCAATGCCCGGCAGGCGGGCCTGGTGAACTCGGCCGAAGATTGGAAATGGGGATCGCTCGCCCGTTGGTTGGCCAAGCCGCGGCGAAAGCCCGATCTCCTGACGCCGTGGCCGATCGCCCGACCTGGTCGTTGGAAAGACCGAGTCAATCAGGCGATGTCCAAGAAAGAAGTCGACGCCGTCCGCCACGCGATCCGCCGAGGCTCCCCCTTCGGCGATCCCGATTGGCCCCAGTCCATTGCCCGCCGCCTGAACCTAGATTCCACCCTCCGCCCCCGCGGCAGGCCGAAGAAGGTAGCGCCTGGTTGACACAAAGAGTCCTGACACCTTTTCTCCCCCTGGAAGTGTTGCTGGGGACGTGATTTATGGTGCGATCGCCGTGCGACTGCCCCGCAACGCTATTGCAAGGCTAATCGTTGAAAATTCAACATCCCTACAAGAAGAATTATCGTCAAGTAAATCAACGCATCGGCAATCGCATACCGAATTCGAAATACGGATGCAAAGCAAGCTATGGAATAGGCGATTAGAATTGGCGGAAGCGACTCTGAAAAAACAATAGCCTGGGATGGGTGTGAGGTACATGGGGGAATAATCGACGCGACCGCGATCGCTGCAAATAGATAATGAACTCCGTTCCAGAATAAATGCCAGGCAATGACCCCCACGGAGTTCCAGAAATACCGTGAATCTTCAACTTCATGAGTTTCGATATCTGTTCCCATTTTTAGTTCCAACCTCCCTACTGAGAATTCAGTCAAACAGCCACCCCCAATCGCCGGGATGAACTGGCGTAATGGGATGAACTTCAATCGGGTGTGGCGATTGAGGCCGCCTTTTGGAGAAGAAAAGGTGTCAGGACTCTTTTTTCCTCCGCCAGCACATGATACCCTGCTGTCATGGGTAGGCCAAAGCGAGCAGACGAAGCCGGCGGCATCTATCATGCCTTGAATCGAGGCAACTCTCGGGCGGCGATCTTCGATACGCCGGACGATTTCGAAGCGTTTGAACGCATCTTGGCCGAGGGGCTGTCGCGGTACCCGTGTCAAATTTTAGCCTACCAACTGATGCCCAACCATTGGCATTTGGTCGTCCGCCCCACGGCTGACGGCGGCATGAGCGACTTGGCGCCGTGGGCGTCATGCAGTTTGCCGGCGGACGGGTGGCACTGCCCGACGTTCTTAATCTTGGGTGCCACTGTCGTCCGCGACAGTGTTCTTCATATTTCTCCAGAAACGTCACCTCAAGTTCGGCGTCTGCACACCTCCGCCATCAAGAAACTCGGCTGGCAATCGGCTTAGTGTCGGCAAGTGGGGCTCGATCTCTCCACGCAAATGGAACCGCACGCTGGACCACTTCCAATCGACCGCCCGGCGGCAAAGTCCTCGCCGGACCGGGTTCTCATGGATATAGTTGATCGCCGCCTCGACGGCTGCTCGCTCGTATAGATTCAGATCGTAGCCAGAGCCTTCCTGCCAGAAGCGGAAGCAATGAACGCCTGGCCGCGTTCGAACCGTCAGTTCGTCCAACAGTGGCGAGCGGGCCTCTACCAGCATCGCTTTGACGCCTGCCGACGTCGGTCGTTTGATTCGCTGTAGCAACCGACTGATATTTGTATCGTGATGGGTCGGCCAGACTAAGAGATGGACATGTTCTGGCATGAAGACCATGGCGACCAGTTGGCATCGTTCGGTTTGACAAGCCTTGCCGATCGAACGAGCAAATAGGTCTCGCCATGCGTCGTTGGTGAGCAGCGGCCGACGTCGATAGCAGCAGAATGTTAGTTCGTGGAAATGACCAGGCACATGAAAGTGCTTCACCCGTTTTCGATGTGGTGGTTCTCCATTCATGTTTGGCAAGCTATTGGATGCGTGTCTGGAAGTCAAAGAAGAATCTGCTTCGGGCTCTGTCGAAGAGATTGAACTCGATCGTGGTTCTTGGAAGAACACTGTCGCAGACGACAGTGGCACCCGAACTTCGGCGGTCACAAAAATGATTGACAAAGCGCACGGAAACATGGTCGATTTCGTGCTTGGAACGATTACCGGCGTTCCATGGAATGCGACCGAGGTCCGTCGCCGGCAGAAAAAATGGCGCGGTCGAGTCCACTTTCCGTTCGGGTGCGAATGAAACAGGGAGATTTGATGGGCGAAAAAAATCGGGCGCGGTCCAATCCGGTCGATTCCGATCGTAGCCCGAGTGCGCAAGGCCCCGGGAATGCGTCTGCCAATCACCAACGGCGCGAAGAAAAAAACGCAACGGTCCAGTCCGGCGTCAGCGAAGAACGTGATGTGATGAACCCAGGGCTGCGTCGCTTGGGGCGACTTCGCCCTGGGCTAGGTTGGCGGCGTCCCTCTGGGACTGATGAAAAAACGTTTTGGTCCAGTCCAGTCGTGGCATTGGTTGGTGGGGCGGCGCGAATGGTGAGGCATCTTGTCGCTTCGCGACCCGCCCGAGGCAGTGTCCCACAAGAAAAAGTGCGCGGCCGAGTCCAGTCGCATCGCCAAGGCCCCCAGCCCCCCCAAACTACCGTATGGCGAGAAAAAAAGGCGCGAGTCGAGTCCACTATCCCTGCGCGGAGCCAAAAAACGAAAACAGTCCGGTCCAGTCGCCCCCGATCGTAGCCCGAGTGCGCAAGGCCCCGGGAATGCGTCTGCCAATCACCAACGGTGCGAAGAAAAAAACGCAACGGTCCAGTCCGGCGTCAGCGAAGAACGTGATGTGATGAACCCAGGGCTGCGTCGCTTGGGGCGACTTTGCCCTGGGCTAGGTTGGCGGCGTCCCTCTGGGACTGATGAAAAAACGTTTTGGTCCAGTCCAGTCGTGGCGTTGGTTGGTGGGGCGGCGCGAATGGTGAGGCATCTTGTCGCTTCGCGACCCGCCCGAGGTTGGAAAAAAACGAAACGGGCGGTCCAGTTCCGTCTGAACTCTTCCTCTGTTCCGTGTTCATCCGTGATCCCATCCGCGGCTTCCGTGTTCTATTTCCCCCAACTTCCGGCTTTCCCAAATTCGCGCGTAACATCGGCCGCGGTTCCTCGCTGAGCCTAGTAACCAGGCACGATCGCCTGACGGACGCTTTTTAACTCTCGCGGAAATGGTGAAAACGATGCAAACGATGACGAAAACTTGGTTTACGGCCGCTGTGGCTCTGACTTGCCTGGCCAATGTGGCCGCCGTAAGCCGTGCTGACAGCTCGATTTACGAAAAAACTCTGAAGTCGACCGCCTGGGTGCTGGCCAAGACTGGCGGCGAAACCTCGAGCGGCACCGGCGTGTTGGTCGACGCCGAAAAGAAGCTGCTGGTGACCAACTTTCACGTCGTCGGCGATGCTCGGGCGGCGGTGGTCTTCTTCGCCGATCTGACCGACGGCAAGCCGAAAGTCGAACGCTCGCACTACCTTACGAACGTCAAAAAGCTTGGCATTCGCGGCCGGGTGATCGCGGTTGACCGAAAACGGGACCTGGCCCTGATCGAGCTCGATAAGATCCCGACCGGCGCGACGGCGATTGGGCTGTCAGCCGACGGCATCGGCCCAGGCGAAGACGTTCAGTCGATTGGCAACCCGGGTTCGACCGACGCCTTGTGGGTCTACACCTCGGGCACGGTTCGCTCGGTCTACCAAAAGCAGTTCCGCACCGGCGCCGGCGAACATGACTTCAAAGTGGTCGAAACCCAGTCGCCGATCAACTCGGGCGACAGCGGCGGTCCGGTCGTCAACAACGAAGGGGAATTGGTCGCGATTTCGCAGGCGATTGCCCCGAAAGCGCGGCTGGTGAGCTATAGCGTCGACGTCTCGGAAGTGAAGGATTTCCTGGGGGGTTCGTGGAAACTGGCGCCGATTCCGGCCGAAAAGCTGCTGGAAGAGGCCGAATTGACGTTTACCACGCATGAGAGCGGTCACTACGAAGTGAAGTTCGATGAAAAGGGTTACGGCGACACCTCGGTCTTTTTGACCAAGGAAACCGAGTACTACGAGCGGGCCGATATTCGCAAGGTTTGGTCGCTGGCCGCCAAGCTGGACAAGGCGCCGAGCGTCGAAACGACCATGAAGCTGCTGGCCCAGAACGGTCAGACCAAGATCGGCGCCTGGTCGATCGAACGGACCCCGAATGGCGAATACCTGGTGATTTACACGGTGAAAATCGACGCGACGGCTGCTCCGGACGCCGTGAAGAGCACGATGCAGTATGTCGCCAAGCTGACCAACGTCTCGAAAAAGGAGCTCCAGCCGCAGGAATCGGTGCAGAACGCCTCGCAGACGCTCGATTCGTGGCTCAACTAGCAGAACGCGGCGTCGCGACGTCCGCGCGACGAACCATTTCCGCGCAGCGGCTGCGTTTTCCTCGGAGGAAAACGTAGCCGCTTTTTCGGGTTCGAAGCCAGAATTTATCTGCCGTGTGCCACTGCTGGCTCGTCCAGCAGCGCTACCAACAATAGCCATAAGGCGTTGTACAGAAACAAGATACGATCGATCATCAGGGCATCGAAATCACTGCTGGGCAAGCCAGCGGTGGCACACAACGAGCTCTTCCAAGTTTTCTGAGATTGGTCTGTAACAAACGGGTCAGGTTCTCGCTCAGCCTAGGTAGAGAGGCAGTCAACGCTTCCCACCAACACAAAACACAACCTACCCTCACGGAGCTGAATCATGACCACGACCACCAAAAACATCCTGACCCTGATCGCTGTCGCCACCATCGTCGTCGCCTTCTCGACGCAAACCGAAGCCGGCGGCTGCCACAGCAAAGGGGGCGGATACGGCTTCAAGTCGAACTACACCCCGAGCCACTTCAACCACTATCAAAAGAAGAACTACTCGAGCTATCGTCAGCCGATCTACCACCACCAACCCCGCTTTGTGAGCACCCCGCCGAACCCGGCCCCGCAGCCGTTTCCGCAACAGCAACAACCGGCCCAGCAGCCGCAAGTTCAGCAGCAAGCTCCGGCCGCCCAGCCGCAGCAGCAGGCTCCCGTGAATGCCGAAACTTCGGCCCTGGAAGCCTTGGGCGGATTCGCTCCGCCGGCCGCCCAACCGGAAGCTTCTCAGCCGGTAGTGACCACGCCGGTCGCCACCAATGACCTGCCGGAACACGTCGGTCGCTGGTCGGCCAACCTGGCCAACGGCGCCAAGATTCAGCTCGACCTGAACGCCAACGGCAGCTTCAGCTGGTCGGCGATCAACAAGAGCGGTTCGACGAGCAGCTTCCAAGGGACTTACGAAATCAACAGCGGCTCGCTGACCCTGATCCGCTCGACCGACAACCAGAAGCTGGCCGGTTCGCTGCAAACCAGCGGCGCCAACGCCTTCAGCTTCCAACTGGCCGACAACAACGCCGCCAAACTGCAGTTCGTCCGAGCCTAATGCGAACGGAAGACTTCGCCACTCCCCAAACAGCAACGCACCTTGCCCACCGCGGCAAGGTGCGTTCGCTTGCGCGCTCTAGCCATGCTCGCCCCGCCAGGCGGTCGGCGTGGCGGCATGCTGTTTTTGAAACGCCGTCGAGAAGTGGGCGCTCGAAGCGAAGCCGCACTGCCGGGCGACCTCGGCGATCGACAGCGAAGACTCCAATAACAGCGTCTTGGCCCGCTCGAGCCGGACGCGGCGGATCTCTTCGGCGGGCGAACGGCCGAGTTGCTCGCGAAAGCGTTGTTCCAGCGAACGCCGCGAGACCGGGAACTCGCGAACCAATCGTTTCACCTGCAGGCCTTGATCGGCATGTTCGCGGATGTACCGCAAGATCGCCAGCAGTTCGGCGTCGGCGATCGCCAGCATGTCGGTCGAGTGGCGTTGGCGAACTTGAATGGGTGCGATCAACTTTGGCTTGGCGGGAATGGCGCCTCCATTGATCAGTTTCTTCAGCAGCTTCGCTCCTTCGGTACCAAGGGCATGGCATCCAAGTTGAATCGCCGACAGCCGCGGCCAGGCCAGGTTGCAAAGCAGGTCGTCATCGTCGCCGGCCAGGATCGCGACTTCGTCCGGCACGCGAATGCCGCCGAGATCGCAGATCTCGGCCAGTTGCCGCGCCGGGTAAGGATCGGCGGCGAAGACCCCCAGCGGCCTTGGCAACTTGCTCAGCCACTGCATCACATGCTGATGATCGACCGCCCAACCTTGGCGAACTTCCTTCGAATCGAAGATCGAACAGGCGTAGCCAGCCTCTTTCAACTGCCGTGCAAAGATCTCGAACCGCTGGTCGTTGTAGCGTCCCAGCGGCGGCGCATAACAGGCGAAGTGCTTCAGCCCCAGCTGGCGAAGATGCGCGATCGCCAGCTGAGCTCGCCGTTCGTCATCAGTCGCCACGCGGCCGCACCACGCTTCGCCTGGCAGCATCTGGGAGACGTCGACCGTCGGCAGCCCGAACCGCTTCAGGTGGGTCGCCAAGGCCCGGGTGCGCAGGTGGACGATCACGCCGTCGCCTTCCCACTTCCGCGGTAGCCGCAGCCGGTTTTGCGAATCGCGGGGAGCGATCAACAGTCGCCAATGCTCTTGCCGGGCAAATTGGCCGATCGCCTCGACGACGCTTCGGCCCCAACTGTCGTCCGTCTCGATCAAAACCGCCACGCGGCGATAGTTTTCCTGCACCACAACTCACCCTAACAAGCCAAGCGCCAACGGCCGATTCTGACGGCCTGCGCAATTTTGATATGTTTGTGCGCGACTGCGCATTTTAATTGGAAGCAGCTCGAGATACGATCATTTATCGACACTTCATCATCAACACCTTGGTCTTTGAGCGCTGGATATGAATACCGCCGCAATTACTGAAGCTGCCGGCGAATCGGCCGTGCACCGTCTGCAAGATCACCATCGGATCGTGCTGCTGACCGATGGCTTCTCGTCCCCCTTCCTGGCCAAGACCGCGATCAGCATGTTGCGTTACCGCACCAGCGATATCGCCGCGGTGCTGGAAACGAGCGCCACGACCAAAACCGCCCAAGAGACCTTCAAGACCGGCGGCGACGTGCCACTGGTCGCCGACCTGACGCAGGCGCCCGACGCAGACGCCGTCTACATCGGCATTGCTCCTCCAGGGGGAAATCTGCCGCCCAGCTGGCGGCCGATTTTGCTCGAAGCGATTCGCCGCAATCTGGACATCGTCTCGGGTCTGCACGACTTCTTGATCGACGATCCCGAGTTGGCTCAAGCGGCCGAAGAAAGCGGGTCTCGTTTAATCGACGTGCGCCGTAATCGCTATCGACAGATCTCTACCGGACAACCGTTCCGCCAAGGTTGCGTTCGCATTCATGCGGTCGGCCAAGACTGCAGCTTGGGGAAGATGGTCGCGTCGCTCGAAGTCGACGCTGGTCTGCGCAGCCGCGGACAGAACACCGCCTTCATCGCGACCGGGCAAACCGGCATCATGATCTCCGGCATCGGCGTGCCGATCGACTGCGTTGTCGCCGACTTTGTGAACGGCACGATCGAACGCTTCGTCCGTCAGCACGAAGAGAACGACTTCCTGCTGATCGAAGGGCAGGGGAGCATCTCGCATCCCGCTTACTCGGCGGTGACGGCTGGGTTGTTGCATGGCGCGGCGCCTGACGGGTTGATCTACTGCTACGAAGCGGGTCGCGAGCAGGTCAAAGGGCTGAACAACATCCCGCTTCGCCCGCATCAGGAACTGCTCAACGCTTACCAGGTGATGGCCAACCTGCGTCATCCGTGCAAGTTCATTGGCGTGGCGGTCAATACCCGCTCGCTGAGCGAAGAGGAAGCGATGGCCGAACTGGCCCGAGCTCGGGAAGAATTCCAACTGCCGGTCTGCGACGTCTATCGCACCGGCGCTGACGAACTGGTTGATGCGGCGATCCAGCTGCAAGAAGAGATGCTGGCCCAATGAAGATGACCCTTCACCGCTTGCAGTTGCCGCTGCAGCACGAATTCACGATTGCCCGCGGCTCGATTCGTTTCCAGAACAGCCTGGTAGTTGAGCTGGAAGATGACGGCATTTCCGGCTTCGGCGAGGTGACCGAGAACAGCTTCTACGGTCATACGATCGAGTCGATGACCGCGGCGCTGCTTGGCGCCGACGACTTGCTGGACGTGTATGCCGCCAACTCGCCGGAAGAGGCCTGGCCGCTCGCCAAGAGCCGCCTGCAAAACATGTTCGCGCTCAGCGCGATCGACATGGCCGCGCATGATTTGGCGGCCCGCAAAGCGAATCTGCCCCTATACAAGAATTGGGGGTTGGAGTGGAAGGACACTCCCGACTCCAGCTACACGATAGGCATCGACACGATCGAAACCATGGTCGCCAAGCTGAACGAACGCCCCGGCTGGAGCGTCTACAAGATCAAGCTGGGCGCCAAGGATGACATGGCGATCGTCCGCGCTCTGCGCGAGCAAACCAACGCGACTTTTCGCGTCGACGCCAACTGCGGCTGGAGCGTCAAGCAAACGATCGCCTACTCGCACGAACTGGCCGAGCTGGGGGTGGAGTTCATCGAACAGCCGCTCCCCAACGCCGCCTCGGCCGAAGATCGCCGCGACGTGTTCCAGCATTCGGCCCTGCCGCTGGTGGCCGACGAAAACTGCCAGGTCGAAGAAGACGTCGCCCAGTGCGAAGGCTTCTTCCATGGCGTCAACGTCAAGCTTTGCAAGTGCGGCGGCCTGACGCCGGGATTGCGAATGCTGCGATTGGCGCGGCGTTTGGAAATGCGCACGATGGTCGGCTGCATGATCGAAAGCTCGATCGGCATCAGCGCCGCGGCCCACCTGGCGCCGCTGTTGGACTACGCCGACCTGGATGGCGCCGTGCTGCTGAAAGAAGATCCGGCCGAAGGTGTCGTCGTCGACCAAGGCAAGATCACCCTGGCCGACGACTTCGGCGGTGGGGCGTCGCTCAAAGCGACCGCCACCCCGCCCTGACGCGGACAATCACTTGACGCCATGCTCAAGCAGCTTGGTGTCATGCTCTTATCGCGTCTTCGCCAGAAGAGCATGTCTTCAATGCGTTTTGCCAGGACAAAGACATGCTCTTCCGTCGCAGACGCCGTAAGGACTGACTTAAACCGCCAGCGCCTCGTCTTCTTCCTTCTTCGGCGGCCACAGCTCAAACAGTGCGCTCAAGAGGACCGGCACCAGGATCATCGTGAAGATGGTCGAGACGACCAGACCGCCGACCACCACGGCGCCGAGGCCGCGATACAGCTCGCTGCCGGAACCAGGCATCAGCACCAGCGGCAGCATGCCGCCGACCGAGGTGAGCGTGCTCATCAAGATCGGACGGACGCGGCTTTCGACGCTCTTCGAGATCGCTTCCCGCGGCGTGTAGTGCGACGTGTCTTCCCCTTCTTCCGAACGGCCTTTCAAGATGTTAATCGTCTGGTAAACGATCAGGATCGCGTTGTTCACCACGACGCCCGCCAAGATGACGAAGCCGAGGATCGTCAGCACGTCCATGTTCTGGATCGGCATGTAGCGATCCATCACGCTCCACTGGTGCACTAGCGCCAGGCCGGCAAAGCCGCCCAACAGCGCCAGCGGCACGCTGACCATGATCACGATCGGGTAGGCCCAACTTTGGAACAACACGCACATCAGCAGGTAGACGATCAACAGCGCCAGGAAGAGCGAGCTGCTGATCGTGCCCAGCAGCGTGCCGTCACCCATCAGGGCGGTCCGAATCTGCGCCAGCTGGCCGGCCGAGCCTGCCATGTTGACGGCGACGCTTTGCGGGATTGCGCCCGAATCGCGCATCTCGGCGACGGTGGCGTCGACTTGCTCGATCGCGTTTTGCAGCGGCACGCCGGTGGGCGGCGTGAACTGCAGCGTGACCGCCCGCTGACGGTCGGAGTGCTTGATCTGGTCCGCCGCTTCGACGCGCTCGACATGCGCCAAACTTTGCATGTCGACGACGCGTCCCTCCGGCGTGGCGATCGGCGAGTTGTGCATTGCGTAGATCGGATCGCCGAGCAGGGCGTCTTGCGTCACCACTTTGATGTCCTTCAATTCGCCTCCAACGTCAAACGCGCGGGGGATCATGATGCCGTCGCCATTGGCGGCGACCGCCAGGCCCAGATCGCTCTGTTCCATGCCGACATCCTGCAGGCGTTCGTTGTTCGGCGTCACCCGCAGCTCAGGCGTCGGCAGCGAAAAGTTGGCCGGTTCCGGCGTCACCGACATCGGCCCGTATTGCTGCGCCAAGGCGCCAAACAAGGCGCCGGCCGAAGCCGAAACCTTATCCAAGTCGTCGCCGACCAAGTCGATCTTGATCGCTGAACCAGTCGTACCACCCACGCGAAAGAGCGGCATTTGGAAGGCGAAGTTGATCACGTCAGGCGCGTTCGCTCCCGCGGCGGCCGCGTTCATCAACGGCAACGCGTCGACGACGCGTTTCTTATCTTGCGAGATGCCGGCCTGAAAGACGCGGCCATCCCACGCCACCAGGAAGTAATGATCCAGCGGCGGCGGAGTCACCGTTTCGTCCGAGCCGTAAACCGGATAAGGGACGCGGTTATCTTGGCCATCCCATTCGCCGCCGCGCGCGACCGCCTCGGCGCCAAACTTGTCGCCGGCCGCTTCCCAAGCGGGCTGAATCACTTCCTCCATTCGCTCGCCCAGCTCCGAAAGCTGATCGACGTTGTAACCGGGCGGAGGAATCAACAGGCCGAAGACAATGTTGCGATTCCCCAGCGGCAGATAGTCGAGCGGCGGAATCAACAGCCAGGTGCCGACCAGCGTCACCGACGCGAATACGCCAATCACCGCCAATCGCGAGAACCAGTTGCCCGTCAAACTGTAGACGATGCCGCCGACGATCGCCGGCAGGTTGGTCGCCGCCTGCAACATCGACTTCATGCGTCCGCCGGCCGCCTTCTTCGAGGTGTCGGAACGCTCCTGAATCGCCGGCTCGGCCGTCTCCTTCTTCGGTTTACTCTTTAGCCACTTACCAGCCGCCGCGGGAATGACCGTGATCGAGACGATATAGCTGACGCCGACCGCCGCCATAATCGCGACCGCAATATCGCGGAAGAGCTGCCCCGCTTGCTCTTGAATCAACAGGATCGGAAAGAAGACGACGATCGTCGTCAGCGTCGACGCCAACACGGCCAACGCCACTTCTTGCGTCCCTTCGATTGCCGCCTGACGCGGCGGTTTTCCCATTTCCAGGTGGCGGAAGATGTTTTCAATCACCACGATCGCGTTGTCGACCACCATGCCGACGGCGAACGCCATGCCGGCCAGCGAGATGATGTTCATCGTGCGGCCTAGCATCACCATTACCACGAACGCCACGACGGTCGAGATTGGAATCGCAATCGCGATCACGCCAATCGTCCGCAGCGAGCGTAGGAACAACAACAGCGTAAAGACCGCCAGCAAACCGCCGACCAGAACGTTGCTTTGCACCAGGTCGATCGCGTCAACCACGTAGGTCGACGCGTCGTAGGTCGGCACGAGTTCAAACGTACCGTTGACGCCAAGTTCTTTCGCTTCCTGCTCCAGCACCCCGCCGGGCGCATTCAGCCGCGCCACTTCGTCATTGATGGCGCCCATCGTTTCGAGCAGGTTGCCGCCGCTCTCGAGCATGAAGTTAAAGAACGGCATCCGCTGACCGCGGGCTCGCACCCACTCGGTCATCTCCTTATGCGTTTCGACCACTTCGGCGACGTCGCGCAGATAGATCGGGCCGCTCGCTTCGCGCCGCAGCACGAGGCTCTCGACCCAATCGGGATCGCGAAATCGCCCAACCATGCGAACGCGAATGTCGCTCTTTCCGTCGGGCAGTTTGCCGCCGGAGAAATTGCCGTTGTTCGACTGCAGGGCGTTTACCAGTTCGCTGTAGGTAATGCCGCGTTGGGCGAGGGCGGTCGGATTGACCCGCACCTGGACTTCCATCTCGCGAGCGCCGCGAATGCCGACTTGCGAGACCCCTTTGATCCGCTCGAACCGTGGACGGAGTCGACGTTCCATAAAGTCGTACAGCGTTGTGGCGTCGAAGTTGGGATCGGTCGACGCCAGCCCAATCCACGAAATGTAGTCAACCGACTCGGGGTCAAAATCTTCGATCTGCGGCTGATCGACGCCGACCGGATAGCCGGGCACTTCCGACAGCTTCTGATCGACTTCCGACATCGCTTCGTCGATGTTGGCGCCGGTCTGAAACTCCAAGCGAATCTGACCGCTGCCAGGCTGGCTGGTGCTGGTCATCGAAACGAGCCCCGCCAGATCGCCGAGCCGCTTTTCCTGCTCTTCGATGACGTCGCTTTCGATCTCCTGCGCCGAGGCGTTTTCCCAAAAGGTGCTGACCGAAATGACGACCGACTGGACTTCCGGCGTCATCTGAATCGGCACGCGGGAGAAAGCGATCATGCCTGCCATGACCGACAGGATGACGCCTACCGCCACGGTGATCGGCTGTTTCACCGACATCTGGATGAGGTTCATCAGGTTTCGCCTAAGAGAGTGTGATGGAAGTTGGGCGCGAAAGGGGCGTCGTTAGCGCGGACGACGCCCGGCGTTCATGTCGGCTTGCAGAGACGGCGGTTTGACTTCGGTCACCGCGATCGGCGTGTTGGGAAGCAAACGTTCGTTCCCTTCCACGATCACCTTGTCGCCGGGCGTCAGCCCAACCGCCGAGACGACGACCCAATCGCCCGTTTCAAACTTGACCTGGATCGGTTGACGGACGGCGGTGGTTCCTTGCTCTCCAGCGACCGCTTTACAAACGTAGACGGCGCCGCCAGCGCGAACGACCGCGTCCTTCGGAACCGTCAGGTCCTCTTGCGACGGACCAATCGGCAGCCAGGCGTCGACTGACATGCCGGGAGAAAGTTCTCCCTCTTCGTCATCGAGCATCACGACGAACTGAAACGTGCGCGTGCGGGGATGGACTTCGTTGACCCGCTTGGACGATTTGGCGACATAATGTTTGTCGCTGCCGACGATTTTTACCGCCGGCGTTTGGGCGTATTGGCTGAGGACGCCGGCGTAGCGTTCCGGTATCTCGAGCCAGGCCTCGATCTCGCCGGTCGAGACGAGCGTCACGAACGGTTCGCCCGCTTTGATCCATTCGCCTGGTTGAGCCAGACGATCAATCACCTGGGCGTCGTACGGAGCGCGAACGGTGGTGTCGTCGAGCCGAACCTGCATCAATTCGATCTGGCGTTCAATCTCAGAGATGCGGCGCTGATCGGTCGCCAGGCGCGCTTCGGCGACGGCGACTTCCGTTTCGTTGTGTTCATGTTGCTGCTGCGAGATCGCGTTGCGGCCGACCAGGCTGTGCGAACGCTCTAGGTCGAGTTTGGTTTGCCGCAGTTCCGCTTGTCGCTGCGAAACAAGCGCCTGGGCCGTTTGCAACATCGCCTGCAATTCGCCTTGCTGGGCTTCGAGCCGCCGCGAGTCGACCCGCGCGATGACGTCTCCATTTTTGACGGCGGCGCCTTCGCGAACCGTCACTTCCAGCACGCGGCCATCTTCTAGCGCCGCGACGCTACCCCGGGCGACCGCTCGCAAGCTGCCAGTAAAGCGATGATGGGGTTGTACTTGTCGCAGCTCGACCGAAACGGCGTGAACCGCCACCGGCGGCATTTGCGCCCAGGCCGAGTTGGCGAGCAGAATCGCCGCCAGGGCCAATAGGGGGAACGTGGATCGTTTCATACGGTTATCTCCAGAGAGTCCAGTAGACCAGTCGTCTCCGCTTCGATGCAGAGCGAGAGGCTTGGTATCAGGTTCGCTTGGCAATTAACAATTCGAACACAAAATGTAGGAATTCGTCAATCGGCTTCACGTCGTTGTTGACCTGGGCGCGGATCAAAACGCCCTCGAAAGCCGAAATCATGAAGTCGGACAGCTTCTCGGCGTCCTGGTTCGGATCGATTTCGCCCGCCTCTTGCCCTTCGCGGACGCACTGGGCAATGATCGACCGCCATTGATCCCAGCCGCAGCGGACCGCCGCTTGCATTGGTGGACTGAGGGCGCCAACTTCCAAGGCCAGTTTCGGAATCAAGCATTCGCGACGAAATCCGGCCGCTTTGAGATGTTCGCGGGCCCATTCAAAATAGGCGCGCAACCTCGCCACCGGCGTCATCGAACGATCAGACAACCGCTCGCGAAGCATCTGTACGGCGTTATCCGACGAGCATTCGACCACCGCGATCCCAAGCTCTTCTTTCGACTTAAAAAAGTGATAGAAGGAGCCCTTGGGCACGCCCGCCTCTTTCAGGATCTCATTCAGGCCGCAGCCGTTGTAGCTTTTGGCGACCATCGCCGCACTGGCGGCCTTGATGATTTTTTGTTTGGTTTCTGAAGACATAGGCGTCTCCCTTGGTCCCGGCATGATGGTGAGTGAATAGTAGACCAGTCGTCTCGGATGGACAATACGTAAAACCCGCAAGGTCCAGAGGCTGAAATCGAAGCGGGTCAGGCCGGGTACCACCGTTACCTGGGCGGGCAGTCGCCAGCAGCACCCGCCGAGGCACACCCCCACCTCGGGGCATAAAATGCTTGACAAAGCGCACGGAAAAAGGGTCGATTATGGAGTGATGACGATCCTCAGATGCCTCCGCGGAGAGTACCAGCCGGTCTTCCGCGCGAAAAAAAGAGAATCAGCGGTCCATTGGCGCGTGGCCCGTCGAATAGTCGGTAGGGTGCGTCTGGACGCACCACGAACCTGCCATGGCGGCGGTTTCGCGACCCGCGTGGCAACGCAAACTCTTGGCGTCATTGCGTTTCCACGCGATGCCAGCGCGTGACGTAGAGCAGGTTCTCGGTGCGTCCAGACGCACCCTACGGAGAAAAAAAATGCGCTGGTCCAGTCCACTATCTCGCATCGCGAAAAGACGAAACGGTCCGGTCCAGTCCGACACGAAAGTTGCCCAGACTGCCAGAAAGCGAGGAGAGCAAAAAAAACGCGCGCAGGCGGTCCAGTTTGTTCGCCGGTAGCCTTACTTCTTCGGCAGCGGCGATTTCAGGAACTCGAGCAGATTCGCCATGTCGGTGACGTTAATCTCCTTTTCCAGCCCCTCAGGCATCAGCGACTTTTCGCTGGTTTGGAAGAGATCGATTTCGCTGCGGGGCGTTTCCTGCAATTTACCGTCGGCCAGTTGCAGCACGATCGATTCGCCCGATTGGCTGGCCACGATGCCGATGTACGATTGGCCGCCGAGGGTCAGGATCTGACTGGCGGCGTATTTCGGTTCAACTTTGCCGCTGGGATTCAAAATGTCGTACAGGATCGCTTCCCGCGGGCGGTTGAGCGAATCGGCCAGGTCGGGACCGACGCTGCGGCCTGCCTCTTCGGTGGCGACGTGGCACTTGGCGCAGTTTTTCAGGAAGACCTCGCGGCCAGCCACGGCGCCGCCGATCGTGCGAGGCGCTTCTTCGTAGGCGGCCAGCACCGCGTCGCGATCGGTCGAGGCCGCTTTGCCAAAGACCTCGGCCGCGGCGGTGCGAATCGCCGGAATACGATGCTCGTGCAGGGCCCGCTGTTGATCGAGACTGACGGCTGACGCCAAGACTTCGCCTGACTTGATGGCGGCGAAGAGGCTGTCGACGCCAAGTTGGCTCTTCAGCAAGTGAGTTAGAACCGCTTGGTGCGACTGCGGCTCCATTTCGGGCCACGCGGTCAGCAGCACTTGGGCTCGCTTTTCATTGAGCCCGCCGCCAAGCGCATCGATCGCCGCTAATTGAACGGCAGGAGGTAACCGCGGATGAAGCAGATCAGCGAAGAAATCGTCACCCACCGACGAAAACCGGGCCAACAGCAAGATCGCCTCGCGCCGATCGGCCAGCGGCTGCGCTTCATTCAGGGCGACCTCTTCCAGCCGCTCGGTCAACGCTTCGGCGTTGGGCCTCGCCTGCTTCAGGAGCGCCTCGAACTTGGGATTGCTGTTGAAACCTTCCGCCAGACCAGCCAGCAAGATCAACTTCCGATGGGGCGCCGGGCTTTGCAGCGCCAATTGCACCAGGGCCGCCGTTTCGGCTTCATCTTTGCGAGCGCCGACCACCTTGGCCAGACGCCTGTTAATTGCGTCAGCCGCCGCCGTATCGGCGAGCTTCGCGAGGACCGCGCCGCTGCAGGTCTCCGTCGCCGTCATAATCGCATCCGCAAAGTTGACGTCATCACCATCGCTGGCGACCAGCTTGGCCAAGACGTCGACTCGCCGCGGATCGGCGGTCGTACCCATCGCCAGCGCCAGCCGATAACGGACAAACGGATCGCTGTCGTCAGCCAACGCCATGGTCGCGGTAAGCAATTCCGGCTTGTCGCTAAAGACTTGGCTCGCCAGTTCAATGGCTACGGCGCGAACATGCGGGTTCTTATCGCCCAGCGCCGCCGCGATCGTCCCCTCCTCCAATTGACCAATTCCGGCCAACGTCCAAATCGCATGCAACCGAGCCAACGGAGATTCGCTTTGCTCGAACAGCTTTTTGATCGCCGGAGCGGCCGAGGTCACTTGCCCTTCGACCAGCGTCTGCTGCGCCAGACGGCGTCGCCAACCGTTGAAGTCGGCCAGCATCGCGACCCACTGGTCGGTCGTGGTCGGCATTGTGTATTTGGGGAGCGGCGTGTTGTTATCGGCAGTGATTCGCCAGATGCGACCGCGATCTTCGCCGGCCCGCCAATCAAGCTGCGCGGCGATTTCGGGCGGCAGGAACTTCGGATGTTCGACCCACAAGCGATACATGTCCGCCAAGTAGAGGGCGCCGTCAGGACCGTTCGCCAGACTGGCCGGGCGGAACCAGGTATCGGTCGACGCCAGAAAATCGGCCTCTTCTCGGGCCCGCACCGAAGTGAGTCGGGCGCCATCGCGGGTGACGATTGCCCGGGTAACCAAGTGACCGATCGGCTCGCAGGTGAAGACGCTGTTCTCCATCGCTTTGCCGAGCGCTCCGCCGACATAGGCGGTCGTGCCGCAAGCCGACGTATGCGTACCCGCGTGCGAGAGCCAATTGCTTTTCATCGCGACCAGCGGATACACCTTCGAGGCGCCGCCGGAAGGGGCGACGTCGTACTGGGCGGTGTAGATCGGCGCGAAGCGATTGCGGCGCAGCTCCCCCATCGTCATTGGCGCGGCGAGAATCGGATTGCGGTTGGTGACGAACAGGCGATCGCCCCATTGGGTGATCGTGTTGCCGAACTGCCCAGTGCCGGCCGCTGGGCCGAACTCGCGGGTGATCGGATCGAACCAGAATTCGGTTCGCGGCATGTCAAACGGCTCGGCGTCGCTCTCTCCCTTGGTGATCTTGCCGACGCCGTAGTTCAGATAGATCTTGTTATCGAGTCCCCAGCGAGGATTGCCGACCTGCATCTGAGCATGCGCCGGCACGAAGCCGTCGAACACGAC
This sequence comes from Blastopirellula retiformator, assembly GCF_007859755.1. Lineage (NCBI taxonomy): Bacteria > Pseudomonadati > Planctomycetota > Planctomycetia > Pirellulales > Pirellulaceae > Blastopirellula > Blastopirellula retiformator. The sequence continues at coordinate 252,822 of NZ_SJPF01000002.1, read as the reverse complement.
CTCGCGCGAGTCGGCGACGCCATCGTCATTGGCGTCTTTGAGCAGCAAGACTTGCGTTTGGGCGCAGGCCAACACGCCGCCGGCATACGGCATCAGGCTATGGCAAAAGGTAAGCTTGTCGGCGAAGACCGAACGTTTGTCGAATTGCCCGTCGCCATCGGTATCTTCCAACAACACAATCCGCGACAGCGGGTCATCGCTTTCGTTCGGCGGACCGATCGGGTAGTCGCTATATTCCGCGACGAACATTCGTCCGCGGGCGTCAAACGCGATGGCGACCGGATCCATCACCAGGGGTTCGGCGGCGACCAATTCGATCTTGTAGCCTGGCTCGATCTGCAGGCAAGCCAACTCTTCGGCAGGCGACTTGGGCGCCGGCGTCTTTTCGTCGACCCAATGGCGGCCTCCCTTGGTCTTGTCCTCTTCGCTCAGCTGCGGCGTCTGAGCGACGCTGCCGCCTTCGCCAGTTCCTTCGGCCGCAAGCGTTGCAACCTCGGCGTCGGTAAGGGCTCGATCGTAGACCGAGACTTCATCCAAACGGCCTTCCCAGTTCGATTGATTGTCGCTGCGGCCGCCGAAGAACGTGTGATCGAACGAGCCGACCGATTTGGCGTCGGCGGCCAGCTCCAAGGCGCCGTCGACATAGACTTTCGCCTGGTCGCCCGTTTTGACGAGCGTCACGTTGTGCCAGATCCAACGCTCCAGCGGCGTCTTGCCGAAGACCTGCGACTCGGGCTTGTCTCCCAGTTGCAACACGACGCGGCCGGCGTTGTCTCCCTTGCCTGCCAGCCCCAACTGGATCCCTTCCGGCGTGACGCTATCGACATAGTCGCGCGAGAACATCCAACCGGCGATGGGGCGAGCGTCGAGATCGAGCCCGTTCCAGCACCAAAGGCTGACGGTGTAGTCGCCTTTCAGTTCTGGAGTCCGCGTCACGATCCGCCCGCCGGCAAAGTGAGCGGCCCGATTGATCGTGTCGGCGGTCGAGAAGGCTGGGGCGTCGGCGCCGGCCAGATAGAAGACGACGCCATCTTCGTACGTCGCATCGCGATAGCTGGAGGAAGCGTCGGTGACCGTGGGGCCTTCCATTTCGTCCAGCCGATAGTAGCGAACCGGGTTCAGCTTGGCGATTGCGTCGGCCATCGCACAGGCAGGCGCGGTCGCTTCACGGCGCGGCTTGCCGGTCACTTTTTCGAGCAGATTCAAGTCGGCTGCGACGATCTTCGGCTCGGCCGTCACTTCCAGACCGGCCGAACGCGCGGCCCAGGTGTTGTAGCCACCCAGCACATGTTGCTCCGGCGGGGGAATATACCCGTCGCCGCCGTTGGCAAGTTCGATGACGAACGTTTTCTCGAGCGGACTGCGGGCTTTCAGCTTCAAGCCGGTCAGGGCATACGTTTCGTTGGGGGTCGTGGTGATGGCGATGTCGCCAATGCGAAGGGCCTGCAACACGATTTCAGTCGATTGCCGCTCGTGCAGAATCGGCTGTTCGCAGGCATAGACTTCGGCCGGGGTCTTCGGCAGCTTGCGGTCCCCCATCTCGGCGATGACGTTCTTCGCCCACGTGAGACGTTCGTTGGTCGGTACGCGATACTTCAGCTCCATCCGCATTTCGGCCATGTCGATTGTCGCGTCACTCTCGTATTGAATTGCGTCGAGCGCCTGCTCGGTACGGTCGACCATCCCTTCGACAAAGCCGTCATACGTTTGATTGGCGCCGGCGCGATAGTCGACCCGCCAGATGTCGCCGCTGCAGCCGTGGGACATGACCGCAACGAACGGCGGTTTGTCTTCGCTCTTCTGGTCGTACTTCGCCTCCAGAGCGCGGCAATAGTCGCCAAAATAGTCGGCCGCTCCACCGCCGCCAAAGTAATGCATCGAGAAATTCGCCAACATCGCGATCGGGCGTCCGTCGAGCGATTGGAACGAGATAAGGGCCAGCTCCGGATCTTCGGGCCCCGACTCGCCGGTGACGTTCTTGATGTTGTTTTTGGCGGCGTGCATTTGGGCCCGCATCGACTTGTTGCCAAACGGATCGGTCCCTATGTGATCTGGGCCGAAAATCCACCGCCGCAGCGCGGTGAACTCGTTGGCGTCAGCCGTGCCGTAGCCGACCTTCGCAGGCGCCAGGTTCTGCTGCGCGGCCAGCACCGCTTCGGCCAGTTTGATTCGCAGGTACGGGGTATAAGACTCATCGGCCGGAGTTCCCAGGGCGCCCATCGACGAGGGCGCGCTGTGCGTGTGCGTAGCCGACATCAGAATATGATCGGTCGGGATCTTGGTCTGCTCTGCGGCAAGCTGCTTGGCGCTGTCGATCAAGTCTTTCGGCAACATGCAGCTGTCGGTCACCACAATCGCGAGTTGCGACTTGCCGTCGCTGACCACGATTGCGCGGGCGAAGATGTTTTTCGGTTCGCCGGTGCGGCTGTAGAAGCTGCCGTTGATCAGCACCGGAAACTGCTGCGGCGTGACGTCGATCGCCGCGGCGCCGACTTGCAATTGGGCCAGCGCGGTGGATCCGCAGCAAAGAGAAACAGCGACGGTGATCGCCAACGTAAGACTACGAAGCGGCTGCATCAGGTCGTCTCCAGATGGATGTGCCTCAGGCGGGGGCGAGCGAGGCGTCGTTGTCAGGTGGGAAATGTCGCCGGAGAGATTTTATAAAGTCTCCGATTGGCTGCCATGATATCTCGTTGAATCGAAAATTGCCAATAGTTCTTTTGTCGGCTCCGTTTTTTCCTGAAATCGGTCGCGGACTACGCCAAAAAACTGGGGCGTTGCGCAAGACAGGCCGCCGCTGGATCCGCCCTAGCGACGAATTAATCGACCATCATGTCCGAAAACCGCGAGACGCCATTTCGCCCCCTCTCTATATTAAACGTATGGAACTAAACGCCGAAGCTTGTTACCGCGCTGTGCTGGCCCGCGACGAACGTCACGACGGCCGCTTCTTCACCTGTGTGAGGACGACGCAGATCTATTGTCGACCGGTTTGCCCAGCCGTGCCGCCAAAGCGGGAGAACTGTTGGTTCGCCAGTTTAGCGGCCGCAGCGCAAGAAGCGGGCTACCGTCCCTGTCTCCGCTGTCGACCGGAAAAGGCACCCCAGTTTTGGAACGAGGGCGCCACGCAGGTCGTCGCCCAAGGACTGCGGTGGATCGAGGAAGGGGCGCTCGACGTTGAAAACGTCGCCGCACTGGCCGAGCGACTCGGCATCGGTGAGCGTCAGCTGCGGCGCCTGTTTCAACAAGAGTTGGGCGCCTCGCCAATCGCCGTCGCCCAAACGCGGCGGGTCTTGCTCGCCCTCCAGTTGCTTCAGCAGACCAATCTGTCGATGATCGACGTCGCCCTGGCGGCCGGATTTCAAAGCTTACGCCGCTTCAACGAAGCGTTCCAGAAACTATACGATCGACCGCCGGCGAAATTGCGGCGCCAACATCGCCAGGCAGCGGGCCCCGGTTCGCAGCTGTCGTTGTCGCTTCCGTATCGCCCGCCCTACGACTGGCCAAGCATCCTGCGATTTCTGGAGCAACGCGCCATCACAGGCGTCGAGCAAGTCGAGGGCGCCAGCTACGCGCGCGCGATTGAGCTCGACGGGGCTGTCGGAACGCTCCACGTCGCCGACGCGCCGGATGAAGCGGCGCTACAGGTGACGATCCGCTTTCCCCAGCTGAAGAGTCTGCCGCAGATCATTGCCCGGATACGTCGCATGTTTGATCTGAACGCCGACATTGGCGCGATCGGCGGCGTGTTGTCGCAGGATCCGCGGCTTGCCCCGCTGATCGAGGCTCGTCCGGGCCTACGTATTCCCGGCGCGTGGGACGGCTTTGAGATTGCCGTGCGGGCGATCCTGGGTCAACAGATCACCGTCCAGGCCGCCCGCTCGCTGGCTAGTCGACTTGTCTCGAAACTGGGCGTGCCGCTGGAGGGGGAAGGTCCGGCCGGTCTGACGCATCGCTTTCCGCCGCCTGAACGTTTTGACCAACAAACGATCGAGTCGCTCGGAATGCCGCGGGCCAGAGCGGCCGCCATCGTTGATCTCGCCACGCGTTTGTCGGCCGAACCGCAGCTGTTAGAAACGATCGGGCAGCGAGCGAACGCAATCGAAGCATTGTGCGAGCTACGCGGCATCGGCCCCTGGACGGCCCACTATATCGCAATGCGGGTGCTGCGTGACAGCGACGCGTTTCTCGCCGCCGACGTCGGTTTGCAACGGGTGATGGCGGTCGACGGCGTTCGCCCTACCGCCAAACGACTGCTGGCATGGGCCGAGAACTGGCGACCGTGGCGAGCCTACGCCGTCATGCACCTGTGGACCAGCGAATCGTCATCTTTGGAATCGAGTCACCCACAGGAGGTCCCCAATGCAACTGCAACTTAGCCGACAAACGTCTCCTCTGGGTGAGATGTTCATCGTCACCGACGCCGACAGGACGCTGCGATCGCTCGACTTTCACGATTACGAGCCGCGCATGCGAAGACTCCTCTCACGGCATTACGGAACCTACGAGTTGACCGCGGGAGAAACGCCGCACCTGATTTCCGAGGCGCTGCACGCCTATTTTGCTGGCGATCTGTCGGCCGTCGAAAAGCTTCCAACGCGGACCGGCGGCACCGAGTTTCAACGCCTGATTTGGAAAGCGCTGCGCGGGATCGCTCCTGGCGAGACCTGCAGCTATGGCGAGCTGGCTCGGCGGATCGGCAAGCCCAGCGCTTCGCGGGCGGTCGGTTTGGCCAATGGCGCCAATCCGATTGCGATCGTCGTGCCATGCCACCGGGTCATCGGCTCGGGCGGATCCTTGACTGGCTACGGCGGCGGTCTCCCGCGCAAACGGTGGCTGCTAGACCATGAGAAGAGGCACGCCGCGACTTGTGCGGCGAAAATCAGGCCATCAGATAGCGGAGCGCCTCATCCGCCTGATTCCGCTTGCCTTCATCCTCAATCCAACGACGGAGCGTGCCATAGCCATACAACGTCTTCACGCGATGGGTCAGGCGGGCTTGATCACGTTTGAGCATCCCGTTCCAGTAGGCGGGCTGGCGTGGGTCTTCCGGCGACTTTTCCACGTTCCCCAGTTCGTCCGAAACGTCGGGCAGCGACCGCCACAATTCAACATGAAAGTGGTGCGCCGGCAAGGCGTTCTGGGCGAGTTGCCGATAGCCGAACCGATTGATTTCGGTGATCGCGGCCGCATGATTGACCAGATGCCAAAGCCCGCCGAAGCCCTGTTTGCGAACAGCGGCGGTCGCAATCAGCTCATCGATCGAGACGTTGACCATGTCTTGAATCGAGTTGTAAGGAGCGAACCTGGCGTCGTCGGTCAGTTTGACTTGATGCCCCAGCAGCCAACCTTTTTCCTTTCCATAGTAGCCGCGTCCCGGATGCGCCTTTTGAAAGCCGGCGGTCAGTTTCCGAATGCCGGCGATGGTTTGCGGCGTCGCAAAATCAGGATGATCCTGTAGCGCTCGCAACGCGAGCGCTGCGAAGATGATGTTGTGTCCCGACTGGCGAAGCTGGCCGACGTTTTCGGCCAACGCGTCAGCAATCGAATCAATACCGTCAGGCGTCGCCGCTTGTTGATCGAGCGGCTGAAACAGGTCCTCCGGCTTGATGCCGGCTTGCTCAACGTTCCACCAGATTCCCTCTTCGCCGGCGATGACCCGCTCCAGCTCTCCTTCGATTCCCTGGCAAACTTCCTCGGGCAATTCGGCGTGGTCTTCGCCATAGAAATAGCCGGCGACCACGGCAGCGCCCAAATGCCCCGCCATGGTTCCCGCTCTATGTGCCCGGGCTAGTGCGGTAATGCCGGTTTGCAGATAGCGAAATTCAATCATTGGAAGTCTCCCGTCACGCGCGGCGTACTACTACTATTTTTACCGCAGACAGGGCGAATTTAAACAGTCGATTGTGAGCGAAATTCTTTGGGCGTCATGCCGAGATGTTGACGAAAAACGCGACAGAGTTGCTGCGAGGTTTCAAAGCCAGTTTGCCGGGCGACATTGACGATTTTCTCGCTGGTTTGCTGGAGCATCTTTTGCGCACGCAACAGTCGAATGCGGCGCAGCTCCTCCATCGGAGCCCGCACAAAATGCTCACGAAACGCCTTCTCCAAGCCGCTCCGACTCATCGCGACTTCACGCACGACGTCGACCATGCTGATCGGCAGATGGGCGTTGGCCTGCATGTAGCGCAATGCGGCGGCGACTTGGGGGTGCGGAACCGCCATACTGTCGGTGCTATGCCGTTCGACGACGCGGGTCGGCGAAATGTAGATCGTTTCAGTCGGCGGCGCCTGGCCCTCGATCAAGCGGGCCAACAAGGCGGCGCCTTCGTAGCCGACCTGCTCCAGGTTGTTGTCGATACTCGAGAGCGGCGTTTGCAGACAGTCGCAGATCGTCTCGTTGTTGTCGACTCCGAGAATCGAGACTTCATCGGGGATCGACGCGCCGATCGCCATCGCCGCCTCGATCATCTCGATCGCTTCGACATCGCGGGCTACAAACACCGCGAGGGGACGGGGCAACTCGGCCAACCGCTTCGCGATCCATCGATGTCGCTCTTGTCGCGTATCGACGGCGTCTCCTTGTTCCTTTTGCCATGAGAGAATCTGGCAGCCGAGATCAAATTTCGCGAGCTCTGCGGCGAACGCGTCACCACGGCGCTGGCTAACCCCTAGTTCCCATCGATGAACGTACGCGAAATGTCGGAATCCGCGATCAAGAAAATGCTGAGCCGCCATCGCGCCGATCTTCGCATTATCCATCGTCACGCGGGGCAGACGTATGTCGGGGCGACTCTCGGCGAGATCGACCGTCGGCACCTCCAGCTCTTGCAACGACCGCCAAAGCTGCTGACGCGCCCCCAGCAGCGTGATGACGCCGTCTCCATCCCAATGACGCGGAACCGGATCATCGAAGTCGAAGGTCACATGCCACTGATGATCGCGCGCAAACCGCGCCACACCCCGGTGAATTTCGGAGTAGTACCAGCCAAGTGCGAGCAGCACGTGAGATCCGCTGCCGGGGAGGCGCTGTCGCTGAGTCGTGGTGTTCCTATTCATGAGCGCCTTGGCAAGATGGCAGGTGATATCAATTCCTCTATCTTAATCGATTAAGTAGTGAAATCGACAAAACTTTTCGGCAACATGCGCATGTTAAGCAATTCTTGCTACAGTATCATGAGAATGGCGATCTTCGTCGCTGATTTTTGATCGCCCCGCTTCTCAGCCAGCGCTCCCGCCATTTTGCCTTCCCCGTATCCCTTTCCGCTTCCGCACGAGGCCCCCCATGAAACGCTTATTCGTCGCCGCTTTGTTCGCCCTTTCGGCAATGGTCACAGTCGGCGTCGCCCAAGCTGGCGAGCTGCAGGAAACGGTTGTCTACCAATCGGGCCAAAATGGCTATGACACCTATCGCATTCCCTCCATCATCACGGCGCAGGACGGAACGCTGCTGGCGTTTAACGAAGCGCGGAAACACAGCATGCATGACACCGGCGACATCGACCTGGTGCTCCGCCGCTCGCACGACAATGGCGCTACCTGGAGCGATATCGAGGTTATCTGGGACGACAAAGAGAACGTCTGCGGCAATCCTTGCCCAGTGGTCGATCAATCGACCGGCAAGATCTGGCTGTTGTTGACCTGGAACTCCGGCAAGACGCCGGAAGGGAAAATTCAGGCCGGCTTTGGGAAAGACTCCCGTCGCGTCTTCGTCGCTTCGTCTGACGACCATGGTAAGACCTGGACTAAGCCGACCGAGATCACCACCGACGTCAAAGACAAAGAATGGACCTGGTACGCTACCGGCCCCGGCAGCGGCATCCAAATCGAACATGGCCCACACGCCGGCCGCCTGGTGATTCCGTGCGATCACAAATGGCTGACCGGCGGTAAGCTGAAATTCGGTTCGCACGTCATTATCTCCGACGATCATGGTCAAACGTGGAAATTGGGCGGATCCGCGCCCAACTACAAGGTCAACGAATGCGAAGTGGTCGAACTAACCGGCGGCAAGCTGCTGCTGAACATGCGAAATTACGATCGCAAGCAGACGGCCCGCCAGGTGTGCGTCAGTGAAGATGGCGGCCAGACTTGGACCGATCAGAAGTTTGACCCGGCGCTGATTGAACCGATTTGCCAGGCAAGCGTCCATCGCTATCGCTGGCCTGTCGGCGATCAGCCGGGCGTCGTCCTGTTCTCCAATCCGGCCAACCCCAAGGGACGATCGGCGATGACGGTCCGCGCCAGTTTTGACGACTGCAAAACTTGGCCAGTTGCCCGTCGCCTGTTTGACGGCAGCAGCGCCTACTCGTCGCTGACGGTTCTGCCCAACGGCGAAATTGGTTGCCTCTACGAGCGGAATGGTTACAAAGAAGTGGTCTTCGCGCGCTTCGATCTCGATTGGCTCACTGCACAAGCGGACGGTCCTAAGTAGCTCGCCGCCGCTTCCCTTCCTTTTGTCTCGAATATGAAACGGGGTTCGAGCACGTGATTCAACCGAACTACGGTCGATTAACTGGTCTCGTCGCGGCGACGTTTACTCCATTTCAGCACGATGGCGCCATCAATATCGCGCGCATCCCGCCGATGGTCGACTATCTGATCGAACAGCAGATTCGCGGGCTGTACGTCTTGGGGAGTACGGGAGAAGGCGTTTCGCTGACCACAGACCAGCGGAAGCAGGTCGCCGCAGCATTCGTCGCCGCCACGCAGGGACGAATCCCCGTGATCGTCCAAGTGGGCTGCGAGAGTTTGGCCGCCGCCGCCGATCTAGCGGCCCACGCCCAACAGATTGGCGCCGACGCGGTCTCGGCCGTCAGTCCCGTCTATTTCAAACCAGACACGGTCGAGTCGCTGGTCGACTCGATGGCGCAAATCGCCAGCGCCGCGCCGAACTTGCCGTTCTACTACTATCACATTCCTGGGGCGACCGGATTGGCACATTCGCCGCTCGCGTTTCTCGAAGCGGCCAAGCAACGAATCGCCACGCTCCGCGGCATCAAGTTCACCTCCCCGGCAGTGCAAGACTACCAGGCCTGCATCGAATCGGCGGGAGATGAGTACGAGGTGCTGTGGGGCCTGGATGAGATGCTACTCTCCGGCCTAACCGCCGGTGGAACCTCCGCGGTCGGCAGCACCTACAACTTTGCACCGGCCGTCTATCACCATTTGATGCAAGCCTTCGAGCAAGACCAGACGGACGAAGCCCGACTGTGGCAATCGCGCTCGCAGCAATTGGTGCGAGCGTTCGTGCCGTTTGGTCCGCGGGCCGCCCAAAAGGCGATCATGGCGATGATCGGGCAAGACTGTGGCCCAAGCCGGCTGCCGATTCGTTCGTTAATGCCGGAAGCCATTGAGCAGTTGCGTTCGCATCTCGAGGAAATCGGCTTCTTCCAATGGTCGCACCTGGCGCCCATTTCGACATCGTCATAGAGCAATCGACTTTAGTTGCCTGTTGAAAAATGCCATCGTGGCATTTTTCAACCTCGCCAGGCTCAGAGCATAGCTCTTCGCGGCTCGCAAAATAACGACTTACGTCGTTATTTTGGGATCGCATCCGTGCGATCCAGCAGCCCGTTGAGAAAATCAACGGCCTGTTAGACGAATAGCTCGGTCACCGCTTTTCCTTTGCCATCCTGCGTCACATAGAAGGGGCGTTCTTCGATCGTGAATCCGGTACGCGGGCTGATCCCCATCGCGGCCATGATCGTGGCGTGCATGTCCATTACGCTGACCGGATTCTTGGTCGCGATCAGCGGACGTTCATCCGCCGTTTCGCCATAGACGAAACCTTTCTTCACGCCCCCGCCGAACATCGCCACGCTGGTGCCGCCGGTGAAGTGGCGATGCAGCCCGTAGTGCTTCGATTCGGTTACTTTGTCGACCTTGAAGGTCGCCTGATCGTTGGCAATAGAACCCGGCTTTCCTTCGACGATCGCGTCGCGGCTGAATTCGGACGCGACGATCACCAGCGTGCGATCGAGCAATCCTCGCTCTTCCAGATCGAGCACCAATTGGGCGATTGGCCGATCGATCTCCGTATGCATGCGGGCAACGGTATCGTGACCATTGGCGTGGGTGTCCCAATGCAGAAACGGAACGTACTCCGTCGTTACTTCGACAAACCGGGCGCCCGCTTCAACCAAGCGCCGCGCCAGCAAACAGCCGCGGCCAAAGCGGCTGGTATCGTACTTGGCGTACGATTCTTTCGGTTCGAGCGACAAGTCAAACGCGCTGCGATCTTTCGAGCTAAGCAAGCGATAGGCGTTGTCGAGCGATCGCAACATCGACTCTTGTTGGTAGTCGCTCATGTAGTCGCGCTGCGGAGTTTGATCGACCAACTTGCGGAACAGCTTATTGCGATCAGCGAAACGATTGGCGTTCATCCCTTTGGGCGGACGAACCGCAGCGGCGGCTTCCTCGGGGAAGGGCAAGTTCATTGGACCGAACTCACTGCCGAAGAACCCGGCGGTCGTAAACGCCTTCAGCTCTTCCTTTTCTCCCACGCCTTCCAGCCGCTGACCGATGTTGACGAAGGGGGGCATCACCGGGTTATTCGGTCCCAACACTTTCGCCATCCAGGCGCCAATATGCGGACAGGCGACCGTTTGCGGCGGAACGTAACCGGTGTGCCAATGATATTGATGCCGCGAGTGCAAGATGCTGCCCAGGTCGGGCTGTACCGCCGAGCGGATCAGCGTTCCGCGGTCCATCACTTGGGCGATATTCTCAAGTCCGGCACAAATCTGCAGACCATCGACGCTGGTGTCGATCGCCGGGAATGTGCTGAGCATGCTGTCGACCGACATCCCCGTTTCGTACGGCGTATACCGTTTGGGGTCGAACGTCTCCGGCGCCGCCATGCCTCCGGCCAACCATAGCAAGATGCAGGCGTCCGCTTTCGCCGGCGGTTGCTCGACCGCATGCTCCTCCGACGCCGAAACCATCTGCGGTGCGCCCGTCATCCAGGCGGCGGCGCTAGCGGCCGCCAGCTTCTTCAAAAAGTCGCGGCGAATGGCCCGGCGATCCTGTCCCATCGTTTCGTCTCGTTTCTCAGCCATGGTTCTCGCTCGCCAGTTAACGAATGATCATAAATTCGGGAAGCATCAACACCGTCCAAAGCATGTCCTGTACGCTCTGCGGGTCAGGTTGCTCGCCGATCGCCTCGGCCAAAATCGTTTGCTCCTGCTGCGACGCGTGTCGAGACAGAAGCGACATGTAGACATGATCGACCAGCTCGGCCGAGTTCGCCCAGTCGCGTTTCAAGAGTTGCTGCGCTGCCTGCGCGAGCGCGTTGTCCAGCTCGGGCCCATTGGCCAGACTGATCGCCTCGAGCGTGGTCAGCTCGTTGGGCCGGGTCGAAACGACCTGATCGCGATTCGGTCTGCCAAGCGATCGCATCAGGAAGTCCCCCTTCACCAGCGCGGCCCGCACCATAGGGGTTTCGCCCGCGAGCGCCGCCATGGCGCCATTCTCAACGCCGCTCGTCCACGCGTCGAGCGCCGGCGCCACAACAACCGGCTGGGCCGCTTCGGCCCATTCGGCGAGCGGCTGCTTCTTGAGAACGTTCGACTTGGGCGCCGCGGTCCAAGTCCATGTCGCGTCCGAGGCGATTGTCGTCGATTTCTCACCGGGAAGATCGATCTTGGCCTGGAAGTAGAGTCCCGCCGGGTTGGGTCCGCTGCCGGCATTCTTGCCGATCACCACCAGCTCATTCGCCCCTTTTCTCAGATAGGGATTCAGCTCAACCGACTGCACCTCGGTCCAATCGCCGCTCGACGCCACTTCCTGGCGATTGATCCAGAGCTGGAACTCGTTATCGCAGGTGATCGCCGCGATCGCCGATGTTGGCTGGTCGTCAAGCTCGATCGTTTTGACCAAAGCGATGGTCTCGCCGGCTGGCGGCGACTTGCCGCCGGCGGCAGAACTGCTCCATATCCAGTTCGCAATCAGCTTCACTTCGGTCGCCTTGCCGGCGTCGCCCTTAACTCGATCCACCTTCGCGTCGGCGATGCGAGGCGCAGCGCCGGAAAGTCGCCAGACCGAGTCGACAAATTGCTCCGCCGTCAGCCGTTTGGCCTGCGGACCGCGATAGACGTATTCTCCATCGCTGGAGCCATCCGCCAGCACTTCGGTCTGCGATTGATACGCTCGGCTGGTGGCGATCAGACGCATCAGTTGCTTTAAGTCATAGCCTTCATCGGTCAGCGAAACCGCCAGCTGGTCGAGCAAGTCTTCGTTCCAAGGCCGCGACTGCATCGAGTCGAGCGGATGGACCACGCCGCGGCCCATCAGTCGTTGCCAGAGTCGATTGGCGATCGTGCGGGAGAATCGCCCATTTTCTGGCGCCGTCATCAGCGCCGCCAATTGCTTCAAGCGTTCGGGCTGAGCCGCTTCGGGATCAATGGTCCCCAGTTCGGGAAACAACCAGGCCGCTTTGGCGATCTCGCCAGTCGGCTTGTCGCAGCGGTGCAGTTCGATCGGTTTGTCGGCGTAGACGGCCGCCAACCCATACGCGTCGGCAAGCTTCCAGTTGTCGACAAAACTGTTGTGGCACGAGGCGCACTTCATGTTGATGCCCAACAGCGACTGCGAAACGTTTTGCGAAAACTGAATCGCGGTCGTTTGCCCGGCGCTAACTTCGCCCCGCCATTTGATGCCATCGATAAATCCGCGACTGGCCGACGTCGGCGGAGCGATCAGCTCGCGGGTCAGCTGATCGTACGGTTTGTTCTGCCGCAGGGCGTCGTACAACCAAGTGGTGATCTGCGAACGGCCGCCGGTGATAAAGCCGGTACCGTCGTAGTCATTCCGCAGCAGATCATTCCAAAAACTGAGCCAATGATCAGCGTAGTCGATGTCGCGAGCCAACAGCGCGTCGATCACGTCCTCTCGCTTTTGCGGCGAGTCGTCGGCCAGGAAGGCCTGCAGCTGGTCAACGGTCGGAGGCAAGCCGACCAGGTCGAGCGTGACGCGCCGCAGAAACTGCTCGTCTGTGATCGGGCCTGGACGGGCGATTTGCTGATCGGCGAGATAAGCGTCGATGATCCGATCGATCGGATTCTCACGACCGTCAACAACCGGAGGAAGTTCGGGACGACGCGGCAATAGCGGCGGCTCGTAGAACTTATCCCCAAAGGTAAACCCCGGTTCCCAAGGCATGTCCGACGTTACCCAGCGCTGGAGCAGGGCGACTTCGTCTGGGGAAAGACGCGGGCGATCCTTGGGCGGCATTTGCATGTCGGGATCGTCCGACTGGATCAGATCGAGGAAATAAGAGCCTTCGACATCGCCAGGGATCGCCATGGCGTTATCGAGAAACGCCTTGCGATCGTTGATCGAAAAACCTCCCTCGGCCTTGGCGCCAGAGTGGCACGCGGTGCAATGCTTGCGCAAAATCGGCACGATCTGATGAGCAAAATCGATCTTCGCCGCAGGTTCGGCAGCTTCGATACTCGCCTCGCTGATCGCCTGTGCGCCGCAGATGGAGAGCGCGCAACACAAGACCTTCAACGCCAAATTGAGATTCATGAGGTGGGCTTTTTCTAGGTGGGAACGGCATCCGTACGTTCAATCTAGCATAGCCACACATCGTGCACAAACGACAGTGAACTTCTTTGCGCCTATCGAGCCAGTTCGACCGTTTCAGCCACCTTGCTTGCAAAGGAGTTCAATGCGTCAGTCGATTCTTGTCGGGTAAATTGAAATTGGTCCTGTTTTAGCGACAAAATTATCTGCTCGGCGGTGGTCGTAACGCTGAAGGCGGCGGCCGTGCGGGGTCGAACCGGCGGCATGCCAATCAACGAATCGTACACCAGATTGCCCGCGACCAGACCGCCGTTGGCCACTGGTAGCTTGGTGGCGAATCGCCGCCATGAATTGCCCAAGTTGGTCAGCACCGCCGTCGCGAAACAGAAACGACCATTGACGATCCACGGATGAGCGCCGACCGCCTGGATACCGGCTAGCCCGCCAATGAAATACCGCGACAAGCGATCACCGCGAATGGCGTTCGTCTCCCAAGCCAGCGACTTCAGCAACTCGTCTGGTTTCTGACAGAAGTCGCCGCGCCGCGTCAAAAACGCGAAACCAATGTCGTTGGTCGTCGGCATCGCCTTGTCGCCGCGACCACGTAGGTTTTGCGGCATGAGTACCCGCAATTGACGACGTTTGATCGGAAATCCTTGCGTTTCGATCTGCTCATTGAGCGCTAAGAACAAGTCGCGCAGGAGCAAGTCGTTGAGCGTCACCTTCGTTTCGGTCGAAAATCGTCGTAGCGCCACGGTCGTTTCGTTGGAGAGCGCAACCGAAACCGGACCGCGTTGCTTGCGCTCGGCGCCTGGCTCCGCTAGCGGCAGACCGCTGGTGAGCGGCAACGGCCGATCGGCGAAGAAGCGAAACGCCGAAGCGATGCCGCTGCCGACGTCGCAAAGTCCCTTCCAGACGCTCGGATTCTCCAGCGCCGAGTTGCAGCGATCCAGCAGACGCTCGGGCTCCAACTTGCGCGGCGTCGCCGGCTTGGCTCCGGGAGTCGCGTTGTTGTACCCCGTCAAGAAGTCTTCAATGAAAGCAAAGCTTCCCACACCATCGGCACAGGCATGATGAAAGTGAAACATCACCGTCGATCGGTCACTGCCGCTACGGACAAAAACGCGCAGGCCGACATCTTTGGTCAGATCGATCACCTGATCGTAACCGTCGATGTACGGCTCGCCATATTCGCCCCAATCGACTTCGGGCCGACGATCGCACAGTTGCCAAACTAGGCCCCGCTTCTTGTCGTTCTCGATGACGCTGCGAAACATCGGCGCTCGCTCTAGCGCAAAGTTCAGCCCTTCCTCAAACGGGCCACGTTCTACCGTGCCTTGAAAGCGGGCCTCGGCGTCGCAAATCATCGGATACTGCGGACGCGTATCGGCGAACATGAACTTCTCTACCGGCGACAGCGGCAGAGGAAAGACCTTGCTTATCGCGGCGGCGTAGTCCGATTTGGGAACGTCTGCGACTTGCGACATCGGCGATCTCCCTACAGCAGGGCGGAAGGACTAAGGAAGTTGATCGCGAACGATCTTGCCGGCCGGCGAACGAGGCAACGCGTCGACCAGGGCGATCGCCTGCGGACGCTTGTAGTAGACCAGATGCTCTTCGCAGTAAGCCCGAATCGACAGTTCATCAACTCCGGGGTCGACGGCGATCGCCGCTTTGACGATCTCGGCCTGCGACGCCAGGCGACTTCCGTATACTTTTACCTCACGAACGCCCGGCATTGCGGCGATCGTTTCTTCAACCTCGCACGGCACGACCTTCAACCCCAGGACATTGATCATCTCGCCGGTTCGACCGCGCAGATGAATCACGCCGTCCGATGCGATTTTGCCCAGGTCGCCGGTTTCGAACCATCCGTCGGCATCCCACGGATGCAATATGGCGCCTTGGTCATCCAGGTAGCCGGCCATCATCGAGCTGTTTTGGATGTGGACTTTGCCGACGCCCGATTCCAGACCTTGCGCTTCGGCATCTGCCGGAGGTCGCACGCAGACCTTCACTCCGTTCATCGGCGGACCGACGCGGCCATCGACATCTTCGCCATCGGCGGTCGTGGCGACGGAAATGCCGCCAGTTTCGGTTGTGCCGTAGAGAGGACAAACGGTGACGCCCGTCTTCTTGCGGAACTGCACCGCCGAACGACGCGGCATCATCGAGCCCGCCGTCAATAGCCAACGGAGCCGACCAAAGTCGATCGCACCGCCAAACAGAAGCATGTCGATATGCGCCGGTACCATCGGCAAGACCGTCACCGGATAGTCGCGCAAGACTTCTCCCAACTTCTTGATGCTGAAGTTGGCGGTCGTCACGACGCTGGCGCCCGAGAGAAGCGGCGTCATCACCGTCAGGCCATAGCCGTAAGCGTGGCTCATCGGCGGAATGGCGAACAGACAGTCGTCTTCGCAAATCGCCATCGTCTCTGCGTAGTGCCGCGCTTCTTCCATCGCCGCAAAGCCAGGCCGTAGCGCGATCTTCGGCAAACCGGTCGAACCGGAAGTCGGATGAAGCGGCACGCCTTTCAGTTCGGGGCCGGGGACGACGCTTGGCTCGGGAAAGGCGCCCCACAGCAAATTCCAACCGGCGAGCGGCTCGAGCTGCGCCGCCGACTTCAAGACCGACGCGACTTGCGTATCGCCGCCAAAACCAACCAGCCATTTCACGCCAAACCGCTTTGAGTAGCGGGCCAGTTCGGCTGACGGCGTCATGACATGCACTAGCAGCGGCGAGGCTTCGCACGTGAGCAGCGCCGCCAGCACCGCCGGAAACAGCGGGCCATTTCCGATCGTTACCAAAACGCGATCGCCAGCAGCTAAGCCCTGCTGGCGAAACGTGCGCATGATCGCTTCTCGAGCGCGGGCGAACTCCTCCGCCGAAATGACGCGCCCCGCATCCAGGTCAACGATGCTGCCGCGATAGTTCTCGACAGCATCCAGGATGGGCGAGGCGCTCCAAATCGAATCGGAAATTACCGGACCAGACACTGGCGGGCTCCATCTTCCCATTTTTCCAGCACTTCGTCGATGTCGGCCGACGTGTGCGCGGTGGACAGGAACATCGGTTCAAATTCATTCGGATGAAAGTAAACGCCGGCACGCTGCATGTGGTGCTGGAACTGAATGTAACGCTCGAAGTCGCAGTGACGGCGAACGTCGCGATAGTTGTACAGCCCTTCGACCTCTTCCTTCGTAATCAGACCGGCCAGCAACGGGCCAAGGTGATTGACGTGGGCCGGAATGTTGAGCCGCGTGTAGATCTCTCTGATGCCGCCGGCCAATTGATCGGCAACGGCGTGCAGGTGAGCGTAGATGTTCTCTTTGTCGGCCAGGACCGTATCGAGAACCGCTTCCGCCGCCGACATCACGATCGCATTGCCCGAGAACACGCCGCCGTGGAACAGCGGGCCATCGGTGATGCAGCTCATGATTTCGGCCGAGGCGCCGAACGAACCAACCGGGTAACCGCCACCCATCGCCTTCGAGACGACCGAGATGTCGGGCGAGACCATGTAGTGCTCTTGGGCGCCGCCCGGCGAAACTCGCATACCGGTGATCACTTCGTCAAAAATCAACAAACCGCCGCGGTCATGGATCATCTCGCGAACCGACTGCAAGTAGCCTTCACGGGGCATGATCAAACCGGCGTTACCCGAGATCGGCTCCATGATGACCGCCGCGGCGTCGGCGCCATGCTCTCCCAAGCAACGTTCCAGGGCGTCGAGATCGTTCCACTGAACCGTGATCACGTCGTCCAGGGCGTCGGTCATGCCGCTGGTGCCCGGGATGGCCGGGCCGTACCCACATTCCGGCAGCATGTCGAGCGGAGCGTGGTACTTGGTGAAGACCGCTTCGCTCCAGCCGTGGTAGTGACCTTCAAACATGATCAGCTTGCGGCGACCGGTGTAGGTGCGAGCCAGGCGAATCGCCGAGGCGCACGCTTCGGTGCCCGAGTTGGCGAATCGGAGAAGTTCAATGCTGGGGAACAGCATCTTCAGCTTCTCGGCGACGCGAATCGTCACTTCGGTCGGAAAGCCAAGCTGGCTCCCTTGTTCCGAGATCTGACGATACACCGCTTCGATGACTTGCTTGGGACGATGGCCCAACAGCAGCGGCCCGTACGCCATGTTCAAGTCGATGTATTCGTTGCCGTCGACGTCCCAAAGGCGGCAGCCTTCGCCGCGGTCGGCGACCAGCGGAATGTGATACGGCAGAACCCGCATCGTGCTGCTATCGCCGCCGGCGATGCTTTTTCGGCCGCGTTCCAGCGTTTTCGCACTTATCGCCGCTCCGCTCGAATCCGTTTTGGAAATCATTCCCGTCATGGCGTTACCCCCGTTCATTGCTGTGTGTCTTTCAGTTGGCGCAGTTGTTAGTGGTGTCGGAGCAGGTCAAAGAGGCAAGATCGTGAAAACAACGAGCGAGCTGATCGGAACTTGCCGCATTTCCTGTCGTCACGAGACGACCTGACTGCAAAGCCGATTCCCAGGAGAGTTCTCCACGCGTCAGTCGCGTAAAAGTATCGCTGTTCAAATAGCAGGTCGGGCTGTCGCCGTCTTGCAGACCGGCCCCAACGCCAACCACGCGACCATGATCAACGATCATGTGCCACTGGCCGCCGCCGCTGCCGCAGATCTGCAGACTAACGTACCGTCGATCCGCGGAGTCGCCTTCTAGCCGCTTGGCGCTGTCGAGCCAAGGTTCCAAATCTTGGGCGACCGGATATTTAATTTTTGCCGAAGCCTCGCGGGGCCAGCCGAAGTTCTTCTCTAAGGCGAACGCGACCAGGCGATCCATCATCGCGTCGTCGACCGGAGGGCAGGGCAGGTAAGGAAGCGCCTGCTCGGTATGGGTCGAATCGAACGACGGGTCATCGCTCCAATACGACTGGTAGACCCACATCTGTTCGCGAAAATTCGCGGCGACGTCGTCGATCGAAATGTTCTTCGCCGCTTCGGACGCCTCTTTACCCGGCTTGGCCAAAGCCATCACCATCGAAGCGAGCGACCCCAGCATATCGGCCACCGTCGCCGGATTCGGGTTGGTAAAGTGGTAGGTTTGACCGTGCAATTCCGGTTTCCGAATGACTTCGGTCATTGCCGCCGAAACCCAATCGACCGGAACCAGGTTCTTCCGTTCCGAGCCATCCAGTTTAAGCGCGCCCAGCAGGTCGCACTGCACGAACAGGTCCCACGGCAGCGAGGTCACCAAGGCGTGAACCAGTCGCAGCGGCGTATAGAACCCGTGGTACGAGACGGTGAATCCGGTTTCGGCGTCGCCGACGATGATCGAAGGACGATGCATCGTGAGCACGTCGAGGAAATCAGCGGCGCGAACTTCTTTCTCGGCCGTCAACTTGCTCGATTCGTAGTCGTTGCTCGGCTCTTGACCGACGTCGACTTCTTCTTCACGAATCACATCGCGGCGACGGCCGCAGACGTAGGCGGTCGAAACGTGATGCAGTTGGCGAATCCCGGCATCGCGGCACAGTCCCAGGACGTTGCGCGTCCCCTGGATGTTGCTCCGCCACGGTTCGCCATCTTCTTCGTCGGCGTAAAAGGTAAGCGACGCCGCCGAGTGCACGACCGCTTCGCAGTTTTGCGCCACCCAGGCCTGATCAGCTTGCGACATGCCTAGGCCGGGTTTGGCAATGTCGCCTTCCAGGACGACGGGGCGGACGAGTGCGCGTCCCAGTTCCGTCTCCCAATAGGCCATGGCCGTTTCAATTCGCTGGGCGGCCGACTCAAAGCGCGAGCCGCGCACTACGACCGCCAGCGGAATATCCGCCAGGGTCAAATCGCGAATCAAATAGCGGCCGAGCAAGCCCGTGGCGCCAGTTAACAGGTGATACTTCATGTTAAGAAAACTAGCCCTAAGTCTCCAAGCAATCGACTAAACGTGAACCGCGGCGCCGCCATCGACGACCAGCGTTTCGCCTTGCACGAGATCCGACAGCGGCGAGGCCAAAAACAGGACCGCATCCGCGATGTCTTCGACCGACAGCATCCGATCGCCCATCATCGTCTTGTCTTTGCGATGATCGAACATCTCGCCGGCGCCCGGCAGTCGCTTGGTCGAGTCAGTTTCGACAAGGCCCGACTTGACGACGTTGACGTTAACGCCCTTGTCGCCGACTTCCAGCGTCAGGTGACGAGCCAGGCTTTCCAGGGCCGCCTTCGAGCTACCGATCAAACCATACCACGGCAAAGCCATGTCCGAGCCATGGCTGCTGATGCCGATCACCTTGGCGCGGCCTTGGCTCTTGACCAGCAGGGGCAAAGCAGCTTGCACCAGGTAGAGCAACGCCAACACGTTGGTGTGGTAGGTGTTTTCAAAGTGCTTTTCGTTAGCGGCCATCAACGGACGAAAGCCGCCGGTCGCCGCGTTGCTGACGATGATGTCAAGCTGCTGGATGTGTTCGCTGATATATTCCATCATCGATTCGACGTCGTCTTTTTGGCTGACGTCGGCTTTGACGACGAAGGAGCGGCGCCCCATCGCCCGAATCTCTTTGGCCGTTTCCATCGCGGCGGTGCGCGACGTGACGTAGTTCACGATCACGTCGGAGCCTGCTTCGGCCAGTCGCAATGCGCAAGCTCGCCCCATGCCGCGCGAACTTCCGGTAACCAAAGCGATACGTCCGGAGAGGTTAATCATGTTGCGTTTCCTGAAAATCGAATTGGAAGTACATCGCTTTCGTCGCAAAAGCCAGCCAATCCGCTCGCTTTCTCGACGTATTTCTGAAAATGGAAAATGCGTTCTTCACGCGTCGAGATCAATCCGCCCATCGGTTCATCAGGAGCGGCAATCCCTTTCTGAATCTGCACCAACACCCGGGCATCTTCCGAGCCGACCTTGGTCAAAAAGTCTCGCGCCCATTTGGTCACGAAAAACCGGTTCCATAACCGTCGCAGTTGCCCCTTCTGGCCGATATGGCACATCAGGCGAACCACCGACAATGATCGACCGGGCGAAACCGGGATTACGCACTCGACCCATCGATAGAGCGACAGTCGCGCCATCATCACGTTGGGGTAGTGCAGGATATGTTCGTACGATCCGTCCCGCGGACGGCCAACCGCGAGGTGACCAATCATGTCGAGCGTCGCCCGCACCGATCGTTCTTCACTGTAATCAACGAACATCGACGTCCAATGTTCTTGCATCGTGTGCTGGATATCTTTTTCATCCGGAAACTGGCCGAACGTCTGCGGATGCACCGTCGTGGTGTGGTAGCTCTCTAGCGCGTTCTCGACCAGGCACTTCCAGTTGGCGTCGATTGTGCGGGTCATGACGATCGCCGTATGCATCTCCGGCGTAAACCAACTCTCGTACATCTCGAACTTATCGCCCAGAAACTCTCGCAGGCTCGGGCCTTCGTCGGTCAGATTCAAAAAGACCAACTCCCCGCAGCGCTCCACGCGGAATTTTTTAAGGCCAAGCATCCCTTTTTGCAGGGGCTTGAATGTCTTCGCATCTGGAATCTTGCGGACATTGCCGGTTTCATCAAACTCCCAGCCGTGATACTGGCAGTGCAATCGCTCAGCGACCCCGCACCCCTTGCAGGTCAGCTTGGCGTAGCGGTGCGAACAGACGTTCAAAAAGCCGCAAACCTCATCTCCCTTCCGCCACAAGATGATTGGGCGATCGAAGATGTCCATCGTCAGGAACGAACCGTCTTTCGGCAGTTCGTGCATCAGGGCGACGGCATGCCACGCGGGCATCATGATGGTTTCCATCTCATTGTCGAAGATGGTTTGATCGAAATAGGCCTGCCGCGGCAGAACCTGCGGATGATGTTCCTTGCTCACAAACATGATGAAAGCTCCTGCTGGGGATAGGCGGGAGTGTCACCAGCGGCGGATTGCCAGACGGCGGTGGCGGCGCCTCGGTGCGAATGGCGCGCCCACACCGCGAGTGGAGCGAGCTGGCGGCCGAACAGCGTGCAGCGGACTTGATGGTCGCAATACGATTCGATTTCAACGCCACGGGGGTTCCAGGCCTGACCGCTTCCCTGCGACTTGAAAATCGCCTCTTTCAGTCCCCACAACAGCGACGCCGACTCGGGGCGTTCGGCAAGCCAGGCTTGTTCCCGCTCGGTAAACCAAGCGGCCGAGAACTGCCTATCTTGCGGAACGTCCCAAGCCAAATCGACGCCAATCGACGTCGCATCGGTCGTCATCCCGACCAGTACCGCGCCGCCGGCATGCGACAGCGAGATGCGGATCGAGGCCATTTGTCCATCCACCAAGACCTTTGGCGATTTGCCAAGGCCATCCGCCGAACGCGACAAGATCTCGACGCGTCTCAGCTGGCCAGCATCGCTCGAACGGGTGACCAATCGCTTGGCGATCCACCGACCGCTCAACCACTGGCGACGGCGGTCCGCATGCGTGAAGAAATCAAGTTCAGCGCGTTCCGCCTCGCTCAACCACGCGGCGGAATAGGAAATGGGGAGTTGGCCCGCATCGGCGACATAGCGCACCAGCCGCGCAAGGGCATTCATCATGCAACGCCTCCCCGGCCGAGAATGACCTTCTGATAGCCGTAGGCCTTCAGGATCACTTCGCCGTTTTCGCCCACCAACGTCAAGTCGTACAGCGCCGATTTCTCGGCGACTTCGCGACAAACGAAGTGAACGTAGCAGTTTTCTCCGTCGCTGGGCATCCGTCCCAACTCCAGACGTTCGATCTTCCGCGGCAGGGATACCGCGCCTTCGCTGTGCATGTACAACTGGCAACCGCAGGCGTACAACGCCGAATCGAGGATGCAGGAGGGGACCCGCCACCCTTCGACCCGTTCCGGCTTCGTCAAATCGGCCAGGGGCTCGGCAACAATGTGCCCCCACCCCCCATCGGCATCGCAGCTGAGCGCTTTGAGGCAACGGAACGGAGTACCGTGATAAATCGCCGCGTCTTCCGGATAGGTGACGGCGCTCCAATCGCTGGGGAACGCCGGCAGTTCGGCGGTTAGCGCCGCAGGCTCATCGGCCACTTCGATCTTCGCCTGCAGGTAGAGGCGATCTTTTTGAATCAAACCACCGCTGCGGTTACGGAAGTCGCAAGTCCAGCGGCATTCGGCCAACGTATCGCCAACCATTTTGGCTCGCGCCTGGGCGGTTGTGGCGTTGTCGGTGTGGAACGCCAATCCGTCCATCATGTCGACATCGCAGAAGGCGACCGTTTTTTTACCAGAGGCCAACTCGGCCGCTTCTCGCAGCGCTTCCAAGGTGACGACAACCGGCATCAGCGGTTTGCCTCGCAAGCGGTGGAGCGCCAGGAACGGGTCGTTGACTGGATCGAGCGGCACGTCGCCCACCAGCTCTCCCTCTTCGGTACGCGAAGCGGTAACCAGCGGAAACGAACCATCAACCGCTTCGCCGCTCCGCGGTTGGAACTCGCCGAGCGGGAACTGTTCGTTCGGGTAGAACATCGGATAGAAGTCGCCAAAGGTGTAAAGCGTTTCCGCTTTGTAGCCACCGCCGGCCAACTCTTCTTCCAACCGGCGAACGCCTTCTTCCGGCAGCATGTACTTCATCTTCATGACCGAACGCGGGCCCCACGCAAAACGCGAAAGGGTGGCGATGCCTGCGCCTTCCCACGACTCCCAGTGAATGCACAGCGTGGTGCAGTCGGGTCGAGCCGCGCGGAACCAGTCGAGCGCTTTCGACATCGAGTCGTTGCCGGCCGCGTAGTCGCTTAGCCCGTTACCGCCAAAGCGGCCGCTGATCGAACCAAAGCCAATGCAGTGGGTCAGCGGGTCGTGCTTGGTCAACGCGAACAGATGCATCAGGCCATCAAACTTGGCCCGAATCAGCTTTTCGACAAACGGACGACGCTTGTGATCGAAGCGCCCCGGTTCGATCAAGCCGGCGCCATGCATCAGCCCGGTGATCGGACCGTCGGTTTTGCGAATCTCTTGCAGCACGGCGTCGACCGCATCGCGGTCTGTGACGTCGCACTGGTGGTAGGTCGCCTGAACGCCGGCGTCGGCGAACTTCTGCAGGTTGCTGAAGATCTCGCAGTCTTTCAGGACGCGGTCCCAGGCCTGACCGGGCGAACCGCCGGCAGCGACCGCTTGGCGGGTGATCTGCGTCTTGTAGGTCTTCAGTTGGTCTTCGTCGAAGTTGCGCCATACGGCGTCAGCTAGCGGCGCCGGGCTCTTCCCGAGCAAATGTAGCTTCCAGCCATATTTCGCCGCTAGTTCGCGAGCCGCGATCGCGGTGATGCCGCGAGCGCCGCCGGTAACCGCCCAAACCCCGCCACGCGGAATGTTGGCGTCGGGTCCCATTTCCATCGTCGTGCCGATCGGGCGTACCACTCGACGCACGCCTTCGTTCCAGCTGACTTCGACTTCCGGCCCATCCCCGGCCAGCTCACGCATCATCGCGTCAAACAGTGCGGCCGGCGATTGCGATGCCGGAGTATCGATGACCTTGCAACGAGCTCCACGGGTTTCGAGCCGCGAGTCCTCGATGTGCAGCGACTTAACGAAGCCGGCGACGCCGCCTCCGTCTGGCATCTGCACAGTCGACTCAAAGCCGAAGTCGCCGCCAAGCGAAACCGCCGCGACCAAGTCGCCGGTACCCGCTTCTGGGAACTTCAGGTTTCGCTTGTACCAATTTTGCGCGATGAAGTAGGGGAAGATGATCCCTTCGTGACGACGACGATCGATTTCGGCCGCCGACAGCGGATCGCTACCAGCAGCGTCACGCCCCGTCATCAGGAAGAGTCGCTGCGCCGGCTTTTCGGGATGTAGCGAATCGAGCCAGGCCAACGTCTCGTCCAAATCGGCGCGAGCGCTAAAGCGATAAACTTCGACGCCGGCTTGGGTCAGCCGTTGTTCCAATTCAACCGCATCGGCGTTTTCGCCTAAGATCCAGGTCGGACCGGCAAAGGTCGGCGACGCCGGAGTTGCGGCGCCCAGCGGAGCGTCGATCAGTTTCAGTTCGCAACGTTCGGTACGGAGTTCAACCGAGGCGTCGGCCGGCGCGAGCGGTTCGCTCGAAGCGGTTTCCGCCGGCTTCTCGGGCGCGGCGGTCGGCGCTTCGGCGCGACTCTCGGCCAAAATGCCCAACCCGTCGGCGAAGCGTTGCCAGTGACGACGTTCGGTGATCAGGATCTCGTGACGCGGCACATCGGCTTCGATTTCGCGAATCAGATGGCCGATCCCTTCCGCCAACGGCATCAACTTCAGGGCGCTCTTGTCGTTGAGCACGCTCTTCGTTTCGGGGCGAGCGGCCATGCCGACTTCGTCCCAACCATGCCAATGGAAGCCGACGCTGCGAACCCACGGTCGTTGACGACGATAGGCGCCCATCAGCTTGCAGAGGAGATCGCTCGCCATGCAATAGTCGGCCTGGCCAAAACTGCCCAGACGACCGGCGATCGAACCGAAACCGATGAAGTGGCGAATCGGATCGCTTTGCGTGAGCGAAGCGAGATGCACAATACCGCCATCCTTGATGCCGAGCGTCGCCTGCACCACGTCGCGGCGTTTCTTTTCCATGCGGCACGACTTGTCGATACCGGCGCCATGCAGGATGCCGGAGATCGGACCATCGACGCGGCGAATTTCGTCCAGCACTTGGGCGACCGCGTCGCGGCTCGAAACGTCGCAAGCGTGATAGGTGGCCGAGACGCCGTTGTCGACGAACGCATGCAGCGACTTGTCGATCTCTAGACTCTTCTGAACGCGCTGCCAAGCCTGCGGAGCCTGTTGCCCCGCTTGGCGTGCCGCGATCATCGTGTCGGCCTTCAGCTTGTTGAGGCCCGCCTCGTCGAGCTCTCGCCAAGCGGGATCAATCGCCGGCAGTTCGCTGGAGCCAATCAGGTGCAGCTTCAAGCCATACCGTTTGCCAAGTTCCAAAGCACAGGCCGCCGTGATGCCGCGAGCGCCGCCGGTAACGACCCACACGCCTTGCGGCAGTTCCGCCGACGGGCAGTCTTCGCCCGGTCGATCCATCGCGAAAGGAACGCGACGCACGCCGCCGGAGTAGGAGACCTCGTAATCTTGGTTGCCCGAAGCCAGTTCGGTCATGATGTCGCTGGCGATTTGACGTGGGGCGTCTTGCAGGCAGGTATCGAACGCCTTGGCGCGGGGACCTTTTCCGCCCCGCATGACGGTGTATTCGATAAACACCGCCTTCATCAGACCAGTCAAGGCGCCACCTTCGACAGCCGTCGCGCCGCGACCAAAGCCGAAGTCGCCTCCCAGAGCGGTTACCGCCACGACGGTCGTTTTCTCCAGCCAGCCCGCCTTGTCGGCGATCGACAGCCATTTTTGGGCGACGAACAGGGGCGTTTCCATTGCAGTCGTCTGGACCGCTTCCCAGGTCGCCGGGGCGCCCAGTTGCAGATGCTTCCGCTCATCGCGAGCAGTCGTCATGAACAAGTGAGGCGCGGGGCCAGCCGCACAGATCGCTTCGACCTGCGCGACGGCGTTCTCTAGATCAGCGGCGTCGGCGATTTGATACGCCGTGACGCCTTGCTGTTGCAACTGTTCAATCAAAGCGGCGGCAGTCTCGCCGCTTCCGAGAACAATTGCCGCTCCTTCAAAGACCGGCTGATTGGGCGCGGTCGACGGAAGGGGCGATTCGCACATTTCCAGTTCAAAGCGAGCCGTCACGTTCGCCGGAGCGAGGGGAGTCGCTTCGCCGCAAGTCGGCGTCGCCGGCGACGAAACCTCGCTGCCGTCGAACAGACCGCCCAACGAGTAACTGTCGATGGCCCGCGAAAGGGGCGCGCTCTTCAGCGATAGCTGTCCGCCGCCAAAGTCGAACAGGAACGCCAACAAGTCTCCTTCAGCCGATAGCAGCAGGTTGGTCACGTCGCTGGCGGAAAACTCGCCTTGATCCGCGGACGCGCCACCGGCCAACGCCAGCTGACGATTGCCGCAGTGCACCGACGCTTGATCGCTAATGATTTGTCGGTCGTCGCCGCCAGCCTGAATGCTGGAGAGTCGACCGGTAGATAGTTCGCCCAAGACCACGCTGCCCTGTTCGCTGAGCGACAGATCGATCGCCGCTTCCAGGCTTGCGCTCTTTTGCACCACGGCTGCCGAAGCGTTTTCACCACCAAAGGTGACGCCGGCCGCATTGACGCCCCCCAAAATCAACGCCGTGCCGATCGGCGCCACAACGACGCACGAGAGGCCGGAAGTCGGCTTGCGGAGGAAAGCGGTTAGGCGAATCGTCTCCCGCATCGGATTGATCGCTGGCGAGTCAATCTGCGCGGCATGGACCAGCGAGCCGTTATTGGCGGCCGCTTGCTCCATCGCCGACAGCGTTTCGGCCACGGCGAAGTGATGGGCCAACACATTGCTCAGGGGAGCTTCAATCGCGTCGGCAATCCCCGCCAATTCGTCCCATTGATCGGGCGAAAGCGTTTGGAGCGCGTCGGTCGATTGGGCCGAGCCGGGAAGCTCGTCAATCGACTCGCCGACGTACTCCGCATAGGTGCGGAGTACGCGACGAATCTCGTCCCGATATTGGCTACCATGACGCCGCCCCATCTCGTACGGCGTACCGTCGAGCACGAGCGGCGCCGCGGCGCCAGAGTCCAAAGTCTTACCAGAGAGTTCCGCAGGAGCGCTAGTCGCAACGCTCACCGCGGCCGGCGCATCTTCTTTAGTTTCCAGAGCCGGCGCCGGAGCGGCCAGGGAAAAAGATGCTGGTTCCTCGGTGGTCGCCGAAGCGTTGCCCGAGAGGAAGTTCAAAACGTGACGCAGAGTCGGGAAGTCGTCCAACGACAGGTCGGTCGCCGACGTGCTGATCTCGAAGTACTCCTGCAGTTCGCCGAACAGCTGCGCCTTCTTGATGCTATCGATGCCCAAGTCAGCTTCCATGTCGGCGTCCAGATCGACCACTTCCGGCGGATAACCGGTTTGCTCGACCACGAAGTTGATCAGGAACTTTTCGAGTTCCTCGGTGCTGGCGCCGCCAGTCGCGG
This sequence comes from Blastopirellula retiformator, assembly GCF_007859755.1. Classification (NCBI taxonomy): domain Bacteria; kingdom Pseudomonadati; phylum Planctomycetota; class Planctomycetia; order Pirellulales; family Pirellulaceae; genus Blastopirellula; species Blastopirellula retiformator. The sequence continues at coordinate 225,335 of NZ_SJPF01000002.1, read as the reverse complement.
GCGCTTCTGTCACCGGAGCTGGCATCACCGGAGCTGGCGGAGTCACCGGAGCCGGAACAGCGGCGACCGGTTGGCTTTCGCTAGCCTGGCCATTGGCCGAGAGGAAGTTCAGGACGTGACGCAAGGTCGGGAAGTCGTCCAGCGACAGGTCGGTCGCCGACGTGCTGATCTCGAAGTACTCCTGCAGTTCGCCGAACAATTGCGCCTTCTTGATGCTGTCGATGCCCAAGTCGGCTTCCATGTCGGCGTCCAGATCGACCACTTCCGGCGGATAACCGGTTTGCTCAACCACGAAGTTGACCAGGAACTTCTCGAGTTCGGCCGTGCTGGCGCTACTGGAAGCGGCGGCGGCAGGCTGCGCGGGAGCAGCCGGTTGCGGCGCAGCGACCGGAGCCGGCGGAGCAACCGCGGCCGGCGCGGGAGCGACCGGAGCAGCAGCCGGCGTCGGTGCGGCGGCCGGAGCCGACGAGGCGCCTTGTCCGCTGGCGTTCAGGAAGTTCATGACGTGACGCAGGGTCGGGAAGTCGTCCAGCGACAAGTCGGTCGCCGACGTGCTGATCTCGAAGTACTCCTGCAGTTCGCCGAACAATTGCGCCTTCTTGATGCTATCGATGCCCAAGTCGGCTTCCATGTCGGCGTCCAGATCGACCACTTCCGGCGGATAGCCGGTCTGTTCGACCACGAAGTTGACCAGGAATTTCTCCAGGTCGACCCCGTCGCTTTTGTTGACCGCCGCCACAGGCGCAGGGGGAGCAGGTTGCGGCGCCGGCGCCACCGGAGGCGCGGGAGCAACCGCGGGCGCCGCCGCAAACGTCGGTCTCGGAACAGTTGGCGCTGCGACCGGGGCGGGCGCGGGAGACGCGGCGGCCGGCGGAGCCGGAGCCGGCGGCGCTGCTGCAGGCGCGGGAGCCTGGGCAGAACCTCGCATCTTCGCGCGTCGACGCTCGGTAGCGTCAAAGTGCGGAATATCGTCCATCAGGTTCTTCTCGTTGGTGCTAATCGGACTACGGGACGAAGCGACAGGCTGCGGCTTAGCGGGCGCGCGGTCGGTCGAAGAAGACATCGTACGGGAGACGGCGGCGATAGCGATAGCGGCCGGCTGCGGCACGCTTGCGACTTCGGCGCCAACTCCCAGGCATTCCAGCAACGCTTCGACGTTCAAGATCGGCTCAATACCGCCGCGCTTGGGGTTGTCGGAAGCGATCACTGTCGCATCGCCAGAGAGGATCCGGCGATTTAGCTTGGTAAGCGTTTGCTGCGGCCCGACCTCGACGAAAATCGTCGGCGTTTCGAGCGCAAGTTGTTCGATCAGCGGCGCGTATTTGACCGGCGTGGTCAGCTGCACTCCCAGATTGCGACGGATCCGCGCCGGATCGTCGATCAAGCTGTTGTCGACGGTACTGATGAACGGCGTTTGCGGCGCCTTCAGTTCGGCCGTTTCGAGCGCCTGCTGCAACATCCGGCTCGAACCAGCCATCAGCGGCGTGTGGAACGCCGCCGGAACCGCCAAGATGCGGGCCGGGTACGACTTGGCCGAGAGTTCCTTCGCCAGTTGCTCCAGCGCCGTCAACTTGGCGCCGATGACCGTTTGGTCGGGCGCGTTGTAGTTGGCCAGGTAGGCCTGAACGCCACTGGCGGTAATGATCGACTTGATTTCTTCCGGCGGGGCGGTGGTCGCCAACAGACCAGCGTTGTTCAGTGAGGTGGCGTTCACGCCATCGCAACGAGCGCGGGTCATGCGAATCACGGCGTCCAGATTCCAAACGCCGGCGGCATATAGCGCCGGGAACTCGCCATAGCTGTGACCAAGTACCACGTCCGGCTTCAGTCCGCGATCGCTAAGCGCCGCCAGGCAGATCAGATCGGCCAGCAACATGGCGATCTGCGTCTTCCAGACGTCGGCGCCCAGTTGCGTCGGCCTGTTCCAGGCCAGTTCGGCAAAGGTCGGATAGCCCAGGCGTCGCATCGCGGCGTCGGCGTCGGCCATCATCTTGGCGGCGGCCGACGACTGAGCGACCAGATCGCGCAACATTCCCTCGTATTGCGAACCTTGTCCAGGGAACAGGAACGCGATGCGCGGCTTGGTCGCGAGCGGTTCGCGGCAGAAGATCCCCTGTTGTTCCAAGACTTGACGCGACGCGGAATTGCCCAGCTGCGGCGACGCCATCGCCAGCTTTTTGGCCAGCGCTTCGGCGCTGTCAGCCACAATCGCCAGGCGAATTTTATCGGTCGGCGAAAACTTGATTGATTCCGCCGCTTGATACAGTTGGACCGGCTCGGCGGCGGCGACTTGCGTCTGCAGCTCCGCTAGCGAAGCGGCGCCAAAGCGAACGATCTTCGCGGCCGGAGTCGGTTTGGCGACGGCCGGCGCCTGCTTCTTCGGCTTCGGCGGAGCGGGAACGCCATCGTCCAGAATCAGGAAGAAGGCTTGTCCCTTCGACCAGTTGGCGACGCCACCCAGTCCGCGACCGGTCAACTTGACGTTCAGCGAGGCGGTTTGCACGCTCGACGACGAACCGTTGAACGCGGCGGTCGGTTGGTGCAGTTGTCGCGCGGCGGCGACTTCATGATTTTGGGCTTCGAGCGCCGCCTTCAGCACAGCGATCAACGAGCTGCCGCCTCCCATGCTGCCAAACTGCGCGGTGGCCGAGCTCAACTGGAGCGGCTCTTCCCGTTCTGGCGAGGCGTGTTCGTGCGCGAGGGTCGCTAGGGCCTGTGTGACGCTCGCATGGTTCTCATCCGTTTCGACGTCAACAAATTGAATTTCACTCGGTGCGATGCTGGCCATTTCGGCGGCACGCTGAACCGCCAATCGCATCGCTTCGGCTGGCGAATCATGCGTGGCGGCGCCTAGACCGCGAATCACAGCGCGAACGCGATCACCATCGCGGCGGGCATCGGCCAGACGCTTCAGCACGACCACCGCGGCGCCTTCGCTCGGCACGATGCCGTTATAGCCAGCGTCGAGGACGTTCTTCGGCGCCCCTTCGCGATGCAGGTGGCCTGACTCGGCCAGACCTTGATACATCGTCTGCCCCATCCGGCGTTGACCGGCGACGCAGATCATCATGTCGTTGTCGCCCGAGAGCAGCGAATCGATGCAGAGCGCGATACCCGACATGCCGGAGGTCGTCCCGCTGTCGATCGCGACGGCGCCGCCGTTCAGATCAAGCGTCTTGCTGATTCGCGAGGCGAGCGTGCTGCTGGTAAAGCTTCCGGTTTCGTCGACCAGGGCCGGCCATTTCTTCAGCAGCACGTCCGCGAAGTTCTTGTTGATCGCTTCGATCTTCTCGGCCGACAGACCTCGCTTGGTGAGCATCCCAGTCAGCTTGTGCTGCATTTCGGGGAGACGAAGGCCCATTTCCAACTGGTCGCCAAAGTCGCCGCCGAATTCGGTGCCGATCACAACGCCGCAAAGCTCACGTTCGATCGAGGTGCGATCGTAGCCGGCGTCGGCCAAAGCTTGTTCGCTGGCGTCGAGGAACATGAACTGCAGCGGATCGGCTTCATTGACCTGCTTGGGCGGCACCTTGTGCTTCCGCCAGTCATAGGCGTAGTCGTTGATGAAACCGCCCAGGACCTTGATGCCTTTGGCTTCCGCTTTCTGGCGGGCCAAACTCGACCAGCGTTCTTCCGACGGTTCGCCCTTCGGGTCGGTCCCTTTCTGCAGCACGTCCCAGAACTGATTGATTTCGCTGGCGCCAGGCGCGATGCAGCCCATGCCGATAATCGCTACGGCGCGATCGTCGGCCGATTCGGCCACCGGGCGCGGTCCGCCGGTGATCTGTTCGGCGGTTTGACCGACGTACTCGTCGATCACCACGTGCATGTTCAAGCCGCCGATGCCAAACGCATTGACCGCCGCGGTGCGCGGACCGCCATCGGTCTGGGCCGGCCAGGCCGCCGGTTGCATCGGCACGAAGAACGGAGACTCATCCCACGGCACCTTCGTATTCAACTGCTTAATGTTGATCGCCCGAGGGAACTGCTGATGCTGCATGCAGAGAATCGTCTTGATCATCCCCGCGATGCCGGCCGCTTCTAGCGCATGGCCGATGTTGGCCTTGGCGCTGGTGATCGGAATCTTCTTCCCAACGGGGAACTTCGGCTCTAAGACCTCGCGGAGCGTTTCCATTTCAGTCGCGTCGCCCAGTTGGGTCGCGGTCGCATGGCATTCAAGATATTGCAGTCGCGAGACGTCGACGCCGCTGCGATAGGCGCGGCGCATCGCCCGCATTTGTCCTTCTTTACGGGGCGCCCACAGGCTCTTCCCTTTGCCGTCGGTCGCTACCCCCATACCGCGGACGACCGCTTGAATGTTATCTCCATCGGCGATCGCGCGATCCAGCGTCTTCATCACCAGCGCGACGTAACCTTCCGACATGATCAGACCGTCCGCATTCGCATCGAACGGGCAGCTGTCATTCTTGGTCAAGGTTTGCGCGGCGGAGAACAGGACCAGTGAGTCCGACTTGCAGTCCGAAGCGCCGCCGACCACCACCATGTCGGCCCGACCACGCTGCAGCGCTCGGGCGCCCATCAACATCGCGTGTAGCGACGAAGCGCAAGCCGAGTTAAGCGCCAACCACGAGCCGGTCAGTCCGAACGCTCGTGCGACCGTTCCGGAAACCATGTTGCAATTGAGATTGCGGATGCTTTGGCCGCCGTCCGGTATCGACGCGGTCAACTCTTGCAGCAACTGCTGCTCGACTTCTTGCCGCTGCGCCGGGGGCAAGTCCTGGAACTCGGGCGTCGCTTCCAGCAGGGCGACCGCTTCGTCGAGATAGGCCTGAAACGTCAGTTCGCCTAGTCGCGAACTTCCCTGAGCGTGACCAATGAAGACCGAACAATTTCGATCCTTCAAGTTGAACGGATCGTAGCCCGCGTGACGAAACGCTTCGGCGGCGGTTTCGGTCATCAACAAGTGAGTGTTGTCGACCGAATCAATCAGGTCTTGCGGCAGGGGACAACGTTCACGATTGAACGTGCGATCAGCCAGCGTCGCCGCCTTGGTGGAGTACGTCTTGCCTCGAACGCCTTTTTCAGGATTGTAGTAGATCTCACGATTCAGGCGATCCGCGGGGACTTCGCCGACGGCGGACCGACCTTCCGAGATCAGTTGCCAATATTCATTCAAATTGGCGGCGCCAGGCAGACGGCACGCCATGCCGACAATCGCTACCGGGATATCGGTTCGATCAGTCGAAATCGTCATGTTTTCTAATCCTGATTCGTTCAATCGCCAGCCGCAGCTTCACATTGGGACCGCTGGCAGACTTTGGCAATTCACGTTGACTTGCGCACCCGTCGTGGTCGCGAAGTGTTGGGCGAATATCGAAGTTGAGAGTTCGATTGGGAGGGGGTTTGTGTAGTGGCTTTCCCAGGTGTTTACCGCAATGAACTACCCATGATTACACAAGATGGGGTAAATGCAACATTCTGATAGAATACGGCGGCCCATTTTTCGCTACCTATGGGCTATTCGACCGCATCCCCCCTGGGCAACACAGTCACTACAATCGCGAAGGGCAATCTGCACCACCTAATCGAACCCAAGGCGGTATTTTAAATCTCTCTCAGAAACGCTGCTTGAGCGGCGATCACTTCGCTAGCAATCGAGAGATTCTCAAAAACTTTCGAGATTCTACTGAAGTTCTACCGCCGCAAATTCGCGTCTGGGATGTCGCTCGATCCGACTGATCGGGTTGTAACAATCATGATTCCAGACAACCCAATATCCGCGGTCAGCCGCATGGCCAAACAGTTCCAACTTCACCCGCCGAGACTGGGGAAGGTCGAGATCATACGAAGTGCACCACATCCGGCGAATGTGCGCAACCGTCGGAGCAACATCCCCCAAAAAGACTAGCCCTTGTCCATTGGACGTAATCTCAACCGCCTGGTGACCGAGCGTATGTCCGCCGGTTAGAATCGTCCGCACTCCAGGGATGATCTCATGCGAGCCGTCGACTAGCATCAATCGGCCTTCGCTGGCCAAGGGCAAATAGTCGTCATCTTGGTAGCCGCCAGAGACCTCGAGCGCCCCCGACGTCGCATCGGTCCATTCCTGCCGCTGCACGTAATAGGTCGCCTTTGGGAAGGTCGACTTCATCTGACCATCGATCCGCGACGTCGCTCCCCCCGCGTGATCCCAGTGCAAATGGCTCAGAATGACGACGTCGACATCCTCCGGCGCAATTCCGAGCCGGGCCAGGTCGGTCAGCAGCGGCCATCCCGGTTCCAGGCTATACGATTTGCGGTCGAGCGGCGAAAGCTTGTCGCCATGCCCAGCGTCGATCAACACGGTATGCGTTTGATTTCGCGCCACGACGCAGTGCATCCCAAGCGGGACTCTGTTTTGCGGATCGGCAGGCGTCATCTTTTCCCAGATCGCTTTTGGCACGACGCCATACAAGATTCCGCCGTCATGCAGAAACCTGCCGCCAGAGACCAAATCAACTCGCCAATCGCCAATCTGCATGAGTAGGGGCCGCCAGTGGAGTGAAGGAAGTTCTTGATTACGATAGTTTTATCCTATTTGCCGCCCGGCCGATCTGTTACGCTCATTCGACAAATTGTGCATTACTCTCTCTGATTCGTCGCTGAAGACCAATTTCGCAAACAGACATGTCGTCCTCCTCTCCACGCGCCTGGCAAGATCGCTACGGCTGGCTGATCCTCGCTCTCTGTCTTCTGGCGACCCCCGTTTTGACTTACGGCGCCAAGGGAGCGTTCGACAGCATCAAGAATCGCGTCGAGGATTGGCTGCCCGAAACGTTTGAAGAGACCCAGCGGCTGAAGTGGTTCAACGAGCAGTTCGGTACCGACGAGCTGTTGATGATCAGTTGGGACGGCTGCACGCTGGATGATCCTCGGCTTGAACAGTACAAAGCGGAGCTGGCGAAACCGGGCTCAGCGGACGATGCCAAAGCGCCTTGGTTTGGCGACATCGTCACCGGCAAAGACGCGCTGCAGTCGCTGACCGCCGATCCACTCGAACTCGCAAGCGATGAAGCCTTGGCCCGCATGCAAGGCTGGTTGATCGGACCGGACAACTCGCAAACCTGCCTGGTGGCGATCGTGTCGAAAAAGGGAGAAGGGGATCGCGCTGGGGCGATTGACTACGCCTATCGCTGCGCCGATCAGGTCGAAGGCCTGGAGTCTGAGAACATGATCATCGCAGGACCGACCAGCGACGGAGTCGCCGTCGACGCCGCCAGTAAGGACTCGCTTGATCTGATCAATGCCGGCTCGTTTCTCGTCTGCATCGTAATCATGTACATCGGCTTTCGCAGCATGCGGGCGACGATGATCGTCTTCCTGATCGCGATCTTCTGCGAACAGCTCAGCATGTCGATCATGTACTTCAGCGGCCAGGCGATCGACTCGGTTTTGACGTTGGTTGCGAACCTGACGTACGTGCTCAGCATTTCGTCCGGCGTCCACCTGGTGAACTACTATCGCGAGTCGCTCGCTGATCGTTCGCCAAGAGAATCGGTCGCTTGGGCGCTGCGCGCGGCCCTGGTCCCTTGCTTGCTATCAGCCTGCACGACCTCGATCGGCATGCTGTCGTTGATGGTCAGTCAGATTCGGCCGGTCACCAACTTCGGGATGTACGCGGCGGCTTCGATCGCTGCGGGAGCGGTTGTGTTGTTACTGCTGGCCCCGGCGGCGCTTTACAAGTTTCCGGTCGATCCCAAGAGCTGGCGCGATCCGAACCATGGGCCACGCTGGCTGCATCTGTTTTGGGAAAGGTTATCGATCGGCGTCGATAAGGCTCGCTGGGCAATTTTTCTCGGCTCCTTGGTGATAATTGGGTTTTGCTTGATGGGCGTCGCTCGCATCGAAACTTCGGCGCAGATGCATGATCTCTTTTGGCCCGAAGCCCGGATCATCCGCGACTATGATTGGCTCGAAAACAAAGTCGGTCCGCTCGTGCCGGTCGAGGTCGTCCTGCGCATGCCGACCAAGATCGATGACGAAGAGAACGGGCTGAAGCTGGACGAAGAGTTCTACATTCTGGACAAGGCGCAAAAAGCGATCGCCGAGGTCGAGGGGATCGGCGCGTCAATGTCGGCCGCAACGTTCGCCCCCGAGTTTCCTGATCCAAAGCAACGCGGCTTTATTGCCGCCGCCCGCCGCGCTTCGTTCCGCAAAGTCCTGGAAGGGCGACTCGATGAATACGTTGAGATGCACTATCTGAGCATGGCGGAGCAGGGGGATCATCTGTGGCGAATCAGCGCTCGCGTCTCCGCGGCCGATCGCCTGGACTATGGCGACCTAATGGCTCGCGTGAAACAGAGCGTCGACGCGACCCTTGCCGAACATCCCGAAATCGAACCAATCTACTCCGGCTCGGTCCCGTTGGTCTTCAAGGCGCAGACCGAGATGCTCAATGACTTGATCAAGAGCTTCGGCCTGGCCTTCGTCATGATTGCCCTGATCATGATCATCCTGCTTCGCAACGTCCTGACTGGTTTTTTCAGCATGGCGCCGAACGTCTTGCCGACTCTGATCGCCTTCGGCACGATGGGTTGGCTGGGGCTATCGGTCGAGGTTGGATCGCTACTGACCGCCAGCGCCGCGCTCGGCATCGCCGTGGACGATTCGCTGCACTTTATCAGTTGGTTCAATCGCGGAATCGCCGCCGGGTCAACTCGCCGCGAAGCGACTCGCTTGGCCTACGAACATTGCGGCGCTGCGATGACGCAGACGTCGCTGATCTGCTCGTTCGGCCTGCTTGTCTTTGGCCTCAGTTCCTTCGCGCCGATCTCGCGATTCGCCTGGATGATGTTCTCGCTGCTACTGATCGCGCTGCTGTGCGACCTATTTGTGCTACCGGCGATCTTGCTCTGTTTTTCGCGAGAAAAGAAGACGAACGAAAACGCAGCGGGTGTAGCGCCGGCGTCTCCCTCCGAATCGTAAGCGCGGCAATTAGAGCGTTTTTCTGATAGCTGTAGCGTTTCTGGCGTTGGTGAGGCAAGCTGGTCAAGGCGACCGAAGCAGGCGAATCCTCAAGATTCGTCGATGCAGGTCAACGCCGACCAGCGCGGCCGCAACCAGCCAGAACGCTAACTGCCTGTTGAAAAATGCCCTCGTGGCATTTTTCAACCTCGCCAGGCTCAGAGCATAGCTCTTCGCGGCTCGCAAAATGACGACTTACGTCGTTATTTTGGGATCGCATCCGTGCGATCACGCAGTCCGTCGAGAAAATCAACGGACTGCTAAAGATTGAAGAAAACCGCTCTAGGTCGTCGCGTACAAATGGGGAAAGCTGCAATCCGAGGTTTGTTGAAGATAGCGAATCGATTGTCGCATCGCCCCGATCACGTCTCCGCGCAAGTGCGACGCCCAGCGCGGCCGCGACTCGCCACGCGACAGAGCATAGATCGCCAGCGCGTAACCATACGCATTCAGGCTGAGCGTTGATTCGCGACTCATGCGCCACCACGAAGCGTGTCCCGTTCGCTCGACTCCCTCTTTGAGAGACTCGTTCGCCGTAAAGATTCCCAGTCCCAAATAGACGGTCAACAATTCGGCGATCACGACGATGGTTCCTTGCTCCTCCCGCAGCTGAAAGTCGTCGGTCAGCACGACGAACGCGATCTCCATCGCCAGAGATGCGACCAGCAGCAAGGGATCGTCGAGGACCGACTTTTCGATCCAAACTTCAATTCGGCGATCGAGCGGACGGTTCTCGTCCAACGTCGCCTGCCAATTGTCCACCGAACGGATCGCGTCGTCCCTGCAGTAGAAATGAATGACCACGCGGTCAGGCTCCACTTCCATATATCGCGCAACGCGACACTTCAGGTCCTCCACCTCTGCGGTCGTCCTGTCGTAAGTTGCCGGAAAAAACTCTGTCGTCGGCAGAATTGTCGTGGTCGTTCGCAAGCGTTCGATTCCCTGAACGCCCGCCAGATAAGAAAACCCCTCTTCAATCGTCCGCCGCTGCTCTGGGGTGACAGGACAACTGACCGGAGCGAACAACCAACCGAACATACGCCAGCTTCCTGCTGAAAGCGAAATAAAAAGAGGGACGAAAGCGTCTCAAGCATATCGCCCCTCGGTCGGCTGTCAATATTTCCAGACGCAAAGAACCGCCGGCGGAAAGCGTTCTGTCTAGGGACGCTCTCCAGCGGCCAATTTCTCGTCGATCTTGGTCAGCACGTCCGGAAGGTCGGCCACGCTGCGGATGAAGAAGTGCGGCTTAACCTGCTGAAAGCGGCCTTCGATCGCCGTGCGACGCTCCTTCTTTTCGGCGTCCGAGAGCGATTCGTACTCTACCAGCGTCAGGCCCATTTCATTGCCGGAGTCGGTCACCGCCACGGTCCACGCCCCGGCGGCGTGACCGGCCGCGATGCCAACCGGCGTATCGTCCACTTTCGCCACGCACGCCATAGGATAGACATCGGTCCGCTGCGCGAGTTCAAAAATCATCCACGGGGCGGGGCGGCCTTCGCGAACCTCGTCCGAACAGATCGCGGCGTCGGGCGAATAGCCTTGCCGGGCAGCCGCCGGCGTGACGACGCTCATCAGTTCGCGGGTATAACCGGTCGTGCCGCCGATGGCGATCTCGCGGCGACGCAACGTCTCGACCAATTCGACGACGCCGGGAATCAGATCGCAGTGATCGGACAAGACCTCCTTTTGCAGCGGCAGGAACTCGCTGTATAGCGCATCGACGTCGGCGTCGGTTGGCACTTCCCCGAACCGATCGATCCAAGCCTGATTCACCTCTGGCATCGCGATCACCGCGGCGATGTGCGCCCGCTTCGCCAGGCCCATCGGCTCGCGGGCTTGCCGCGCCGTGATCTCCAATCCCTTCTGCTGAAACACGCGGCGAAATACGCTCGCCGGCGCACAGCAACCAAAGTCGATAACCGTACCGGCCCAATCGAAAACCACCGCTCGAATTCCTAGCTCGTTACCCGACACTGGCCATCTCTCCTAGCTTGGCGCCAAGCGTTTTGTCGCCCAGCAATCGATTGATCACTTCCTCGCCGACTCCCATCGACAACGTCATGCCCGCTCCGCCAACGCCGTTGACGATCGTCACGCCTGGCTGCGGCTGTTCCATAACAATCGGCTTTTTGTCGCTCTTCGCATAGTACCCATGCCACCGCTGCTGGATCGTCCAATCGGGCAGCCGGATGATCTTGTGCAGTTCGCGTAACATTAGCGATTCGACTTCGGCCAGATCAAATGGCTCAATCTCGTCGCCATAGTGATGCGAGTCTCCGAGCACGACTTCGCCTTCGTCCGTTTGCGAAGCCATCACATGAATGCCGTATTGGTCCAGTTCCGGCGTTTCTTTCGCGACCCGATCGCACAGGGCCGGCAAAGCTTCGCAACTACGGAACGCTTCGTAGTGCCGTAGCGTTAGGCCGCCCGCCAAATGGGGACCGATTTGAAACTTGGTTTGCTGGGCCGTTCGCAACATCTGCAACTTGCAGTTGTAGAGCCCCGCCTGTCGATGCGTTTGCGGAAAGAGATTGGCGAAGTCGGCGCCGCTGCAAACAATCGTGTGCTTGGCCCGCCAGCGACGACCGTCGGCCGCTTCCAACTGGCCATCGCCGACGCGAATTACGGTCGTCGAAAATTCGAACTTCACATCGAAACCGTCAATCAGAAAACTGGGGACCGCCGCGACGGCAACGCGTGGATTGACGCGCACTTCCGAACCGCTCCACAGTGCGCCAATCAAGCCATCGTCGTTGGCGGCTGGCGTTTTTTTATGGACCTGACCGGGCGAGATCAAGGCGGTTCCAAAGGCTTCTCCCTGCTTCGCTTGAAACTCCTCCAGCACGGCCCATTCGTCATCGCGAAACGCCAGGTGCAACGAGCCGCATTCATGGATCGGAATGCCGGCCTTCTGCGCCAGTTCGAGCCACAAGCCGCGACTTTGCATCGCGGTCGACCAGAGCCCCGCTTGCGTCTGACCAACCGGCCAAATCATTCCAAAATTACGGATTGACGCCCCGCTGCCAAACGAACGACGTTCGAGCACCAGCACCCTCAGTCCTCGCTCGGCTGCGCGCCAGGCATGCGCCAGCCCGAGGATGCCCGCCCCCACAATCGCCAAGTCGTATTGCTCGCCGCCTCCGTTCTGTCTTGAGAGTTCTGCGTTCACTGTCCTTCTTTCGATCGTTGGAAATGATTAAACGACTTGCGTCGCCTGCGCGTCGTCGACCGCCGACGTCTCGTCTGGCCCAGAGTCAACGACTGCGCTGCTCCCCGCGGAGGAGGGCAAGCGCAAAAAGAAATAGCCGCTGGTAACAAGCGAGACGACGCCAACCGCCGCCAACACCCAAGAAAAATTGACGAAGAAATCGATCTGCGTCGTCTTGGGCGCCAGCACGTCTTTGTAGAGCAGCACCAAGATCGAGCCGACGTAGCCGAACGAATCGGCGATGTAGATGCCGAAGACCGCGGTGCCGACCGATCGCGTGCAGGCCAGCAGACGCTCGAACAACACGGCGTTGTAAGGGACATAGGCCAGGTAACCTCCCAACCCAATCATGATCATCCAGCTGAGTCCATCCAGCTGACCGAACAGATACCCGACCGTCGTCAGTCCAACCACCAGGGCGCCGGCGATCATCGTCCCAAAAATCGCCCACAGGCTAGTCCGATGGTTCTTGATCAAGATCAACGCCGCCAATAACCCAGTCACAATGAACGCGGTCGGCGCTTCGACGGCCGTAAAGATCCCCGGGACCTCGCTATAGCCAAGTTCGTCTAACAGCTCTTTGCTGAAGTTGTCGCGAAAGTCGCGAAACGCGGCGAGCACCGCGTAGAAGACGAAGAGCGGGACCAGGCCGATCCAGAAGTTCCGCAAGAAGAGCGTCCGTTCATCACGCCGCATCGACTTCCGCTCGGTCCGTTGCTCGCGATCTCCCAAACTCGGTTCCGGCAGGCGTTCTAGCAGCCAGACCGCGAACAGGAACGGGATGAAGAACGAAGCTCCCGTGATGGCCGGCATCCAGAACGGATCGACGCCAACGCGGAGCCACGCTTTGCCAGCATCCTTGACAATGCCGGTGGAAATAATAAACGAGCAACAGAGCGCCGCCAATAAAAAGTCAGACGACTTGCGCCCTTCCAGATAGCGGACGACGAGCCCCCAGATCATTCCGAGGGGAAGGCCGTTGAAGAAAATCGCCGCCACCTTCCAGTCGCCCGGCACGGCCCCAAACGCCACCAGCGCCAACTCGGCCCAGAGGATCAACCCAACCAACCAAAAGGCCCGGCGCTCGCGCGTCACCTCCGAGCAAAACTTCACGCCGACAAACTTCGACAACGCGTAGCCCAATACCTGGCTGATCACCAGCGCCGACTTCAGCTTGAGTGCGCCCCCCAAAAAGAAGATGCCTTCGTAGTCGTTCGCCGTAAGAGGTTTGCGAAACGCGTACATGCAGAAATAGGCGGCAAACGCGATCGCGGCCGCCGCCAAACTGCCGCGCCAATGCAGGGCGCTCGAATTTTCGGCGGTATCGGTTGAATTCATAGCCGCTAACGACATCCCTCCAAACAGGCGGTTTCGATCTCCGCCAATCGCGACGGCATGCGGGCTGAGGTCGCATTTCCCTGCACGATCTTCCGCACCATCGTAGCGAACCACGCCGCCGAGCCCCATGACAATATGCGCATTTTCATTGACAATATGCACACAGCGTTTACGCTCTCGTAACAAGCGCGGCTCCACGTTGGAGATGGCGCTACCGATCCGATAGGGAAGCTACCGCGAAATCAGAGATGTCAGACTCATTGTTGGGCGTACCAGCCCGTCGCTCGATCGCTTTGTTGGTGCAAACGGCGACCTCTTGGAGTCGCGACGTGTTGCGGGGCGTCGCCGACTATGCGCGGCAGCAAGGCGGCTGGGACTGCTTTATCGAACCGCACGGCTTTTGGGACGAATTGCAGCTGCCGCCCAATTGGCGAGGGCATGGAGTGATCGGTCGGATTACTCATCCAGGCATGGTTCGCGCGCTCGCCCGACGCAGGCTTCCTTGCGTGAACGTCTCGTGGTCGCGACAACATTCGACTCGTTTCCCCAACGTCGTCTCCGACTGGCGGGCCTGCGGCCAGATGGCGGTCCGTCACTTCCTGGACCGTGGGTTTCGCACCATCGCCTATGTCGGCGCCGCTCCCCACATGGGTTACGGACCGCAACTCGAGGAAGCGATTCGGACGACGGCGAAGGAGGGGGGCGCGGAGATTTACAGCTTTCAGCACAGTCCCAAGCAATCGATGATCCGGGAACATGGCATCCGCGCCGATATCGTGGACCTACAACGATGGCTGCTGGAACTGCCGAAACCGGTCGGCGTCATTATTTGGAGCGCCATGATCGGGCGGAGCGTGATGACCATCTGCGCCAATGCGGCGATCGAAGTCCCCGACGATGTCGCCATCCTCTGCGTCGAGCATGACGATCTGATGTCCGCCCTGGCGCCGGTCGAGCTGTCGAGCCTTGACCAGGCCGGCCACACCGTCGGTTTCAAAGCGGCGGAACTGCTCGACCGTTTGATCCAAGGAGAACCGGCCCCAAAAAAGCCGATCGAAATTCCGCCACGCGGCGTCGTCGCGCGACGATCGTCCGATGCGACCGGCTTTGAAGACGAGGTCGTTACCGAGGCGATCCGCTATCTCCGCGATCACGCCAACCAGCCGATTCAGATCCACGATGTCGAAAAAACGCTTCAGGTTTCTCGTCGCGTGCTGGAGAATCGCTTTGAAAAATTCGTCGGGCGATCTCCCGCAGACGTACTTCGCCGCATCCGCGTCGAGCGCGCCGCCGTCCTCTTGCGCGACACGGAGTTGTCGATTCCCGATATCGCCCGGAATTGCGGCTTCAATCATCCCGAGTCGTTCATCCGCTGTTTCAAGCGGATGATGGGGGACGTGCCAAGTCATTATCGCCGCGTCAATCGCGCCGGCGGCGCAAGCGGCTAAGCTCTTACGAACCCTTCCTTGACCCAGAAGGTGCGCTCCGCCATCTGCTCGACCAAGTCGGGCGAATGACTAACGAGCAAGATCGGCATGGCGAACTGTTCGGCGACTCGCTTCACGTAGTCGGCAATCCGCTCTTGCAGCGCAGGCTCGACGGAGGTGAGCGGCTCATCCAACAGCAGCAGTTGCGGCGAACTAACGAGCGCCCGGGCGAGCGCCACGCGTTGCTTTTGACCGCCGCTGAGACTCTCCACGGATCGATTCAGCAGCTCGCCGATTTCGAGGGTCTCGATCGCTTTCGTCCTTTGCGCCGCATCGCCGCTGCGGCGGCGGAAACCATAGTCGAGGTTCTGCTGGACGTTGTAGTGCGGAAAGAGCCGCGGCTCTTGAAACATCACGCCAACCCGTCGCTCATGCGCCGGTACGAATTTTCGCTTGGCGGTTGCCGCCCACATCTGGTCGCCAAATTGAATGCCGCCGGTCCGCGGACGCAATAGCCCTGCGATCAGCATCAACACTGTCGTCTTGCCGCTTCCCGACGCGCCGCAGAGCGCCGTTACGTGCGCATCGGTTGCGAACTCGGCCTCCAGCGAGAAACCTGGCGGATAGCGAAAACTGCAACTTAGCGAGAGGGACATACGATGCTCAACGGGCGGCGGGCTCGACGCGGCGCTCCAGGTATTCGCTGACCAACAGCGCGGCGGCCGAAATCAATATCGAGGCGAGGATCAGCAGCGTGATCTGCCCCTCGCCACCCGGCGTTTCCAGTTCGCTGTAGATCATCAGCGGGATCGTTCGCGTTTCGCCGGCGATATTGCCCGCGATCATGATCGTCGCGCCGAATTCACCGAGCGCTCTGGCGAACGCCAACACAGCGCCAGCGATGACGCCGCGTCGCGCCAGCGGCAAGGTAACGCTAAAGAACAGGTCCCATGGTCCAGCGCCCAGCGTTCGCGCCGCATCTTCTAAACGTACGTCCACGCCGGCGATCGCGGAACGAATGGAACGGACCAGTAGCGGAAACGAAACGACGGCCGCCGCCAAAGCCGCTCCTTTCCAGTCGAACACCAATTGCACGCCGAACCAACGCTCGAGCCAACCGCCCAACGGGCCCTGCCGCCCAAAAGCGATCAACAGCAAATAGCCAGTCACCACCGGCGGCATTACTAACGGCAAGTTGACGCAGGTCTCCACCAACAGCTTGCCCGGAAATCGCTTTCGCGCCAGCAGCCAACCAGCCGCGATACCCAGCGGCAAACTGCAAAATACGGCGGCCAGCGCTACCTGCAGGCTGACGGCGATCGCGCTAAACTCAGCGGGCGTCATCAATCTCTCCGACTTGAGCTGTCAGCACAACGAAATGGTGACGCTGGAAGATTTCGCTTGCCGTCGGCGATTGCAGGAAGTCGAAGAACGCTTCGGCGCCCTCGTCAGCCCCTTTCAGCACCATCGCCGGATAGCGAATCGCATCGTAGCTTTCCGGATCGAGCTCCGCCAACGTAACGACTTGGTCCGTCGCCGCCGCGTCGGTCGCGTAGACGATCCCCGCGTCGACTTCTCCTCGCGCGACGTAGGCCAATGTCGTACGGACGTCATTGCCGCGGACGATGCGTCCCTCGAACTGATCGAGTAGGCCCGCGGTTCGCAGCGCCTGATCGGCGTAGATCCCGGCCGGCACGTTTTCGCCTGCCAGCGCGACGCGAGTCGCCTTGGTCGTTATCTCATCGGGACTGGCGATGCCTGCGTGATTTTCATGCGGGATAATCCAGACTAATCGATTGGAAAGAAGCGGAACCTGTTTTTCCACACGTCCTTGCTCGACTAACACGTCGGCCCACCTCTCGTTAGCCGAGAGATAGACGTCAGCCGGCGCTCCCGCCAAGATTTGTTGAGAGAGGGCGTTGGAGGGACCGACGCTAATCCGAGCGACGTTGCCTGACTGCCGCGACCAGGCATCGGCTACTTGTTCGATCGCGTCGGTCAAACTGGCGGCCGCCAAGACGGTGATCCTCCGCGGCTGACGGGCCGAGTCGATGACTGGCCCGCAACTGCAGAGCAAGCCCATAATCAGGCACGACGCGCCGCCCATCGCCCAACGACCGACTCCGCTCATAGGATAAACCGGCTCAGGTCTTCGTCCTGCGAAACCTTGGTCAACCGCTCACGAACGTAATCGGCGTCGATCGTCACCTTTTTCTCTTTGCGATCCGACGCGTCGAAGCTGAGTTCTTCAAGCAAACGTTCCATAATCGTATAGAGCCGGCGAGCGCCGATGTTTTGCGTCGTTTGATTGACGTGAAAGGCGAACGACGCCAATTCCTCGAGCGCGTCGTCGGTGAAGGTGATCTTCAGGCCTTCCGTTTCCAGCAGCGACTGGTACTGCATCGTCAGCGAGGCGTTCGGCTCGGTCAAAATTCGGACGAAGTCTTCCTTCGTCAAATCGTTCAGTTCGACGCGAATCGGAAACCGCCCTTGCAGTTCCGGCATTAATTCGCTCGGGCTGGTCTTATGAAATGCGCCGGCGGCGATAAACAGCACGTGATCGGTTGAGACGTAACCATGCTTGGTTTGTACCGTCGTCCCTTCGACAATCGGCAGCAAGTCGCGCTGCACGCCTTGCCGCGAAACATCGGCGCCTTTGCCGTCGGTGGCGATAATCTTGTCGATCTCGTCCAGGAAGATGATGCCCAGATTTTCGGCCAGTTCGATCGCCGCCTGACTGATCGCCTCTTTGTCGAGCAGGCTTTCGCTTTCCTGCTCCAGCAAAACCTTGCGGGCCTCGGTGATCGTCATCTCGCGACGGGTCGAATTCTTGGGCAGGATCTTTTCGAACATCCCCTGCAGGTCGACGTCCATTTGCTCGAGCCCCATCCCGCCGATCATCATCGGCCCCGACTTTTGCTCGATCGTCAACTCAACCTTCCGCTGCTCCAGTTCACCGCCACGCAGCATGCCGCGGAACCGTTCGCGCGTTCGCTCGTAGTGATCGGTCGCGTCTTCTTCTTCGCTCGCCATCTCGTACGAAACAGGGCGGGGGACCAGCAAATCGAGCAAGCGTTCTTCGACGCGAGCGGTTGCGTCCTTCTCGACGTTCTTGCGTTCTCGTTCACGAACCATCGCGATCGAGGTTTCGACTAGTTCGCGGACCATGCTCTCGACGTCGCGGCCGTAATAGCCGACTTCGGTGTACTTAGTCGCTTCCAGCTTCAAAAACGGCGCTCCGGTCAGCTTCGCCAGACGCCGGGCGATCTCGGTCTTGCCGACGCCGGTTGGTCCCATCATCAAGATGTTCTTGGGCGCGATCTCGTTCTGCAGTTCCTCTGGCAGTTGCTTGCGGCGCCAGCGATTGCGAACGGCTACGGCCACCGCCCGTTTCGCGTCGGCCTGACCGACGATGTTCTGATCAAGCGCCGCTACGATTTCGCGTGGGGTCATCTCTTTGGACGCGGTACTCACGATGGGCACTCCATGGTTTCGACGAGGATATTGTCGTTGGTGTAGATGTCGATTCCCGCGGCGATCTCCAGCGACGACTGGACAATTTCATCTGCCGAGAGTGAGCTGTGCCGCACCAAGGCCCGCGCCGCGGCGACCGCATAGTCGCCGCCAGAACCAATCCCCAGCACGCCATCGGTCGGCGCGATCACGTCGCCGGTCCCGCTGACCAACAAGGTATGTTCTTTGCTGATCACGGTCATCAACGCCTCGAGCCGTCGCATCGCCCGGTCGGTTCGCCATTCCTTGGCCAGTTCGGTCGCCGCCTTGGGGACGTTGTTGGGGTAATCTTTCAGCTTCCCTTCAAAACGTTCAAGCAGAGAAAACGCATCTGCGGTCGAGCCGGCGAATCCGCAGATTACCTTCCCGCCCAGCAGGGGACGAATCTTGTGCGCGTCGGATTTCATGACCGACGAATTCATGGTAACTTGACCATCGCCGCCGATCGCCACGCGGCCGTTGTGCCGCACGGTCAAGATCGTGGTAGAACGTATTTTCATCGCAAAGAATTCCTGGGTTTCGATCCGTTGCTATTGTGACGGATCAACCTTCGCGCGGCTAGGACCGCCCCTTTCTCTATGAACGCGTCGACCGACTCTTCCGGCTACTTCCGCAGCCCGCTGCTGATGTCGCAAAGCGACACCGCTCTACTGATGATTGATTTGCAGCAACGTCTGGTTCCGGTGATCGAAGATTCCGAAACAATCGTCGAGAACGTCGAACGACTTTTCCTGACGGCGCAGATGTTCGACATGCCGATTCTGGGAACCGAACAGTACCCGAAGGGACTTGGCCCCACGGTCGAGCCCCTCAAGTCGATGCTGCCGCCGCTGCCCGAGAAGCTAACCTTTAGCGCCTGCGGCGTCGAGGGATTGCTGAAGGAGTTGCCGAAGCGGGCCATCCATAAGCTTTTGCTGGTCGGCGTCGAGACGCACGTCTGCGTTCAGCAAACGGCGCTCGATCTGATTGCCGCCGGCTTTGACGTCTATATCGCCGTCGACGCCGTCGGGTCCCGATTTGCGCTGGAAAAAGAAGTCGCCCTACGGCGGATGGAAAATGCTGGCGCCGTGCTGACGACGACCGAAGCGGCGATGTTCGAATGGTGCCAGGCCGCCGGCGGAGAGCATTTCAAGGAATTGACCCGACTGGTGCGAAAGAAGCACGCGGATTAGCCGGCCGAATTTGCCGTTATTTACGCGGCCAATTTCTCAAACTGGGCCAGGATCTCGCGATCGTCCTCCCACATCTGCCGACAGCCGTCCGGCTGTTCCAGCCAAATGCTCTGCGATTCGTCGCGGCCAACGACCCGCCACGTCTCTCCCCCTCGATGGACCCGGATGATCTTGCCGGAGGCGTCCAAAATGGGAAGCGAGTTTCGGAGGCGAATCCGGTCGCCAGGCTCCAGCGGATGGCCATCCGACGTCAGCCCGGCTGATTGCACGATCAGCGTGTGGAGCGTCTCGTACTGCAACGCACATTGCCAAACCGCGCGGCGAACGGCCGGCGAGGTTAACGGCCGCAACCCTCGGGTTCGACCGTCAAAGAGGGCCCGATTCAATCCATCGCGAGCCGGAGTTCCCCGCGTTTCAAACCACCACTGAATCAGATTTCGCGAAGCGCACTCGGCGACATAGGCCTGAAGCGTTTTTAGCTGCGAATCGACCACCAGCGACCTTTCCGTAAGTCCAACGCACCCTTATCTCTTTTCTCTTACATCGGCCACTTGGAGAGCTTGGCTGAAAGATCCGAGATCGCAGCCGGATAGGCAAGCCAGGCAAAACAGGAAGACTTTACTAAAAATCCGACGTCGATTCGCGTCTGCGACTACTCCTTAGGCAGTCCGTTGATTTTCTCGACGGACTGCGTGATCGCACGGATGCGATCCCAAAATAGCGACGTAAGTCGTTAGTTTGCGAGCCGCGAAGAGCTACGCTCTGAGCCTGGCGAGGTTGGAAAATGCCACGATGGCATTTTTCAAAAGGCAGATAGAGGTCGGCAATCACATCTCCATCAGAAACATGTCCCAGGTCTTCTAAGACCGCTTGCGAGATATTGATGCCAATACTGTGAACCGATCCGTCAGCAAAAAGTAAGAGCGTCACGCCCGGATGCCAACCGCCATGTCCGGTTAGCCCCGCTTGGTTCGGATCCGATTCCGACGACGGTTGCTTGGGATCTGTGGCAAGGGGTCGCTCCTCAGCGTCCATACAAGTCGGGCATGTACCATCCGTTCAACTGGCGCGGTTGGCAAGACTACGGAACGGGTCAGTTGGGTGACTTTGGCTGCCATATCCTGGACCCCGTCTTCAAAGCGTTGGAGTTAACGTCGCCGCTGGAACTGACCGCCGAGGCGCCGGCAATGAAGCCGGAAACCTGGACCGACAAAGCGACAGTCAAATATCTATTTCCCGGTACAAGCCGAACCGCGGGCGAGACGATGAAGGTCACGTGGTACGATGCCGCCGGCGTCCGTCCGCCGGCCGACGCGCTTACCTCGCTGCCGAGATCGGCAACGCTGCCCGGGGCCGGCTCGGTTCTGATTGGCGAAAAAGGGACGCTGATCATTCCGCACGTCGCGATGCCGGTTCTTTATCTCGAAGGAGAAGAAACCGCAGCCCAATACGATGTCGTCGATGGCGTCGATCACTACGTGCAGTGGGCCGACGCCTGCCGCGGCGAAGACAAGACAACCTCCAACTTCGACTACGCCGGACCGCTCACCGAAACGGTGCTGTTGGGGACCGTCTGGATTCGCTTCCCGGGTCAGACGCTGAAATGGGATGCCAACAAGCTGGCGATTCCCGGCTTCAGCCAGGCCGAGCGTTTCCTGACGAAAGAATACGCGAAGGGTTGGATGTAACTTCCGCTTCGCGCAACGCGAACGAGATCAAACCCCCAAAAAAAGACCGCACCAAATAATGCGGTCTCTTTTCGTTTGCTACGGCTGTGACGTTTCGCCTAACGGCCGCCACGCCCACCGCCGGGTCCCCCTCCACCACCTCCGCCGCGACCACCTCCGCCGGGACCGCCTCCGCCGGGACCGCCTCCGCCGGGACCGCCACGACCGCCGCCGCGCTGTTGCTCCATGGCGCCGCGGATCCGATTGAACATCTCCATCCGGCGACGCATCGCATCAGCGTCGGCCTGGCTGGGCTGTTGCGACGAACTGTTCGAGCTCGTCGAACTGCTGCTGTCGCTGGACGAGGAGTTCGAGATAACGTTGGCGCCGAGAATCGACTTCAAGGCGTTTTGGACCGTCGCCGGATTCGACTTTCGAATATTGACCACCTGCATCGTCTCTTGTGATTCGGTGGTCGCCTGATCGAGCTGTTCGACCAACAGGCTCACTTCTTCAAACAACGGATCGGGCGCCGAAACGATCAGCGAGTTGCTGCGAGCATCGACCCCGATAGTCATTTTGGCCGGCTCGCTTTGCGCGCCACCGCCTGGGCCGCCTGGGCCGCCTCCGCGGCCTCCACGACCGGCGAGTGCACGCATGAAATCTTCCGGACTCGGACCGCGCTGTTGGCCGCCACCGCCGGAATCGGCAATCCGATCGGCGTAAACCTGCTTCACGACGGTCAACACGTCATTGGCCGGTTGATACAGAACCGGGATCATCCGCGGCTTCGCCTTGGTTTGGACATCTTCTGGGCTATGGGGCTGGTCGATTATCTTGAGCAATTGTTCGATCACCTGCACGTCGGTCGGCGTCCCTTTGACGACCAGCGCGTTGAGACGTCCATCGGCGACGACCGAGAAGCTTCCCGACGCGGTATAGCTCATCCCGCCACCCGAGCCGCCGAGTCCCAGCAGTGATCCCATCAAACCGCCACCGCCGCCAAGCATGCTCGAGGCCATGTCTCCGAGCAGCCCGCCGCCGCTATCGCCGCCCGAGGCGGCTTGACCGGTTAAGATGCGCGACAGCAAATCAGCCGCCACATCGGCCGGGGCATGCTTCAAGTAGAAGACGGTATAGTCGGCGCCGCTGGTGGCGATGCGATCGCCGAGCATCTGAATCAACTCTTCCAACTGATCGAGCGCCTCGGTGTCGTCCGACGCGATCACAATCCCGCCGGGGCCGGGCATGATAATAATCTCGGCCGGCTTCTTCGGCGCACTGGTCGCTTCTTGATCATCAGCCGCGGTTGGCGACGTTTCCGCATCCTCTTCGGTCGCAGCCGTCGTTTCGCTCACGAAACGAAAGGGCGTATTCTGGAAACGAGCCGACTCGTCCTCGCGGGGCGTCGTCGTTGAGTTGGAAGGGGGGAAGAGGAGTCGCAAGTTATCGCGAAACTCCGCGTCCTCTGGCGATTCTTCGGTCGGACCAACGGCGCGAATCGGCGGGGCCGAGGGGCGAACGACTCGAATCCGCGCGCTGCTGACCGTCGGCCAGATCATCTCCAGTTCGTCCAGAATTTGCGTCGTCGTTGCGCCCGATAGCGACAACGTCCGGACGCGACCACGATCGAGCGCTGACGCCAGGGCAGATTCGGGATCTTCGCCCATCTGCTTCAGCAGTTCGTTAATCTGATCGAGCTGATCTTGCGTACCGCGAACCAGCAACATGCCGTTGATCGGATCGGCGTCGACGACCGGAGCGCTCGGATTCGGCGTTTCGCCCGTGCTGCCGAACAACTTGGCGATCGACAGGACGGCCAGTTGCGGATCGACCGTTTGCAGTTGAATGACCGAGATCTTCTTCGAGTCGCGCTGCATCTGGTCAAGCGTCGCCCGAATCGTCGCATGTTGCGACGGCTTGGCCAGCGCCACCAGGTTGCCGGTGTTCTCATCAATCGCCAGACGCACTTCCGGCAAACCGGCCAGCAGAGTTTGCATGACCTGGAGCACCGTTTGCGGCTGCGAAGCGCCGACGGCGTAAACTTCCAATTGGGGCTGTTCGCTGATCTCGGTCGCGCCACCGGGCTGATCAACCATCTTCAAGATTTCTTGCACCCGCGCGGTGAGTTCGGGCTCGCCGCTGACGAACAATCGGCCACCGAGCGCGTCGACCGCGATCCGCAGCGTACCGTCGTCGGTGCCGTTCGCCTCTTCGGGCAAGTCCAGCAGTTGGCGAACGACCGTCAACGCTTCTTCCGGACCGACGTGCTTCAGCGCGACGATGTGCACCTGTTCGCTCACGGGACGCTCGACGGCGTTGATCACGTTACGAATCGTCCGCAAACGTCCCGCCGTTTCGGTGACGTAAATCTGTTTCGATTTTGGCAGCACGACGACCTGTCCCTGCGGACCGATCAGCTTCGAGATTTCGGCTTCCGCTTCTTCGGCCGTCATCCGGCTTAGCGTGAAGAGGGTGCTGACCAGTTCGTACTCGCCCCGGTCATCCAGCTTCTCGGCCGGAACGTTGGTGACCAAATTCGGCGGGATGCCATCTTCCAGGTTGATCACCAGCAACATTTTCTCGCGACGGACCAGCGTATAGCCTTTGGTCAGCAAGACGCTATTGAGCAAATCGATCGCTTCGGCCGGCGTGTAAGCGCGGCCGTCGGTGTAGTTGAAGGTGCCCGACGGGGGAGCGTCCATCACCATCGACAGGTCGGCCTGTTCGGCAAACCAGTCGAGCACATCGCGCCACGGGGCGTAACGGAAGCTGAAACGGAGCAGCGGTTCGCCGTTGGCGCCAACCTCTTGTTGCGGTTTTTCGGCCGGCTTGTCGCTGGGGGAAGCCTTTGCCTCGGGGGCGGCGACCATTTTCGGCGCCGCGGCGTTTTCGTCCGGAATCGCCGTCACCTCGGGTTTCGCTTCACCGCCGGGCGGAGTCACTTCCGGCAACGGGTCGCCGGGTGCGCCGACCAAACCGGCCAAGTGATCCCAGCCTGCTTGCTGCGAAGGACTGAGAACCTTGCGAGCGTCGCGTTCAAATTCTCGCTGAGCCGCTTCCACCGCCGGAGCGCCCGCCGCTTGAGCGGCGTCAATCTTGCTGGCCAGCCGAGCAACTTCCGCTTTCTGGTCGTCGGTCAGTTTGAGGGCGTCCGCAATCTCGGGCGTCTCAAGCGACTTCAGGCCAGATGCTTTGACGGCAAACTGTTTCAGACCGGCTTGTTGCTCCGGCGTAAGCAGGGCGAAGCCGATTTTTTCGGACTCGGCGACAAACGGCGCCAGCTTGGCGGCTTGCTCTTCCTTTGGCAGGTCACGAATCGAGAGGGCCAATTCCAAGGCCTTGTCCTCGCGATCCGCGATCAGCGTTTTCAGCTTGTCGTGGGTTTCGGCGTCAATTTTCAGCTTTTCCGCCGTATCCTTGTCTAGCGCATAGGCCAACACCCCAACAAAATCAGGGTCAGCCGCCGACAAAGACGTTAGAAAGAGGGAAAAGGAGACGAGCGTCGCCAGCAGCAGCCCGCCGAATCGAAAGGGGAAGTTCCAGACCATCGTGGTTTGCATCGGACCCGAAAAGGTGAATTTTTCGCAAAAAAACGCCGTAAGCTCTTCTAAAACAATAGTTTAGAGATCAACGCTTGGCGAGATTCCGTCTGGTAAGTTCTGCGGAACAGACAACTGTCCCGTTTGTTTAACCCGGAAAGCCGGCGTTTGTGTCCGCAAAGTGACCGTTTTTCTCAGAAATCAGCTACGGGAAATTCCTTGCCAGAAAGGAGTTTCGCCGCAAAATGGTAGCAACCCCACCAATGCCTCGTCTCCGCAGCCCCACTCGCAGCCCAAGACCTGTCATGAGAAATCTTGCGATCTACTTCGCCGCTTGGACGCTCCCCCTGCTGTTGGGGTACGAGACTCTCTCAGCCCAAGGGTTGAAGGTGCCCAATCCGCGCGCGTTCGGTCTCGATCTTCCGCCCGGACTCGTTTCCCACGATCTGACCGGCAGCGTTGAGGTCCGCGACGAACAAGGAGAGCCGGCGATCGGGCGAATCCACGTCGTGATCGGCAGCAACATGGTGGTCGAGTTGCCCGATGGGACGTTAGTTACCCGCGGCGTGACCGAGGCTCGCCGCAGCGACGTTCCCTTCCGAGGGATCGACAAGAAGACGCTCGCCAAGCGAATGGAAGCCAAGTTCCCTGGCTTTCGCACCCGCACCAGTCGCCATTACGTGTTCGTCTACAACACCAGCGATGAATTCGCCGAAGCGACGATGCGAATCTTGGAATCGATGATTCCGGGCATGCTCAAACATGCCAAAGCGCAGCGAATTGACGTGCATGAGCCCGATGTCCCGCTGGTCGCGATCATGTTTGCGACCGAGTCGGAATACAAGCAATTTGCCGAGCTGCCCGACGGCGTCGTCGCTTTTTACGACACGCTGGCCAACCATGTCGTCATGTACGAACGCCCGTCCGATCCGCCGCTGAAACAAGACCTCTATTACAAACAGGCGATCTCCACGATCGCCCATGAAGGCGCCCACCAGATCTTGCACAACATCGGCGTCCAACAGCGTCTGTCGCGGTGGCCGATGTGGATCTCGGAAGGAATCGCCGAATACTACGCTCCCACCGAGTTTGGAACCCGCATGAAGTGGAAAGGCGCCGGCGACATCAACGACATGCGGATGTTCGAGCTGGAGTCGTACATTAAGGGAAAAGATGCCGAGCAGGCCGACGGCGAGATGGTTGAGCAAACGGTCAAGGCAGCGCGGCTGACGTCAACCGGCTACGCTTCGGCGTGGGGGTTGACCCACTATCTGGCCTCGCAGCGAAGGTCTGACTTCAACGAGCTGATGCGGCAGCTGAGCGCGATTCGGCCGCTGGAAGGCTCGGTCAATGTCACAACCGGAGGGGTAATTCTTTCGAACAAGGAAGATTTCTCGAAGCATTTCGGCGACGATTTAAGCGAAGTCGAAAAGGGAATGATCGCGCATCTCAAGTCACAACAATACAACCACCCATTTGCCGAGTTTGCCCATTTTGCCGCGACTGTGCGTATCGTTTCGGGGGGCAAGGCCTATGGTACCGCCAATGTTTTTCATGCCCAAGACCTTGCCTCGCAGTGGCAAACGCAACAATTGAGAAAGCTGACCCCCGAGCAGCGGGCAGGCGCTCAAATGGAGATTCGTCTCTTCCCCAACCGCGGCGCGGCCGAGCGATTTGCTTCGCAATGGCTGCGAACCGTGCAATAGCTCTCTCTTCCCCGATTTCCATTTCGCGGCCGATCTTCAATAATAGTTACTTGTTCAGGCGCGTCCGCGAGCGTCTACCCACCTACTTGCCGCCAGCAGCGGCCTCTCCTGGAAAGGATCACTTATGAAACGCGTCCTATGTTTGACGCTGGCGCTAGTCTCGTTTATTCCGGCCGTACTGCGGGCTCAAGAGCCGGCCGCGCCGCAAGGAGAACTCAAAACTGTGATGGAAAAAGCTTCATACGTTATCGGCCGTAAGTTTGGCACCGATATCAAAACCGGTCTGCCGAATGTCGACGCCAAAGCGCTGCTGAAGGGCGTCACCGATGCGCTGGAAGGCAAAGAGTCGGAACTGACCGACGAGCAAATCCAAGCGACCATGGCCGAATTCCAAAAGGTCATGGTGGCCGAACAACAGAAGATGGCCAACGCCGACAAGAAGAAGGGCGCCGACTTCCTGGCCGAAAACGCCAAGAAGCCGAACGTGAAGACCACCAAGTCGGGTCTGCAGTACATCGTCGAAAAGGAAGGTACCGGCGCTTCCCCGAAACCGACCGACGACGTCGTTTGCCATTACAAAGGCGAACTGATCGACGGAACCGTCTTCGACAGCTCGTACGATCGCGGCGAACCGGCTCGCTTCCCCGTCAACCGCGTTATCCCGGGTTGGACCGAAGCGCTGCAGTTGATGAAGGCTGGCGGCAAATGGAAGCTGTTCATTCCGTCTGACCTGGCCTACGGCGAAAACGGCAGCCCAGGCGCGATTCCGCCGAACTCGGTTCTGGTGTTCGACATCGAACTGCTGGAAGTTCTGCCGGCCGCCGCTGATAAGTAATCGGCAAAGCCCAGGAGCAAGATGATAAGCGGACACCGCCTGCGGCGTCCGCTTTTTTATGCGCGCTGCTTGCCGCGCCAGAGCCGGGCAACCTGACTGGTCCAGCGATCGGTCCAGTGGATCAAGCGGTCATGATCCAGAATCAGGGCGGCGAACAGCGCCCCGACCGCCCAGCCCCAGACGACGTCGCTCGGAAAATGCGCACCAACCAGCACGCGCTGGCAGCCCGCCAAGATCGTCAACGCGACGAAAAACCAACGACCATGCGGGTAGAGTCGCGTCATTGCGATCGCCAGAGCGGCCGCAGTCGCCGAGTGAGCCGAGGGCCAACTTTGATAGTTGTGCTGGCCTAAATGGTCCCATGCCGCCGAATTGAACAGGGGAAACGCCGCGTAGAACGTCTCCCATATGGACTGAGAAAAGTCGAACGAATGGGGTCGAATCCGCGCTACCACCGAAACCTTCAGCAGATTGGCGGCCATTCCTCCCCCCAACGCCGTCAGCAGCGGCACGTAGAAGAGCCGTCGATTCTGGCGATCGAGCACCGCCACAGCGATCACGATCACCACCACGCCGGTTCCATGGGCGAAAGTTTCGCTCAACAGCAGCAGCGTTCGTAGGTCGCCTTCGATCTTCCAGGCGAACTCGCCGGGGTCAGCGAAATTGGCGCCAACCGAGTGGTCGATCGGCAAGGCCAGGAAGCCACCCAAGAACAATAGGGCCGACAAGATGTAGACCCGCCGCATCGAAATCGCATCCGACGCGGGCGTCTCGCAATAGCCCGCCAGTTGCGGCGCGTCGGTTGCGGTTGCCTGCGATCGGGATTCGCCGCCCATGAATTCTCGTCAAACCAAATCAAGGTGAATTTCGTATCTTACCAAGTCGCCCAGTTTAGCGAGCAGGGGGCCGCCATCGAACAGCAAATTCCAGCGATCGAATTGGCGTTGCTCTCTGCTGGCGCCTTCAGGTAAGCTGCGACACCCTATTTTCACACGATAGCAAAGGATTGCTTATGATGGGGGGACGATTGGCCCCTTGGCTGTTGGCGAGCGTCGCGGCGATTGCGTTTTTTACCAATCTCGGCGGGGCCCGACTATGGGATCGCGACGAACCGCGGAATGCGGGCTGCGCGGTCGAAATGTTGGAAGCCAACGACTGGGTCACGCCGCGGTTCAATGCCGAAGTTCGTTCTCATAAGCCGGTCCTGCTCTACTGGTTGATGATGAGCAGCTACGCCGTGCTGGGCGTCAGCGAGTTCTCGGCCCGCTTCTTCTCGGCCGCACTAAGCGTCGTCGGCGTGTTGCTGACTTACGACATGGGGCGTCGCCTCTTCAATTCACAAGCCGCCTTCTGGGGTGCGTTGGCATTGGCGACATCGCTGATGTTTGCAATGGCCGCCCGAATCGCAACGCCCGATGCGCTGTTGATCTTCACCGTCACGCTTACGATGTGGGTTTACGTGTGGGGCGTTGGCGACTGGTCCGATCCCGAATCAAAATTCTACCCAGAGCCATGGTGGAAGCTTGCGTTCCTGTACGGCGCGATGGGCTTGGCGATGCTGGCCAAAGGGCCGATCGGCCTGGTATTGCCGACCGCCATCATCGGCATGTTTTTGCTGATTCAACGGTTGCCCGAGAATACGGCGACCGGTTGGCGACGTTGGCTGACGCCGTTACGTCCATTTGCCCCGCTGCATTTCCTCAAGACCGTCTGGTTCATGCAGCCGTTGTTGGCATTGGCGGCGGCGCTGGCGGTTGCGCTCCCATGGTATTTGTGGGTGGCGGTGCGTGAGTTCGAGTGGATCCGCGGCTTCTTTTGGGAACATAACGTCGGTCGTGCGACCGCCGCGATGGAAGGGCATCAAGGCCCCGTCATCTTCTATGTCGTCGCGATTTGTATCGGCTTCTTTCCGTGGTCGATTTTTTTCATGGAGACGATCCTGGACGCCGCCGGGCAGATTCGCCGCCGTGCGCAAGAGACGCCCGGCTTGATCTTCCTCGCTTGCTGGTGCGGCGTTTGGATTACGTTGTTCACGATCGCTAAGACGAAGTTGCCCAGCTATGTGACTCCCTGCTATCCGGCGCTGGCGCTGCTGGTCGGCGCGACCCTTTCGCGGTTCGTCTCCGGCGAAACCCAAGTCAGCCGCAATTGGAACCTGGCCGGCTTTGCGATTTCGATCGTGGTGGGTCTCGCCTTTTTGATTGGGGCGCCGCTTGCGCTCGGTCAGGTCATCCCCGGCGAAGCGATCTTGGCCGTCGTCGGCATCGCGCCGCTGGTGGGCGGAGTCGCGGCGATCTACTTCTCGCGTCGCAATCAGCCAGGCGTTGGGCTGGGGGTCTACGGCGGGGCGAGCCTCGCCTTCGTCCTGCTGATCTTCGCATTCGCCGCTCAGCGAGTCGATCAACATCAGCGAAACGAGGCGATCATTGCGATCCTGCGCGACAGCGGCGACGACGAGCTATTCGCCTACAACGCGCTGGAACCAAGTTGGATCTTTTATGGCGGTCGCCCGATTCAGAAAATCAACGGCGACGAACAGCTGCTGAAGGAGTCGATCGCCGGCGGCGCGCCGCTAATCGTCACTACCCGCGTTCAGTACGATCAGCTATCGACCGAGACCCGTGAGCGGCTGCCGGTGGTGGAGTCGGTCCCTTACTTCCTCCGCAAGCAGGAGCTAGTCGTCGCGGCCCCGCGCGAATCTCCCTTGGCGAGAATGGCGGCGCTGCGCAACTCTGAATCTCGATAGAGGTTACGTCCGCCAGGGAAGTGCCTCGATTTTATAAAATAGCCGACAACTTCTCTGATTTTCGCGCAGAAAAGATTGACGCCCCTCAGCGGGATCGATAGCTTGAGGGAACGAAGCCTCCTTCTGGTCGCATCCTTCCTTCCCAGCGCGGCGACATGTTTCAACTTACTTCTCGCGCCAAGACGTTCACTTGCGACGGTATGATCCGTCGCGATTTCTTGCAAGTCGGCGCCCTGGGTGCGTGAGCGCTACGGGATGAATCGCTTCGGGCAAAGCTGTTTGCTCGCGCGGCGATTGATCGAAGCGGGCGTCCGCTTCGTCACGGTTAACACCTTCCTGACCGTCTTCAACGAGATCACCTGGGACATCCATGGCTCGAAGCCGTTCACCTCGATCGAGGGCAAGAAAGAGATCGTCGCGCCGATGTACGATCAGGCCTATGCGGCGCTGCTGACCGATCTGATCGATCGCGGCTTGCTCGAGAATACGCTGGTTTGCAATCTGGCCGAGTTCGGTCGCACGCCGCGCGTCAATCCGGCCGGCGGTCGCGATCACTGGCCGCAGTGCTTTACCGTCTATTTTGCCGGAGGCGGCGTTCAGGGAGGTCGCCGCGGCGCCAAAACGCAACTTCATCGACGATTTGATCCTGGCGAAACTGGAAAGCCTCAACCTTCCTCCGTCGCCGCCGGTCGACGACGCGATGTTCCTGCGCCGTGCGTATCTGGACGCCATCGGCACATTGCCGACCGTGGCCGAAACCAGAGCGTTTCTCGCCGACGAAGATCCCGACAAACGAAACAAGTTGATCAACGCACTGCTAGATCATGCAGTCGACCATATCTTCCTGCGGCGTTTCTCCGCTGCGAGAGACTCGCTCCATCTGCAAGATGCGCAGAATGCTCTGCAGAGTCAGCAACAGGTCGGTCGTGGTCACGATACCGACGACGCAGTCCTCTTCCACAACCGGCAAGCAGGAGATGTTGTTTTCGATCATATGCGACACGGTCGGCAGCAACATCGACTGCGGCGAGATCGCCATCACCGGACTGTGCATGACATCCGCCGCGATTCCATCCTTGACCGCCAGCAGATCACGATCGCTGATGACGCCGACCGCGCGTTCGGTTTCGTCAACGACAATCAGGTGGCGCATATGCTGCGTGCTCATCAAACGCCGCATTTCGGCCACGCTGCGGCCCGGCTGCACTCGCACGACCAGCGTCGACATCAAATTGCAAACCTCGACCTGGTTTTCCAGCAATAAATCGAGATCGTCTTGCAACCGCCGCAAGATTTTTTGCCGTTTTTCGTACAGAGAAGAGCGGCGGGCCTCCTGCGCATTGGGCGCCGGACGCACCAGCGCAAGTCTGCCTCGCCATGGCCCCGAGATCAGGTATCCCACCAACACGCCGACGGCGAGCGACAACATCGCCACAGCGATTATCGGCGAAACTCCTTGATCGAAATTCGCCATCGATCCTAACAACAAGTTGACGCCGCTCTGCATCACTCCGTCCTCATTCCGGGGAAAGAATTCTCAGAGAAAGCCTAGGGCGAAAACGGAGTCCGCCACGCGAGTTGTACGCAGGAATGACTATTCCTTGCGGAGTACCGCAGCCCTACACTCGGCGAAACCGGAGCAATCGTCACTCTTCGTCCCAAGGGCTCTCCGGGGCTACCGGCATTTGCGGTTCTAGCAGGCGGTCCTCTTCCGCGACGCGGCGGGGGGCCGCCTGGGCGCTGGGCACAATGTCGGGCGCCGAGATCACCACTTGCAGAACGAACATCATCGCAGCCCCACCGACCAACAGCACGACGGCGATTCCCAACTCAGAATTGAAGATCGCATAGGAGTCATCCATGATCATCGTCAAGGTCCAGAACGGATTGCTGATCTGCACCAAACTATAGTCGTCGCTGGGCAGCCAATAGCTAGAAAGCTGGATAATGATTGGAAAAAACACGCCAAACAATAGCAGCAGCAAATGGATGATGGCCGACAAGAAAATGTCGCCCGATCCAAGTCGTCGGACGCCCATCATCAACAAACGCCCTATTCCGAGGTAGAGGACCACGTAGGCCGCCGCGACCGCAGAGTACACGGCGACCGTGCGGTAGTCGACAAAAGTGGCCGTCCCGAATTCTGAGGAAAGCCAACCGAGGGCAATCGCCGATACCGCGCCGCTGAGCATCCCGCTGACGGCGAACAAGTAGCCGCGAGCCGGCCCTGGAAGAAACCAGTTGGAATAGAGCCGCGAAACGACCGTCTTGGGAATCGACCGTCGCACCCGCGGCGACAGAGCTGGACTTTCGCCCACCATGAGCGTGCCGTGCACGCCCCAATGAATCGCCATGATCGTCACCATCATGCTGAGCAAGGCGTTCTCATAGTCTGATTCGAGGTAAGCCCAGCAAAACCAGATGAAGAAGAGAAAATGCTGCACCAGCATCACGACGCGCAACTTCGTCGAACGGTTTTCGCTGGCAAACGAGATTGCCGTAGCGGCGGCGAAGTAGAGCAGCGCCAGGTAGCTGAAATAGAAGGTCATGCCGCAGACCGTCGCAACCCAAAAATTGGGATCGTCGTACTGCCGCCACGACGTTTCCTCGACAATTGCCCCCACCGACAGTCCGATCGCCGAGAAAAACGCGATCAAAAACAACACGATCACTGCGACCGATAACACCGACTGCCAAGACTTGGAATTGGTGACCGTCGCCAACAGCAGCCCGGCCATCGAAAGCATCACCGATGCGAACGTCGCAGCGACCATCACCACGCAGATGGTGATGATGTCGATCCCGCGCAGCAGATAGGTAAACGCTACGCACGGCGCGAGGGCGGACAGATAGACGATCATCTGCAAGACGGCGCTGCCCAACTTGCCGCTGATGATCTGGGTCGGCGGCAATGTCGAAATCGAGAGCAGTTCGTACGTTCCGTCTTCGCGCTCGCCGGCAAGCGAACGAAACGCGGTGAACGGGATAATGACGATCAGCGGAAAGAGCAAAATGTCGACGTAGCCGACCAGCATGATCGGTCCATTGGCCGAATAGTAGATCGCCGGCGAGTTCAGCGCCACTCCCAACAGCGACCAGGCCCAACCGCACGCCAAGACAAGCGTAAAGGTCACCGCAAACTGCCGACTCTTGAGCGCTTGGCGAGTCTCCTTGACCAAAATTGGATTGATCAACTCGCTGCCGTACTCAACCCACGCGTCCAAACGGCGCCAGCGACTATCGCTCGCTCCCCCTGATGATTGCTCGTCGAGACTCGCCGCCGAATCCACCGTCGTCATTGCACTCTTCCTTGGGTGACCGTCAAGAAGACGTCTTCCAGCGACGTATGCTTGGCGCCAAATTCGGCGATCACGTAGTTCGCTTCAATCATTTGCTTCAGCAGCGCCGCTTCGGACGCCCGGTCGCCGGTATGTGAGAACATCACCAGTTCGCCATCGACAATCACGTTCGAGATGTCGTCGCGCCCCGACAACCAGTTCGCCAACTCGCCCACATTTTCTAAGCAGCGGACGCGAACCGTCGAATGGGCGACGCGGCCGCGTTGAATCTCGGCGACGCTGCCGGTCGCCAGCAACTGGCCTTGCTCGATGATGCCGACGATGTCGCACATTTCGGCGAGTTCGGTCAGGATGTGTGAACTGACCAGGATCGATTTTCCGTCACTCGCCAGACGGGTGATCATCTCGCGCAGTTCAATCCGAGCTCGCGGGTCAAGGCCGGCCGCCGGCTCGTCCAAAATCAGCACGGCCGGATCGTGGATCATCGCCCGGCCGAGACAAAGCCGCTGTTTCATCCCTTTTGAGAGCCCGTTGATCGGCTTTTTCGCTAACACTTCGAGCCCCGTAAAGTCCATCGTGTAGTGGAGCGCCTTACGGCGATCATTTCCTCGCAGGCCGTACGCCCGGGCGAAGAAATCGAGGTACTCCCAGCAGTTGACGTTGGAGTAAGTGCCGAAATAGTCGGGCATAAAGCCAAGCCGGCGCCGTACCCGGTCAGGATCGTTGATCACTGAAAACCCGTCGATCAACGCGTCGCCGGCGGTCGGCAGGTCGAGCGTCGCCAAGATCCGCATGCTGGTCGTCTTGCCGGCGCCATTGGGTCCGATGTAACCGAACACCTGGCCCGCGGCAACCTCAAACGAGATGTCGCTGACCGCTTTTGTAGCGCCGAAAAAGCGATGCAGTCGCCGCAATTCGATCATCGGTTTTGTGGTCGCGATCATGGGCCTACCAATTTCCTCGAATGACTTCGACGCTCTTCTCAGAATTGAATCGCGTCACGCCGACCGGCGTCAGCGGCGATCTTTCGACCAAAGCTTCGTACGTGTAAGGAGAGTTCGGAAAGCTGGAGCGAACCGATTCATTCATCTCTCGTTCGAGCCGACTGGCGCCATGCGCTACGCCGATCGAGTCTTCCGGCAGTTGTTGGTAGTAGTAGAGATTGCTGCGATTTCGGCTGGCGTTGAACGCATACTGATCAAAACCGATTGGCAACTCCAGGTCATACTCCGACAACAAATTTCGCAGCTTCGCCCCATCGTTGGGAGTCGCCGGGTGGAGCGTTCGCTTTTCCCCCGCCTTCAAATCGCTGGCGATAAACAGCTTACTTGGGTCCTTGCCGCCGATCACCACCTCTTTGACGTCGACCTCCAGCAAGTTTTCGACCTCCAGCGTCTCGCCTTTTTCGGTGATCGCCAGTTTCAATTCGGTCTTGCTCGGGCGGACGACCAGCATCTGATGCGTTACCCGCGAGCGGAAGTATCCGCGTTTGAAGTGTTGCGATTCATCGCTTAGCACCAGACGTTGATCTTGCCCACGATCTTCTGGCGTCTGGTTGATCGGCAGGACGGCCGTATCCCGCGGAAAGGTAAAACCAGACGAAGGCGCCAGGCCGGCGTAATAGGCTTGCCGCGACCAGGCGACCGCTTCACCGCTGCGCTGATCGAGTAGCGTCACTCCCCGCGTTCGCAGCTTCACGCCGAAACCGTCTGAGAAGAGAGCGAAACCGATCAGCGTCAACGTCACAATCGCCGCGCCGGCAGGGACGGTAACGATGATCCAGTTCAATCGTCCGGCACTGCGCAGGAGGAAATAGTTGACCGGGCCGATGATGATCACAAACAGGGAGATTAAGACCTGAAACGAGGTGACCGGAGCCTGCCCGACGCCGGGGATCATGAATCGCCAGTAATGTTCGTTGTACCGCAGTTGCGACAGCCCATACCGCTGGAACCACATCCAGCGATCGCTCCCCATGCGATCAAGCAGGTCGTTCCATTGCCGCTTATCGCCGGGGAACGGATCTCCTTCGGCCGTGACGACCAGGCCAAACTGCCAGGTCCGCATTTTGAAGTCGGGGATGGGGACCGAGCCACGAGGGTCATAGCCGGTTCGAAACGAACCATCCTCCGCCACAAACGACTCGATGTAGTTGTTGCCGTAATATCCGCGGGTTCGTAGCTGTTCGATTCCTGATCGCCGGGCATAAGGAATCCGATCGCGCCAGACGTCGCCACGATCGGTCGGCGGCATCCCCAACAGTTTCGCGAGCGCCGCCTGATCTTCGGCGTACGACTTCGCGCCGACGCCTAACTCGGTCACCACGAGATTGCCGCCGCTGCGAACCCACTGCGTCAGCGCCTCAAACTGCGGCGTCTGATTTATTCTCATCCCCTGCAGATCGGCCAGCGTGACGAAAACGATATCGACCGCGGTCAGGTTCAGCCATTGGGTCGGCGCCTCGCTGGGATTTAAGATTTCAATTCGTCCTAGCGACCAGAGCGTGTTGAGCACGACCAGACCTGATTGGCCGCCGCCGACCAGCGTGTTGATCGACCCGCGAGCCGATAGACCGGTTTCGTTCAGCAGGACGCGCAGATCAGGAATCGGCGAAGTCCCCTCCTTGTCAAGGATCAACTTGATTTGCTCGTTGTACCACGAGGTGCGCTGATTGCGGTTCGGGGCGTCAGCATCGATCAACAAGATGGCGGGGAACGCTTCGCTAACGTCGTTCTGTCCGTCAGAAATCATCGCCCCGCCGTCATTGGTCGACAGCTCTTTCAGCTCGCTCCCGTCTTCGTAGGTCGTTACCTGCAACTGGTACCAGAGCGCCGAACCCGGGACGGCAATTTCAGTCGTCGCCGACGTCGCTCCCTGCGGAAGTTCGACAACGGCGCTGATCGCCTGGCGATTGCGCCAATACCATTGGTCCGAGCCGCTTAGCTCGAGGGTCAGCACGCGATCGGCCTTGGCCGGCAAACCATTGGCGGTGTTGACCGTCACCCAGATCGGCCGGTAACCGCTGTTTTGCACCCAGTCGGTCGCCATCGTCATGGTCAGCCCGTGCTTGGCCCCTTTGCCCTGCGAAGGAAAGGAGATAACGCCCCGATTTTGCCCCCAGGCCGTTAGCGTGAATGCGAAAACGAGGGCGACTCCTCCCAGCGCACGCCATGTCGGCTTGAAGCGATGCATCAGCGGTTATTTCCTGAGAAGAGGGGGCGGCGGTCAATCGGCGACATGGTGGTCGGTCGGCAAGATCTGCGGAGCGGGGGTCTCATTGGCGAAAGGAGAAGTCAGCTTCTTCCGCTGCGTCACGTTAAAGATCGTCGAGGCCAGTGCGGCGACCGCAAACAACATGATCTGTCCCAGAACCCAGATCGTCGCCGCCACAAGCGACAACAGCACGGCGACCGCCCAGGTATGTCCCCACACGGCGCAGGCCAGCGTCCAGCAGATGACCGCCAGTAGGGCGGTCACAATCAGCATTCCGCGAATCGTGAATTGAAGTCCTAACATGCCGCTTATTGTCTTCGACTCGGCGAGGTTTTCAAGAATATTGTCTGGCTCAGACGCCATTCCCTTCTTCGCCGGACAGGGCGTAATCTTGGCTTCCCCCTTTTTTTTGCCTATGGTTGTCGATAGGACGCTGGGCCCGCCGAGAGAATCGCCATCGATGAAACCAGAACAACGACAACGCTTTGATACCGAATTGGAAGCCGTTTTGGCGCAATTTCCTGATGCGGTGCACGAGATTCTCAAGGAAGTACCGCTGTACGTCGAAGATTTCCCCTCGCTTGGCTTGATGAAGCAACTGCAGATCGAACGCCGTGACGAGTTGTGCGGGCTCTACACCGGAGTGGCCCTGACCGAGCGAACCGGGGAAGACAGCGGCCGACTAGCCGACGCGGTTCAGATCTTTCGTGAAGGAGTCATCGCCAAGACGATCGACGTCGCCGGCAAATTCGACCTCGAAGAGTTGCGCAACCAAATCCGGATCACCATCCTGCACGAACTGGGACATCACCACGGACTGGACGAAGATGATCTGCACGAGCTGGGATATGGTTAATTGCGGGCCGATTTCGCCTGATTAACCGTTAAATCCGGAAAACTGGCAAAGTCCCCTCGCCTGGGCGCCGACAAAGAAAGTGGATCTATCCATTTTCCGCAAAAGCGCCTGGAGCCATGCACATTCAACCGCTACTACTCTCGTCGATCAACTCAGTTGGTCCGGCGCTGCGCAGTGGCGGAACTTCGGCCCCGTCCAAGCCGGCGCCCACCAGCAAGCCGTCGCAGCCAGAAGACGAGCTGACTCTCTCTCCCGAGGCGGAGGCCGCCGCTGCCGAAGAGACTTCGGGCAGTTCAGGCCTGACCGAGCTTTCGCCAGAAGAGACCCAGCAGGTCCAAGAGCTGAAATCACGCGATCGGGAGGTTCGCCAGCACGAACAAGCGCACTTGGCCGCTGCCGGCGGATTCGCCCTGGGCGGCCCCACCTACACCTATCAAAACGGCCCTGACGGCCAGCAATACGCGATTGGGGGCGAGGTTCAGATCGACACCTCCCCGATCGAAGGGGATCCCGAAGCGACGATCGCCAAGGCCCGTATCATCCGGGCCGCCGCGTTGGCGCCGGCCGAACCTTCGTCCCAAGACAAAGCGGTCGCCGCCGCCGCAACGCAGCTGATGCAATCGGCCCAGCAGGAGCTGCGAGAGCGGGAAACCAACAGCGACGAGACCGAGGAGCTGGATGGCGAGAAACTCCTCTCCAGCGTCGATGTCAATGCTGATCCGCCGTCCAGCGAAGGGTCGGCTCTATCGAGTCCCAGCCAACCCGAAGCCGCCGCCAAGTCGGCCGTCATCAATTATTTTCTGAAAGAAGCCGAGCAGGCGTATTCTCAGTCCTCCCCCCAGTCAGCCGGCAGCCTGTTTCTGCTAGCGTAGAATTGAGAGACCGCGGCGAACCTCTTTTCAGCCGGCGGCATCTAGGTATGCTATAGATAGTGTTATTTCGACACCTTAGAGGGTTCGTCAGGTGAAACTGGTTAAGGTCGCCGCGGCGGTCGTCAATCAAACGCCGCTCGATTGGCAAGGAAATCGGGACCGCATTCTCGGCGCGATCGAAGAGGCGAACCTAAGCGAGGCGTCGATCCTATGTCTGCCCGAGCTTTGCATTACCGGGTACGGCTGCGAAGACGCGTTTCTCTCGGCCGACGTTCAGCGGACCGCCTTGATGGTATTGCAAGAGATCGCCCCGCAGACGCGCGATATGTTCGTGACGCTGGGACTGCCGATGACCTATCGCGGCGTCCTTTTCAACGTCGTGGCGATCCTGTCTGACGGCGAGATCGTCGGTTTCGTGCCCAAACAAAACTTGGCCGGCGACGGCATCCATTACGAGCCCCGGTGGTTCAAGCCTTGGCCGGTCGGCTTGCGGGCCTCGGTCGAGATCGATGGTCGAGAGTATCCGTTTGGGGATCTCGTCTTTCGCATTGACGACGCGCTAATTGGCTTGGAAATCTGTGAGGATGCCTGGGTCGCCGATCGGCCCGGCAGTCGGCAAGCCCGGATTGGCGTCGACATCATCTTGAACCCGAGCGCCAGTCACTTCGCTTTCGGCAAACATGAAATCCGTCAGCGATTTGTGCTAGAGGGTTCGCGGGCCTTTCACGCCAGTTACGTCTACGCCAACCTGCTGGGCAACGAAGCGGGCCGAGCGATCTACGACGGCGATGCGATGATCGCCACCGGCGGACGCATGCTGGCGGTCGGACCGCGGCTGTCGTTTCACTCGTACCTGGTGACGACCGCGGTAATCGATCTCGATCTAACGCGAATGTATCGCGCTCGCAGTGACGCGTATCGTCCCGATTACCAAGGTTCGCAGCAACCGCTCGTTCAGGTTCCGTTCGTCCTGCCTGATATCGAACCATCGCCGGCAAGGTATGAACGAGCCCCGTGGGAAACGAGCCGTGATTTAAAGCAGGAAGAGTTTACCCGGGCCGTCTCGCTCGCGCTGTACGACTATCTGCGGAAGAGTCACTCGGGCGGGTTCGTCGTGTCGCTTAGCGGCGGCGCCGACTCGGCCGCGACGGCGCTGCTTTGCAGCTTGGCGATGCGGATGGCGGCCGAAGAACTAGGCTTTGGCGCCTTGAAGGACTCGCTCAGCCATATTTCGGCAGTCAAGAACTCGAGCACCGTCGAACAATTGATCGCTGCGATCCTCGACTGCGTCTACCAGGCGACTCGCAACAGCGGCGAAACGACGCTGAGCGCGGCTCGCCAGGTGGCCGAGGCGATCCACGCTAAGTTTCACCATTTCCATGTCGACAAGATCGTCGAGCTGTACACCGAGCTTGGCGCCAAAGCCCTGGGACGTCCGTTGACCTGGGAACAAGACGATATCGCGCTGCAAAACATCCAAGCCCGAACCAGAGCCCCCAGCGTTTGGCTGCTGGCCAATTTGCGGGGCTCGCTGCTGTTGTCGACTAGCAATCGCTCGGAAGCGGCGGTCGGTTACGCCACCATGGACGGCGATACCAGCGGCGGCCTTTGCCCGATCGCCGGCATCGACAAGGCGTTTCTCCGCCAGTGGCTTAGCTGGATGGAGACGACCGGTCCCAGCGGCTTCGGCCCCACGCCGGCGCTGAACGCGATCAACGTACAGGCGCCGACAGCCGAGCTGCGTCCGCAAGAGTCGGGCCAAACCGACGAAGCTGACTTGATGCCGTACGATCTGCTCGACGCGATCGAGCGAGCTGCGATTCGCGATAAGCGATCGCCATTGGAATCGTATCGCCAAATGCTGGCCCTATTCCCGCAATACGACGACCAGCAACTGGCCGCGTGGATCGAACGGTTCTTCAAGCTCTGGTCGCGGAATCAATGGAAGCGAGAACGATACGCCCCTAGCTTTCATCTCGATGACGAGAATCTCGACCCGAAGACCTGGTGCCGTTTCCCGATCCTCTCTGGCGGGTTCCGACGCGAGTTGGCCGAGATGTGGGAAGCGGTGAGGCAGGATGGGGAAGGGAAGGGTTAGCGGTCGCGTAGTGCGAGCAAGTAGGGTGAGTGAAGCAAGCGCACAAGAGCTGTTTCGCTCGCCTCCCATCGCTTGCGTAACCCACCTTCTAGAGCGTTTTTCTGATAGCTGTAGCGTTTCTGGCGTTAGTGAGGCAGGCTGGTCAAGGCGACCGAAGCAGGCGAATCCTCAAGATTCGTCGATGCAGGTCGACGCCGACCAGCGCGGCCGCAACCAGCCAGAACGCTACAGATGGAGGAAAACCGCTCTAGCAGTCCGTTGATTTTCTCGACGGACTGCGTGATCGCACGGATGCGATCCCAAAATAACGACGTTAGTCGTTATTTTGGGAGCCGCGAAGAGCTATGCTCTGAGCTTGGCGATGTTGGAAAATGCCACGATGGCATTTTTCAACAGGCAGCTAGTACCGACCGCATTGTTGGGTTGCGTTTCGCTGCACCCAACCGCTTGACGTTCAAGACAGTCGCTACAGGCTTGCTAAAACTCTTGCCCCTGAGTGACCGGCGGTGGGATCTCTTCCGCTTTTTCCTTGGTCGGCTTCTTCTCGGCCTTTGGTTTGGCGGCGCCGCCGCCGAAGAAATTGAAGGTCGGAAGTTTCAAGGTCGGCTCCGGCTTCTCTCGCCACATGTCGATTTCGGCGTTCAGGACGACTTGGCCTTCTCCCATGCTGACGCGGGCGTTTAATCCGCGGAACCACTTCAAGAAGTTCGCCTCGAACTCCAGCTTCTTGTTACCCCACGCGGTCGAAATCCAACGCTCGCCGGCGCCTTCTCCCACCGTTTCGTACTTTCCATCCAGCGGGCAGACGAACTCCACCGCCAGCAGGTTCTCGGCGAAGTCCTTCGACTTGTCGACCGGTACGCCAAGCTGCGCCGAAATCTCCTCGAAGAACCGCACGTTGCTGAGCGATCCGCGTTTGGCCCATGACTGCGCCATCGCATTGGCGAGCGGCGTGACGTTGGCGTCCGAAATGTCGCCGATGTGAATGCGAGCCTGGGCTGAATGCTCATCCTCGCCCAGCGCCAATTGAGGCGTGACGTACTGCAAGATTTCTCGATGAAACGAAAGCGTGGAGAAGCCGTTGTACTCGCGGCGCCACAAGCCGAACGGAAACTGCGAATAGCCATATTGATCGGGCGTCGCCAACCGGCCCAACACCGGAATACGATCAATCAGGCCCGGTTTGGGCCATGCCGTCAAATAACCAGGCGTCGATTGCATCATCCGTAACGTGTTCAACAAGCCGCCGCTGGCGTAGCTGTCGACCGGAAAGGGAACGTCCTGTAGGCCCACGGCGTAATGATACAGTTGATTGTCAAAATCTCCTTTGAGCACAAACTGCATCATCGCAACGTCGCCCGGCGCCGGCACGATTTGACGTTTGACCGGCGGACCAAGTCGATCGGTCAGCATTCCATATTTCTCTTCGACGAACGGCGTCATCCGAGCGTCGATCGTCAATCGTTCGGTTCCCTTGTCATCGAGCTTGAAGCGATAGATACCCGCCATCAGCGGATCCATCTGGCTCCAGTGCGAAACGTGGAACTCCCGCACCCGTTCAAAATCGCGGGCCTCCTCCAAGTTGACGCTAGTCACCGCCACGTCGGCGATCGGCAAAAAATTGCCCGGGGCGCCGCGGAGCGAGTCTTGCAGCTTTCCGTCAATTTCGACGACGTGACTGCCATCAGGCCGGCGACCGTATGAGGTCGGCAGAAAGCCGTGCGCAATCAGCGTTTCATCCTTCAAATCGGGCAGCCCTTCGTTCATCGCCGCCGCTCGCGCCAGCTTCAGCAGTTCGATCTCAGTCGTCGCCCGCAAACGACGTCGCAGCTCAACGCGATACTGCGGGCTGTAGAGCCCTTGGAAGAATTGCGAAGACATGTAGCAGAAAATCGTGTCTTCGCGGCTGAGCGGCAAACGCATGCGGGCTTGCAGGAACTCGGCCGTCGCCCCCAAGCTGTCGGTGTCGGCATTGAGGGTGATGAACTGCTCGGCGATCGTTCGCGATGTGGTTACCAGGTGAAAGTCGCCGCGCCGCGCGTAGAACGAACGAATTGTGTTGTCAGGCGTCGTCAAAGCCGAGATCTCTTGACCGGCGACCTTGATCGTCTCAAGCTTGGCGCCAAGCTTCTTGTTTAAGCGAAGCGAATCTTTGCGATTCTTGTTGATGTCGTTGGCCAGCAGATCGTTTTGCTTCGCCTG
Source organism: Blastopirellula retiformator (assembly GCF_007859755.1). Lineage (NCBI taxonomy): Bacteria > Pseudomonadati > Planctomycetota > Planctomycetia > Pirellulales > Pirellulaceae > Blastopirellula > Blastopirellula retiformator. Next base: position 182,677 of record NZ_SJPF01000002.1, on the reverse strand, counting down.
GAAAATCATCCCAATCGCGGCCCCTTCGCGGGTATAGGCGTCACGACCGATCAACGCCACATCGGCGACAACCGCATCGCCAAACAATTCGGACAGCTCCGATTGCTTGAGCGCCAACTGCTTTTGGACGACTTCGTTCAGTCCCAGCTTCACTCCGCGGGCCGCGATCATCATGCCGAGATCCCCGCCGTTTTCTTCCAGCAATTTGTTGAGCCAGAGATAGTTGCTCAACTTGCCGAATCGCACATAGAAACAGTCGGGCGGAACCGCCTTGGCCAGCGGTTCAATGGGGACTTCACTCGCAGGCCGCGGCGCGATGATGTCGGTCCAGTTGATCGGCCGCGGCGTCGGCAGGTCTGCCGGCGAAGTGATCGACTGATCCATCATCACCGAACGCATTTCAGCGGCGCGGACCTTATCGGAATTCATCAATACGAAGACCGATTGATCAGGACTAAAGGCGTCTTGATCCTCCATCTCGCTTTTGGATAGCGGCGGCATTGGCAGCCCCAGCCGCCGCGACAACATCGCGGTCAGATAGGTCTCCATCACCATCGGATAGTTGGCCCACTCTTTCTGCTCACGAAACGCCTCGTGATACTTGCGCCACCACAGCAGTTCCATCGCGGTCAGCATCGATTCATGCGGCGGCGGAGTCGGCGTGATGCGAAAGGTCTGCGGCGTCGGCGTCGAAACCGTAATGTTGAGCGGCTCGTTACCAGTGAACAAGAAGTAGACGGTCAGGCGCTGCGGCGGCGTGACGCCGTCGATTCCGGCCAACCGCTGCAGAAAGCCAAGGACTCGCTGCTTTTCGAACGCAGGATAGAAAATGCGATTGTCGGTCTCATGGATCGCAAAGCTGTTACTGTCAACCGGATCGCCAAAGTCCGCTTTTTGAAAGGAGACGGTGATTTGGCCAACGCCAAACGGCTGGCCCGAAATTGCGACCGCTTCGGCGGCATGGGCGGAGGCGCTGGCCAGCATCATCGCAACCATTCCGAGCAGAGCTAACCAAATTCGCATCGAGCTTTCCTTGTAGGTGGAACGTTTCGCCGGTCGCGGCCGGCTAGCTCAGGACAAAGGACGCAGTCCTCGCTCCTTCCGCTGCTCATTTAGACGTTGAAACGCGGCCGGCTCGTCCTTGAGAAACCGGACCAATTGCGTCGTACTGCAGGATAACGACTGAGCCGCCAATTTGGCATCCCAGTCGGCCGCCGCCAAGTAATCGAGTCCCTCGGCCAAGAGCGACGGAAAATCGCGATGCGAAGGATTTACGGCAATTTTTCCGCCGCGAACCCGCGATTTCCAGAGCGAACTGGGAGAATCTTCGAGCGAAACGGCGGTCCGCAACTGTACAGCTAGGCGCAATCTTAGTCGAAACAGGGCGATTTGGCGATTCTCGGCCTGACTTCGGCGTTCATTCGCCTCGGCACTGACCCCACTCGCTGGATGGGTCAATACGACGGCGGTCTCCACTTTGTTCCGGTGCTGTCCCCCAGGACCGCTGCGCCGCTCACGCCGCATTTCGCACACGGCCAGCAAGCGTTCTTCGCTCAAGTCAGCTGGATGATCTCGCATATCCGGGGACCCTATACCGAACAGGTGAGCGACTGGCCATTGTCGCTGGGACCAAGCTGCAGCAGGAAGGGCGCCGCCTTGGCGGCCCAGTCAGCGGGCGAAGGACATCCATCGGCTCGATCGCCGATGCACTGCTTTTGCATGTCGGTGTTCACCACGCCGGGGCTTAGCGGGACCGCCGCCATGTCTGGCGGCAACTCTTTCGCCATCGCCAGCGTCATCCCTTCCACGCCATATTTGCTGCAGCAGTAAGGGGCGACCTCCGCCGAGACCATGCGTCCCCAGCCTGAGCTGAAGTTGACGATCACACCTTGCTGACGTTCAACCATCGCCGGCACGAATGAGCGAATAACATAGAACAATCCCTTCAGATTGACGTCGATCAGCGCGTCAAACTCGGCTGGCTCGATTTTCCAAAGCACGTTCCAATCATTCAGCAGGGCGGCGTTGTTCACCAACAGATCGGGAGGGCCATACTCAGCGACCACTTCAGCTCCCCATGCTGCGACCTTATCGTAGTTGGTGATATCGATCGCGTCGAAACGATGCCGACCGGTGAATTGCTCGCTCAGCTCGCTAATATGGTTAGCGTTGCGACCGCAACCGATTACGGTATGCCCCGCTTCCACAAACTTGGTGACCAGCGCCCGGCCAAGCCCGCGCGTCGCTCCCGTGACCACAATGACTTTTGCCTCGCTCACGCCAATTTCCTTAGAATCGTCGACAGATATCTGTCGTTCAGCATACGCCCAGACCCTGCCGCCGGAAACCAGAGTCGCCGATGCCTCGCTATGCTCCCCAGTTCTCGCTTCCTCCCTACGCGTACGTTCCGGGGATGCATGCGCACCCGATTTCGCATCCCGCCGGGCATAGTTTTCAGAGCGAAACGCCGCCGATCGACTGCCCGATCGACCTGCGGCGGTGCGAATCCTTCTTACGCGGAATCGATCTCTTTAACGCTGGCTACTATTGGGAAGCGCACGAGGCCTGGGAGGCGATCTGGCACGCCCAGAAAAGAGCAGGGGAGTCCGCCGCCCAGATCCAAGGGCTGATCAAGTTGGCCGCCGCCGGCGTGAAAGCGCGCGAAGGCTCGGCGGTCGGCGTCGCCCGGCATGCGGCGCGAGCGATCGAACTTCTCGACGATAGCGAAGGCCGACCATTGCCGATCCAACTCGCAGAGCTCCGCAGGTTGGCTCAAGATGCGGCGGCCCAGCCAGACGCTTACCTCGATACGCTGCCTGCGCCAGTCCGCGTCGTTTTCGCAACGCCCATTCGGCTGCTTGGCTGATCTACAAAACTATGTTGACACGCATGGCAAACTGCCGGCGGCGAGTCGCAACTATGGCGGCTGCCTGGGCACGCCGGTTGATGGCGAAATCAAAAACGCCCATGGCCTCGTTTCGCTGCTTCCTTTCCTCGAAATGAACAACCTGTAAGATCAGTTCGATCACACCGAAGCTTGTTCGGTCAGCGCAAGCAGCAGCTATCAACGGGCGACCGGCACGATCGTCGGTGACCCGCTCACCAACGGCAACGCCGTCCGCGGTCGACTGGCCGGGGCCGCCTACGGACCGAGCGGTTCGTACTCGGGCGCTGCGACCAATTACGAGTTCATCGTCAATTGCAGTCAAGAGTATGCGAGCTGCAACGCTTACGCCACGTCATCGAGCAATACCAAGCGGATGTTTGGCGCTGATGTGAACACCAGCTTCGCGAACGTGCTGTATGGTCTCTCCAACACCTTCATGATGGGCGAAACGACCAAATACCACGTTAATGGCGGCGCATTCGCCTGGTCGTATCGCAACTGGGTGATGACCGGAATCGACACGTATTACAGCAACGGCTCGCTGGGTGGGATCAACGTCTTGCATCAGCCGCAAGTGAACAACGCCGCTTGGCAGAGCCCGCCGTTTGTGCCGATTCGGGGGCGCGTTCAAACTTCGCGAAAGCCGGGGCGTGGCTGAAGACGTTTCCTTCGGCCTGGTCGTTTTTCTGGGCGCGGCCATTGGCCATCACCACGATCATCGGCGTCGACGTACCGTCGGCGATCAGATTGTCATGCAAGGCTTGCGGTTGGGCGAACCGTTTCCACTCGGTCTCGTCGCCGCCGATCCCATGCAACAGATAGAGGACCGGGTATTTCTTTTCGGCTGAGTAGCCTAGCGGCGTATAGCAGTCCGTTGATTTTCTCGACGGACTGCGTGATCGCATGGATGCGATCCCAAAATAGCGACGGAAGTCGTTATTTTGCGAGCCGCGAAGAGCTATGCTCTGAGCCTGGCGAGGTTGAAAAATGCCACGATGGCATTTTTCAACAGGCAGATAGACCAGCATCTTCCGCGTCGTGCCGATGGAAAACCGCCGCCGGAATCGCTTCCCGCAGCGGTTTTGAATTTTCACTTCGCCGTCAGGCCAATTAGCCCTGCAGCAGCTTTCGCAGCACGGTCTGCAGGATGCCGCCGTTGCGGTAATATTCCATTTCGACCGGGGTGTCGATGCGGCACTTGGCGGTAAACTCCAACGTGCTGCCGTCGGGGCGAGTCGCCTTCACGGGGACTTCTCCGCCTGGCTTCAGGTCGTCGGCCACGACGATGTCGAACGTTTCTTCCCCGGTCAGGCCCAAGGTTTCCCACGACTTACCGGTGGGGAACTCAAGCGGCAAGACGCCCATGCCAACCAGGTTGCTGCGGTGGATCCGCTCGAAGCTGGAGGTGATCACTGCGGTGACGCCCAGCAGGAAGGTTCCCTTAGCGGCCCAGTCGCGGCTGCTGCCGGTACCATATTCTTTGCCGGCCAAGACGACCAGCGGCGTGCCGTCCGCTTTGTACTTCTCCGCCGCGTCGTAGATCGACATCACTTCGCCGGTCGGCAGGTAACGAGTCCAACCACCTTCGGTCCCCGGCGCCAGACGATTGCGGATGCGAATGTTGGCGAAGGTGCCCCGGTGCATCACGCGGTCGTTACCGCGACGCGAACCATAGCTGTTAAAGTCGATCGGCTCGACGCCGTTTTCGATCAGGTAGCGGCCAGCCGGGCTATCTTTGGCGATCGCACCTGCCGGCGAGATATGGTCGGTCGTAACCGAGTCGCCGAGCAGCGCCAACACGCGGGCGCCGGTGATCGGCTTCAGCACTTCCGGCTCGATCCCCATGTCGACCATGAACGGCGGCTCTTGGATATACGTGCTGCTTTCGTCCCAGTCGTACAGTTCTCCCTCAACGACCGCGATCTTGTTCCAGGTCGGGTTCGACTCAAAGGCGGAGTTGTACTGCGATTGAAACATCTCCGGCGTCAGCGCGGTGTCGATGGTCGCCAGCACTTCTTCCGAAGTGGGCCAGATGTCTATCAGGAAGACGTCGTTTCCTTCGCCATCCTTACCGATCGGCTCGGTGACCAGGTCGATGTCGGTGCTGCCGGCGATGGCGTACGCCACAACCAGCGGCGGGCTGGCCAGGTAATTGGCTTTCACCAGCGGATTGACGCGACCTTCAAAGTTGCGGTTACCGCTCAGCACCGCCGAAGCGACCAAATTGCCGCTGGTCACCGCCGCGGCGACCGGATCGGGCAGCGGACCGCTGTTGCCGATGCAGGTGGTGCAGCCATAGCCAACCAGGCTGAAACCGAGGGCTTCCAGATCATCCATCAGGCCGGCCTTGTTCAGGTAGTCGGTCACGACGCGCGAGCCCGGCGCCAGGCTCGTCTTGACGTACGACGGAACGCGAAGTCCCTTGGCGACCGCATTGCGAGCCAACAGACCGGCCGACAACATCACCGACGGGTTGCTGGTGTTGGTGCAGCTGGTGATCGCCGCGATCACGACGGCGCCATGGCCGATCGTGGCGGACGAACCATTGTTTTCGACCGTGCCGGTACGGGCCAGTTCGTCTTCGCCCAAGGCGAATCCGCGCTGTTCGATCGGCGCCGTCAGCGTGCGCTGGAATTCCGACTTCATGTTGGCGAGCGCAACACGATCTTGCGGACGCTTCGGACCGGCCATCGACGGCTCGACCGTGCTGACGTCCAGTTTGACCAGCGTGGTGAACTTCGGCATCGGGGCGTCGTCAGTGCGGAAGATGCCCAGCTCTTTGGCGTAGGTTTCGACCAGGGCGACTTCTTCTTCGGTGCGGCCGGTGCGGCGGAGATAGTTGAGCGTTTCGTCGTCGACCGGGAAGAAGCCCATCGTGGCGCCATATTCGGGCGCCATGTTGGCAATCGTGGCTCGGTCGGGCAGGCTCATCTTGCTAACGCCGTCACCAAAGAACTCGACGAACTTGCCAACGACACCTTCCTTGCGGAGGATCTGGGTCACGGTCAGCACCAGGTCGGTGGCGGTGACGCCCGGCGGCAGTTCGCCGGTGATTTCAAAACCGACCACTTCCGGGGTCAGCATGTAGATCGGCTGCCCCAGCATGACCGCTTCGGCCTCGATACCGCCGACGCCCCAACCGACGACCCCCAGGCCGTTGATCATGGTGGTGTGGCTATCGGTACCGACCAGCGAGTCCGGAATGGCGACCGGGCCCTTTGCGTCTTCACGCACGAAGACCCCCTTGGCCAGGAACTCGAGATTCACCTGGTGGACAATGCCGACGTTCGGCGGCACCGCGCGGAAATTGTCGAGCGCCTTTTGGCCCCAGCGAAGGAACTCGTAACGTTCGCGGTTGCGCTGGAACTCAAGCTCGACGTTCTTTTCGAGCGAGTCGGAGTGGCCGAAGGCGTCAACCTGCACCGAGTGGTCGATCACCAGGTCAACCGGAATGAGTGGGTTAATTTTGTTGGGGTCGCCGCCGAGACGCTTCATCGCGCTGCGCATCGCGGCCAGGTCGACCACCGCCGGCACGCCGGTGAAGTCTTGCAGCACGACGCGGGACGGCATGAAGGGAACTTCGCTCGGATCAGGGTTGCTGGGCTTCCAGGCCGCCAACCGGCGAACGTCATCTTCCGACACGACGAAGCCGTCGCACGAACGGAGAACCGCTTCCAACAGGATACGGATCGAATAGGGGAGGGAGTCTACATCGCAGAGTCCCTGATCCTGAAGCCGGCGAATTCGGTAGATTCCCAATTCCCCCTGAGGAGTCGAAAACGTATCGCGAGCGCCAAACGGATCAAAAACCGTACCCATGCGTCAATCTCTTTCCACAAAGTTGCACAAAATGAAAACGAACGGGCCGCCTTCACCCAGGGGTTGAGTTTACCGCAATTTTTGTCCGCTGTCTGCTAGGAATAGCCGTCCCCGGCGGTTGTAACTACCGCCACCAGCCGGACATAATCGGACACCAGATTTCTCACCTAACACCGCCCATCGGGGCGAAAGCGCGGAATAATCGATGAATTCGGAACAGGCGACCCTCCCCAAGCTGAACGAAGAGCGCTCGAACCTGCAAACCGGGGCCCTGTTGATCCTGGCGGCGGTCGCGGTCTCGTTTGCCGTCGCTTATGCCCGCAGCATTTTGATTCCCTTTACGCTGGCGGTCTTCCTCAATTACCTGGTGGCGCCGATCGTCGATTTTTCGATGGTTCGGCTTCGATTTTCCAAGTTTATGGCGGTGACCGTCGCGCTGCTGATCGTTGGCCTGGCCTTGGTCGTCATGAGTTTCCTGGTGCTGCTGGTAATCCAGAGCATTTCGGACCCGCAAATGCTGCGGCAGCTCGAATTTGACCTCCAGCGAAAGCTCGACGCGATCGTCATCCAGGGGTACGCGATGGCGGATAGCTGGTTAGGGGTAGAATTTGACCGCCCTGACTCGGAATTGATCATCTCGGCGATCAAAAACAACCTGATTTCTCAGATGCCGGCGTACGCCCAGATGTTGGGGGCCCTGCTGATGAGCCTGGTCTCGAGCACCGCGCTGACGACGATTTTCGTCGGGTTCATGCTGGCCGGCCGCGATCCGTACAAAGTCTCCAAAGGGATGTACGCCGAGATCGACCAGAAAATCCGCCGCTACATCACCACCAAGTTCATGATCTCGGCAGTGACCGGCCTGTTGGTGTGGGCGACGCTGGCGATGATGGGGATGCGGCTGGCGTCGCTGTTTGGCCTGATGGCGTTCATGCTCAACTTCATCCCGTCGGTCGGTTCGATTATCGCCACGCTGCTGCCGATCCCGCTGGCGATCGTCGACTTTGACAGCGTCGTGATGATCGTCCTGGTGATCGCCATCCCCGGCGCCATCCAGATGACGCTCGGCAACGTGATCGAACCGATGATCATGGGGGAAGGCCTGCAGCTGCACCCGGTGACGATTCTGTTAAGTCTGACCTTCTGGGGCATGCTCTGGGGACCAGCCGGCATGGTGCTGGCCGTGCCGATCACCGCCACGATGCGAATCGTGCTGCTGCGGTTCGAAACGACGCGGGCAATCGGCAATCTGATGGCGGGGATATTTCCGGAGCATATGTAACAGCGTCTGGGCGCCGTTTCGAAAAAAAAGGTCCCGGCGTCAAACCCCGGGACCTTTTTTGGACATCTCGTAGGCTTAGCAGTCCGTTGATTTTCTCGACGGACTGCGTGATCGCATGGATGCGATCCCAAAATAGCGACGGAAGTCGTTAGTTTGCGAGCCGCGAAGAGCTACGCTCTGAGCCTGGCGAGGTTGGAAAATGCCACGATGGCATTTTCCAACAGGCAGTTAGTTGCCGAACACGCCGACCCAGTAGGTCGAACCGTTCCGGGCAACCGCGTAGCCGTAACCAACTTCACGGGCGCCGCTCAAGAGAATCGCGCGGTGACCGGGGCTGTTGAGCCAGCCTTGGAAGCAGGAAGGAATCGATTTGGCGTTCCACAGGATGATTTCGCCCGACGGGCTGCCGGCATAGTTGTGGCGTCGCGTGCGAGCGACGAAACCGCCATTGACCGAGTGGCTGAACTGGCCGGTCTTGGCCATGTACCAGGCATGATCCTGGGCCGCCTTGGTCAGTTCCGGGTTCATCTTTTGCGCCGGCAATCCATACTGGGCGCGAACTTGATTCGAGTGGTTCCACATCTTCACCAGGCTAGGGTGATTGTGGAGAAATTCGACTTTGACCTCGACGTCCGCCTTTTCGGCTTCGGCTTCCGGTTTGACGCTGGCGTCTTCCGCACTGAGCGTCGCAGCGAGGGTCAACAGCAGGGCTAGGGAGAGAGCTTTCTTCGGTTCCGTCATTGGGTTTCCGGGGGGAAGGGGTGGTAGGACTCCGTTTCGAAGAACGAGCATTTTTACGGCCTGGGTAAGATGGTTCAACTATCCCTTTGGGCCGTGATCGCCAAAAACCGAGGTTGCGGCCAACTTGGATGGGTTGCTATAAACCGCTTTCAGTAAAGAACTTGAGCCCCTAAAGCCACTGCCGTGACCGCAATTGACCGCGGAAGTCCGCCCTCTTTTTTTTCGGCCAAAATGCTCTGCATTTCGGTCGCAGGAGCTCTTGCGCTGCTCTTTTCTGGCTGTTCTTCGCTGACGCCCAACAACGGTCGCAACTGGGCGCCCGACCAAACGCGGTTGCCGACGTACGAAAATGTGGCGGGCGAAATCACCATCCACAACGTCCGCAATTGCCGCTACACGTCGTCCGACGACTACGTGGTGCAGTATTACGACAAGCAGTTCAATCTGAGCGACGTTGAGTCGGTCGACTTCTTGGTCGCCCCGTTTAACGACACGCCTTCGGTCGCCCACACGATGCTCAGCTTTGGTTTTGCCGACGGCGACCAGATTGTCTCGTCGGTTGAAATTCGCAAAGAAGCGGACGAAGAGTACTCGGCCTGGAAGGGCTTCTTCAACCAGTACGAACTGATGTACGTGATCGGCGACGAACGCGACGTCATCAATCTCAGCTCCAACCAATACAAGAGCGACGTCTATCTCTATCGCACGATGGCGACGCCGGAGCAGTCGCAAGAACTGCTGCTTGATGTCCTGCAAAGAGCGAACAAATTGGCGGTAAAACCCGAGTTTTACAACACCATCACCAACAACTGCACCACCAACATCGTGCAGCATGTGAACGACCTGGCGCCCGAGCGCGTCCGCTACAATTACAAGGTTCTGTTCACCGGCTATAGTGACGAGTACGCTTACGAACTCGGCTTGTTGGACCAAACCGTTCCGTTTGAAGAGTTGAAACGGCGCTCGCGAATCAACGAACTGGCCGAAAAATACGAATACGATCCCGACTTCTCCGCCAAGATCCGACGGCGATAATACTAACGCTATGACGCCAGCCGATATCCAAGCCGACCGCCCGAACCAAAGCTTGAAGATCAAGTGGTCGGATGGTCTGGATAGCCTGGCGCACTTCTGGGATCTCCGCTGCAGTTGCCGTTGTGCGCGCTGCATTAGCGAACATACCGGCGAGCAGATCTTGAACCCCGACGACGTTCCCCGCGACGTCAGCATCGACTCGATGGAATTGGTCGGCGGCTACGCGCTGCGAATCCGCTGGACCGACGGCCACGATACCGGGCTGTTTACCTGGGAACATCTCCGCGAAGCGTCGCAAGCGAGCTAGCAATGCCGCCGCCACTGTCTACTTTTTTGATGCGGAATTGCGCCAAACTTTACAATTCTTGATAGTTCGGCGTTGCTGCATGACGAAAAACGGATTAGATACGGGCAACTGTGGTTTTGCTGCCAGTTCAATCGCTTCCGGCAAGGAGGTCGGCAATGAATGGCGTTGCATTCGCTTTCGCGGCCATGATGGCCGCCGTATCGGCACAGCCGAGAGACCCTGCAGTGACGGATCGAGTCGACTTGGTCGAGATCAATCACTACTACGACGCTCAGGGAAGGCTCGTGTTCGATCAGGTGATTTTCTACGAATGGTCGTCGAAGAACGCTCGCTTCGACGTCGTCGCCTGGCGTCTACTCAAGACGCCTGCCCAGGTTCCGACACGCGATTGGAAACGGGGCGGATACGTCACCAGTTGGCGCGACGGCGAGGTACTTCGCGAGGTCCGCTCGATCCAGCGTCGCGAGACCTGGACCCAGCACGACCCGGAACTAATCGAGCGCGATTACTTACCCCGTGAGTTAAGACGCGGGCTTAGCAGGCAATTGGCCGAACGGTGAACTTGGCTGGTACCATATTTCCATTACCTGGCGCCATGCTCTTACGGCGAAGACGCCGTAAGAGCATGGCGCCAAGCACACAGAACGTTCACTAGTTCGCGATCAGCGCCGCGTCGTCTCCGACGACAAAGACCTGAATCATCAACAGCGCCATCGACTGCCCGTTGAGCAGGAAATGGACGACAACGCACGGAGTCAGTCTCCGCGTACGTTGATAGAGATACCCTAGTCCCAGGGCGAGAAAGAAAAGCGGGATCGGCGCCAGGCCTTGTCCCAGGTGCATTAGGGCGAACAGCGCCGCGCTGATTAAAATCGGACCATACAACTGGGCCGGCGATCGCTCGATCGGCAGCGCTTCGTCGCTGACCGCGGAGGCGACGATTACTTCCGACTGCGGCGAGTCGAATGGATTGTCGCTCGAATCGGCGAAACTCGACGCCACCTCCGCACTTTCCGCCGAGGTCGCTGTGGCCGCGACCAATTCTGGCAGCGGCTCCGCTTGCCAATAGCGGCGGATCCGTCCGACGAAAACACTGGCGGTGCTCAAGCGACCATCCCACATATCCTGCAGCCAGCCTTGCAGCAATCCGCGAAATGCAAACTCCTCGAACAAAGGAGCCGCAAAGACGGCCGCGGCGACCGAAGCGAACGCCATCGGCACGCTGCGGTCCTTAATCAGCATGTTGATCAGTTCATGCTCGTACGGCTGCAGCAGCGCCAAGATCGTCTGCAAGATCAAGGTCGGCACGACCAGCATGCCAAACGCCATGCACCCAAGCAACAAGTCACTCGAGAACTGCTCGCCCCGCTTTCCAAACAACTGCAAGCCGAAGCCGCGGAGCGAAATGAGCTTGGCGATCGCCAACACGGTCAACAGTTCGGCCGCGGCGAAAGCCATGATCATGGACGCGCGCTGGTTGGTGGTCAGCGTATCGGGATTGATCGGAAACTTCGCCCCGGTGGCGATCAAGCCGCCGACCTGAAACATGCCGATCAAGACGGCGACCGTGACGATCAGCGCCACGATATCGATTAAGCCCCAACTGATCGTCTCGCCTGACTCTTGCTGCAGAATTGCCTCGCCGCGCGAAACGCGAAAATAGACCCAGGTCCACCCGGTCAGGCAAACCACCAGCAGCACCAGCATCAGGCCGAGCGCACCTAAACCAAAAACTATCTGTGCCATGAAGCGATCACGTGCTAGTTGCCAGATTTGCGAATCATTTCCGCCGCCGCGAAGATGTAGATGACGCCGGAATGGACCGTCGACGCCACCGCCAACCAGGCCGAAATGAGCGCCGTCCACTGCAGAGTCGCCGTCAGTGGGCCATCGGTGGTACTTTGAACATACGCCAAGACTGCCATCGAGGCGACGGCCGCGATGCATTGCAGCACCATCTTAATCTTGCCCGGCATATTGGCCGAGAAATCTCCGCCATGCTGTTCGATGAAACTGCGGATCACCGTAACCAGCATCTCGCGTCCGACCACCACCACCGCCATCCACGCGGCGACCTGCGAGCCCGGCAAAGCGGCCAGATAGATAAACGTGCCGCAGATGATGATCTTGTCGACAAACGGGTCAAAGACGCGGCCGACCTGGGTCACCTGGTTGTATTTGCGGGCCCAGTAGCCATCCATCCAGTCGGTCGAAGCGGCCACGATAAAGACGACGTTCGCCGCGACAAATTGCTCCAACGATAACAGCACGAAGACGGCGATCGACAAGATGAACCGGATCAGCGTGATCACGTTCGGCACGTTGACGATTTTCGTCGAGGCCGTCGGTTTGGCGTCTGCAGTGGTCATGTCGCTTTCGTCAGGGTGGAGAGTTCATCGGCGAGAAGCGTCGCAATCGGCGTTTAACTAGCGAGGCGTATCGACCGCCACGCCAATCAGGTCGTAGTCGTGGGTCGCGACGATCTCAGTCGCCACCATCTGACCTGCCGCCAGACCTTCGCCCGAGACGAAGACGACGCAGTCGACATCCGGCGCGTCATGCTTGGTTCGCCCGATCCACGCGGTCGCTTGTCCCGGAACCTGCTGATCGAGGATCACGTCCATCTTGGTTCCGACCAGCGCGTCGTTCCGCGCGAAGACGACCTCTTGCTGGACTTCCATCAAACGATCGCGACGCTGGGCGGCGACTTCTTCCGGCACCGCGTCCGGCAGTTTGACCGCCGGGGTATCTTCTTCCCGCGAGTAGGTGAAGACGCCGACCCGCTCAAACTTCTGCTCGGCGACGAATTCAGCCAACTCATCAAATTGTTCGTCGGTTTCGCCAGGGAATCCAGTGATAAAGGTGGTGCGAATCGCCAGATCGGGCACCATAAGGCGCATCATCGCGATCGACTCTTCGGTCGATTTGCGGGTCACGCGGCGGGCCATCCGGCGGAGCATGTTGTCATTGATATGCTGCAGCGGCATGTCGACGTACGGCACGATTTTGTCGGCGTCGGCGATCGTCTGCATCAGGTGCTCGTCGATGTACATCGGATAGAAGTACATCAAGCGGATCCAATCGAAGCCTTTCACGTCGTTCAGTTGCTTCAGCAGCTGCGCCAGACGGGGTTCGCCATACAGGTCCATGCCGTAATAGGTCGTGTCCTGGGCGACGACGATCAGTTCGCGGACGCCGTCACTGGCCAGCTCTTCCGCTTCGCGAATCACTTCTTCGATCGGCTTGGTGGCATGCTTACCGCGCATCTTCGGAATCGCGCAGAAGGTGCAGAGCCGATCGCAACCTTCCGAAATCTTCAGATAGCCAAAATGCTTCGGCGTGATTCGCAACCGATGACGATCTTCCAACGCCCGAACTGGGGCAGGGCGGAAGACCTCGCGCTGCTCATCCAAATTCCCGACCAATCGATCGGCCACCTTGGTGATCTCGTCCCGGCCGAAAACCCCGACCACCTGGTCGATCTCGGGGCAGTCGATCAGCAGTTGTTCTTTTTGACGCTCGGCCAAGCAGCCCGAGACGATGACGCCGCGGATCTTGCCCTGACGCTTCAGCTCGAGCATTTCGTGAATCGCGGCGAACGATTCGTTGCGGGCCGCTTCGATAAAGCCGCACGTGTTGACCACGACAAAGTCGGCGCCAACCGGCTCCGGCACCAGCGAGTAACCGTCAATCTGCAACAACCCCAACATCCGCTCGCTGTCGACCGTATTCTTGGGACAGCCGAGACTGATGAAGGAGTAGGAGCCCTTTGCCTCGCCGGACGATTGGCAGGTGGTAGCAGGCGAAGCTTGATTAAGAATCGGAAGTTGCGTCATCGGTTACTTTGGGTTGTCTTTTCGATGCGGCGTCTTGGCGGGCGCCACTGCTGGCTGGTCCAGCAGTGGATAGCGGGTACACGGTTCGCATTGCTGGGCAAGCCAGCCGTGGCATACATGCACCAATCCACTTTGACAGCTTCTCTACGGAGACGAAACGGGCGCGCGGAAAACCTTTATCCTACTCTTCCCGGGGGAAAACGGCGAGAGGCGAAAACCGCTAAGATGCGGTATTCCCCGCCGCGGCGGGCGCCGAAATCGCCAACTGCAGGTCACGTAGTCCGAAAGGACGCCCCAGAATCGCCGTAAAACCGATTTCGTCGGCCAATCGCTGGTCTTCCAGCCGCGGCAGACCGATGCCCAAGATCCGGCTCTCGGCCGGATGGTCGGCCAAAAACGTCGCGGCATCAGCCGCCTGCGATCGGTTCCAGTTGACCGGCAGATAGATTACCGCCGCGATTTGTGCCGCCCGGACCCGCGACTGGGGCGTTCGCCAAACGGCCGACATCCCGAAACTTCGCACCGCATCGGCCCAGTATTGAAAATCGCTTTGCCGATCGGCCCCGATCACGACTAGGCCCGACAAAGCCTCTAGCTCCTCCAGATCCCACGCAATCGCCTCTTCGGCGGATGCGGTCGGCGGGGGAAGTTCGCGTAGCGAGGCCAGCAGGGCCGCAAGTCTTCTTCCCGCGACCGACCAAGGAATCGTCGTCACCCCGGGCAGCGGTTTGCCGGTTCGCAACTGGCCGGCGGTCCAAAATCCGGTGATGGCCAACACCGTGGCCAGCGGATAACGGCGACGAAGCGTCGCCAATTGCGGAGCGGTGAATTGGCCAATGCGGCTCTGCAACAAGACGATCCACTGGGGCGGACCGCCAGCGATGACGTCCGCGATATCCGAGGAGCTGGAAAACGTGCACTCGCATTGCTGCCGCAGTATGGCAACGGCGTCGGCAAACTCCGCCTGCTGCGCGTCGCCGACGACCAACACCGTGCGCTGCATGAAATTCGCCTTACAGATCTTCTTCAAATTCCTGGATCATCTCGATCGTGGTGATCGGATCGGCGGCGTCACGCAGTTTTGTGTAGAACGCGGAGTCGCCGATGATGCGGCTCAGCCGGGCCAGGGTTCGCAGATGAGTACGATCGTCGACCGAAGCGATCAAAAAGAAAACGTCGGTCAAAATTCCGCGGCTACCGCCAAACGGAACTCCTTGATACGTTCGCCCCAAGCAAAGAAAACCTTCCGAAATAATATCGGGCAAGGGGCGACGCGGGTGCAGCAGCGCGACGCCATTATCAAGCGCCGTCGTGTGCATATTTTCGCGGGCCAGGACCGCTTCCGACATTTTTTCTGGATCCCACAGCAGTCCAGCTTCGGTCGCCAGGTCGCACAACTCGACGATAATCTTGCGGGGCGACTTGCCAGAGAGCGGCGTCTTGATCGTCTCGGGCCGCAACATTCCGGCGATCGAAACGACCTCTTCCTCTTCGCCAACCGACTGGCGATCGAGTACGCTTTCGACCTGCACTAGCTCGGCTTCGTCGGAAAGTCCGATCTTATCTTCAAGCCAATGGTGGATATCCGCCTGACTAAACCGCCAGGCGCCACCCACTTTGCGGCCAGGCACATTGCCGCGGTTGGCGAGTTTTTCTACCTGCGGCGGCGTCAAATGAAGATACGCGGCAAGTTGATCGATGTCGAAATCTTGACTGGCCATCTAGCGGAACCCGGAAGAGAGGTTGGGGGGCGTCTCTCCAATTTATGCGACGGCGCCGGTTCCTCCAAGGCGAGTCCGCTAGCAAACTGACCTTTGCGGCAAAGCCGGGTTGACTCTTGAGCCGTTTTGGGAAACATTCTTGGGAAATCGAAACGGCCGCAACGCTCGCTGGCGAAAAGATTCGCAACGAGAGAACATCTCGGCCGCGGCGACGTAGTTTCTGTTGGAACGGATTCCGATAGCACGTCCCACTTCGATCAAAGTCGCAGCAGGCAAGGAGGCCGAATATGACTTTGTCCACGCAGCCAACGTCCGCGGTATCGCTTCGCCGGTTATTGCCGGAAGCCAAAATCATGGGCGCCGAGGACATCGTCGTCCGCTCTTGTGCGGCGAATTCCAAGTTTTGTCTGCCTGACGAACTCTTTGTCGCGATGGTCGGCCCCCACCAGGACGGGCACGATTTCGTCGAAGAAGCGACCGCCAACGGCGCCTCGGCGATTCTGGCCGAGCGAGCCTTGCCGACCAGCGTGCCGGTCTGCATCGTTGAAAACAGCCAATCGGCCTACGCCCAGATCTGCCAGGCCTTGGCCGGCGATCCCTCGAAACGGATGCGGGTCATCGGCGTCACCGGCACCAACGGCAAAACGACCGTCTGCCGCTTGATTCAATCAATCATGGAAACCGCCGGCGCCACCGTCGGCATGTCTTCTTCCCTGGGTTACGACAACGGCTATGACCGTCAGCCGTGGGATTGCGACACGCCGAGCGCCGCGATCCTGGCCGACTTGCTGTCTCGCATGGAATACAACGGCTGCACGCACGCCGTGGTCGAAGCTTCCAGCGAAGCGCTATCGCGCGATCGGCTTGACGGTATTGAACTGGACGCGGTCGCGATCACCAACCTGCGTAACGATCACCTCGACGTGCATGGCTCGGTCACCAACTATCATCGCGCCAAAAAGAAGATTCTCGGCCGCTTGCGAGAAACCGGTTTCGCGGTCGTCAACGCCGACGACGCCGCTTGCGAGAAACTGCTTTCGCAAATCGAAACGCCGGCTCTGTCGGTCGCGCTGCATGGCGCCGGAGAAATCACCGCCAGCATCGTCGAGCGGCACAAAAGCGAACAAACCTTCCTGCTGTCGGCCGGCGACGAAACGGTGCCGGTCTGCACCCGGATGATCGGCGATCATCACGTCTACAACTGCCTGGTCGCCGCGGCGGTCGGGCTGGTTTACGGCGTTGATCTAAAGACGGTCGTCCGCGGCTTGGAACGAGTCGAATCCATCCCCGGCCGGATGCAGCGGATCGAATGTGGTCAGCCGTTCGGCGTCTTCGTCGATCAGGCCGATACGCCGGACGCCTTGGCGATGGCGCTCAAATCGCTTCGCCGCGTCACGCATGGCCGCTTGATTTGCGTCTTCGGCAGCGATGGGCACGACGATCCTGGCAAACGCCCGCTGTTGGGACGCGTCGCCGAGCGTGGCGCCGATCTGTCGCTGATCACCAGTTCGTCGATCAGCGGCCGCGGTTCGCTGGAAGACGTCCATGACGTCCTCGACGGTTACGAACGGCCGGCTCGCGCTCACGTGATGCCCGATCGCACCGCCGCCATCCAATGGGCGCTGGGCGAAGCTCAAACCGGCGACACCGTCCTGATCGCCGGTCGTGGCGCACCGAATCTACAAACGTTGCGAGAAGAAGAGCTGCCGCTGGACGATGTCGAAATTGCCCAGGCCTGGCTCTACCAAGAGATGAACGAAGAAGAGCCGATCGACGAAGGTCCGGTCCTGCTGAAGTTCCCTCGCGGATGATCGACGGGGTAGGGCAGGCCGTGCCTGCCGGTGGCGACCACTCGCATTCGGCCGCCACGGCCTGCCCTGCAAGTGGGCGTCATCGCTTCCAGAAAAACAGCCCAACCGCCAGCAGAAAAATCGCCCATTCCGACACCGCCAGGTTGTAGGTCATCGGCGAGAACCCGCTGTAGGTAAAAAAACCGATCGAGCGGAAAAGCACCAGCGCGCCATGCACGATCACGCAGGCCGTCAGCGGAAACTCAACGTCTCCGTTGCGATAGAGCGGCCACAGGAAGAGCAGCCCCAACCCCACCTCCAGACCGCCATAGACGGTCAAAAATTCGGACTGTCCTGCGCCTGGCTGCAGGCCAAAGCCGACCATCTTGGAAGTTTTTTCCGGCGCGACCGCGCACCAGATGCCGAGCCCCACATACAGGCTCCCAACGAGCGCCAAAAAGGCGCGCGCGATCCACGTTGCGATCATCGATTCCCTCGTCTACTCGCTCATCCCCAAAACGGACGCCAAACGATTCGGCGTTACTCGTTTCTTGATGCCGGATTCTGGCTTTATAGATGGCGATAGGTAAACGACAAGCCGCCTTCTCTGCCCGATCTTTGCCAGATAGAAACCGGCGGAAGCCGATGGCAATCGGAAAAGAAACTCCAGCCTACTTGGTCAGATCCAAGTCGACGACATTATTGCCCGCGACCACTTCCGCCTTGAGATCGGTCGTCTGGGGTCGGGCGTACTTCTCGGGCAACAGACGTTTGGCCGCCTGCGACGACTGCTGTTGGTTCGGCCGATAGTTGGGGTCATCCTCCGTCAACGAGACTCCGGTCGTCGCGGCTCGCTTGTCGACGGTGATCGTGTAACTGCCGACCTTGGCGCCGCCTGGGATCTGGGTGGAACTGAGCTTGTAGAGACCTTCGGCGTTCGTTTTACCAACGGCGGAAAAGCCATCCTCGGATCGGAAGATGACGATGGCGCCATCTACCTTTTGACCTTCGTAGGTCACGGTTCCTTCGACCGCGCCGGCGTCGGCAGGCAGATCACTGCCGCTACATCCGGTCAAAGCGACAAGGCAAACAAGAAGACCGCTCACAGCGAGCGAGCGGAAGGCAGGAGGGAAGTTCGACATGGTGCGGGCCTGGCAAGAGAGATCGAGAAAGGAAAAGTCCAGCCGTCGCCCTTCTGGCGACGACTGGGCTGGAGGGTTCAATCGGCAAACTGAGGAAGCGCCGCTTAGCAGTCCGTTGATTTTCTCAACGGGCTGCTGGATCGCAGGGATGCGATCCCAAAATAGCGACGGAAGTCGTTATATTGCGAGCCGCGAAGAGCTATGCTCTGAGCCTGGCGAGGTTGGAAAATGCCACGAGGGCATATTTTTCAACAGGCAGTTTAGTTGTCGCTTAGCACTTCGCCGCCTGCCTTGCTGCCCAGCGCGCCCCAGACGCCGTAGTTGCTAGGGCCGCCGGTCACTTCCGGCTGGCTCAGGTCGCCGGTGTCGATGGTCTCGGCGACAAAGTGGCTCGAACCATCCGCACGCAGCGTCAGCACGCCGCCGGGATGATTGCTGGTCGGCGAAATCGCGATTGTCGTACTGTCGCCGCTGCCGTTGGTTCCCTCGACGCAAGCGGGCGAATTCGGCGGCAAGACGGTCGTAAAACCGGCCCGTTCGGCCTGACCATCGGCCAGCCACCAGCCGCCGCGTCCCTTCACATCGGCCGCCGACAGATAGTAGCGCCCATCCGATTCGCCCAGGCAGTTGATCGGGCTCGTGCTCAGGCTGCTGACGCCGGTAACCACCCCTTCGGTAACCAAAATCTGTCCCGTTCGTTCGCCGAGATTGTATTGGTTGACCTTTCGTTCGCTCATGGCGATCGTGTTGCTGCTGCCGTCGACGATATCCCGGAACGACGTTCCATCACGCTTGGCGAACATCCCGCGAACCTTGGTCGCATCCCGCACGCTCAACATCGAATCGCCCAAGCTGAATCGGTAGTTGAAGTGGTTGGTCAACGTTCCGCTGAAGTTGTCCGACGGGCAGTGAAACATCTGCGGAGCAACGTCCCAAGGTCCCCACGATTCCCACGTATAGCCGCCATACGGCGGCTTCGTGCCATCGCCCGCGGCGATCTGGTTGAACATCGCCGTCTGCTCAAGAAACGGAAGCAACGGAATCAAGCCGTTCAAACGGCCATAGTTATGCGTCGATCCGCTGGTCGTCCCTGTTGCCCGCGGCACGAAGTCGCCATAGGTGTCGTGGTAATTGTGCAGCGCCAAACCCAACTGCTTGAAGTTGTTCGAGCATTGCATGCGACGTGCCGCCTCGCGGGCTTGCTGTACAGCCGGCAAGAGTAGCGCGATCAAAACGCCGATGATCGCGATGACCACCAACAATTCGACCAGGGTAAAGGCAGAGCGAGATCGACGCATGAGGAGGCCTCTTGTTAGCAAAAAGGAAGAAGAGAGATGGCAAATTATTTATTTTCAGGAGTCCTTAGATCCTTATCGAACGAAACCATCTTACCAGACATAGGGCATATCTCAAACAGAATTTAGGCATTAAGGGTGCTCAACGTCCGACTACGGCCTCCATCCCTTCTCCTTGGCGCACCAAGGAACTATATTCCCCCCGCAATTCCCAATTCTTCTCCCTTTACGCCAACGATCCTCCCCGTGCTGGACCGGCGTTTAGAACTACGCTGAAATCCGTAGTGGCGTCGCCCAAATTAGAAAAGCGGTCGCTCAGGTCGACAGCGTAAACCGCTGCGCCAACGAATCGCCGATCCGGGGGGGGGCGCGATAGGCCAGAAATGCTTGACAAAGCGCACGGAATTTTGGTCGATTGCGGTCCGATCGTCGGTCTACCGAGACGCGCCGTGAAAGCCGGTGGCGATCGCGGAATGCGCCGAGCTTCACCATTGGACGACCGACCCCAAAAATCGATCGAGCGGTCCAGTCCACCTTCAATTTGGACGCTAACCAAGCGGCGAGCGATGGATAGATCCACCGGAGAAAAAAACGATCGAGTCGAGTCCACTTCACCGCGCAAAAAAAACGAAACGGTCCAGTCCAGTTCGATTTCATCGTAGCCCGAGTGCGCAAGCCGAGGGAATGTGGCCGCCATTCATCAGCGGCTCGAAGAAAAAACGCAACGGTCCAGTCCACCTTCAATTTGGACGCTAACCAAGCGGCGAGCTATGGATAGATCCACCGGAGAAAAAAACGATCGCGTCGAGTCCACTTCACCACGCAAAAAAACGAAACGGTCCGGTCCAGTCACGCGAAAACGTCGTAACCCGCGCGCCAGATTCCATTTAGATCGCCCCCTTGGGGCTTGGCAATTCGTGGTTGACCGTTACCCAGGGCTGCGTCGCCTGATGGCGACTACGCCCCTGGGCTACTTTAGCGCCGCCCCTTCAGGGCTGAAGAAAAAAATGAATCGGTCCAGTCCAGTGTCCGATTCCATCGTAGCCCGAGTGCGCAAGCCGAGGGAATGTGGCCGCCATGCGCCACCGCCCCGAAGAAAAAACGAAACGCCCCAGTCCAGCCCACGTTCCGCTGCGAAAAACTTGAAGCGTCCGGTCCGGTCCTCACTCCCGCCAAGGGGGTCAGGTCGGATTGGCGGGGCGCCGCTACTTCCCCTCGGCGCCACACATATTCAAACCAACCACGCCGCAGATGATCAGCAGGATGCTGGCCAACTTGAACGGCGAGAAGGTTTCGCGGAAGAAGCATATGCCGATCACCGCGATCAGGGCGGTGCCGACGCCTGACCAGATGGCGTAGGCGTGGCTGACGTCGATCTTGTTCAGCGCGAAAGTGAGCGACGTGAACGAACCGGCGTAGAAGAAAAACAGCAGCAGCGACGGCAAGGGACGCGTGAACCCTTCTGATAGTTTCATCGACGTCGTGCCGGCGACTTCCAGCAGGATGGCGCCAGCCAAAAAGACCCAAGGTTGCATCATGTCATGTCCCCGGGCGAAATTCCTAGCGAACGCGGTAGTTGGCGACCGCGATGTTGCCGTAGAAGGTTTCGTTATCCCGCAGGATATAGAACTTGATCGGCTGCTTCTGGGCGATCACGTCGCTCTTCAGGATGTACTCCAGGTTGTCGACCGAGATCGTTTCCCACTCGTGCATGCCGACCAACACGTCGCCGACGCGAATCTGCTGGCGAGCGGCCGGGCTGTAAGCCTTGACCGCGGTGATGCGAAGGCCGCCGCGATAGCGCGAGTTGTGCGAGCGGAACTCGTCGGTCGGCACCATTTGCACGCGAATGCCGAGCAGCTCCCACGCGGCGTCGACATAGTTGCCGCCGGCGCCATGTCCTTGCATAACCAGCGACATCGACTTCTCGTCTCCTTCGCCGCGCGACACCTTGAAGGCGACTTCTTCGCCCGTTTCGCGATCGAGCAAGGCTCGCTCAATGTCGAGCATGCGGCAGACCTGCACGTCGCCGATCTGGGTGACCACGTCGCCGGCTTGCACGCCGGAGAGGGAAGCAGGGCTGTTCGGCTCGACCGACTTCACATGGAAGCTGGCGACGCCGTCGACGTACTTGGTTTCGCCCACGATGCCGTGCCAGTGAGCGTCAAGCCGCTGAATCGACATCAGCTGCGACGCGACGTCCATCACGGTATCGGCCGGGATCGCAAAACCGATCCCCTGGGCGCCGACGCGGACGGCGACATTGATGCCGATCATCTCGCCGTCGATATTCAGCAGCGGACCGCCGCTGTTGCCCGGGTTGATGCTGGCGTCGGTTTGAATCAGATCGTAGTACTTTTGCGTGTCGCTGACCTGCACGGTGCGGTGCAAGGCGCTGATGATGCCGCGGGTGACCGAATTCTCATAGCCATAGGCGTTGCCGACCGCGATGACCGTTTCGCCGGGCATCAGGTCGCTGGAAGTGCCGGTGGTGACGACCGGCAGCGGCTTTTCGGCGTCGATCTTGATCAGGGCCAGGTCGGTCTTTTCGTCAAAGGCGATCAGCTGAGCGATGTAGGTGGTCCCTTCGTGCAGGGTCACCTGAATTCGGCGAACCCCTTCGACCACATGCTGATTGGTAATGATATAGCCACGCTCGTCGACGATGACGCCGGTTCCCATGCCGTTCACCTGGCGGGGAGCGTCGCCAATCGCGCTGGCGGTCGAGATCGTCTTATGACCGTGAATGTTCACGATCGACTCTTTCACCCCTTGAACCGCTTTGACGATCGGCGTCATGCGGAGTTCCGTTCCGCTCGCCTGGCCAGCAGCCATACTGGACGCGACGCAGATCAGAACGAACAAGGTCAAGAGATGACGCGAGGCAGGGTGACGCATAAGGGTCTCGTCGTTCCGTGAGTCGAGTCGAAGTCGGCTGGAAAGTGCCCGGCCTGCGCAAAGGTGCAGGCAATTAGGCGTGAAACTTTCATCGGATTAGCGACGTAAGACGCTTGATCGATCGACCTCTAGCCCGCAGACTCAACCTAACTTGACAACGCATTCGCTAGCATCGCGCGCAATTACTGCGCGGCGGCGCAAAACTTGATGAATAGCTAGAGCTTACGACGACGGTTTGGTACGCCATACGCCACGAATCGGCTGGATCATTTCGGGCTGATCGAGCGCACCATCGAAACGAAGCGGTCGCGGAAGAGGGGCGATGATCGGCTTGGCCGGAACGCTTGGTTGCGGCAGCGGCTGCGGCGGCTGCTTCGAGATGGGCTCGGCCGGCGGCGCCATTTGGATCGGCGGGCAGGTCTCGAGCGGGACCGATCCTTCCGGAATCGGCATCAGAGCCGG
This sequence comes from Blastopirellula retiformator, assembly GCF_007859755.1. NCBI lineage: Bacteria > Pseudomonadati > Planctomycetota > Planctomycetia > Pirellulales > Pirellulaceae > Blastopirellula > Blastopirellula retiformator. Next base: position 159,462 of record NZ_SJPF01000002.1, on the reverse strand, counting down.
CGTCGGCTCAAGCGGAATCGGCGACGCTTCGTTCGGCACTTTAACGAGCGCCGGCGTCTGGATGAGTTGCGGCGGAGAGTATTGCACACGAGGCGCGAATGCGGGCCGGGTTGGCACCGGATGGAATTTCGGTCGTGGCGGGATCATCGGTTGGTCGTAGCCAATCAGTTGATGATCTGGCTGGTGACCAACGGCCCCAGCCGAAGCAGTCGTCTCGGTTTGGCAGGTCGGATCGCAAGTCGGCAGTCCAATCGTATCACGATATCGCACGCCGAAACAACCAACGGCTTGCGTTGCGATAAAGACGAATCCAAGATGGCGCCAGCTTGCTTTCATTGATCCCATCCACGAGGCGCAATGTACCCTGGCGTTATTCATCGACCCGCTGGCAGCGTCAACTTCGCCGAAATCGGCAAAGTCGGCCCATTTTTCCAGCTTCCTGGTAGAGGCCTGCCGGACGAGAAACCTGCTATCGCCGACAGCAACGCATTCACGCGAGTCGTTCGAGCGATGACCGCCAACTCTCGGAAATTGGGCCCCATTGGCGGTAGTTTGACGGTTAATCGCGGCAGAATTGATTGCTTCGCCCGGCGGCGGCCCGGAAATGGGCAATATTAGCAACTACAATAGTACGGAGCATTTTCCTGAGTCTTCACCCCTGATCTAGCTATGCTACGTTCCGTTTTGACGGTCATCCTTGTCGCCGGCCTGGGTCTGTGCGGCTACTTAACCTATGCCAGCCTAACCGCTTCGCCGGTCGCCGGCTGCGGGTTTAACTCTTCGTGCCATGACGTTTTGAATAGCGAATGGTCGAAGTGGTTCACGCTGCCGGTTAGCGTCGTCGGGTTTGCGATCTATGCGTCGGCTTTGGGCATCTTGGCGTTCACCTTCGCGCCGATTCCGGAAGAGAGCCGGCGGCAGGGGGAACAGTGGGTGTTGGCGCTGATGACGTTGGCGGCGGTTTCGGCCATCTGGTTTATTGGCGTTCAAGCCGGCATGCTGGGGAAGTACTGCCCGTTCTGCATGGCCGCGCACGCTTGTTCGCTGGTGGGTGCGGTGTTGGCGTGGGTAGCCTTTCCGCCGGCCATTCGCCAGGCGACGCAGGCCGGGGTCGTTAGCTTTTTGGGATTGGTGCTCTTGATCTTCGGTCAGGTCGCCATGCCCGAGCCGGCCGGTCCCCGCAATGCGACGGTCGAGCAACAGCACGTCGCCGAAGTCGAGCTGCGGCTGAAGTCGCCCGACCAAGACGAGATCGAAAAGTCGCGGCCGGTCTTGTTCGCCGGCGGCGCAGTCGAGCTGGATACCCACGCCTGGCCGATCATCGGCGATCCGGACGCGGAGTTCGTCGTCATCGATGTGATGGACTATACGTGTGAGTATTGTCGCGATGCGAGCCGCTTCCTGGATCAGGCCCGCGAGAAGTACGACGGCAAGCTGGCGGTGATCGTGATGCCGCTCCCTTTGTCGCACAACTGCAACGCCTACGTGCCGGAAACGCTGCCGGAACATGAAAGCGCCTGCCAGTTGGCGTACTTGGCAATTAACCTGTGGCGCACCAAGCCCGAGGACTTCGCCGAGTTCCACCACTGGTGCTTCGAAGGCGACGACTTCAAGAATCAGGAAGAAGCGCTCGCCTACCTTGATCAGAAGTATGGCAAAGAGTTTGTCGACGAGCTGATCAACGACGACGCCCCGGCCGGCTATATCAACGAAGCGCTCCGCCTGGCCGATCCGACTCGCGACAATCAACTATTCGGCCTGATGCCGGCAATCATCGGCAAGACGCAGATCTCGGAAGGGGCGTTCTCGCGTCTGCAAGAGATCATGGGCCCGTTTGCAATCGACTTCGGCCCGCCGCCGAAGAAGTGACGGCGCCGAAATCCTGCGAGTAAAATCGTCACCGATGTCGTACACTGGTAACACAACAGCCGTACGTCAAGACGCATCGGGGGCGCACTATGGCCAGACGCATACTTTCCGTCATCGCGCTGATTATGGGAACGATCGGCGCGATCGCTTGCATCGTGGCGATCATCGGCGTTTGGAGCGCCAGTTCTCGCTTGTTCGACGCCACGTTGGCGGTCTTCGGCGTTGGCGACAACTTACTAAAAGGCGCCCGAGAGCAGGTCGTCAAGCTTGACCAGCGAGTTCAATCGCTGAAGATCACGAACGACGAAGTGGAAGAGACCGTCAAAGACTGGGCCGCGGAAAAGGCGACCGAGCAAGCCGCGTCCATACTTCACCTGCAGGAGAAGGCCCAGACGCTGCTGGTCGAACTCGACAAAGCCGAGCAGTTCCTGGCGCTGCCGGAGCAATCAGCCCAGACAATGCAGCAGGGGCTACAGGTTGGTCGTTCCCTGGGTCTGAACGTCGATGTCGAACATGCCGAGCAAATGCTGAGCGAAGCGGAGGAGATCAAAACGCGATTGAGCGAAGGCCTGGAAGTGGCCCGCACACTTAGCGAGCGCGTCGCCGAGATTGGCGATGAAAACATGGAGCAGGACGCCCAGCAGCAAATCGCCAAGCTGGCGCTACGCGTGACGGCGACGCTGAGCCTGATCGACGGGCGAATCGAACAGATTAAGAATGCGCTGCACGAGATAGAAGCGGCGCTCGATTACTACGAAAAAGAGGCGCTAATTTGGATCAACCTGGCGGCCCTTGGGTTGACGCTGTTGTTTGTTTGGCTCGGAGCAGGGCAGGGGGCGTTGTGTTATCTGGGCTGGCGGGGGCTGCGGCGGAGAGAGAGTTAGCAAGAAACAAAACAGGGCGAGAACCAAACGATTCTCGCCCTGCGATATATCCAGCCCCTGGAGCTTGTGGGAAGCAAGATCCAGGGGCCTAAGAAGGCTCGCCGTGAAGCCAATGTCGGCGCGGCCGACCCAGTTAGCCGCGGTCTCCGACATCAAAGCAGCTTCGACCCAGGAGGGGGGCTCTCGCTCGTTCCCGCAAACTTGCGAGGTACGACGAGCCTTTCCAAAATTCGAGCTAAGTTGCTCGCCGCAAACCTCGTCAGCGATCGAGCGGGGCAATAAATAGCGAATCGCCAATCGCGTGTCTGCGCCACTTTTTTCAGTTCTTCGCAGGCGGCGGTCGGGTACTACGTTGCGGCGAAGCGTCTATAATGGGCGACTTTCCCCGCGTAAAGACTCTCATCCTGCCTAGAAAGGACGACACGATGTCGCTCGGCTTTGCCATCGTCGGTTGTGGAATGATCGCCGATTTCCACGCTCGCGCTATTGCGGATCTGCGTGGCGCCAAACTGGTCGCCTGCTTCTCGCGCAATGAAGAACGGGCCTCCGAATTCGGCGCCAATCATGGTTGCACCGCCTACACCGATCTGGACGAAATGCTGGCCGACCCGGCCGTCGACGTCGTTTCGGTCTGCACGCCCAGCGGCGCCCATATGGAGCCCGGCGTCGCCGCGGCCCGCGCCGGCAAACACGTAATCATCGAGAAGCCGCTCGAAATCACCTTGAAGCGGTGCGACAAGCTGATCGGCGAGTGCGAAAAGGCCGGCGTCAAGCTCTCGACGATCTTTCCGTCTCGCTTCCACGGCCCGTCGGTCGAACTGAAAAAGGCGATTACGGCCGGGCGTTTCGGCACGTTGACGATGGGAGACGCCTACGTCAAATGGTTCCGCACCCAAGAGTATTACGACAGCGGCGCGTGGCGCGGTACGTGGGCTTTGGATGGCGGCGGCGCCTTGATGAACCAAGCGATTCATAGCGTCGACTTGCTCTGCTGGTTGATGGGAGACGTCGAAGAGATCTCGGCCTACACGTCGCTGCTGGCTCACGAGCGGATCGAAGTCGAAGACGTCGCCGTCGCTTCGCTGAAGTTCAATAGCGGCGCCCTGGGCGTGATCCAAGCGTCGACCGCCTCGTATCCCGGCTTCCTCAAGCGGATCGAAATCAGCGGCTCGGCCGGATCGGCGATCATGGAAGAGGAAGACCTGAAGAAGTGGGAATTTGCCAAGATGACCAAGAAGGATCAGGCGATCCAAGAACGTCTGGCGGGCAAAACCAACACCGGCGGCGGGGCGGCTGATCCGAAGGCGATCGGCCACCATGGGCACACGGCTCAGTTCAAGGATTTTGTCGACGCGATCAAGAAAGACCGCGAGCCGCTGATCAACGGCCCCGAAGGCCGCCGGGCGGTTGAGGTAATCCTGGCGATCTACAAAGCGGCCGAAACCGGAAAATCGGTCCCCTTGCCGCTGAAATCGGACCCGGTTTTGAAGGCTCGGAAGAAATAGCCCCGGCGAAGCGCAACTCCTTTCAGAAAGGGCAGTTTTACCGCCGATGGTAAAACTGCCCTTTTCCTTTTACGCGTTTCTCGGCACAATACCGCCGGATTGATAGCACCAAGCAGGGAAGCGACGGTGAGTCTAAAGCTCGTAATCGATTATCTGGTTTACGTCGCGGTTCGTTTGACGATTTGCGTCGTCCAAGCGATTCCGCTCGATCGCTGCGCGGCTGCGGCTCAGTTTCTGGCCTGGCTGATCAGCGACGTGCTAGAGGTTCGCGGCAAACTACTCGACTCGAACCTGCAGCATGCATTCCCCGAGATGACGCCGGCCGAGCGGAAAAAGCTGGCCCGCAGAACCTGGCGGCACCTGCTGCTGATGGTGTGCGAAATCGCCCACGCTCCGCGCAAGATCCACGACACCAACTGGCGGCACTACGTTGATCTGAAAAACGCCGACGATCAGATTCGCCACTTGCTGTCGGATCGCCCGGTCGTCATCTTGCTCGGCCACTTCGGCAACTTCGAGATGATGGGCTATTGCGCCGGCATCCTCGGCTTTCCGACCTACACGGTCGCCCGACCACTCGACAACAAATTCCTACACGATTTCGTGCAGCGCTTTCGCGGCGCCACTGGGCAGTTCATCTTGCCGAAGCAAGGGAGCGCTCCCTTCATCGAACACGTTTTGCAGTCAGGCGGCACGCTCGGTTTGCTCTGTGATCAAAACGCGGGGCCGAAGGGTTGCTGGGTGGAGTTCATGGGTCGCCCCGCTTCGTGCCACAAAGCGATCTCGTTGTTCTCGATGGGCAGCGGGGCGCCGCTAGTGCTCAGCTACTTCCGCCGCACTGGCAAACCGATGCAGTTCGAAATGGGGATCGAAGCGATCTACGACCCCGCCACCGCCGATCCCCAACTGGGGGTGAAGGAGTTGGCGATGTGGTACAATCAGCAGCTCGAAGCGATGATCCGCCGCCATCCCGAACAATACTGGTGGATCCACAATCGCTGGCGCGACGATCGCCCCGCGAAGCGGAAGAAAAAGCCGGTCGCGGCCCCGGTCGCCGAGACCGCCGATGTTCGCCGCGCCGCTTAGTTTTCTCACACCTTTCGCTGCTGACGTATCTGTATGCCTAACTGGGTTCGCGCCGCACACGTTGATGATGTTCCCGCCGATTGCGGCCTGGAACTGGTAATCGCCCAACGCATCATCGGCCTCTACCGCGTCGAAGATCAGTTCTTCGCGATGGATGGCATCTGCGCGCATCAGGGGGGCCCGGTCGCCAAAGGAGCAACTTGCGGCAAGGTCGTTACGTGCCCCTGGCACGGCTGGCAGTACGACGTCACCACCGGCAAACACGAGCTGAGCGAAATCCGCCAGCAAACTTTTCCGATCGAGCGTCGTGGCGACGAGCTTTTCATCGATATGGAAGTCCCTGGCACATAACGCAGCTTCTTGGTGCGACATCTGTTGCGCAGGTCCGCGATCGGGTAGCCTGAGTGCATACCCCAACCACATTCCTTTACTGCCGCGCCCCCTTGATCGAAGTCCGCCGCTTTCTCAACTCCGATCCGCCGAAACTGGCGGAAATCTGGAACAGCCAACCACTGGGCGCTCACCTCGCGCAACCCATGACGGTCGGCTCGCTAGAAACGTACGTCTTCGCCAAGCCTTACTTCCGTCCCGAAACGCTGCTGATCGCGGTCGACCAAGATCAAGTCGCCGGGATGGCGCATGTCGCACTGGGGCGCGATTTCTCGCCGGACGCCGCCGTCGCCGATGACGCGGTCCTCTCAATGATGATCGTCGCCGGTCACGCCAACTACGAGATCGTCAGCGCCGCGCTGCTCGATCAGGCCGAAGCGGTCGCGCGCGAGTCGGGCGCCGCGCAGCTGGTCGCCGGCGGCGCTCCGCCGCTGGGCCCGTTCTACTTTGGCTTGGCTGGCGGATCGCACAATCTGGGCGTGCCGTCAACGTTTGAAATCCTCCGCACATTGCTTGAGGGACGCGGTTATCAGTCGGTCGGCGAGTACTGGGCGATGCGGGCCAACATTCGCGGCTTCCGGCCTTCGGTCAGTCGCGAGATGATGCAGATCCGCCGCGCTTATTCGGTCGAAGCGAACTTCAGCCCACCGCCGCTCGATTGGCTGCATTCGTGCATCTACATGCATTTTGAACGCTCGCAGTTCGAGCTAATCCCGAAACAAAAACCAGACGCCGCCGCCATCGCCACCTTCATCGACTTGCCTCATTACAGTCAACTGTGGGGCGTTCACGCCGCCGCGCTCGTCTCGGTCGAAACCCGCGAGAACGGCGATCAAGCGAAGTCAGGCTACTTGCTGGGCGAAGGGCTGCGGCAGTTGGCCGAGACCGGCGTCGCCCGCATCGAAACCCAGGTCGACAAGCAAGATCTCGGCGCCTACGCGACGCTGCGAACGCTTGGCTTTGACGAAGTCTATCAATCGATTCGGATGGCCAAGACGCTCTAGCGCTGCGAGATCGTAGTCAGGTACTGCGTCGCGGCCAGCTCGACGTTCGGATTGCCATGCCGGATCTGCAGCGAAATCGGATCGACCAACTCTTGACGGCTCTCGGCGGCCAGTCGCGCGGTGACCAAACCGCGATGCGGGCCCGACATCAAGTAGTGCGTCCAAAGCCAGGCTTCGGCATAGTCGAGCTGCGTCATCGTCTCGGGCCGATCAAGCGTCGCCAGGCGATCGAGATTCGGCCGCCAACCGCCGCTTTGCAGCGCCGCGGTCAACGTCGGCAAATGCTCGGGATTTATCCGCCCGGGTTGCGGCGGCGTCTCAAAGTATTCGGCCAACCCTTCGTCCAGCCACAGCGGCAACGTCCCGACGTTCTCGTACAGGTACGCGTGCGTCAACTCATGCCGCAGGTCGGTCACCACTTGGTCCGACCAGTGGGCGTAAATGTGCGTGCCGCTGGCGTCATGGATGAACGCGGCCCGGCGCCCAGTCAGCTGCGGAAACCGCTGCGCCATCACCGCTCGGTAGTCGTCCACGTTGCGGTACAAGTGAACCTGAATCGGCACGTCTTCCATGGGCACTTGCAGCGTCTGCGCCAAATCGCCGCGAAGCGACTCCACTTGCTTTCGCGCCGCTTCATCGGAAGGTAGCGGGAAGTCGGCGATGATCACCAGGTTGCCGTCCGAGATCGTCGGCATCACCAGCGAACTTTGCGTCGGCGTTCGACTCCAGAGGGCGCAGCCAGGCAATCCGCCCAAAGCGGTCAGCAGCATCAGCCGTAGAATCCAACCGCTCGTCACCTCTGGCTTCCCTTCCCAGTCGTGCGAATCGAGGGTGCGTTAGTTCGCCCCGACTCGCGTCGCGATCAACGCGTCCAGTTCGTGTTTCAGCTTGCCCAGGATCTCGTCGTACGGAAACGCGCCCAGCTCTTCGCCGCCGCGCTTCAAGTTGACGAAGTTCGGCCCGCACCAAAGTCCCAGGTCGGCGTCGTCGGTTTCGCCCGGTCCGTTAACGCGGCACCCCATCACGGCGATCGTGACGTCATGCTCTTTGGCGTACTGCGTCATGTCGCGAACCTGCTCGGCCAGCTCGACGAACGCTTCGTTCTCGACCCGCGAGCAGCTGGGGCAGCTAATGATGTTGAGCGTGTTCAGGCCGAAGTCGACGACGCTCCGCACTCGCCCGGCGGCGATGTCTTCCAGGATGCCGCGTCCCGCGGCGATCTCTTCTGGCTTGCGCGGGTTGGGGACGGTAAGCGAAACGCGAATCGTATCGCCGATGCCGCGGCTGATCAGTTGTTCAAAGGCGATCCGCGTTTTGATGATCCCATCCGGCGGCATGCCGGCTTCGGTCACGCCAAGGTGCAGCGGCACATCGGGCCGACGCTCGGCAAACCGTTTGTTGACCTCAATCACCTTTTGCGGGTCCGAGTCTTTCAGCGATACGCAGAAGCGATGGAAGTCGAGCGAATCAAGATGATCGCAATGCTCCAAGGCGCTTTCCAGCATCGGCGTGATCGAATCTTCGGGGTCGTACATCGCCAGCTTGTCGGGATCGACGCTACCGCAGTTCACTCCGATCCGCATCGCACAGTCGCTCTCTTTGGCGACGCCGACCAGGTACTCGACCTTTTCCTTCCACGGCTTGGTCCGCTCGTGGTGGTAGAGGTGCCCTGGGTTGTAGCGAACTTTGTCGACATGCGGGGCGACCAGCTCGGCCAGGCGATAGTTTTCCTGCAGGTCGACCGACAGGTTGGCCGACGTCTGCTTGCGAATCTCGGCCAGCGCCTCGGCGTCTTTCTTACTGTCGACCGCAATCCGCACCACATCGGCGCCCGCCGCTTCAAGCGCCCGAACCTGTCCGACGGTGGCGTCGACATCCTGCGTCTTGGTGGCGGTCATGCTTTGCACGGCAATCGGATTGCCATCGCCGATGGCGATCGAACCAATCGCGACCCGGCGAGTCGGATTTCGCTGAATTTGCACCGAAAAAGTCTCCTGCGACGAAGTCTAAACTGCTCGTATTCTCTTGTACCGCAACAGTTTTGGCAACATCACCATTTTTCGGCCCGATCTACCAGAGGCAAGCCGAAACGGGAGCATCTTCAGGGCAAATCGCCCGCAACTAAAACGTGAACAGCATCTGAACGGCGCCAACAGCAGCGTTTCGACGAGCATGGGGTATTGCTTCAACATGGTCGGGACTCCGGCGAAGAGCAAAAAAATCGAAGTGTCGGTCGATCTTGACTCATGCCAGGAACTAGCAATTGCCGTGCCTAGCAGTCCGTTGATTTTCTCGACGGACTGTTAGGCGGACCAGGAAAACGAAGGCCCACCATCTATCGTGACGAGCCGCCTAGCGAAGTTGTCTTTAGCGCGACAAAATAACAAAGACGTTCCCCCCACTACCTGGAAACCTCCAAAGTTCGCCGAAAAACGTAATCCGTTGAAATACTCGCCGCTGCTCCATATCGTGCTCCACAATCCCGAAATCCCCCCCAACACCGGCAACATCGGCCGCACTTGTGTGGCGATCGGGGCCAAGTTGTGGTTGGTCAAACCGCTCGGGTTTCTCGTCAACGATCGCGAGCTGAAGCGGGCCGGGATGGACTATTGGCAGCACCTGGAGTGGGAAGTGGTCGACGATTGGAATCACCTCCGCCAGCGCCTGCCGGATACGCGTTTCTACTACCTCACCAAAACCGCCAAACGTTCTTACACCACGGTCGACTTCCAGTTGGCAGATGCGATCGTCCTGGGCGCCGAGTCGAAAGGCCTACCGCCAGAGTTGCTGGCCGAAACGCCCGACAACAATATCTCGGTCCCGATGCGTACCGAAGTCCGCAGTCTGAACCTGTCGGCCACCGCCGCAACGGTCGCCTACGAAGCGGTCCGCCAACTGACCCTGGCCGGCCAGGCAACGTTGCCAATCGGTGAATCGCCAGTTGGCTAAGGGTGTGCCCCTTCCGGGCGAAAACTGGACCACAGGTTTCGTTTTTTTCGCCACCTCCGCGTTGCCATAGGTCTGGTAATTTGGGCAATCCACTCTTGGGCCCGTCCCCGCCATCGACTTCGGCAACGCAAACTGGACTGAGGCTGTTCGTTTTTTTTGTGCGAACCGCTGGGTGATGGCGGCCGCTTTCCCTCGGCTGGCGCACTCGAGTTCGTTTGCCGAACTGGACTGGACCGTGTTGTTTTTTCTTCAGTCCCAAGGGGGCGATCTAAAGTAGCCCTGGGTGGAGTCGCCCCCTGGCGACGCAGCCCTGGGTTCACCGTCACCACCGAGTGGAAAGCCCCACAGGGGCGATCTAAACCGAACATGGCTCACGCTTTCTGTCGACGCAGGACAGACTGGACTGGACTGTTTATTTTTTTGCGGACCGCTGGGTGATGGTCACCACATTCCCTCGGCTCGCGCCTCGAGTTCGTTTGCCGAACTGGACTGGACCGCAACGTTTTTTTCCGCCGCTGCCGTGACTCCGTTAGCGCGCCCCTTCAGGGCTTTCGCGATTGGCTGGCCGTTACCCCGGGGCTACGTCGCCAGGGCGACTCCACCCCGGGCTGCTTTAGTTCGCCCCCTTGGGGCTGTCGACCGGACTGGCCTGTTTGTTTTTTTCCGATGTGAAGACCGCTGGCTGATGGCGGCCGCTTTCCCTTGGCTGGCGCACTCGGGCTAACATGGAACTGGACCGGACCGTGACGTTTTTTCTTCGGTGGGGTGCGTCAAGACGCACCACGAACCTGCCCCATCGGCCGTTTCCCAAACTCGCGTGGCAACGCAATCACCCGCTCCATTGCGTTAGCACGCGAAGGTATCGCAAGACGCAACGGCAGGCTCTCGGTGCATCCCGACGCACCGTACCCCGGATTTCTCTTCACAACGACCGGACCGGACCGTTGCGTTTTTTTCCAACGTAGTGGACTGGATCGCACACTTTTTTTTGCTCCCCAGCTCGCCGCTCACCAGAAATCGACGCAAAGTCTTCCCACTACAGCACTTTCATTTCGCCCGGCGATCTCTGCCAGAAACGCTTCCCAGTCTCGCCTGACTCACACCGCGCGTACGCCAAAACAAACAACGTCCCCAATGGCGACGCGTAAAGCAGACAGGCAACGAAGACCCAGCCAGTTAACGCCCGGCGAAATCGCAGGTGACTGGTCGCTTCGTTAGGCTTACGTTTGCTCCCCTCCCAATCTCAGGCTCAAAAGCCCAGGAGCAAAGTCACCCGACGGCAAGATCACTCCCCGTCTCCACGGGGTCGGTGAAAGGCAAACAAGTGCAAATCACGCGCAGGTGTCAACCTACGGCATGCCTGAACATATTTATACCAGAAATCGGACCAATCTGGCAAGCAAAAAGAGGGGGTATAGGGAATGACGAATGTCGAAGGAGCGAATGACGAAACAGAGCGGGAAGCATAGGACCACGGCGATTCTTTTGACTTCCTGAGGGCGATTCAATATGGTCTTGAATCCAGGCTCTGCCGTGGGAGAAAAGGTGTCAGGACTCTTTATTCCTCCCCTTCGGCGACTCCGACTGGCCCCAATCAACCGCCCGCCGCCTGAACCTAGAAACCACCCTCCGCCCCCGCGGCAGGCCGAAGAAGGTGGCGCCTGCTGAAAACAAAGAGTCCTGACACCTTTTTTATCCCAACACATCAACAGCCACCCCGGTTTGCTTGACCACGCCGTTTGCAACCGCCGTGATCGTCCCATGCGATCATTCTATCGAATGGCGGGGAAATGGTTGAGAGCAACTGACCGATCACAAAAACCGTTTTTTTCTGCCATTCTTCCTGCGAGCGAACGAGCAAAGGGTGTCGGTAGGCTTTGCTCGTTTGCACGCTTTGCTCGCAGCGTTGGACTGATGATGGTGCCGGGACTTTGTTCGTTTGCTCGCAGGGGTTTGGGAGAGCAAAGTGGTGCTGATGGCTGATGATCTTTTTGTTGATGCTGACCGCTGGCGTCAGAGCAGTTGCCGTTACAAAAGTTGGAATCGAACAATTCCAGAAGAAAAATCTGACAGCCAAGGTGGTCGCCCCGGCCCTCATGTTTCCTTCACCGGTTGTTTTTTCTTTATGCTCAAGCAGACCGCTCACGCACGCACGGGAAAGCCGTCAGCCATCGCCATAGATACTGGCATGAAGACGTTTCACGAATGGCTGAGAGAACGGCAGAAGCAGTGCGAAGGGCTGTTGCTGGGTAGCGATGGCAGACTCAAGGGGATGTCACCAGCGAACCCGTTGCCGAAGGATTCAGCGTTCAACAAGAGCTTGAAGCAGAAGCCAAAGCCGCCGCCGTCAGGCGTGCCGGTGTTCAAGCCGTGGAAGCCTGCTGAACCGGCACGCTTTCAGCCATTCAAACCGGCTCAGCCTGCGAAGATCGTGATGCAGAAGCCATGATCGACTAACACTATTTGCTCGGTGGTACTTCTGGGCGTTTAGGGATGACGTTTGGTGGAAGCGTCTCGAATTCCTTACCACACTTCTTGCAGCGAAAGCGGGGAATGTTACCCAACTCCTCTACTAAACCAACGAAGTCAAACTCACCAGTAAAGCGATCTTCATCGCAATTCGGACAATAAACAAGATCGGTTTCAAACGGTTGTAAGTCTGTCATCGGATTCCACCTCCGAGATTCGGATTCCAGTTTGACGGCGGAGAAGGAACATAGGGGTAGTTCGTGTTTATGTGATTCCAAATCTCATTCTGCCCCATCCAGCCCATACCTCTGTCTGTTTGGATTTGCCACATATACGCTTCAAACTCAAGTCCCCGATGATACGGGTTCAGTGTCGTCCCGGCCTTCTGCAAAAAATGCTTGGACTCATGGACAACGATACCGGCTGCTCGCTCCGCTGAGCCGATGCCACCTCTATAAAGCCGAATGCGGTTTGTGCCGGGAATGTACTCGCCACCCACACGGAACCTCCCACCACCCGGTAGTTGAATGAACTTTTCATTGCTTGAGATACTGATTCTGATCTTGCCTCGTTTAATCAACGCCGCAGTGGCCCGTGACTCTACTGTGTCGGCGGCACGCAAAGAGTGGAGAAGTTGTGCCTTGGCACGTTCGGCATTTAGCGACAATGGTTTTGCCGTGCCTGATCTTGCAGCTGCGGCAAGTGGATTACTTGTTGGGGCAATTCTTGAACTAGCCCTCGCTGCCGCAATCCCTCCGGCAATTCCGGTAGTAATCTCAACCGTCGCCACTGAAATGTCAGCCGAAAGGACAATGTCTTGCGCAAGCTCATCGCCTGTCCCCTGGGCAATCACGTAGGTGATTGGAGTCAATGTATCATTGTCAAAATGGCCCGTCCAGCGTCCGGCATCTTTGACCCCTTCATCGACAGCTCGGACGACCGTGTAGCCTGCACCAACCACGACGGCTGCTTGTGCAGCACCTGTTATCGAAAAGGTAGCCGCAGTGCTTATAGCAATTGGCCCTGATAGTGGTAGCGTCGCTACGGCCACCACAACAATAACGACCCCTCCAGCGATCTGAGCCCCTGGGTGGTCGGCAAAGGCGTCCCAGGCAGCTGCCATGACGGATGAGTTTCCTTCGTCGAAGCCGGTGTTGTACTGCGTGATTTCCTGATGGTCGACAAGCTCCGCTAGTTGATCGGCTTTTTCTTCCAAGCTGAGCTCGTACCGCTTCATGATCGAGGCACTGTTGGACTTTCCACGCGTCAGCTTATTCGCTGTCGCGAAGGGAACGCGGATTTGGCGTTTTGTCGTGTCGATGAAATCGCCTGATTTTCCGCCTGTAGTTCCACTGACGTCGACCTGCCAGCCCCAGCTTCCCGCTTGGGCTAGTTTTTCCAGGGCCCGGGTACCATGGCGTGTCCCAAATTCCTTGGCAAGCTTTTCGCCCAGCATTGCGAGTTTACTTTTTGCACAGGACGGGGTTCGGCGGACGGTTACAATTGGTTCTACCGCCGTACAAAGAAAATACGGGAAACGGAGCTAAAGAGCCTCAACGCCTCCGTTTTCATCCACTCGAATCTTGGGTTGGTAACCATAAGAACTGACTAAGCGATCTAATAATGCACGACGGTCCGGTTTCTCAACAACTCCAAAGAAGAAGTCCCGCTGTTGTTCCATTGACCAACTGTTCATTTCATCCGCCAAAGCCTTCTCGATGGTATCCTTGCCGGCATCGATCAGAACCGTCGCTGCGGGCAGACCGAGTGGTGGCCCTTGACGGGTAACAAAGATAATCTCTTTGCCGATACAACTCCAAGCCGGGGCCAGTAAAGAAGTATCGTCCAACGCCCTTAACGCCAGTTCGTAAATGGCATGGGCTTTGTCAAGATGCCATTGTGGATGCGATGCGTTCTCGATCACTTTCTCAATATCGGTTCCCTGGTACATCCGATCTTCTAGTCGCATTACTCTAACGTCCTAAGTGAGGCATGAAAATATTTCGCCATTCTTTGGAGAGATAAAAGGTGTCAGGACTCTTTATTCCTCCCGGTCGGCGACTCCGACTGGACCAATCAACCGCTCGCCGCGTGAACCTAGATTCCACCCTCCGCCCCCACGGCAGGCCGAAGAAAGCGAAGGACTCTCAAAACAAAGAGTCCTGATACCTTTTTTCTCGTCGAAGGTCACCTGCACGCGTTTGGCCCCGCAAATCAAATTCGGATTGGTACTGCCACCCTGCTTGCACAGGATGATCGCATTGGAGCGGAGGTGATCCGAGGCGTTGTCGTCGCCAGAGAAGTGGCACATGACCATCCAAGTCTCCCCATTTAGCGTCCATTGTCCCGCCATCGTCAGGCTACCCACTCCATCACAAACGGCCAGGGCAGGGCAAAGGAAGAAAGCGGCCAACATCAACGGAACGAGCGTCAACTTAAAAACCGGTTTCGACATCGCATCTCCCTAGCTGCCTGTTGAAAAATGCCCTCGTGGCAATACCGTTCGGCACGCCATTTGCGCATTCAAATTAATTCCATTTCGCCGTGCCACATTGGCAGGGCGAAGCTTGGTTTCAACCTTGGATGCAGTGACATTTTATCGTGCGGAAGCCTTCAAAAAAACGGAAATCGGCGACCCCGCCTGCTAGCGCCGACGACCAGCAACCGATCCGTGTGCAAGGCCTAAAGTACTTCGCCAAGCTGCGGCCGCTAATGGCCCAACTTCATGACGAGGGGACAGCTCGCGATGCCGCTGGCAATCGCACGCTGCACTTCGATCAGTATTGTCTACTGGTGCTGCTTTACGTTTTGAACCCCGGCATTTCTAGTCTGCGAGCGCTTTCGCAGGCAAGCGAACTGACCAAGGTTCAGGCGAAGCTTGGCAACGAGAAAGCGTCGCTTGGCTCGCTTTCCGAAAGTGCTCGGCTGTTCGATCCGGAACGATTGAAAGCCATTATCGGACTGCTGACCGAGCAGGTTCAAGCCGGAAAACTCGACGCCAAAGCGGCGAAGTTCGCCCAGGGGCTCATCGCCGTTGACGGTAGCGTGGTGAACGCGTTGCCGTCGATCATGGCCGCGACGCTGCTGAAGCAGACGACCGGTTCGGCCGTTGTGCGTTGGCGACTGCACACGCACTTCGAGGTCGCCAGCTTCACGCCGCAATCGATCACCGTGACGCCTAACGGCGGCGGCGAAAACGACGAGCGGGCGGTGCTGGCGCGTTCGCTGGAGGCGGACAAGATTTATGCGATGGATCGTGGTTACGCCAAGTTCAAACTGCTCAACGCGATCGATCAGCGCGGCAGCAGCTATCTCTGTCGCCTGCGCGACAACTCGAAGTACGACGTGCTCGAAGAACATCCGCTGACCGATGGCGATCGAGCCGCAGGCGTGCTGAGCGATCAGACCGTTCTGCTTGGCAAGACGAGCAAGAAGGAAGATCGCCCCGATCATCTGGTTCGACTTGTCTGCGTGAAGTGCACGCCGCACAAAAATCGAACTGGCGGCAAGGTGAAAGGTTCGAAGGCGCCCAGCAGCGACGGCGTGCTGCGAATCGCGACGAACATGCCGTTCGCCCCNGCCGAAATNATNNCGATNNTNTANTCNTANCGCTGGACGGTCGAAATCTTCTTCCGCTTCTACAAGCAACTGATGGGTGGCGCGCANCTGATNAGTCACAGCAAAAANGGNATCGAGATTCAGGTTTACTGCGCGATGATCGCCTGCCTGTTGATCCACCTGTGGATCGGCGGCAAGCCNAGCAAACGGACGTTCGAGATGATCGGCTACTACTTCACCGGCCTGGCCAACGAAGCGGAGATGCTGGCCCACATCGCCAAGATCCGAAAGCAAGCCGCCGCGACAGCGAAGAAAAAATCGTAGCAGGCAGTAAGGAGTCCGCCGTCGAAGCGGTCTCTCGGTTGATGCTGCGCAGGTGGAAAATGGAACGGCAGCTTGCACGGTCCAGCAGCGGGGCGAAAATGCGTGAAGAGATCGAAGCGGGATCAAATCTGTTTATGCCGACTGGGCGTGCCGAACAGTATTGCCCTCGTGGCATTTTCCAACCTCGCCAGGCTCAGAGCATAGCTCTTCGCGGCTCGCTGGCGGTGGGGCAAACGTTTCAGAACCGAGCGATCCAACCGACAGTCTTGCACGAAAACAGGAGCCTCTGATTCGCTACCGCGCCCCGTGCAGAAAAAAACGAAGTTTTTTACTTGCCTTCAGAGCAACCCCAAATAGCTATACAGCCACCGCCCCCAAGGCCCCCTGCATGACGTTGCATGGCCTATTTCCCCTGGTTTGGTCGGGGAACCTGCCATTCAGCCCGCAAAAGCTCGATACCCCGCTGAGTCTGGTAATCGATCCCCCCTCGGCGCCCGGGTGCAAAAACCTCCGTCGACTGAATATATTCTGCTCTCATCTCCCCTCTCAGGTGGAATGTGCTCATTTTTTTCTTTTCACCCCTATTCTTTTTCTGGATATCAGCATGCGAGACAACATCGCTCGGAGACCAGGTTTTACCTTGGTCGAACTGCTCGTCGTGATCGCCATTATCGGCGTCTTGATCGCCCTGTTATTGCCGGCCGTGCAGCAGGCCCGCGAGGCGGCTCGGCGGATGCAGTGCAACAACAACCTGAAGCAGCTTGGTCTGGCCTTCCACAACTATCATGACACCTACGGCAACCTGCCGCCGATGTACATTCAGATCACGCC
This sequence comes from Blastopirellula retiformator, assembly GCF_007859755.1. Lineage (NCBI taxonomy): Bacteria > Pseudomonadati > Planctomycetota > Planctomycetia > Pirellulales > Pirellulaceae > Blastopirellula > Blastopirellula retiformator. The sequence continues at coordinate 142,593 of NZ_SJPF01000002.1, read as the reverse complement.
CAGCGTCGACAACATCGGGCACTGGTCGTGGTCGGCCTTCATCTTGCCATTCATGGAACAGGGGAACACCTACGACGCCCTCTCGCCCAACACGCAAAACCCGTCGGACGTGATCGTCGCCAATCAGCAGGTATTTCAGAACGTCAACCAGCCTTTCCGCTGCCCGTCGGCCCCAGGTCCTGACTTTCATGATCCCGGCGTCGACCCTGGCTACGCGATCTCCAACAGCAGCGGCAGCGGCAACTACGGCTTGGGGCTGACCAACTACGTCGTCTCGGTCAACATCGCCAACGTGCGGCAAAAGAAGGCGACCAATCTGACCCAGGGAACAACCGGCAACATCGGCCCGTTCTACCGCGACAGCAACACCGGCTTCCGCGACTTTACCGATGGTTTGAGCAACACCTTCTTGGTGGGCGAACGTTCGTGGATCAGCGGCGGCGTTCGGATGTCGGCCGGAACGCTCTACGCGGTTCGCGACAAAGACGCGCTCGGTCCTTCGGCACAAGACTCAGGCAACGTTTACTGGAACCAAGGGGTGATGACGATCGCCGGTTCGGTGCGCTATCCGATGAACGTGGCCCTAACCGGCGCCAACGGCGAGCGGAGCATGGCCTTCAGCAGCCAACACCCGGGCGGTTGCCAGTTCCTGTTTGGCGACGGTTCGTGCCATTTCATCTCGGACACGATCGATCTGAGCAACGATGGCGCTTGGACGACCAACAGCACGCTGGAGCGATTGGTTGGTATGGCGGATGGCGACGTGGTTGGGGAGTTCTAATGATGCGAGCGATGACAACTTTGATTTTGACGGCGTCGGTAGCCGTTTGCTTCGTCGGCTGCAGCGGCAATGGCAATACGCCGCCGCTGGGTGAGGTGTCTGGCCACGTCACGCTAAACGGCGCGCCCCTCGATGGCGCGACGGTAGAGTTCGACCCAGAAAATGGTCGACCATCGATCGGCGTAACCGACGCTGACGGCAACTATACGCTGCAGTTCCGGGCCGGCGCCTCCGGCGCTCTCGTCGGCAAACATTCGGTCCGCATCCGGTCGCAGCGCAGCGCCAGCGGCGGCGAAGGATCGGAAGCGGCGGTCGCTGCCCGTAGTGAGACAGTGCCGTCAGAGTACAACGACGATACGAACCTTTCGGCCGAAGTGAAGTCGGGCAGCAACACGTTTGACTTCAACCTGGAAGGGAAGCGGAGCAAGCGAGCCGCGGCTGGGGCGTAAGCAAGCCCGGCGCAATAAGTCGAAACGAACCGATCGCGTGGTGACGCTGATGCGTCGCCACGCGTTTTTTTTATTGGCGGACGCTTTCCCTCGCTTGTTCTGGCGCAGGCTCTTGCGGCGTCTTCGCCGGATGAGCATGTCCCTGGCCTGTTCTATGCGTATCGAAGCCATGCTTATCCCGCGTGCGACGCGGCAAAAGCATGGCGCCAATTCGTCGAGAACCACGACGCGAATAAGCGGGGCGCGAGCGTCTACTTGTTTTCAATGCGGTAAAGGGCCTGTTCGGTTCGCAGTAGAATTGCATCGCCGTCGATGCCGTAGCTCGATAGGGCCCGCTCTTTCAAGTCGTTCTTGGCGACTTCTTCGTATTCTGCTCCTGCCTTGGCGACGGTCGTCATTCCCTTTTCGTCGAGCATGTAGATCAGCTCGCCGGCGGCTACCAGCGACGACGAGAAATTACCGCCGATTCGTTCTTTCCAGCGGACGTCGCCGGTCGCTCCGTCTAGGCAAGACAAGATGCCGTTGTCGGAGATCATGTAGATTGCATCGCCGATCGCGACCGGCGAAGGGTTGTATGGCACATTGCGGTCGACGATGAACTCGACATGCGTGTCGGTGACGTCTCCCTGACCAGTCGGGCGAATCGCGACCAGGCTCGAACGATCGTAGCCGGTGCAAACGTAAAGCAGCCCGTTGGCGAAAATCGGCCGCGGGACGATCGAGTAACCTTCTTCGTAAGAGACTCGCCAGATCTCTTTGCCGCTGTTCGGATCAAGCGCCATCACGGCGCCGCTGCCTTGCGAGATCAACTGCGGCTGGCCGTCGACTTCGATCAAGAGCGGCGTGCTGAAAGTAAAGTACTTGGGCAGGTCGGGCACATTGCGAGGCGTTTGCCACGCGACCTGGCCCGTTTTCTTATCAAGCGCGATTACCTCTTGCTTGTCCTGTCCATCGATCCCAAAGATCAACTTGTCGCCGAACAAGATCGGCGAGCCGCCGTTGCCATGGATCGGGCGATAGCGATGATCTTGCGTCTGCCAGACGATTTTGCCATCGCGCTTTTGCAGACAGGCGGTCCCCATGTGGCCAAAGTGAACGTAGACGAAATCGCCTTCGAGGATTGGCGTGGCGCTGGCGTGGCTGTTTTTGGAATGAATCTTCGGTGCGGTCGCGCCTTCCTGCTGGAAGATCTCGACGTCCCACACGATCTCGCCAGAGGCGGCGTCCAGGCACAAAGCCCGCAGCGACTGATCCGCCTTCCTCTCTTCCGACTGCGGCACGGCGGTCGTCAGGTAGATCTGCCCGGCCGAGACGACCGGCGACGACCAACCGACGCCTGGCAACTCTTTCCGCCAGGTGATGTTGGTCTCGGCGTTCCACTCGGTCGGCAACTTCGCGTCGGCGACGATGCCTTGCGCGGTCGGTCCGCGGAACTGCGTCCACTGGGCCGGCGACTGGGCGACGACATGGCTGCCAACGAAACCCAGGAGAACCAACGCGGCGAACAGGCGAGAGAGATTCATGGCAGTTTGTGCGCGAAAGGAGGGAAGGGAGGTGGAGGGGAGCGCTTAAATGTAGTTTCGCGTCGAGAGGGAAGCAAGCGAAACGAACATGGACAGACTAATGGGTGCCGTTGCCACGTCTGCGTGGCAATGAATGTGGCCGGATAATTTGTTTACCGCCGCTAGACCTGCAGCTTCCTATTCCGAACCGTCTCTGAGGTCTTGCCGAGACGGGATAGCAAACGCAATCATTGCCACGCAGACGTGGCAACGGCACCCCTTGCGCGTTACGCGTTCCAACTGGCGGCAAGGTTCGTCAGCCACTCGGCCGGGGCTTTTCCTTGGGCGACGATCACGACGCGGCGGTCGGTTTCGCCGGTGACGAAGATTTCGATCTCGACGTAACTGCGCGGCATGCAGCCGACGACGCGGTCGGCCCATTCGACGAAGGTGATCCCGTCGGAGTTGAAGTATTCTTCGGGACCGAGCTCCAGGAACTCGTCGTCATCTTTGATTCGGTAGGCGTCCATGTGATAGAGCTGCCGCTTGGCGTCGTACTCTTGCACCAACACAAACGTCGGGCTGATCACCGTTTGCGGGTCGATGTCGCAGGCGGCGGCGATCGCTTTGACCAACCGCGTCTTGCCGGCGCCGAGCGTCCCCAGCAGCGCCACGGTCGTGCCGTCCGGCAGCAGTTGGGCCAGCAGTCGACCGAGCCGATCGGTGTCGGCCTCGGAGGAGAGCGTCAGTTCCTGTTGTCGCGTGCCGACGTCGTTCATGCGTGCAAAAATCCTTGCGGCTGTAATCGCCGTCCACCCACATGATCGGCCCAAATCCCTTCGCCGGCAACAAGGGTTCCGATCGCCGTGACCGCGGTTCCAGCGATTCCCTCGGCGACCAGCCGGGCCGCGGTCTCCGGCGAGGCGGTAAACAGCAGTTCAAAGTCTTCGCCATCGGCCAGCGCGTGCTCAAGCGGCGTCTTGCCGGTCGTATCGGCCAACTGCGCCGCGGCGGCCGATGTCGGAATCGCCGGCAAGTCGAGGATCGCCGCGAGATCACTTTCTTTGAGCAGCCGAGACAGGTCAAGCAGCAGCCCGTCGCTGATATCCATCGCGGCGGTCGCCAGGCGGTCGAGGGACAACTTGCGGCCTTCGTGAACGCGCGGCGTGAAATCGAAATGACTACCGAGGATACTGCCGCCCAACTGGCCAGTCACCAGCAGCAGATCGCCCGGCTTGGCGCCGCTACGCACCAACGGCGGCGCTTCTCCACAAGCGCCAAACGCAGTGACGCTGATCGCCAGTGGTCCGTTCCAGCTGTTGGTGTCGCCGCCGGCGATGATGCAGTCGAACTGCTCGGCAAGCGGGATCATCCCTTCGTAGAGCTGCGTCGCCAGCTGTAGAGTTGTGCCGTGAGGCGGATTGCGGGGCAATAGCAGCGACACGACCACGGCGATCGACTCGGCGCCCATCGCAGCCAGATCGCTGAGATTGATCGCCAGGCTCTTGCGGCCAATGCGGCGAGGATCGACTTCGACCAGGAGAAAGTCGACCTGGTCCGAGATCAGATCGGTCGTCACGACCAGGTCATCCCGATCGCGCCAATCGAGCAAGGCCGCGTCGTCCCCCAGGCCGATTCGCAAGCGAGGATTGCCGACCAGCGTGCTGCGCAGATGTTGAATCAGTTCCGGTTCCATGCGTCGTATTATCGCGATTCGCGGCAAACAGCGTTAGTCGTCAGAAACGCGGAGATAGCGGTCGAACCGCTGCTTTAGGTTCGAGATCAGGTCGGTCGTCCACCAATCGTGAAACCCGCCTGACTCTTCGCGGTACGCTTCGTCCTCTTGGGCGATCGCCGCTTGCAGAAACAGGGCGACGTCCGGATCGGTCGTCTGCTTCGCCCAGGCGCCGATCTTGGCGGCGGCGGTGGCGTGATCGTTGATCTCACCGAGCCGATCCTGCACTTTCTCGAAGTAAGGATAGAGCTCTTCGCGAAAGCCGGACTCAAACGCGGCCGCCATCAGTTCCATCGCATACCGCAGCCGTTTCGCTTCGATCCGCAGCTGATGCAGCGTATCGGGCGCGGCGAGCGTTTGCTCGGCCTGGTAAAAGAACTGCAGCACGATCGGATCGAGGAAGAGCGGCCCGATCTTTTCAAGCGTCTCTTCAGCGCCAGTATCTCGCCACCGCATCCGCGGCACGAACCCCTCGAACTTTTGCGGCAGTCGTTTGCGGCTGGCCCACTCGGCGGTCTCGACCAGGGGCGCTTGCGCCTCTTTGCGCAGCGACTGCAGATACTTGAGCGTCCGCTGGGTCGACGCTTTTTGTCCCTTGTTCTTTTGCGCGGCGATCCGCTCGATCAACACGTCGAGGTCCCGGGCGTCACCGGCGGCGCGGCGAATCTTCTTGAGTCGCTTCCGCAGCTTCTCGCTCCGCCGCATCGGGGCGAGCGGCTGAAACAGCTCAAGCGCCGCTTGCGAACGGCGAACCGAGACCCGCAGTTGATGCACGTACTCGATGTTCTCGTCGGACCGCTTCGCCGCCAGCGGCAGATAATAGGCGACCAAGCCCAGACGCTCGCCGAGCGCAGTCTGGGCAACTTCGGAGATCAACGCGTTTGGTTTCACCCCGTCCAGCCATTTCGCTTTTTTGATCGTCAACGTGCCGACGCCCCCGCACTTGCATTGGCCGAAGCTGGTTTTCCTACGCAAACGACGACTTCCAAGTCGAAGACCTTTTCAAAGAACTCGGCCCGGCTCCGCGCGGCCCAAACGTCAACCTCGGCGTCTCCTTGGGCGGTCAGGCTTAGCTTGACCTGCGACGAGGCGACTTCCGCGCTGACCGCTTTGACGTGCTGACTGTGACTGCGATCGAGCGCGCCGGCCAACCGCAAGATCGAAGCGAGCGCCCGGACGCGATCCTGATCTTCGGGCGCCAGCCGGGTAAAGTTGCGATGCCTTCGCTTGGGGTTCGAGCCGCGATGATAGCGGGCCACATTGGCGACCAGCTCTAGCTCGTGCCGCGACAGCCCCGGCAGTTGACTGTTGAGAATCAGGTTGTAACTGTGCTTGTGATGCTTTTCGTAGTTGATCAGGTACCCAACGTCTTGCAGCACCGCCGAGGCGTAGATCAACCGTACGTCGGCCGGCGACAGCTTCAGCGGCTCGGCCAGTTGCTGGTACAACTCGACCGCCAGGTTAGCCACATGCAACGTGTGGGGCATGTCGACGCCGCAGCTCTTGGCGAAAAACTCCATCGCCTCTTTCGCCTGCTCGTCCGACACCCGCGAATCGTCGGTGGCGTCGATCATCGAAATGATCAACCCGTCGCGGATGCCGCGGTCGTGCACATGCAGCACGTTGACTTCCAGGCGAGCCATCATCCGCTCGATCACGATCAAGCCGGCGACGATGATGTCGGCCCGATCAGCGCTGAGCCCCGCCACGCTGCGGCGCTGCTTCATGTTCTTTTTCTTCAGGTCGTCCAGCAGGTGACTGACGTCGGCGTGCGTGATGCGATAACCCCATTCGGGCTGACCGACTTCTCCCTTTTGCGCCATCATCATGGCGGCCAGCGTCGTGAAGGTGCCGCCGGTGCCGTACATCGCGTGTGGGGTGAACGGCTTCTTCTTGACCGTCTTTTTCAGCTCTTTGTCGATCTCCTCGGTCATCCGCATGTAGTCTTCGGGCTGCTCGACCAGCGCCATGGGGGGCGCGTAAAGTTCGGTCATGCGGACCGCGCCTAAATTCGTGGCGAAGATCTGATCGACGTGCCCGGCCGAAGCCAGGATGATCTCGGTGCTGCCGCCGCCAATGTCGGCGATCGCGATGTTGCGGTCGGTGATGTCAAACGCCCGGGCGACGCTCAAGAAGGCGAGTTGCCCTTCCTGCTCGGCTGAAATGACGTCGATTTCGAGCCCCACGTCTTCGCGGGCGCGCTCGCAGAACTCGGCGCCATTTTTCGCTTCCCGCACGGCGCAGGTGGCGATCGTCTTGATCACGCTGACGTCAAAGCCAGCGGCGATCTTCTTGAAGCGGCGCAGCGCGTCGAGCGACTCCTGAATCGACTCTTCGTCCAGCCGCCCGGTCGAACTGACGCTGCGGGCCAAGCGGGTCGACTGACGCTCTTCGTCCAAGACGCGATAGTCGGGGCCAGGGGTCACCTGGGCGACGACCAGTCGCAAGCTGTTCGAGCCAATGTCGATGGCGGCTAGTTTGTTGCCTGGGGAGAGTCGCAGATCGGAAGGCGTGTCAACGATTTTCTTCATGCGGCGGCGCTTTATCCTTTCGCGGCGTCAGCGATCGGCGATAATTCGAGAAAAGCAAACAAGTTCCTTCGCTTAAGATAACAAATTCGGGAAACATTCTCGATGACTAAAATTGCGCGCGTCGGCTATCTGAGCAAGCCGAATCGCGGTGCTGGGAACAATGCTCCTCATATTGCCCCCACATTGGATGAAAGTCGCCCATGCTTCCGCGAAGATTGATCGTCATGCGTCACGCCAAAAGCGCTTGGCCCCAAGGTCTTGACGATCGCAGCCGCCCACTGAATGGTCGCGGAAGAGCCGCCGCGCCGCGAGTGGCGGCCGAACTGAACAGTCGCGGCTGGACGCCAGAGATCGTCGTTTCGAGCGACGCCCAACGAACCATGGAAACCTGGGAGTTAATGAAGGACCACTTCTCGCCAACGCCCCAGGTGGTATTCGATCCCAGTCTCTACCTCAGCGGCTACACCGAGGTGGTCAGCCTGGCGATTCAGATGCCCGACACATGCCAGTCGGCCCTCTTTTTGGGACACAACCCAGGCTGGGAATTGCTGGCCAGTCAGTTGGCCGGCGACTCCCTCGAAATGGCTACCGGCGTAGCGGTGCTGTTTCAGACCGAGTCCGACAGCTGGAAATCGGCGTTCGCGGCCAAAGAGTGGGAGCTAGTGTCGGCGGTTCGCCCCCGCGAACTCGAATAGGGGAATCTATTCGGGCGCAAACAACTGATTTCCGAGGGGGTTTCACCCATATTTCAATTGCAGTTTTTCCCAAAAAGGAGTAAAATCGGCTCTCACCTTCCTCAATACCGCCGTGAACTTTTACGGTAGGTCCAGCCCGCCCCTAATAAGCGAAGCTATGAGCCGATCCCAGCTTTTCGTGGCGTTTTCCTGCTCCCTGGCCCTGATCGCGGCGCCCAGCTTGGGCCATGCCGAAGAGGCGGTTGACGCCCCGCAGATCAGTAAAGAGCAGGCCGCCTTCTTCGAAAACGACATCCGCCCGCTTCTGGTCCGCCGCTGCTTTGAGTGCCACAGCGAAGAGGCGGAGAAGGGGGGACTGCGTCTCGACTCTCGCGGCGCGATGCTGTCGGGCGGCGAAAGCGGCGCGGCGATTGAGCCTCACCAGCCCGAAACCAGCTTGCTGATCGAAGCGATTAATTACGAAAGCTACGAGATGCCGCCGGCCGGCAAGCTGCCTGAGCAAGAGATCGCCCTGCTTGCCAAGTGGGTGAAGATGGGCGCCCCGTGGCCCGGCGGCAATGACGCGCAAGTCCGGACCGCCGCCAAAGACAAAATCACCGAAGAAGATCGCCACTACTGGGCGTTTCAACCGCTGGCCGACGTCGATCCGCCGCAAGTTGACGAAGCCCGCTGGAACCGCAACCCGATCGATCGCTTCATCCGCCAGCAGCAAATCGCCAATGGCGTCACCCCCAATCAGAAGGCGGGCAAACGGACGCTGTTGCGCCGCGTCTGTTTTGACCTGACTGGTTTGCCGCCGACGCCGGAGCAGGCCGAAGCGTTCCTGGCCGACGACTCGCCCGACGCGTACGAAAAGCTGGTCGATTCGCTGCTCGATAGCGTTCATTTTGGCGAGCGGATGGCGACCCATTGGCTCGATCTGGTTCGCTACGCCGAATCGGACGGATACCGCCAAGACGCCTATCGTCCCCATGCCTGGCGGTATCGCGACTACGTCATCAACAGCTTTAACCAAGACAAGCCGTACGACCAATTCGTCCTAGAGCAGTTGGCCGGCGATGAAGTCGCCCCTGACAATCCCGATGCGATTGTGGCGACCGGGTTTCTACGGCACTGGATTTACGAGTACAACCAGCGCGACGTTCGCACCCAGTGGCAAATCATTCTGAACGACATCACCGATACCACCAGCGACGTTTTCCTGGGGGTCGGGATGGGCTGCGCCAAGTGCCACGATCATAAGTTTGATCCGCTGCTGCAGCGCGACTATTTCCAATTGCAGGCCTTCTTCACGCCGATCTTGCCGCGTGACGACGTGCCGGCCGCGTCGCCGGAAGAGTTGGCCAAGTACAACGCCGCCCTCGCCAAGTGGGAAGAAGAAACCCGCGAGCTTCGGGCGAAGATCGACGAGATGGAAAAGAAGCCGATCGCCGGCGCCATCAAAAAGCAAACCGAGATGTTCCCCGACGACATCCAGGTCATGATGAACAAGCCGGAAGCCGAGCGGACGCCGTTTGAGCAGCAGCTGGTCGACATGGCCTACAACCAGGTCGAACGCGAGATCCGCAGCCGTCGCGGCAACGTTGGCGACGACAAACGAAAAGAAGAGTACAAGAAGCTGAAAGAAGAGCTGGCGAAGTTCAAAAAGCCGGCTGATTTTCCGAGGGTCTATTCGGTCAGCGACGTCGGTCCGCAAGCCCCGCCGACCTACATCACCGGTAAGGAACGTCTGGGCGAAATCGCGCCCGACTTCCTGACGGTGCTCGACGCTTCGCCCGTCTCGATCGAGTCGAAGCCGCAGTCGACCGGCCGCCGGTCGGAACTGGCCCGCTGGATCAACAGCAAGGACAACGCCCTGGCCAGCCGCGTGATCGCCAATCGCCTCTGGCAATGGTGCTTCAGCCGCGGACTGGTCGAAACGCCCAACGACTTCGGTAACCTCGGCACGCCGCCGTCCCATCCCGATCTGCTCGATTGGATGTCGCAAGAGTTCATCGATCAGCATCGCAGTATGAAGTCGATGATTCGCCTGTTGGTGACCAGCGAGACCTACCAGTTGGCCTCGACCCGTAACCCGGAGTCGGACAAGCTCGACCTCGATAACAATACCTACTGGCGCAGCCAGGTCCGTCGTTTGTCGGCCGAACAGGTCCGCGACGCCATGTTGGCCGCTTCGGGCAAGCTAAGCTCAAGCACCGGCGGGGCCAGCGTCAGCGGCGGCACGCCTCGCCGCAGCGTCTACATGAAGGTGGTTCGCAACAACCGCGACTCGCTGATGGACGCGTTTGACTTCCCCGAACGGTTCACCAGCTCGGCGACTCGCAATACCACCACCACGCCCACCCAATCGTTGCTGCTGATCAATGGCGGCTTTCCGCTGCAACAGGCCAGCGGCATGGCCTCCGCCATTCGCAAAGAGGGGAAGACGAGCGAAGACCGCATCCGCGCCGCCTACATGCGGGCCTTCAGTCGTGAGCCTTCGCCGGCCGAATTGGAAGCGGCCCAGGAGTTCATCGCCCAGCAACTGCGGATCGCCCAAGAGAGCAGCGCCAAAGAAAGACCACTGGCGATCGCTCCGCTGCAAGGAACCGACCGCAACGGGGTTCGCCTGAACCCGTCAGCCGAAATCTCGCAGTTGTCGGCGAACCTGCCCGACTTGACCGGCGCGTCGTTCTCAGTCGAAACGATTGTTCAACTTGACTCGCTCTATGACGACGCGTCGGTTCGCACGATCGCGTCGCAATGGACCGGCGCCAACAGCCAACCTGGCTGGAACTTCGGCGTGACCAGCAAGAAGTCGGCCTACACGCCGCGGAACCTGATTATGCAGCTGGTCGGCGCCAACTCGCTGGACCAAACCGTTTACGAAGTGGTCCCCTCCGGGATTCGCTTTGAGCTGGGTCGTCCCTACTATGCCTGCGTGCAGTATGTGCTGGACGACACCGGCGCCGCCGAAGTCTGGTTCTTTGTACAGGACCTTTCGACCGAAAACGCCCCGCTGAAAACGGCGGTGGTCAAGACCGAGATCATCGCCGGCATCCGCAACGAGTATCCGCTGGTGATCGGCGGACGAACCGGAACCAAGAGCAGCGCCTTTGACGGGCTCGTCGCCGAGGTTCGCGTCGCCCCCGCCGCTTTGAGCGAACAGCAACTGCTGATTCAACCGATTGACGACGTCGACGAGGTGCTCGGCCACTGGAAGCTCAATCGGCCGACCGGTTCGCTCCGTTCGCTCGAAGGGGGAGTCGATCTCACCTCCGGCGATGCGGCGATCAACTCCGACAACGCCGCCTGGGTCGACTTCTGTCATATCCTGCTTAATTCCAACGAATTCCTTTACGTGCCATAAGCCCATGCCATCGACCGTTTGCCAACAACATGGCGTCCCGCATCACGAGCAAGTCATTGATCGTCGTCAAGCGCTGCTGCGCACCGGCGCTGGGTTCGGTTCGCTCGCCCTCTCGTGGATGATGGCGCAGGAAAGCCGCGCCGCCCACGGCGGTTTGGACGAGAGCAACCAGATGGCGCATGTCGCGCCGCGGGCCAAGAACGTCATCTTCCTCTTCATGGAAGGGGGCCCCAGCCACATCGACTTGTTCGATCCGAAGCCAACATTGAACAAGCTGCATGGGCAGCAATTGCCTAGCTCGTTTAAGAAGGTGATCCTGGCGATGGGGGAAGGGAAAGCGCCCCTCTACGGCTCGCCCCGCAAGTGGAAACAGCATGGCGAGAGCGGCCTCTGGATTTCGGAATGGTTGCCCCACATCGCCGAGCATGCCGACGACCTGGCCGTGATTCGCTCGTGCCATAGCGACGGCATCAACCATGCCGGCGGAGTCTGCCAGATGAACACCGGCGCCATCATCGGCGGCCGGCCTTCGCTCGGCAGCTGGGTCAGCTATGGTCTGGGAACCGAAAACGAAAACCTGCCCGCCTTCGTGGTGCTGCAAGACAACAATGGCACGCCGGTTAACGGCCCGCGCAACTGGGGCACCGCCTTCATGCCGGCCGTCTACCAAGGGACGCGGTTCCATCCTGGCGAAACGCCGATTCGCAATCTCGAGAATCCCAAAGGGATCACCGACCCGCGGCAACAGTCGAAGCTCGCCTACCTGAACCAGATGAACCAAGGCTTCGCCCACGAGCATCCGGGTCAAAGCGAACTGGACGCCCGAATCAAGAGCTACGAACTCGCCTTCCGCATGCAGGTGCACGCTCCCGAAGCGATCGACCTGACGCAAGAGACCGAAGAGACCAAACAGCTGTACGGCATGGATGACAAAGCGACCGAAACGTTCGGCCGCAACTGTCTCTTGGCCCGCCGGCTGGTCGAACGAGGCGTTCGCTTCGTCCAGCTGTATCATGGCACCGGCAGCAAGTGGGACGCTCACAACAACATTGAAAAAAACCACTCCACCAACTGCCGCTCGTCCGACAAACCGGTCGCCGGCCTGTTGGCCGACCTGAAGCGTCGCGGGCTACTCGACGACACCCTGGTCGTTTGGGGCGGTGAGTTTGGCCGCACCCCGATGAGCGAACAGGGGAACGGTCGCGACCATAACCCGTCCGGCTTCACCATGTGGTTCGCCGGCGGCGGCGTTCGCGGCGGTCAGACGATCGGCTCGACCGACGAAATCGGCCTGCACGCCGTCGAAGACCGGATGCACGTCCACTCGCTGCACGCATCGATCCTCTACCTGATGGGTCTGGACAACATGAAGCTGACCTACTTCCACAAAGGCCGCCCCGAACGCCCGACGGTGAACGAAGGGGAAATGAACATGAAGTTGGTCACGGGGTAGTCCCGCGCTAGAAGCAACCAACTTGGCGCCATGCTCTTGCGGCGTCTTCGCCGGATTAGCATGGCTTGGCCTCTCTGTTGATACGGAAAACATGCTCATTTCGCGAAGACGCGAAAAGAGCATGGATCGATACATCTCCCCCAGGCAAAGAAACGCCTCAAAAAAACTTCCCTACAAGCGGCGTCTATCGGCCCGTCCACGAGACATAGCGGACGCCATCTTCACCCTAGCCCCATCTTGTCCCTCTCTAGGCGCCAGTTGGCGATTTCACTCCTCGACGATTACCCACGCCAGCGCAAATAATCGGGAAGCGGCCGGGCGGAAATCGCTCCCCTGAGGCCGTGATCTGACCATCTTGTGAGCGATACCAAGACGATATCCGAGGGGCGCAGCATGGCGCACAACGTTTGTTTGATTGAAGGGGACGGCATCGGTCCCGAAATTACCGCCGCCGTGAAACGCATCATCGAAGCCGCCGGCGTGTCGATCGATTGGCGCCCGGTTCTGGCCGGCGTATCGGCGGTCGAAAAGGCGGGCACACCGCTGCCGCCGGAGACGATTCTCGCCATCAAAGAGACCAAGGTCGCCCTCAAAGGTCCGCTCGCCACGGCGATTGGCAAAGGCTTTCGCAGCGTGAACGTTGGCCTGCGGCAAGAGCTGCAGTTGTACGCCAACTTCCGCCCGGCCCGCACCATCCCCGGCGTGAAGACCCGTTTTGAAGAAGTCGATCTGATCGTTATTCGCGAAAACACCGAAGGCCTCTATAGCGGCCTGGAACATACGGTCGTGCCCGGCGTCGTCGAAAGCCTCCGCGTGATCAGCGAAAAGGCGTCCCGCCGCATTGCGATCTTCGCCTTCGAGACCGCCCGCAAGTACAACCGCAAGACGGTGACCTGCGTCCACAAGGCGAACATCCTGAAGCTAAGCGACGGGCTGTTCCTGGACACCGTCAACGAGGTCGCAAAAGACTATCCCGACATCGAGCTGAACGACTGCATCATCGACGCCGCCGCCATGAAGTTGGTGATGGACCCGACGCAGTTTGAAGTGCTGGTGATGGAAAACCTGTTCGGCGACATCGTCTCGGACCTGGCCAGCGGTCTGGTCGGCGGCCTGGGGGTCACCCCCAGCGGCAACTACGGCGCCGACGTGGCCATCTTCGAAGCGGTCCACGGCACCGCGCCTGACATCGCCGGCAAAGACCTGGCCAACCCGACCGCGTTGCTGCTAAGCGCCACCATGATGCTGAAGCACCTGGGCGAAATGGACGCGGCTGATCGGATGGAAGGCGCGTTATTGTCGGTACTGCAAAACCCCGAAACGCGGACCGGCGACCTGGGCGGAAAGCTGTCGACTTCGCAGTTTGCCGATACGGTGGCCGAAGCCTGTGCGGTGGGAAGCTCGGGCTAAGCTTCGCTTCACGCGAGATACACAAAGGGCGTCCTGTTGGGACGCCCTTTTTTGTTTCGAACACCGCTCTACTGGCGCCGTTGCCACGCAGACGTGGCAACGGCGCCCACGATCGCGAATCGCGAATCGCAACGATTCCAACTTTTCCGACTGGTCACCCCTTCTCCCGCGTCTACAACGCCACCAGAAGTCAACGACGCGTCATGACAAACCCGTTTGCTGAAAATCGCTCGCGTTCCTATTCAGGTGCGGGCCCTCAACCCCTTTCCAGGAGCTTAACTCATGCGTGCTTTCCAATGGATTCTCGCTTCCACGATGCTGCTCGCCGTCGCTACTTTCGTGCAGCCGGTCAATGCGGCCGACAAAGCGGACAAGGATATCGTCGACACCGCGGTCGCCGCAGGTCAGTTTGAGACCCTCGTAACGGCAGTCAAAGCAGCTGGTTTGGTCGACGCGCTGAAGAGCGACGGGCCGTTTACCGTTTTCGCTCCGACCGACGAAGCGTTTGCGAAGCTACCGAAAGGTACTGTCGAGAGCCTGCTGAAAGATAAAGAGAAGCTGGCCACAATCTTGAAGTACCATGTCGTCGCCGGCAAGGTGATGGCGGCCGACGCGGCCAAGCTCGACTCGGCCGATACGCTGGCCGACAAGTCGCTGAAGATCAAAGCCAAAGATGGCGCCGTGATGATCAACAACGCCAAGGTGGTGAAGGCCGACATCGTCACCTCCAACGGCGTGATCCATGTGATCGACACCGTGCTGATTCCGGAATAGTTCTTTGTGGAGAGTTTGCCCCGATCGACTCGCAGCTGGAACCGTTCTGGAGGGGACGCGAAAGTAGCGACGATGGGGGCGAACTTTTTTTATGCGGTACAATAGAGGGCGACTGGTTCGCCCTCTTTTTTTATAACTGCCATGTCACATCAGGTCTTTCAAGAGCGTAGCGAAATCCCGACGCCAGTCGAAGTCGCCTTCGCTTGGCATTGCCGCGAAGGAGCGCTGACGCGATTGACCCCTCCTTGGGAAGCGGTCACCGTCGAGAAGTACGAGTCCGGCCTGGCGCCCGGCTCGCAGGCTGTGCTGAAAACCAAGCTCGGCCCGATCCCGCTCACCTGGCTGGCCGAGCATCGCGAGTTTGTTGAGAACGAACTCTTCAGCGATGTACAGCTGTCTGGCCCTTTCGCGCATTGGGAACATGAGCATCGCTTCGGCCAGATCGACGCCGATCACTGCTATCTGGAAGACCACGTTGAGTATTCGGTACCCGGCGGCGCCATCGGAAAAATGTTGGGCGGATCGTTTGTCGCAGAAAAGTTGGAGCGAATGTTTCGCTACCGGCACGCGACGCTGCTGGCCGATCTGGCCGCACACCAGCCCTATTTGCAACAGGACGCCATGAAGATCGCAATCACCGGGGCCTCGGGCATGGTCGGCAAACAACTGTCGGCCTTTCTTTCTACCGGCGGTCACGAAGTTATCCCCGTCACGCGCAGTCCAAACAAAGAGGGCGTCTACTGGAACTACAAGCAAGGAGAGATCGACGCCGCCTCGCTGACCGGCGTTGATGCGGTCGTGCATTTGGCTGGCGAAAGCATCGCAGACGGCCGCTGGACCGAAGAGAAGAAAGCGCAGATCCGCGACTCCCGGGTCGACGGCGCCACCTTTCTCGCCAGCGAACTCGCCAAGCTGCCAACGCCGCCGCAGACGTTCGTCTGCGCATCGGCGATCGGTTACTACGGCGACTCCGGCGATGAAATCGTCGATGAGCAAAGTATCGCTGGCGAAGGCTTTCTGCCCGATGTGTGTCGCGCGTGGGAATTGGCGTGTGAGCCAGCGGCTTTGGCTGGTATTCGCGTCGTCAACACGCGACTTGGCTTGGTTCTCAGCCCGCAGGGCGGGGCGCTCGCGAAGATGTTGACGCCGTTCAAGCTAGGCGTTGGCGGCGTGATTGGCAGCGGAAAGCAGTACTGGAGCTGGATCACGATTGACGACGTGATCGGCGGAATCCACCACTGCTTAATGAACGAGTCGCTCTCTGGTCCGGTCAACCTGACGGCGCCCGATCCGGCCACCAATCGCGAGTTCACCAAGACGCTCGGCCGCGTGCTGCATCGCCCGACCGTTCTGCCGGTGCCCGAGTTCGCCGCGAAAATGGCGATGGGCGAAATGGCGAACGATTTGCTGTTGGCCAGCAGCCGCGTGATGCCAACGCGGCTGCGCGAAACCGGTTACCAGTTTCGCGATCCTGAGCTAGAGCCGGCGCTGCGCCGCCTGCTTGGCATGTAACGCCCACTCTGTATTGCCATCAAGAGACGCATCAACGTGGAAGTTTTTCCGAAGCTACGCCTGACTAACTGCAACGACGCTCCCATCAATGACAATGGGGATTTCGTTCTCTATTGGATGATCGCCAATCGGCGAACGCGCTTCAATTTCAGTCTGCAGCGGGCGGTCGACTGGGCGGCGGACTTGAGGAAGCCGCTGGTGATTTTGGAGGCGCTGCGGATCGACTATCCGTGGGCCAGCCGCCGGTTGCACAGATTTGCGCTGCAGGGGATGGGAGACAATGCCGAGGCGATTAAGCCCACGCCGGCCCTCTATTATCCGTACGTTGAGCCCAACAAAGACGCCGATCACGGGCTGCTCGCCGCCCTGGCCAAACAATCGTGCGTGATTGTGACTGACGACTTTCCCTGTTTCTTCCTAGCGCGGATGGTGCGGGCCGTGTCGCGGATGGTCGACGTCAAGCTAGAGTCAATTGACTCGAACGGCCTGTTGCCGATGCGGGCCGGCGACAAGACGTTCACCGTCGCTCACAGCTTCCGCCGCTTTCTGCACCACAATCTGCGCGACTACCTGCCGGAGTTTCCCGACGAAGATCCGCTCGCCGCCGCCAAGATCCCTAAGGCCCAGGCGAATCTGATAGCCGAAATTCAGAAGAAATACCCGCCGGCGTCCAAAGAGTTGCTGTCCGCCAACTCCAGTGCGCTCGATGACCTGCCGATCGACCAATCGGTGCGTGATTCGGTTCTTGTAGGCGGAGCGGCCGCCGCCGAGCGTACGCTCGCGACGTTTCTTGAGAGCAAGCTTGCCCGCTACGGCGACAAGCGGAACTCCCCCGAGGCCGACGTCGCCAGCGGACTGTCCCCTTATCTCCATTTCGGCCATATCTCGACCCATGACATTTTCTCGCGGCTGACCGCGCAAGAGAATTGGGACGTCTCAAAGCTGAGCGGCAAGGCGACCGGCTCGCGGGAAGGGTGGTGGAACATGTCGCCGAGCGCCGAGAGCTTCCTGGACGAACTGATCACTTGGCGCGAGATCGGCTACAACATGTGCTCGCGCGAGTCGAACTATGACCGCTACGAATCGCTGCCCGACTGGGCCCAAAAAACGCTGGCCGATCACGCGAACGACAAACGCCCTCACCTCTACAACCTCGAGCAACTGGCGAAGGGGAAAACCTACGACGAGCTTTGGAACGCCGCCCAAACGCAATTGGTCGTCGAAGGGCGGATGCACAACTATCTGCGGATGCTGTGGGCCAAGAAAATCTTGGAGTGGTCGCCGACGCCGCGCGAAGCGCTCGACGTGCTGATCAAGCTCAACAACAAGTACACGGTCGACGGGCGGAACCCAAATTCTTACAGCGGAATTTTTTGGTGCCTGGGGCGGTACGATCGGGCGTGGGGTCCCGAGCGGAAGATCTTTGGCAAAATTCGTTACATGAGCAGCGAAAATACGGCAAAGAAGATCCCGGTTCGGCGGTATATCGAAAACTACGCGCCTAATCGACTTTTCCGCTAACAGTCCGTTGATTTTCTCGACGGACTGCGTGATCGCATGGATGCGATCCCAAAATAGCGACGTAAGTCGTTATTTTGCGAGCCGCGAAGAGCTACGCTCTGAGCCTGGCGAGGCTGGAAAATGCCACGAGGGCATTTATGGGATGGCGACCGCAGATTTTCGGATGAACCTCCGCTCGGTCACGCTGACTAAGGTAAGATAGAAAGGCCCCGCCCGACATCATCGCTACAATCCTACCTCTCCAACCGATCGATCACCATGCTTCTGCGCTCTCTCCTTCCGGTCATCCTCGGCTCGGTTCTCACGGTCGCCGCCTACGGCGAAGACGCGACCTTCCCCGACTACGGCCTGTTGCCGAAGTCGGAAATCGGCGCCATCCGCTTCTTGAAAGACCATGCCGAAGCGGACGGCCGCGGCGTGACGGTCGCCGTCTTTGATACCGGCGTCGACCCTGGCGCCGTCGGTTTGCAAGAGACCCCCGACGGCCGGCCCAAGATTGTCGACATGGTCGACGCCTCGGGCAGCGGCGACGTCGATACCTCGACCGTTCGCGAAGCGAACGAGGGCGTGCTGGAAGGTCTGACCGGCCGCGAGCTGACGATCCCCAAGAAGTGGAAGAACCCCAGCGGCAAATTTCACCTGGGCATGAAGCGGGGCTACGATCTATTCCCTGGCGCCCTCGTCCGCCGTTTGAAGACCGAACGCAAGAAAGAGTGGGACGAAGCGTTCCGCGCCCAACAAGCCAAACTGAGCGACGAAATCGTCGCGTTCGAGTCGGCCCATCCCAAGCCCAGCGACGAACAACAAGAAGAACTCGACGAGCTGAAGACGCGGCAGAAGGAACTGGCCAAAGCGCATGGCGCCTGGGATGATCCCGGCCCGATCTACGACTGCGTCGTCTTTAACGACGGCAAAGCGTGGCGGGCGGTCCTCGACA
This sequence comes from Blastopirellula retiformator, assembly GCF_007859755.1. NCBI lineage: Bacteria > Pseudomonadati > Planctomycetota > Planctomycetia > Pirellulales > Pirellulaceae > Blastopirellula > Blastopirellula retiformator. Next base: position 123,944 of record NZ_SJPF01000002.1, on the reverse strand, counting down.
CCGACGAAGATGGCGACCTGGCCGACGAGAAGTTGATGACCAACTACCGGGCCAAACGGCAATACGCCACCTTCGACGACGAGGGGCTGCTCAACTACGCTCTGAACATCTACGACAAAGGGAACCTGCTCTCGGTCGTGACTGACTGCGGCACGCATGGCACCCACGTGGCCGGCATCATCGCCGCCTACCATCCTGATCACCCCGAGCAAAACGGCATCGCCCCGGGCGCCCAGATTGTGGCGGTCAAGATTGGCGATACGCGGGTGGGTTCCAACTCGCTGGGGACCGGCAAAACCCGCGGCATGCTGGCCGCGATCGAAAACAAGGTCGACCTGATCAACATGAGCTACGGCGGAGCGGCGCCGATTCCCAACCATGGCCCGCTGACCGACCTGCAGAACGAGATCGTTTACAAACATGGCATCATTTGGGTCGCCAGCGCCGGCAATGACGGCCCGGCGCTCACCACGGTCACCGCTCCCGGCGGAACGACCACGTCGATCATCGGCGTCGGCGCCTATGTTTCGCCCGAGCTGGCCGAGGTCAGCTATTCGCTCCGCGACAAGCTGGAGGAATTACCCTACACGTGGAGTTCCCGCGGGCCAACTTCCGATGGTGACCTGGGGGTCGACATTTGTGCTCCCGGCGGCGCGATCGCTCCGGTGTCGCAATGGGCGCTGACTCCCAAGCAATTGATGAACGGCACGTCGATGTCGTCTCCCAACGTTTGCGGCGGCCTGGCGATGCTCGTCTCAGCGCTGAAGCAGGACGAGATCCCGTATTCCCCCACCTTGGTGAAGCGAGCGATCCAGAACAGCGCCCGCGCGCTGCAAGATGGTAGCCCGTTTGCGATGGGGCAGGGTCTGTTGCAAGTTGACGCCGCCTACGATTGGTTGGCCGAACATGCCGAGCAGATCGACGCCCGTCTGCACTACGACGTGAAAGTGACGTCACGCAACAATGATCGCGGCATCTACTTGCGTGAGGCGGATGACCTGGCGACCACCCTGCAGGCGAAAATCGAGGTCGAGCCGCTCTTTCCGGAGGATGTCGCCAGCGCCGACAAGTCGTCGTTCGACATGAAGGTTCGCCTAGAGTGCGACGCCGACTGGGTCAAAACGCCCGAGGTCTTCTTCCTGGCGTATGGCGGCCGCGACTTTGAAATTGAAGTCGATCCGACGGTGCTGCCGCCGGGCGCCCACTTCACCGAGATCCGCGGTTACGATGCCGACAATCAGGCCGCCGGCGCCCTCTTTCGTCTGCCGATCACGGTGACGCAAACGGTCAAACTGAAGTCGAAAAACAGCTGGCAAGAGAAGCTGAAATCGACCGCCGGCCAAGTCGAGCGCCATTTTATTCAGGTTCCGGTCGGCGCCACTTGGGCCGATCTGAAAATCACCGCCGGCCAGTTCGACGGATCGCGGCTGATGATCGCCCATACCAAGCAGTTGCTGCCGCAAGAGGATAGCCGCAACGTCGAAGAGCGGTCTTACATGCGATTCGTCGAAGGGGAAGTCAAAAACGTCAGCTTCCCGGTCGCCGAAGGGCGCACGCTGGAAGTCTGCCTGGCCCACTGCTGGAACAGCCTGGGGGATGCCGACTTCGACTGCCAACTAACGTTCCATTCGCTCGATCCGATCAATCAGACGCTTGTCTTTGACGGGGTCGACTACGCCAAGCGAGTCGAAGTGATCGGGGCGTTCGGCCTAGAGCATCTAGGGCCGAAAGCGGAGCTATCGACCTGGCGCCGGGTGATCGAAGCGAAGAGGTCGGAGATTACGCCACTGTCGGCCGAACGCGATCTGCTGCCGAAAGAGCGACGCAACTACGCGTTGACGCTGACGTACGAATTTTCAATGCCGGAAGCGGGCAAAGTGAAGCCGCGGCCGTCGGTGATGTCGGACGACTCCGCCTTCGAGATCTGGTCAGGCCGACTCTGGATGATTTACGACAAGAACAAGCGGCAGATGGGGGTTGGCGTCTCGGGACGTTCGGCCAAGCTGCCGAAAGGGGACTACACGCTGCGGCTCTTCATGCGGCATTTCGATCGTGAGTCGCTCGAAAAGCTGGAAGGGATGCCGATCTTCCTCGATCAAGATCTGAAGTCGAAAGCGGCGCTGCCGGTGCGGCGAAGCTTTGATCAAGTGATGAGCGGATCAGGCCGACTGACCAGCCAGCGAATCGCCGACGGCGAACTGGAAGCGTTTTACCTGGGCCGTCCTTCCGAAAGTGCCTTGCCCAAGACGATCGGCCCGCGTGATCGCCTGTTGGGCAAGATCTACTTTGGCGCCGAGCAGAAGGATGTGGCGGGCGCAGGCCGTCGCCCCGGCGGGTTCGACCTGATCTATCTTCCCCCTCCGCCGGCGCCCAAAGAATCTACCTCTTCTAGCGACAAGCCGAAGGAGAAGACGCTCGAAGAAAAGCTGTTTGATCTGCAGGTGGCCGAGCTGGGCGTCTTGGCGAAAATGAAAGACAAAGAGCCGTTCCACCAACTGGCCGAAAAATTGTTGGAAGAAAGTCCCAACAATTTGGAAGTGTTGACGGCGCGTCTCCACATGCTCGATAGCGATGACCGCAAGCAGCATCTACCGCAAATCGTGAAGGCGGCCGACAAGGTGATCGCGCAGATTTCGCAGAACAAACTGGCTCGCTACTTCGGTCGCAAACATGACCCCAAGACCGACGAAGAAAAAGAGCGCAGCCGCGAGATGAACGAGCAGCGCGACATTCTGACCGACGCGCTGTATCGCAAGTGTCGCGCGATCGCCTACATGGACTTGCCCGACGAAACTGATCCCAATATCAAAAAGAGCCCCGCTGATCCCGAGAAACGGGAGGAGCTGTTCGAAAAGACCTATCAGCAGCTCGCCAGTTGGGTCGATACGACCGAAGAGAAATACGCCTTGGTGCATGATCGCCGCTTGCGACGCATGGACCGTCAGGGGGAAGCGCTGGAGCTGCTCAACAAGCTGATCAAGCGAGAGCCGACCAAGTTGATCCTCTACAAGAAGCGGTCTGACATTTACGGCGAACTGGGTTGGGACTTTCTGCAGAAGTATGAAAACCAATGGCGGCTGTTGCGCCGGAACGGCGACTACGCGCCGTTCTAATCCACCGCCGCGATCGTCAACGCCCCTTCCCGAAATCACGTTGCTGGTTAGCATGGAGTCAACGTTTTGATTTCCAAATGCACAGCAACAGGACGAAGTTCTTGGACAATCTGTTTCAGGTAGGCGACACTCCCTATGGAAAGGGTTTGTTTGCGGCTCGCGCTTTTCGTAAGCGAACGCTCCTCGCGATGGTCACCGGCGAGGTGATCGACGACGAGCATTACTCCAGCAGCTACTGCATCGATCTGGGCGGAACGTTCTCGCTGGAACCGGGCGAACCATTCCGCTATCTGAACCACAGCTGCGAACCGAACTGCTGCCTGGTCTATCACGAAGAGGACGAGCAGCCGGCCGAGATCTGGGTCGAAACGATCCGCCCAATCGCCATGGGGGATCAACTGACGATCGACTACGCCTGGCCGGCCAATGCGGCGATCCCGTGCGGGTGCGGCGCGAGCCAATGTCGGGGGTGGATTGTCGACCCAGAAGAGCTGAACCTGCTAAATCCGCCGCAAAATCCTACACCTAAAGGACTTACGGACAACGGCGACGCTTCGGCGATGCCAGCCTAACAGTCCGGTTGATTTTCTCGACGGACTGCGTGATCGCACAGATGCGATCCCAAAATAACGACGTAAGTCGTTATTTTGCGAGCCGCGAAGAGCTATGCTCTGAGCCTGGCGAGGTTGGAAAATGTCACGAGGCATTTTTCAACAGGCAGCTAAAGGCCTCAGGAATCGGCGTAAGCTTTTCGTAAAGCGTTCAATATTCTTGAGATAGGTCTAGGCGGAGTGGCCTATAATCGGCTATATTGGTCGTTTCGCTATTGCTTACTGACGAGACTAGAAGGGTTTCTGGCCTCTTTTGCGTCGCCCACAGCGGCCCCAATTCGTTCACGCTACGTTATTCAGGAAAGACATGGTCAAAGTTCTGGTTCGCGAGAAGGAGTCGATTCAAGAAGCTGTTCGTCGCTTCGGTAAACTTGTCATGCGCAGCGGTCTGAAGAAAGAAATGCGCCGTCGCAAGTTCTACGAAAAGCCGAGCGATTTGAAGCGTCGTGCTCGTCTTCGCGCTGAACGTCGTTCTGCCAAAGAACGCTCGCTCTACCTCGACTAGTTTTCACGCAGCAGCTGCTGCGTTCGAGAACGGTCAGGATTGCAGAAACGTACAAAGAAAAAGCCCGCGTGAGACTCACGCGGGCTTTTTCTCGTGCGTTGTAATCGGGTAGGCGCCGTAAGAGCATGCCACCAGGTTTCTTCTTACTTCCCAATCGCCGGCTGCACCGCTTTGGTCCAGATCTTGTATCCGGCGTCGGTCATATGCAGGCCATCGTTTTTGAACAGTTCCGGCCGCGGCTTGCCATCTTCGCCTAGCATTGGGGCGTCGATGTCGACGAAGGTCAGCAGATCGCTCTTTTCGCACTCAGCGGCGATCAGGCGATTGGTCGCCCGCACGTCGTCGATCATCTTCCAGCGAGACAGGCTCGGCTTGACCGCGATGTAGGCGATCTTCGTTTCCGGCAAGTCCTTGTGGACCTTGTCGACGAACTTCAGAAAGTCGTCCCGGATTCGCTCGGGCGAGTACTTGTGGGCGATGTCGTTGTCGCCGGCGTAGACGACGACCGCTTTCGGCGCCAGCGGCGTCACCAAGCGATCGACGTAGTACGTCGAGTCTTCCATGTGCGAACCGCCAAAGCCGTGATTCACCACCGGCTGGTTCGGGAACCACTTCGGTAGATCCCACATCCGGATGCTGGAACTGCCGATAAAGACGACGCCTCCTTTGGCGGGCGACTCTTTTGCGTCGCGGGCCTCGATCTTGGCGATGTCCTTCTCCCAGCGAGCTGGGTCATACTCTTTGGCCAGCGCGGGTGACGCCAAGGCGGCTAGCGCCACCAGGATCAGGCTAATACGCCTCATTAGGTCAACTCCCACGGTTGGCGATAGGGACGGGACAGCATCGACGCCGCTTCGTCGTCGCCCGAGATCGTTTCGGTCTTGGCGTCCCACGCGAACTTGCGGCCCAGACGGCACGAAATGTTGCCCAGGTGGCAAGCGGTCGCGGTCCGGTGACCAATTTCCGCATCGCAGATCGGCAGTTCGCGACTCTTGATGCAGTCGAGGAAGTTGCCATGGTGGTTCGAGCTGTTGTAGAGGCGAACGTCGCTATCGGTCAGCTTGATTTCGCCAATTTCGTCCGGGGTCGCTTCAAACTTGCCGCGATTGACGAAGATTTTTCCTTTTTCGCCGATGAAGGTCGTGCCGAGCCGGACGTCCTTCTGCCTTTGGCCCAGGATCATCGTCACGTCGTTCGGATAGACGTAGGTGATGCGGCAGGTTTCGGTGACGTCGTGCCAGTTCTGCGGATGGAACGTCGCCTTGCCGTCGACCGAGATCGGGCCGCTGTCGTCCACTCCCATCCCCCAGTGGGCGATGTCGATATGGTGAGCGCCCCAGTTGGTCATCTGACCGCCCGAGTAATCCCAGAAGAAGCGGAAGTTGTAATGAACGTGGTTCTTGTTGTACGGACGCTGCGGCGCCGGGCCGAGCCAGAAGTCGTAATCGAGTTCCGACGGCGGATCGGAGTCAGCGACCGGTTTGCCCGGATGGTTGGGGCCAGGGATGCCAACCAAGACTTGCTGCAGTTTGCCGAGATAGCCAGAGCGAACTAGTTCGCACGCCTTGCGGAAGTTGCTGGACGAGCGCTGCTGCGAACCGGTTTGCACGATCCGTTTGTTGGCCCGGGCGGCGTCGACGATCTTGCGACCTTCGACCACGGTCAGCGTCAGCGGCTTTTCGCAGTAGACGTCTTTGCCCGCTTCACAGGCATGGATGGTCGGCAGGGCGTGCCAATGGTCGGGGGTCGAGATCACGACCGCGTCGATATCTTTGCGATCGAGCACCTTGCGGTAGTCGCCGTAGATTTCGCACTTCGTACCGGCCTTGTCATTGACCGTCTTAGCGGCCTGCTCGGCATGCTTGCTGTCGACGTCGCAGATGGCGACGGCGTTCTTGATGAACTTGCCGAGGTTACCGCGACCTTGGCCGCCCAAACCGATGTGACCGGTAATGATTCGCTCGTTGGCGCCAAACGCCGTCGAGGGAACAAACGCGGGGGCGACAGCCAGACCGGCCGCCGCAACCGCCGACGTCTTCAGAAACTGACGACGACTCGCGACAGAATGCGTCATAAATGAACTCACTTACGCAGGTAGGAGTGTGTTAGCGGGAAACCTTCAGAATAACCCAAATGGCGCAAGTCGCAAAGTGTCGCGATCTGCTTGCAACCCTTTACATAGCCAGAAATCACAACATTAAGCGAAACTAAGGGCGGCTTCCCGTACCGATAGCCTATTCCATTTCCTCCCAGACAGAGTGGTAGGCATCGATTGCTTCGACATATTCGAGCAGTCGGCCGTAGAACTCGTTCCCCCCGATTGTCGAGCTGTCGCCGATCACGATCAGCTTCCGTTTAGCCCGGGTCATGGCGACGTTCATCCGACGGACGTCAGCCAGAAAGCCGATCTCGCCATTTTCGTTCGACCGCACCAGCGAGCAGATCACCACTTCCTGCTCGCGCCCCTGGAACCCGTCGACCGAATCGCACTCGACCCCCGCCGGCAGGCTCTCGCGTAACAGGCGAACCTGGGCCGCATAAGGAGTCACCACCGCGATCTGCTCCGGCCGCAGATCGAGGGCGAGCAGCTGGTTCACTTTGCGAACCGCCAACTCCGCTTCGCGCGGATTGGTGCGGCTGGAGCTGTCGTCCTTCGCCTCGTGATAGTCGGCGCCGGCCGTGTCGATAAACTGCACCGGTTTGGCCCAGATCTCGTCGGCCGTGATCAGATCAGACAGCGTGTGGCCAGCGACCGTCGCGTCCGCTTCGAGGGCGCCATCGTAAAACTCGAGCGAACTGAACTCCATGATGTGGTTATGCATCCGGTATTGTCGCTCCAGCCGCAGCGCCGCTTTCGGATAGCGAGCGATCAGCCGCTCTAGCAAACTCACCCCAAAGCCGGTCGCTTCCGCCTTTTGCGAAACGACTGTCGGCGGCAACTGGCAATGGTCGCCGGCGATCACCAGCCGTTGGCTCCGCGAAACGGGGATCCAACAGGCGGGCTCGGTCGTCTGGCAGGCTTCGTCAATCACCGTCAAATCAAACTGCCGGGCGCCCAGCAGATCGTCATCGACGCCGGTCAGCGTGCAGCAAACGACTGGGGCGTCATCGAGCAACCGTTCGAGCGTTTGCTGTTGAATGCGGGCCGCGTCTTCGAGCAAAGCCCGGGCTTCCTCCCGCAGCGATTTCTTTTCGCCAGGCGCCGGTTTGGCGCGGGTGAATCGATCGGCTTTGCGAAACAACGTCTTCGCTTCGCTAACCAGTTTGTCGGCGAGCTTCGCGTCGGGATGTTCACGGACAAGAGATTCGAGCAGAGCATCATGCAGCGACTCGCTTACGCGAGCGGGGTGACCAAGCCGGACCGCTTTCACACCGCAGGCCCAAAACCGCTCGACCAGGTTATCCACCGCCAGGTTACTGGGGGCGCAGGCCAACACCTTTTCGCCCCGGGCGACGGCGGCCTGGACGATCTCGGCCAACGTGATAGTTTTTCCGGTACCGGGCGGTCCATGAATGATCGCAAAGTCGCGGGCGGAAAGGGCCAATTGCACGGCCGCTTGTTGTGAGTCATTCAGTCGGGCCGATTTCAGACTTGGGTCGGGCGGGTCGAACGCCGGTGCTTGCTGTTCCAATAGCACGTCCCGCAACTCGGCCGTTCGATTGCCGCTGGCCGACGCCGCCTTCAGCAGCGCCCGCTCTTGCCGACCGCGGGCGACGTCATCGGTCGAGATCGCGACCGCCAGCTTGTCTTCTTCTCCTTCCCAGACGTCGCCGATCGCAACTTCAATGGAAGCGGAAGTAAGCCGCGTCACCACGCCGCGGGCCCGATCTTCGCCGCCGCTAGAAAGCAGCACGATCGGCGTGCCGACCCGCAGTCCATGCATCGGGAGCGACGCTTGCGGGTTCTTGCCGGTCAGCTTACACACGACGCGTCCGCCAAGCGCCGACCATTGATCCTGAAGACGTAGGCCCTTCAGTCGCAGCGCGGAAGGATCATTGGCGATCCGCTCTTGTTGTTCTTGCGCTTCCCAATGTAGGCATTGCTCGAACTGGCGAAATATCGCCGGCGTCTCGATCTCGTCGGGCTCGACCCACGCGACCAACTCGGGCGTCGTTTCGGCCAGTTTTCGCTGAGCCCGCCCGCAGATGTCGCCAGGCAGTTCGACCGCCACGGTCCGGCGCTGCAATTGGATGCGGCCAATATCACGATTGGCGACGCCCGCCTCTTCGATCAACAGTTTGAAGACGCCGCCGCTGGTCGTGCCGTGAGGAAGCGATTCGAGATGGAGCTTGGCCATGGTGGGAGCAAAGAAAGGAGGTGGCGGAGACGTTGTCTTACACTAGCCCGCAGCGCCAGCGAGGGACTGGGGCCTGCGGCAAATGACTAATGTCGAATTCGTAATGTCTAATGAAGAAGATATCTTCCGGTATTAGACATTAGGAATTAGGCCTTAGACATTTTGCCCCCATTCCCTCGCTGGCACTGCGGGCTAGCGTCTGGTCTTACGAGACTTGTTGCAGGAAGTCGACAATGTAGTTGCCAAGTTGCGGCTTCAAGAGCAGCGTGAAATGGTCGGCATTGGGGACGATGATGCGGGTCGCGTGGGGCGAGTCTTCGCAGAGACGATCGGCGTCGTGCTTGGCGGCGGCATCTTCTTCGCCAATCACCACCTGCAGCGGCGTCTGGATGCTGGCGACCTCTTCCGACGTGACGCCCAGCTCACGATAGCCCCGCGCGACCGCGGCCAAGGCAAGCGGGTCGTTCCCTTCCATCAGGTTGGCGTTCATCGCCGCCAATTGACGATCGCTGGGCGGATTGCGACTCGACCACAGCACCTTCATCAGCGGATGCAACTGGCCATGCTGGGCGAGCGACTCCTGCAATTCGTCCCACAGCTCGATGGCGTCGCCGGGGCGACCGGCGCCGGCCGCCAACAGCAGCGTTGACCGGACCCGCTCTGGATAATGAATGGTCGCGTTCAGCGCCATCCGGCCTCCCATCGAGTAGCCGACCAGATTGGCCGACTCGATCTTCAGATGGTCGAGCAATCGCGCAACGTCGGCGTACATCTGCCGACCGTAGACATCTTCGTGCGGCTTATCGCTCTTGCCATGTCCCCGAGCGTCCATCGCGATGACGCGATACAGCTCGCTCAGATGATCGAGAAGCTTGTAGTTTACCCAGCCATGCTCGATGTTGCGGGTAAAGCCATGCATCAGCACGACCGGCTCGCCGTAACCTTGCTCGACATAGCGAATCTTTACGCCGTCGCTATCGAAGTACTCATCCACGGCAGTCATCAAGCGTCATTCCTGAAATCGGCGGCGAAAAATAGAACACGGAGAGCACGGTTAGATCACGGGCGGAGCGAGAGCGATCTCTATTTTCCTGCCGTGATGGATCCATGACTTCCGCGTTCTATTTCGGTTTAGAACTCGGGGCCGGGATACTTCACGTGCGGCGGCGTGCAGAACAGGCACGCGACCGCCAGCGACGCAAAGATCGCCGTGAACAGCCACAACACCGGCTCGTAGCCGCCCAGATTGGCGGCCCCCAGATTTAACAAATAGGGGCCCGCGGCGCTGCCGGCGACGATCCACGTCATCGAGCTCCCCTTAATCTTACCGAGATGGGCTCGTCCGAAATACCGGGCCCACGCGCTGCTGGCCCCCGAGACGGCGACTCCCTGCGCGGCCCCAAAGACCAGGCCAAACAGCGCACAGCCGTAAGCCGAGTTGATATTGGCGTAGCAAATCACGCTGAGCGCCAGCCCCACGCCGCCAGCAGCCATCAACCAGTGCAGCTTGATATGGTCGGCGAGCCAACCGCCGATAAACTGGCAGATCGCCATCGTCAAAGCGGTGCAGAGGAAAATGATCGGCGCCTCGTCTTCGCTCAGGCCGCGGCTTTCCAAAAAACGCACCATCACAAAGGTCAAGGCCGTCGCGATCATCGCCCAGCACGACATCAGCGCCACGAGAATCCAATACGACCGGGTCAACAACGCCTCGCCCAGGGTGAATTGCGGAAGTTGCAGGTCAACCGGCAGCGGCTTGTCGCTCGGCTCGCGCGACTCATCCTCCACGCTGCTTGCGCCATCGGGCAGCTGTCCGATATCTTCGGGACGATTGCGGAAGAAGATCGCCAACAGCGGCAGCATCAGGCCGCCCACGCCCAGGCCGAGCACCACGTAGGTCATCCGCCAGCCGACGTTTTCGATCAGCAGTTCGGTGATCAGCGGGAAGAGCGCCAGCGAAATCGGCATCGAGAGGTTACGGATGCCGACCGCGAACCCCAAACGCTGGCGGAACCACATATCGACCGACGTGGTCGCCAGCAGCGTCAGCGAACCTTGCCCAAACATCCGAATCAGCAGGAAGCCGAGAAACAACGTCCAGACGCCGCTCACCTGCGACATAAACAAACAGGCGGCGGCAAAGATAACCACCACCACGGCCATCGATCGCCGCAGGCCAAACCGGTCGGCGAGCCCGCCGATCAACGACATCGGCAGCGAGGCGATGATCGTCCCCAGCATGTAGGCGAACGAAACGTCGAGCGCGCTCAGCTGCAGATCGCGGGAGAAATGCGTGTTGAACAGGGAGACGCCGTAGGTCTGCCCCGGGCTGGTCGCAAACTGGGCGACCATCGAGATCGGCAGCATCAACCAGCCGTAGAAGAACGGCACGGCGCGCACCACCCAATCCGGTCGCGGCTTTGGCGTCGATTCCGGCTTCGCTTCGGAGGGCGGGGTGCGCTCTTCCTGGTGCGGCGGTCTCGGCTCCAATTTGGCGACGGTCGACATGCGGTTCTCGGGATTTAATGGATACCTGGAAAGTTCATATACTAACGGTCATGGCGACCGCTCGATATGCCAATTTGCCTGCGGGTTGGCGCGCTCTAATCGGTTATGGAGTCGGTTTCCCTAACGGCAGCTTTAGGTCGCCGCGATTGCCCTTCGCTGGTCGGTAATTGCGGTGGAAGGCGACTCCCGATAGGTTGGACACTCTGCTGTCGCCGTTTTTTCCCGCATTGGAGGACATACGAATTTCCATGGGCCGATTGGGTACTGCCATCAGTTTGTTCTTTAAGGTCCTGTTCAACTCCGAAACGGCGGAAAAAGCGCAGACCGTGCTCCTTCCTTCGCCCAGCGGCCAGGCCGCCAAGCTCGAAGAGAAGCCGGCGACCCCGCCGAAACCGGAAGTCCATCCCGGCGTCGATGCGCTCGTGTTGCTCGCCGCGCTGCAGCGAGAGGCCCGCTTCCTCGACTTGTTTCAGGAAGACCTAAGCAGTTTTGCAGACGCACAAATCGGGGCCGCGGTTCGCGACGTTCATCGAGATACCAAAGCGACGCTCGACCGGATCTTCGGCATTACGCGGCTGCGGAGCGAAGAAGAAGGGACCACGATCGAGGTTCCAGCCGACTCCAATCGGCTCGAATTACGGCTGGTCGGATCGGTCGGCGCAACGCCGCCGTCGAGCGCCCGCCTGGTGCATGCGGGCTGGAAGGCGACTCGCTGCGAATTGCCCAAATGGAATGGAGAGCCGGAAGCGGCCAAGATTCTTGCCCCGGCGGAAGCTGAAGTTTAGGCTCCCCTTCGGCGGACTCTCACTGCAAATAGGAATGGAATGATGCCTGCCAACTTCGTCGTTGGAATTGACCTGGGGACGACCAACAGCGTCGTCGCGTACGCTCCGCTCGAGAGCGAGCAGGCCGAGGTCGAGTTGCTGGAACTGCCGCAACTGATCGCCGCCAACACCGTCGACAACCGCCACTCGCTGCCGTCGTTTTGCTATCTCGGCGGCGATGCCGAGAAATCACAGCAATCGCTCGATCTGCCCTGGGCCGCAGATCGCGACTTCGCCGTCGGCGAAATCGCCCGGCGCCAATCGGCCGATGCCCCCGATCGGACCGTAGGCGGCGCCAAGAGCTGGCTGTCGCACCACAAGGTCGATCGCCAGGCGCCGATCTTGCCCTGGAACGCGCCGGAAGGTATGCCGAAAATCTCGCCGGTCGAAGCGACCCGCCGTTACCTGGAACATCTGGTCGCCGCCTGGAACGCCAAGTTCCCCGAATCGCCGCTAGCCGAACAAACGGTCGTGCTGACCGTGCCGGCGTCGTTTGACGCCAGCGCTCGGGAACTGACGCGCGAAGCGGCCACCGGCGCCGGATTGCCCGACACGCTGGTCCTGCTCGAGGAACCGCAGGCCGCCGTCTATGCCTGGCTGAACCACTGGGACGACAAGTGGCGGAAGCAACTGAAGGTGAACGATCGCCTGTTGATCTGCGACGTCGGCGGCGGTACGACCGACTTGACGCTGGTCGAAGTCGACGAAGAAGGTGGCGAGCTGTCGCTCCGCCGCGTCGCGGTCGGCAATCACTTGCTGGTCGGCGGCGACAACATGGACTTGGCGCTGGCGTTTGACGTCTCGACGCTGTTCGCCGACAAGGGCGTCAACCTCGACCCGTGGCAATCGGTATCGCTCTGGCACTCGTGCCGCGCCGCCAAAGAATCGCTGCTGCAAGACGAAGGCGCCGAAGCGCACCCGGTCTCGGTCTTGGGACGCGGCAGCAAGTTGATCGGCGGAACCGTGACCGTCGACGTCCCGCGCGATCGCGCTATGCAGCTGTTGCTGGACGGCTTTTTTCCGAAGTGCGGCGCCGACGCCCATCCCGAACGCGGGCACGCTTCCGGCTTCCAGGAACTGGGACTGCCGTACGAGTCGGACCCGGCTATCACGCGTCACCTGGCGACGTTCTTGCAAGCCCATCGCGACGACGAGAACAAGCCGGTCACGCACGTGTTGTTCAACGGCGGCGTGTTCAAAAGCGACGCCTTCCAAGATCGCCTGATGGAAGTGTTGGCCGATTGGTCGAGCGAAGCGCCGCAGCGTTTAGCCGGGCCGCATGACCTGGACTACGCCGTCGCCCGCGGCGCCACATACTATGGCTGGGCGAAAAAGCATGGCGGCATTCGGATCCGCGGCGGCACTGCCCGGGCCTATTACATCGGGGTCGAGCGAGCCGGCCTGGCGATTCCCGGGGCGCCCCGTCCGCTGAACCTGGTCAACGTCGTGCCGATCGGCATGGAAGAGGGAACGTCGATTCACGTTCCGTCGCAAGAGGTTGGCCTGGTCGTGGGCGAGACCGCCAAGTTCCGCTTCTTCTCGTCGCCGATCCGCAAAGACGATCAGCCTGGGCTGGCGCTGCAGCGGTGGGAAGAAGAGGAGATCTCGGAAACCGATCCGCTCGAGACGCTGCTCACCAAGGACGAGGCGATTCAAGAATCGTACGTGCCGGTCAACTTCGAATCGAAGATTACCGAACTGGGGCAGTTGGAGCTGTGGTGCGTAAGCCCGCGAACCGGCGGACGCTGGAAACTGGAGTTCAACGTACGCGAAGACGACTAGGCGGATAGAGTGGCGAAACATCAGGAAGAGCCGGCGCTGCTCGATGAAGAAGCGCCGAGTCGTTACGTCGTGGGGATCGATCTGGGCACCACCAACTCGGCGGTCGCCTTTGTCGACACCGAGGCTGCGCCCGGTCAACTGCAATCGTTCTCGATCCCGCAGATCGTCGCTTCCCAACAGGTCGAAGCCCGCTCGACACTCCCCTCGTTTCACTACGAAGCGGCCAAGAGCGAGTTTACGACTGACGCGTTGAAGCTTCCCTGGAGCAAGCGAGACGAGACCTACTGCGTCGGCATGTTTGCCCGCGATCATGGCGTGACCGTGCCATCGCGGGTAATTAACTCGGCCAAAAGCTGGCTCTCTCACACCGGCGTCGATCGCACCGCCGCGCTGTTGCCGTGGCATGGCGCCTCGGATCTGGAAAAGCTGTCGCCGCTGACCGTCAGCGCTCGCCTATTGGCTCACGTGCGAGCAGCCTGGAACGCCGCGCACCCAGATTATCCGCTGGAGCGGCAAGACATTGTGCTGACGCTGCCGGCTTCGTTTGACGAAATCGCGCGAGAGTTGACCGTCGCCGCCGCGGCGGAAGCGGGGCTGAAGCGGGTCGTGTTGATCGAAGAGCCGCAGGCCGCGTTCTATGCCTGGCTCGACAAGCACAAAGAGAACTGGGAATCGCTCGTTTCGCCGGGGCAGACCATCTTGGTCTGCGACATCGGCGGCGGCACCTCCGACTTCACGCTGATCCGCGTTCGTCAGGGAGAAGATGGCAAGGTTCAATTTCACCGCGTGGCGGTGGGCGAGCATCTGATCCTCGGCGGCGATAACCTCGACTTGACGCTCGCAACCTACCTGGAACAAAAACTTACCGGCGGCGGCAAGCTGTCGCCGGCCGAGTGGTCGACGCTGGTTCGTCGTTCACGAGTCGCCAAAGAAGAGATGCTGGGCGACAACGCGCCGGCCGAGATGACGATCAACCTGCCGGCCAGCGGATCGAAGCTGATCGGCGGCGGTCGTCAAGTGACGATCACCAAAGAAGAGGTCGAACAGGTCCTGGTCGACGGCTTTTTGCCAGGCGGCGCCATCGAGACGCCGCTGGAGAAGCGAAGCTCCGGCTTTCAAGAGTTCGGCCTGCCGTTCGCCAACGATCCAGCGATCACCCGGCATTTGTCGGCGTTTCTTCGCAGTCATCGGCATGTGCTGGACGAGGAAGACGCGACGGCGGTCCGCCCCGACGTGGTGCTGTTTAACGGCGGGTTCTTTGAGTCGACCCGGTTGCGGGGCAAATTGATCGAGGAGATCAACGCCTGGTTCCGCCCGGCCGATCCCCAGTACGACCTGCAGATTCTCGACAACGATCAGCTGGACCTGGCCGTTGCCCGGGGCGCCGCCTACTACGGCTTGGTCCGCCGCGGCGAGGGCGTCCGAATCGCCGCGAACCTGGCCCGCACGTATTACATTGGCGTCGGCCAAGATGATCAGGGACGCCCCCAGGCGCTCTGCATCTTGCCGGCGACCACCCAACCGGGCGAAGAGATCGACCTGCAAGAGCGGACCTTCCGGCTGCGGATTTCGGAACCAGTCGAGTTCCCACTGTTCGTCTCCAGCATTCGCCTGATCGACAAAGCGGGCGAAATCGTCACGGTCGACCAAGAGCAAATCCGCTCGCTGCCGCCGATCCGTACCGTTTTGCGGGCCAAGCGCCGAAGCGAAGCGACCGAAGTCGCCGTCAAACTGCATGCCCGGCTGACCGAGATCGGCACGATCGAGCTGTGGTGCGACGAACAAGAGAGCGACCGCAAGTGGCGCCTGCAGTTTGATGTCCGTAGCGCCACGCAAACCGACGTCGCAGCGCATGTCTCGAATCGGGAAGCGGAAGGGGTGCTCGACGAAGAGATCTGGTCGGCGCTGCAATCTAACCTAACCGCGACCTTCGGCGACGCGCCGACGCACAAACCACAGAAACTGCTCTACACGCTCGAAGCGACCAGCGAGATGCCGCGCGATCAGTGGCCCGCCAGCTTGCTCCGCCGCATCTGGGGCGAACTGCTTGACCTAGAGCCTGGCCGTCGCCGGAGCAGCAGTCATGAGATCCGCTGGCTCAACCTCGCCGGCTTCGCGCTGCGGCCCGGGTATGGTTTGGCGCTCGATGACTGGCGGGTTTCAGAAACCTGGAAGGCGCTGCAAGGCAAGGTCGCCCACAACGACGCCAATTGCCGCACCCAGTCATGGATCTTGTGGCGGCGGATCGCCGGCGGACTAAGCCGAGGGCAGCAACAAGCGGTCGCGCAGCCGTTGATCTTGGCGCTGAAGGCCCTGCATCGCCGCATCATGACCGGGCAGGGGACCGCGACGTTTACGCCGTCAGAGTCGCTCGAAGCATGGCGTTTGCTGGGGAGTCTGGAACTGCTGGATGTCCCTACGAAGATCGAGATCGGCGGGTGGATCGTCGACCTGCTCGGCAAGCCGAAAATGGCTTCGGCCCGTTCGGCGATGGCCTGGGCTTTGGGCCGTTTGGGAAGCCGTACGCCGGTCTATGGTCCACTGAACCTGGTCGTCTCGGCCGATAGGGCCGCTGATTGGCTAAGCGCCCTCTACCGGGACGCCCAGCGTGACCCGATGGACCTGCTGGCGGTGATGCAAATCGCCCGCCGGACCGACGATCGGTATCGGGATCTTTCGGAGGGAGAACGAGGCGAAGCGGCACGTTGGTTGGAGGGGGAAAACGCCCCCGTTCACTTCGCCCGGATCGTACGCGAAGGAGGGGCCCTCGATACGGAAGAACGGGACCAGGTGTTTGGCGAAGCGCTGCCGATCGGCCTGACCTTATAACGGGTGCGAATTGCCGCGAATAAGGGAGCGCAAATTGGTTGTTTTCTCGCCGCTGGCAGTAGGTCGATACCGCTTACGGACCGAGATATTCCCACACCGCTACGATCGGCTAGAATTGGGGGCAACAGACGGGGCGCTTCGGTGGCGACGGCGCCCAGTCGAATTCGTGCGAGCCCAGTGGACGTGATGATGCCGGAGATGGACGGCTTTGAGCTGGCCGAACTGATGCGCGGCTCGGAACGAACTGAACTGGCGCCGATCATCTTTCTGAACGCAGCCACGGAAGCGCAACAACGTCACTTCCGCGGTTACGAAGCGGGGGCCGTCGACTTTCTGCGTAAGCCGATCGAGACCGACATCCTCAAGAGCAAGGCGGAGGTTTTCTTTCAGCTGTTTCGCCAGCGGCAGGAAGTGGCCCGGCATCGTGACGAGATAAAGGCGCCGCAAGAACGAATTCCTGGCGACGCTCGCCCACGAACTGCGGAATCCGCTGGCGGCGATCATGATCGCCGTCGAGGTGGTCCGCAATGGCCACCTGTCGAAAGAGGAGGAGGTCGAAGTCTACGACACCGTCCAGCGTCAAGTGCAGCACATGGTTCGCCTGATCGACGAAGCCGAGCATCAGCTGACCGTCAACCTTCCTGACGAGCCGTTTGAGATCGACGGCGACGCCGTGCGTCTCTCGCAAATTGTCGCCAACCTGCTGAACAACGCCGCCAAGTACACGCCCGACGGCGGACGTATCGATCTGACCGTTTCTGCACTGGACGACCAAGTGGAGATCCGCGTCAAGGACAACGGAATCGGCATTCCGCCCGAGTTGATTCCCGACGTCTTCGGCATGTTTCAACAGATCGACCAACATCTCGATCTGTCGAAAGGGGGTTTGGGCATCGGCCTGACGCTGGTGAAACGGCTGGTCGAGATGCACCAGGGTCAGATCGAAGTTGAGAGCGCCGGAGAAGGGAAGGGGCGCGAGTTTATCGTTCGGCTCCCGTTGGCCGGCAAACGCAAGCCGCCGATCGAGACGACGACTTCGCCGTAAGCTCGTTCGCGTCTACGTCGATGACAACAGCGGAAAGAACTGCCCTTCCATTTTTTCTCCCTTCGCAACCGGGGGAACGCCGGCGAGCAGCACGTCGTCGCTATCGCTGCAAACGCCGTCGCGGAAGACGTTGATCACGGCGGCGCGGCGGGGACGGTCGGTCCGATTGGCGAACGAACCATGCACCATCAGCGGATGGTGGAAGGTCGCTTCCCCTTTCTTCAGTTCGGCCGCGACCGGCTGCTGGAATTGCTCCCATTGCTCCGGCGTCAGCACTTCCTGAATCGCATCCATATTGCCTGCCAAACCCGTGATCGGCAGCAGGTCCCACTTGTGACTGCCAGGCACGTACTGCACGCAACCGTTGTCGCGATCGGCGTCGTCCAAGCCGATCCAACAGGTCAGATGGGCCATTGGCTTGGTGCGAGTCCAATACGAGTAGTCCTGATGCCACGCGACGACCCCGCCATGATTGGCCGGCTTGCAGAAGAGTTGGTCGTGCCAGAAGCGGACCTTGCCGTTGATCAATTGCTCGGCCGCTTGCACAAACGGCGGCGCCCACAAAATATCATGGAACCCGGCGCCAACCCGCCAAGCGCCCAAGGCATGAAACAACACCGTGTCCGGCGTGGCCGATTCGTTGGTGTGATACTCGTACCACAAATCGCGGCGGTCGTGGTTGGCGTCGAAAAACGTCTCCAGTTCTTCGCGGAGCATTTCGACTTGTTCGTCTTCCAAAATCTTCACGCCGGCCAGGTAACCATTTTCATGGAAAAACGCGACCTGCTCCTCGGTAAGGCAAAAGTCGCCGGTCGGAAACTTGCGGAAGAACGTCGAGGAAACCGGAGCATGCTGAAGCGACAGATCGGCGGCCATGGCGATATCCAGGGAGGGGAGAAGGGTAGGTGAGACGCCTGTTTTACTGCGATATGACAGCAAGAATCAAGTCGGCAGGCCCCCCAGATTGATTCCGTCGCCCAGGCGGTTACGCTAGAAGCTTAGCCTCGCTGCGCCAAGCTTCCGTCAACGCGCAATTCGCCCACCCTTCAAGCCGAGTTCTTTGCATGTCTAAAATCTTCACATCGTTGACCCTCCTCCTTCTCTTGCCCCTTGCCGCCATGGCCGCTGAACCGAAACGTGAACTGTTGTGGCCCGCCGGCGCTCCCGGCGCCAAAGGAGAAGCCGAAAACGACAAACCGGTCGTCACGATCTACCTGGCCGACGGCGCAAACAAGACCGATTGCGGCGTCGTCGTGCTGCCAGGCGGCGGTTACGGTCACTTGGCGCTGGGTCATGAAGGGGTCGACATCGCCAAGTGGTACAACTCGTTCGGAGTCTCAGCGTTCGTCGTCGAATATCGTCATAGCGGCAAAGGCTACGCCCACCCGGCGCCGATGCAAGACGCGCAGCGAGCGATTCGCATGGTCCGCGCGGGCGCCAAAGAATTTGGCGTTTCGCCCGACAAAATTGGCGTGATGGGTTTCTCGGCTGGTGGTCACCTGGCCTCGACGGTGGCGACTCACTTTGATGGCGGCGACGCTCAGTCGGCCGATCCGATCGCCCGCGTCTCGAGCCGCCCTGACTTTGCGATTCTGTGTTACCCGGTGATCGCTTTCGACCAGCCGTTCACCCACCGCGGATCGCAACGGAATTTGATTGGGCAGAACCCAGATCCGGAGCTAGTGAAGAGCCTCTCCAACGAACTGCAGGTCACCTCCGATACGCCGCCGACCTTCCTGTTTCATACCAGCGAAGATACCGGCGTGCCGCCGCAAAACAGCATCGTCTTTTACGAAGCGCTGCAGAAGGCGAAGGTGCCGGCCGAAATGCACATCTTCGCCAAGGGACGTCACGGCGTCGGCCTGGCCGCCAACATCCCCGGCACCAACGCTTGGCCGAAGCTGTGCGAAGCCTGGATGGAAGGCCTGGGCGTACTGTCGACCAAGCCGGCCGCCGCAAAGTAAACCAGGACGAGCCGCAATTCCGTCCGATCAGGGGGCGATCGCGCGTACGATCGCCCCCTTTTTTGGTTCTTGCCAACCAAACGATTAGGCAGCCAACGCGGCGTCTACGACCGGTACGATCGTTCCATTCGCGCCAATGCCGCTAGCCAACCGGCAAATCGCCGCTTTCCTCGATTCGGTTGCGGCTTGCGCCTGCGGCGCAACCTAAAGTTGATTGCAATCTGTTGTACTCGTCGCTTTGCCAAGCCGCAGGAATCATGGCTACCGCCAAGCCCATACTCGATCAATCGCTAAGCACCATCGTGACTTACAATCCGATGAGCGCTTCGCTCGAAACGACCATTGAAGAGCTGCTAGAGCAGGTCTACATGGTCGGATTCCATCATTGGCCGGTGATTGACGAAAGCCGGCATGTGGTCGGGATTATTTCGGATGAAGACGTCGTGCGGACCGCGGCCGCTCATGAGGCGGCCAACCTCTCCAATCGCTTTCGCAAAGCAGGGGGCCCGGTCTGCGTCTCCGAGTTCATGTCGCGGCGAGTCTACACGATCTCGTTCGACACCGACGTTTCGGTTGCCTTGCAGCTGATGCTCGACAAAGAGATCAACTCGCTGCCGGTCACCGAGGACGAATGTTTGTCGGCGATGGTCACCTCGACCGACTTCCTCCGCGAGTTCTCCTACAGCGATCACGAGGCGAGTCGCGCCCCGGTCAAACCGCACGTCGATACGACGCCGGTGCAAGTGCCGTTCGACGCGAGCATCGAACATGTGAAGTTCGCCTGCGAAGTGGAAGGAGCGATGTACGCGGTGGTGATGAACGGCGATTTTCCCTTGGGAGTCGTCTCGCGCCGCGATATCCGCCGCGCCAAGAGCCGCGACCTGGCCCGCGTGATGTATCTGAACGAGGATCCCAAAACGATCCGCGCCAGCGACATCATTCGCGAATCGCATTTCATTTTGCAGACCGACTCGCTTCGTAGCGCCGCAAGCACCATGCACGAAATGCAGCTGCAAGCGCTGGTAGTCGCCAATCGTCAAAACGACCTGGTCGGCATTTTGACGCAAGAGAGCATCTTGGCGGCGATGCTGTAAGATCGGCTGCGTGGCGTTACTCGGCAGTCAGCAGCTTGTGACGCTCTAGCTCGAGCGGAAAGTCGGCGTAGGTTCGCAAACTCGTCGCCTTGGCGCCCATCACCCGCACCTGCGGCGTGTTGCCTTTCGCTGGGCGGTTAATCCGCTTTTCATCCAGTTCGGTTCGCTTTTCTCGCCGCGCCAGATTCGCTTTCCAGTCTTGCGTTTCCTTGATGTCGGTCTCGTAACGACGCGACGTTTCGGCGCGGCTGGCCCGCAGCGCATCGCGGCGCTGCGTCAGTCGATTACCTTCCGCCAGAATGACCTGGTTGTCGCGTTGATACTGCCCAAGCAAGATTTCGGCTCGCGCCATGTCGCGGCGGATCCGGTCTTTGCGGCGAGGATCTTTCGTTTCGTCATATTCCGCCTGCAGGCGATTCAGATCGTCGGTCACATTGAGAATCTCGCGCCGCACGACCGACAGCTGAACCTCCAGTCGGCTGATCGCGTCGCTCAGGGGCGCCTCCATCTGATTGAAGGCGACCATCTCTTTCTCCAACTCGCTGCGCAAGGCATCAAGCCGTTGCTGCGCTTCCGCCTGGTCGATCTCGAGACGTTCGCGCAGGTTGGCCAGATTCTGCTTTTCCTGCTCTTTGGCCATCTCTTGATCTTCCACCGCCTGGTCGCGGGCCTCGTCTCCGGCCGTCGTCAGGTTCTTAAACTCCTGCATCACTTCGTCGTAGTTGGTTTTGAACTCGCCCGCCCTGGCGCCGACCATCCGTTTGTCGATCTTGCCCCGAACTAGTCGGTTTACGCCTTTGGAAACGTCACCCGCGGTCGGCCCGTCGAGATAGGCGAAGATCCGCCCCAGAAATCGCGCCGTGGCTCGCGTCTCTTCTTCGATGGCGTCATCCGCTTCCGAGGGTCGAATCGTATCGGACATCGAATCAATCTTCAGCAGCGCCGACTCCGACTTCTTCTGCAGCACATAGAGCCAGATCAACGCCCGCCACGCGACTTGGTTATCGGGATGGCTGGTCGTGATGCTTTCGAACAGCGTCGTCGCCTCTTCGTACTTGTGCTGTTTGATCAGCACCAGCCCAAACGCCGTATCAAGCGATTCGCGGTCATCGACCGAACCGATGAAAGACGCCCGAGCCTTGCGGGCCTTTTCCAGCGAGTCCGGCCCAATCGCCCAGCCACCCTCCAGAATGTCGGTAACGCCAGACGAAGCGGCTCCCCAAGCTGGCGCGGCGAGCGCCGACAGCAGCAGTCCAAGACCGCAGACAATTGCAGGGGAACGGAACGTGGGAGCGAGCATGCGCACGCCTCGATACGAAGAGCAGGTGGCGAAAGAGTCTCTTGTCATGTTAGGGACAACTGCCGAATCAGGCAACAAATCGAGCGAAATGCGAGAAGGTCGGGGGTTTGGGCGCAAAAAAAAGGCCGCAGTCGGAGACCGCGGCCTTGGGCTCGTGCGTCATTGGTATCCGCAGCGAAATCGCCCTTACTCGATCGGCAGAGCAAAGTCGCCCGCCATGTCGCGGAAAATGCAGTGGACATGATTGGCGATGTTGCCGGCGACGTCCGGCTGCGTGTTGACCAGTTCGATCACAAAGGTCGGGCCTTGGACGCGATAGTAATGACCGACGCCTGGCTTGGTGGCTCCCGCCCAGGCGAAGTGGACCTTGTCGAAGCCCGCATCCTCGATCTGCTTTCGGCGGGCGGCCGCCACGTCGGCCGGCATCGCAGCGCAGTAGACGTCGATCAGGCTCCGCAGCGACTGCTGCTGCGATCCGCTCAGATCCTTCGCCGCGATTCCAACCGGAGCGTCGTTCGGCGCGTGCGTCTTGCCGGGATTGCGAATCTCGGCCGGCGCCTTCGCCGCGATCAGGGCCACCTTGGCCTGCTCGGGCGAGAGGTTGTTGACCAACTCAAATCCGACGGTCTCTTCCTGCTTCAGGATGCGGTACCCTCTGGGAAACTTCTCTGAGTAGGTCTCTTTCAGCTCAGCCGGGTTGGTGCAAAGCGCCTGCGGCGTCGATGAGATAACCGCGTTTCCTTCGACGACGAAGTTGAGCGACAAGTGGTGACCTTCAAAGCTGAAACCCCAGCGCGCGTCCGCTTTCGGCTGGCCGAAGATCGTCACGTAGTAGCGATAGGGATCGCGAATCGGTCCATTCTTCTGCAACTGCTTCAACAGGTTCTCCAGATCCATGATCTTGGTGGTCTTGTCGTAGCCGACGTCGCTCAGCGCCGACTTCAGCAATCCATACGCCAACTTGCGTTGGTCGACGTTCATGTCGCCAATCTTCAAACCTTTGCGGGCGTCTTTGGGAATGAAGTGCCAGTCAACGCGGTGCGGCGCATCGTAGTCTTGCAGAGCGACCGCCTTCTCTTCGTCGCTAAGAGACGCCAGAAACGCGTTGGCGGCGGCCGTCATCGCCGTTCCGGTCGTCGCCGGCTTGAACAGCGCAACGCTGACGGCGGAGGTCGACAGAACAAGAATCAGAGTTAAAGCGCGGTAGGCGGATTGTCGCATGGTGGGCTCGTTCTGGAAGGATGCAGTGGAGGGCGGATACATGGGCGGGAATATATGCATCATAACCTGCATCGGCCCGTAATTCTACGCGTACAAGCGAGGTCTCTCCCTTTTTACGAGGTGACGAAAACAAGCAAGTTTTCGCCGAACAGGCCTACTGGCCGAGACGTAACGTATCCCAATCCTCAACCCTCGCCCAGGCGATCCAGCCGCCAGCACCTACCCCCAACCCTATTGCGGCCCCAAAGAGCGGATCGACCAACGCCGACACATATATACACATATACCGTTTTTATAATTATTGAAAAACTCCACGTGGGTACTTGTAACCCTCGTGCCCGACTGATTAACCTAACCGTCGTCGCAAATCGTCGTTACTGAAAACGACAGGGCAAGCGACGATTTCATTGCCAGCGCCAGCTTTTAGGAACCAAAGCGCAGCAGATCGCAAAGGATGCTATCACCACCCCGCTGCCGCTTTTTACCGCCGCGCCGAACTGACTAGCGAAGTAGGAGACTCCCTTAATTTTCAGTTCACAGCGCACTCTCGCGAATGACTGCAACGCGTGCGTTTCTCTACCGTCCGCTGAGTCGATTCTTGCGTGGAAGATCCCGCTGAATTGACCTGATTCTTCGCCCATCCGCCTCTTTTCCCTAGCCTTGCTGCGCGCGGTGCGCTGCCGGTTGTTGGAAGAAGGTCTGGGCGGAGGGCAAATCTACTCACCAATCGATACTGCCATATCTACTTGAAGGATTCGATATGACGATGAATAAGAAACATACGCGCACGCTCCGATCTCCCTTTTCGATGGGCTCGGAACGCCTGGAAGAGCGACGCGTGATGGACGCTTCGGCGCCCAACTTTGATCTCTCCGGCGTCGAGGCCGAAACCGCCTATGTCGGCGATCAGTACTCCTTGGACCTGATGTCGGCCGGCGGATCGCTGACCGAGGGCGATTTCACCTTCACGCTTGATCCCGACCCGGATCAAACTCCGGCCGGCGCCACTATGTCGCCCGACGGAGTGCTGAACTGGACCCCCTCGCTGGATCAGGTCGGTTCGCACACGCTACGGGTGGTCGCGATGAACTCCGAATCGCCGATGAAAGGGGACTTTGAGTCGATCACCATCGAGGTCCAAGTCGGCTCGCCGGTCGTTGATCTAAACGGTGAAGATGCCGACGGAGGCGACTTTCAAACGACCTTTCAGTTTGGCCAAGGCCCCGTCGCCGTCGCCGACAGCGATATGGTCGTCGCCGATCCGAACGACGAAACGCTGATGTCGGCCACCGTTACCATCACCAACCTGGCCGACGGCGAGGCCGAACTGTTGACGGTCGATACGGAAGGGACCGAGATCACGGCTGAGTACGCCGGCGGCGTGTTGCAACTGAGCGGCGAAGCATCGGTCGAGCAATACCAGCAGGTCCTCCGCTCGGTCCGCTACAGCAACAGCGATCCGGCGGTCGACGTCACCCCGCGGGTGATTGAGTTTACCGTCAGCGATGGCGTCACCAACAGCGAAGTGGCGACCAGCACGATCAACATCAATCTGCCGCCTGACCTGGCGCCGATCGCCGATCAAGAGCTGGACGCCGGCGCCGAGCTGATGTTGGAAATCTCGGCCACCGATCCGAACGAAGCCGATCAGTTGTCGTTCATGATCGATCCTGAGTCCCCCAATTTCGTGTCGCTGATCCAGGAAGTGGGCGCCCGGACGGCGCAGCTGATGCTGACGCCGGGGATTGACGTCACGCCGGGGATTTTCTCGGTTTCGATTCTGGTCTTCGACAATGCCGGATTGGCCGACGTCGAATCGTTCTTTGTCGAAGTCGCCGCGAACGAAGCGCCGGTTTCGCTCGATGACGCCTACCAGACCAACGAAGACGCAGCGTTCAGCGTTTCGGCGCCCGGCGTGCTCGAAAACGATACCGACGCCGATGGCGACGCGATCGCGGTGACCGGGGTCAATGGCGACCCGGCCAACGTGGGCGAGCAGATCACGCTCGATTCGGGAGCGCTACTGACGCTCAACGCCAATGGCAGCTTTGACTACGACCCGAACGGGATGTTCGCAGCGCTGCTCGACGGCGAAACGGCCGAAGATACCTTCAGCTACACAATCGCCGACAGCACCGGCCAAGAGAGCGCCGCCAACGTGGTCATGACGATCGCCGGCGTGAACACCGTGCCGGTTAGCGTCGACGACGCCTTTGAAACGACCGAAGACGTCGCCCTGTCGATCTCGGCGCCGGGCGTGCTCGAGAATGACGCCGACTCGGACGGAGACGTCTTAACGGTGTCGGAAGTCAACGGTGAGGCGGCCAACGTTGGCGCCGCGATCACGCTTGACTCGGGCGCCCTGTTGACGCTCAACGCCGACGGCAGCTTTGACTACGATCCGAACGGCGCCTTCGCCGCGCTCGCCGAGGGGGAAACCGCCGAGGATAGCTTTGCCTACACGGCGACCGACGACAGCGGCTTCACCAGCACGTCGAACGTCGTCATTACCATCAATGGCGTCGATCACGCCCCCGAAAGCGTTAATGACGCTTACGAAACCTCGGAGGATACGGCGCTGAATATCTCCGCGTCCGGCGTGCTCGAAAATGACGCCGATGCCGACGGCGATAGCCTGACGGTGCTGGAAGTGAACGGCGAACCGGCCGACGTCGGGGCGGCGATCACGCTTGAGTCTAGCGCCCTGCTGACGCTCAACGCCGACGGCAGCTTCGATTACGATCCCAATGGGGCCTTCGCGTCGCTGGCAGAGGGTGAATCGGCGGAAGAGTCGTTTGCCTACACAGCGACCGACAGCACTGGGCTGACCAGCACGGCGACCGTCTTTATCACCGTCAATGGCGTCGACCACGCTCCCGAAGCGGCGGAAGACGCGTATGAAACGGCGGAAAACGTGACGCTGAGCGTCGCAGCGCCCGGCGTGCTGGCCAATGACGTTGACCTCGACGGCGATACGCTCTTGGTCACCGAAGTCGACGGCGACGCGTTGAACGTCGGCATGCCGATTACGCTCGACTCGGGCGCCCTGTTGACGCTCAACGCCGATGGTAGTTTTGACTACGATCCCAACGGCGTCTATGCGTCGCTGGCCGCGGGCGAAACCGCCGAAGATCAGGTCGCTTACACGGTCGCCGACAGCACCGGTTTGACCAGTTCTTCGCTGCTTCGCTTCACGATCACCGGCGTCGATAACGAACCGGTAGCCGCAGGCGACAGCTACGAGACGGCGGAAGACGTGACGCTGAACATCCCGGCCCCAGGCGTGCTGGCGAATGATGCGGATGCGGATGGCGACGCGTTGTCGGTCAGCGAGATGAACGGCGAACCGGCCGATGTTGGAATGCCGATCACGCTCGACTCGGGCGCTCTGCTGACGCTCAACGCCGACGGCAGCTTCGACTACGATCCCAATGGCGCGTTCAATGATCTCTCCGCAGGGGAGACGGCGGAAGATAGTTTCTCGTACACCGCGGCCGATGGCAGTGGTTTGACGAGTGCGGCGACCGTCGCGATCACCATCAACGGCGTGACCAACCTGATTGTGGAAGGGGACGAGTACGTCACCGACGAGGATAGTCCGCTATCGATGGCGGCGCCTGGCGTCTTGGCCAACGATACCGGCGCCGCGACGGTGGTGATGGTCAATGGCGAGGAGGCCAATGTCGGTGAGCAGATCACGCTCGACTCGGGCGCCTTGCTGACGGTCAACGCCGACGGCAGCTTCGACTACGACCCGAATGGTTCGTTTGAGACGCTGCGGGCCGGCGAATCGACGCTCGATACGTTCAGCTACGTCGCCGATGACGGCAGCGGAACAACCGACGCCGGCACGGTTTCGATCGTGATCAACGGCCTGAACGACGCTCCGATCGCCGAGGACGACGCGTTCTCGACCGATGAAGCGACCGCCTTGTCGATCGTGCCGGCCGGGGTGCTGCTCAATGACTCCGACACGGAAGGAACGACGCTGGCCATCGTGGCCGTCAACGGCAATCCGGCCGACGTCGGTACGCCGATCGGGCTCGACTCGGGCGCCCTGCTGACGCTCAACGCCGACGGCAGCTTCGACTACGATCCGAACGGCGTGTTTGACGACATGGCGACCGGCGATACGGCAGCTGACAGCTTCTCCTACACCGTCAGTGACGGCGATGGTGGAGAGGATACGGCGACGGTGATGCTAACCATCAACGGATTGGATACCGACAACGGGACCAATCGGCCCCCTTTGAACCAGGTCCCGGGCACCCAGACGATTGCCGCGGGACTCTCCTTGGAATTTGGCTCGGCCAATAGCAACGCTATTTCGGTCAGCGATCCTGACGCCGATGGCGCCTTCGTGCAAGTGACGATCTCGGTCCAACATGGCATCCTGCAGTTGGCTTCGCTCAACGCCCAGCGAATCATGTTGGTCGGCTCGTTCGAGCAGATTTCGTCGATGATGGAAGGCCTGGTCTACACGCCAGAAGACGGCTTCACCGGCACCGATACGTTCACGATCAACTCCAATGATCGCGGAGCGACCGGCACCGGCAACCCGCGAGCCGATATCGACACGTTCGACATCGTCGTAACCCCGTCGGAAGCGATCGAAGAAGTCTTCGCCGACTCCGAAATGGTCATTGATCTGTTCTTCAGTTAATCCTTGGGGTTCCAACGGAGAAGCAGAGCAGGGGAGCAAGTCGCAAGGCTTGCTTCCTTTTTTTTCATTCGTTCGTCGCAAGACTCGCCCCATAGTAGCCCGCAGCGCAAGCGAGGAAATTGCGGTCGCAAGCATGCGACGAAGTTGAAAATCGCCGATGCGTTCGTCTTACCTACGCTACTTATCTATTCATTGACGCCAAGCGTTTCACTGGGTCCATCCGCATTTCCCTCGCTGGCGCTTCGGGCTACTAGGACGACTGATTCAAGCGAATACGCACCAATAGATCATTCAGTGCATCCTTCGCCGTCGCCTGTTCCGGCAGCTGACTTCGCTCCCGCGCTTCTTCCAGCTCCCAGGTCAGCCGCTCGTACTCCTGCTGATGCAGCGCCAAGTCGGTCGCCGACAACGTACCTTTTTCGGGGCCTTCCTGTTTCTGGGCGATCAGATCAGGCAGATACGGCAAGCGGGCCTCCTCATTCAAACGAACCAGGTTCGCTTCGATCTCGCCGGTCCGCATCAAGTGAATCCCCGTTAGCAGCACGCGATAGACGTAGAGCAGCGGCTTCACCCGCGGCGGGTCTTCTTTTTGGAACAGCTTCCACTGCGTCGCCGCGAAGCCGAGGTAGTGGTGCGCATGATGGCGTGTGATGCAAGCTGGCGCCAGCGACTTCACCTCTTCATGCTCAGGCGTCGTTTGTACGACGAGCGGAGAGAGAAGTTGCTCCAGCACATAACCGTTCTTCTTTAGCATCAGCAGAAAGAATTTTTTCACGTCATGCGTCACCAGATCGATCTCGAGCCCGTCATGGATGCCCGACTTTTCGACTGTCTCCTCCGCTTCGCGCAGACCGACGACGTCGGCCAGCGGCAAGAGGTGAATCCCCCGCAAGTCGAAGTCGGAGTCAGGCGAGGGAAATCCGTACAAATGCGCGCCGCTGATCGTCGCGAAGAGCAGGGGATATGGATGCCCGTCGACTTGTTTGTACAGTCTCGGTTCGATGGTCATGGCAATTCATCGGCGAGCGCGGCTTGCCGCGCTTCGACCAAAAAGGCGTTCGCTTGTTCGTAGTTGGGACGCTCCGGCAGCGTCGTCGCTTGCAGCGCGGCGTCGAACTCGGCATGCAGCTCTCGCCGCCACGCCTCGGTCTCTGCCCACGGCATTTCGCGCCGCTTGATCGCCAGCAATCGCTCGCGGTGCGGACCGACGTCGACCGGCACTTCCCCTTCCTGCAGCACCCGAATCCCGCTGATCAACAGCCGAATCAGGTGCATCACATGCTTCCATTTCACCTGGCCTTGGCTGCGGATGTCGCTTTGCATCTTCTTGAACTGCGACATCGCGTAACCGTTGTAGGTTTGGTAAACGAGTCGCGACAGGAAGATCGATCGCATGTCGAGCAACCGCTGCGCTAGCGGCGTCGCTTTCTCGACCAGGGGAGAATAGAGACACTCCAGCACGTTGGGGTTCGCTTTCAGCGCCAGCACAATGAACTTCTGCAGTTCCCAATACGCTTCCTGCGACTGGTCCAGCTCCAGTTGCTCCGGCACGCCATACAGTGACCAATGCAAGTGCGCCGGCGGCAGATAGAAACCGCGGCGGTCAATGTCCGATTCGTCATCCGCCAACCCGAAAGCCTGCGAACCAACAATGCACCGAAACAGCACGCGATCGAGCAAATCTTTGTCGGCGCCGGCGTCGCGCGCCCCGATCTCGCCTTCTTTATGCTTCGCCAGCAGCGCCAGATCGCTCGGCGGCAGCGATTCCTCGACCCCGTCGGGAAAGCGGATCCGATAGCTATGCTGCAAATCGACCGGCGACTTCACCACCACGCCAACCGCGCCGCGGGGATGCAGCGTTCGCCCGTTAGGCCCCACAATATCGCGCAGCACGACCACTTGCGTGCCAGGCGAGAAGATCAGATTGGGATGGTAATGAACGGGCTCGGACAATTTCGACTCCAGGCGCCAAGCGCGGCAATTCGCGGTCGCGGACATTCAACAGTCCCTAGACGCCAACCGGCGAGAGAATGTTCGCCCGCTATTGTAGACCATCCGCCGCGTTTCGCCGCTCTCGGCAGACGCAGAAGCGAAGAACCTACAATTCGTCAGGCGAAACGTAGCCGTCGCCATTCTGATCCAAGCGGCGAAACTGCGCCTCATCCGCGAGAAACTCGCCGCTCGACACTAGGCCGTCCCCGTTGCGATCCATCGCCTGAAACCAAGCTGGGGCCTCGACAGGAGCGTGATCGAGCAGCGACTGTGGCAGACCATTGGCGACAATAATACGATACTGTCGCGGGAGCCGATCCCAGGCGATCTCGCCATCGACAATCAGCTTCGCCTGCTCCAGGACTTCGGGGCCTTGGCGCAATTCGGCGTTCGATAGCGAGCCGTCGTGATTCTGGTCAAGCAGCGGAAAGAGACTCGAACCGAGATCAAGGATGGCGATCACCGGCTGGAGCACGGCCAGACGCTTATAGACGTTCGACCACTGTTTGCCTTCCTCCACCGTCGCTCGACCATCATGATTGGCGTCGATCAAACGCAAAAAGCTCCGCAGTTCCGATTCGTTGGGAACGCCTTCGAGTTGATCGATCGGAACGCCGCCGGCGAATCGGGCCGACTGCAACTGCCCGAGCTGCGTCAACAACTGCTCTAGCTTCGCCAGCGATCCGGCGTGTTTGCCGGCGGCCAAATGAATCCGAACCGAGCTTCGCCGCGACTCGAGCCAAGCGCTCGAGGAATCTCCTAGCGTCGGATTTCCATCAACAAAACGGATCTTCCAGCGCCGCGCGGAGTCGGTGGAGCTTTCGCCTGTTTGATCTTGCGGCAACAGCAACCGAGCCGCGTTGGTCCCGGGATAGCGAGCGCTACTGAGCAATTCCCCAGGACTGATCAACTCGTCGTTGTTGGCATCCAGTTTGTGCAGCGCGAGAAACCGGTCGGCAAGCGTCGGCGAGCCGCGCAGCCCTTCCTGCCGCAAGGCAAGTCGCTCGCGGATCGCGGCGTTCAAGGACTTGGCGCCGGGGTCGGCGCCATACGTGACGACGCATCCGCCACAATCGGCTTGCTCGTAGTAGGCGATCAATTCGTCGGGGTTAAGCTGGCCGTCCTGGTCTTGATTCATCGAAGCGGGCGGAGCCCCGACGGCCGTCATCAGACGTCCAGCCGATACTTGCCGCAGCCCGAACGGCGTCGGTAGCGAATGAGCCTCCGCTCCTTCGAGCACGCCGTTGCCATCGACGTCCAAAAAGTCGAACAACCAACGGTACGCTTCCCGGCGTGCGACGACGGCCGACTCCCCCTCGACCGAGACAAACAGCTCGATCGCCTCGTCCGGCAGAGCAGGGTCGAGCCAGAGACGAACGCCGCGTTCTCCTGCCAATCGTTCTACAGCCGGTTGGGCGCTCAACACCCCACAGCAAGCGACTATCAGCGCGATTGCAACGCCCCCGACTAGTTTAGACGCTCGCATGATTAAACTAACCCCGGGATCGGCTTGGCGTCGGGATCGGCGATCCGAATTGGCCGATTCACATTCGAGGCGTTCTGTTTGCGATAGTCGGTTCCCAGCCAGGTGCAGACCGATGCGATCAGGTCAGGCACAACGTAACCATCTCCATCCACCGCCATGCCGTCGGCGGTGGTCGCACCGATCACCTGACCGCGGCCAACGCCGCCTCCGGCCAGCGCGACCGACCAACCGCGCGGCCAGTGATCTCGCCCCGCGTTGACGTTGATTTTGGGGGTTCGGCCAAACTCACCCTGGCAAATGACGAGCGTCGATTCGAGCAAACCTCGCTCGCGCAAATCGACGACCAGCGAGGCCATCGCGGCGTCAAGCTGCGTCGAAAGGGCTTGCAAGCGATTGAAGTTGTCGTTGTGCGTGTCCCAGCCGTCCAGCGTCACCTCGACAAATGACGTTCCCCGTTCCACCAACCTCCGCGCCAGCAAGCATCCCTGGCCAAACAGGTTGCGACCATACCGATCCCGCAGAGCCTCGCCTTCCCGCTCCAGATCGAAGGCGGCGACCGCCTCGGGCTTCATCAGGCGGATCGCCCGCTCTTGCGCCGCCTGATAACCTTGGGCGACCGGGCCGGCATGAGTTTGGACAAAGTCGCGATCCATTTCTCCCAACACCATCTTGGTCCGTTTGCGACGCTCAAGATCGATTAAAGGGGAGTGCAGGTTTCGCACCTGCAGATCGGCCGGCGAATTGCCGAATTCCGCAATATTCATCGGGGCGAAGCGGGGTCCCAAAAAGCCGCTGCCGGCGAAATTGCCGCGCTGCGGCGGGGCGATACTGACGAAGCTCGGCAGCAACCCCTCATCCCGACCGACCTCGGCGGCGACCAGCGCGCCTAGATCGGGAAAGTCGATTCCGGCCTGCGGCACATAACCGGTGCGTCCCAGGTGGACGGCGCGATCATGATCCCCTTCTTTGGACGTCATGCTGCGGACGATCGCCATTTGGTCGGCACACTTGGCCAATTGCGGCAGATGTTCGCTGAAGCGGATTTCGGGAGAACGCGTTGCGCACGTCTGGAAGGGCCCCCCATTTTCATGTCCGGGCTTCAAGTCCCAAAGATCAATCGTCGCCGGGCCGCCGTTAAGCCACAACAAGATGATATTCTTCTGCGTGATTGGCGACTCGGACTGTCCAGCCGCCAACTGCCGCAACCAACCGCTTGGTGCGCCCCCCGAGGCGCCGAGGGCTGAGATCGACATCGAGGCGGCAAGCGACCGCAACCACCTTCTTCGATTTAAGCTGTTCGACATCTTTGTTCTTTCCCATATCCCAGCGTCGTTAGGCGCCCAGCGCTAGTGATTGGTGCTGAATTCAACCGTGTTGATCAAAATCCAATACAAATCGGCATTCCTGGCGGAACGGGTCGCCGCATCATCGCCCCCCATTCCCGCTTCCTGCAATCGTCGCCGCTCTTGATCGGTCGGGCCACGTCCCAAGGTCGCCCAAAAGAGCGCGTCGGTGCGCTCGCGCGCTGATAAAAAGGGGACGGTATTCATCGCCTGTAGCGTTGGGTTTTCGTCAGGATCGATCAGTTGGCGCGCGAAAACGCCATTCATCATCGCCAACGATTGGGTCATCGAACGCTCTGGAGCGGCGCTGTTGATCCGGAACTGCTCGCAGAAATCGCGACGACGACGCAAAGCGACGGTCGAATCTAGATCCTCGCGTACCGGAGGGCGACCGGCGGAGACGCAGAGGCTGTCGTACAATTGCTCGCCGGTCATCCCGCGCACCTTCGCCGCGGCGAACAGATTGGCGCCCGATTCATAGGTCGAGTCGGTCGCCGTTCCCAACTGATAGGCCTGGGTCAGGACCAGCCCTTCCGACAACGCACGAATATCGAATCTGGCTTGCACCAATTGCCCCGCCAACTCGTCTAGCAATTGAGCCAGCCGAGGATCATCCGGCTCTTCATCGTACTCCTGCACCAGCGGAGCGCCAAAATATTCGGCCCACAGCCGATTGACGACATGTCGTGCGAAAAACGGGTTCTCATTGCCGGCGACCCACACGGCGAACGCATCTCGACCGCTCTGAAACGGGGCTTCGTCGCCAGCGGCGATCGTCTCTCCGGTGAACAACTGCGCCGAAACGTGGCGATCGGTCTCCGGCACGTCGATCTTCAGCATCGCTAACGAAAACGGCGTCGCCGCATCGGTGGTCGTGCGGGTGAAAAAGGCCGCGGTTTGCCAGAACTGATCCTGCGTCCAACTGCCAAAGGGATGATCGTGGCACTGCGCACAACTGATGTCGATTCCCAGGAACGATCCGGTCGCGTTGGCCGCCATCCGCTCGGCCCTGTGGTCGTTCGCCTCGATTAAGGTGCGCGGAATCGCCGCGGCGCCCACGTGCGTTTCGTTCGGCACGTACGAGACGGCGATCATCCGCTGCGCGATCTGATTGAGCGGCGTCCGCTGCTGCAACTGCCGCGTCAGCCACCGCTCGGTGTCGACCGTCAAGTATTGGTACGGTGAGACGTCGGTTTGCGGAAACCAACTGCGCCGCAAGATTTGGGCCAGCCGTTCCGAGCTGGCGGAGTTTTCGACCATCCGGCCGATCGTCGCCTTACGTAATTTAGGCGAATCTTCCCGAACAAACGATCGCGCTTCGGCCGCCGTCGGAATGCGACCCAGCAGATCAAGGCTTGCTCGGCGCAGGAATGTCGCGCTGTCGGCGGGAGCCGCCGGCGCGACTCCTCGCTCGCTCCACAGCTCTTGCAGACGCGCATCGATCAGCTGGGCGATCGCTTCCGCATCGCCCCCTTGCGCAGCTGCCGCCGGAATCGCCCCGGTCGCGAGTAGCGCCAGCAAGCCCGCCATCTGAATCGCACGAAACATACCGACCTGACCGAATAGTGGCGAAGAAACTAGGGAGATTCGGCAACCGCAAAGTCGTCCGCAGTGATCAATTCGCCATCGGCGATACTGACCAGTGCGACCATGACCTCTTGCGAAAGGCCAGCTCTTACCGGCACAACGCTGCCATCGGCCAGGGCTACATTTGCCAATCCAGGATGGAAGCCGTAGATCGAACCGCTGTTGGAGCAGTTCACGCCGCACTCGCCGAACTGATTCAGCCCGGTGGCGTCGTACGACCGCAGATGATTCCAGTTGGGCGCCACCCACTGGCCAAAGCTATATCCTTCGACCAACGGTTTGCCTTCATACTGCGAATTCTCTTCACCAAACATCTTTCCGGCCCGCCAAGTGTTCGGCTTGTCCGCCATTTCGACGATCAAAGCCGAGTTGGAGAGGCCGTCCGTAATTTCGGTGAGCTTGACCGCATGGCCGGCCCGCACATTTGACGCCCCATAAAACCGTCCCGGCGACGCCAAGGCGCCCCGGTACAGCTTGTCCGGCTTGTTCGTATGCAGGTAAGCGCCGGCCGAGGCGACGTAGTCGGTGCCGGCCGCTTTGAACT
Source organism: Blastopirellula retiformator (assembly GCF_007859755.1). Taxonomy (NCBI): domain Bacteria; kingdom Pseudomonadati; phylum Planctomycetota; class Planctomycetia; order Pirellulales; family Pirellulaceae; genus Blastopirellula; species Blastopirellula retiformator. Next base: position 89,235 of record NZ_SJPF01000002.1, on the reverse strand, counting down.
TCCCACCATCGGGATCCAGCAGTGGTATCATCCGCTCGGGATGCGGACCCGCGGGACAGGTCAGCTCCGCCAAGTGCGTGGCCCCAAGTTCGCGATTCGCCCCTTCCCACCACTCGGCGCTCAGGTCGTACTTGTCGTACAAATCCTGCCGCTCCAATTGCGGCAGGATCAGCGCGTTCCAGCTGACATGCGGCTGGCGACGATTGCTGGGAAGGCTTTGCGCGTGCAAATCGGCGAAGGTAATACAGCCCTTGCCAAGCTTCGCCAATCGCGATTTACAATCGGCCTGCCGAGCCTCCTCGCGAGCCATCGCCGCCAAGGGAAAACAGATCCCACTGACGGCGATTGCACCTACGAAACAAGCGGCCATTTCCCGTAGCGACCACCGTTTTGAACCTTGCATTACATTCCTCGTTCCAAGTCTCAGTTTTTCGGACGGGACGGCTTAGCTGCCTGTTGAGAAAATCAACGGACTGTTAGTATTCGCCCAACACCTGACCGTCGCGTCGATCGCACAAATTCAGGAAAGTCTGCGTTTCGATCGTTTCCGGGATCGATCGCGTCGAGCCGTCCGCCAACATGACATTGACGATTCCTGGATGAAAACTGTAGGGGCTCGCCTCGTTGTCGACGTTGATATAGCGATAACTGTCATCCTGCCCCTTGGCCGTGCCATCGGCATTCCAGTTATAAATCATCACCGCATTGTTACCAGACCATGGCCCATAGCCGTAGAATTGGGCGTTGGTCACCTCGATCGTCTTACCAAGCCGCCACTGCTCGGGTTTCCCCGCCATTTCGAAGAACATGATCGTATTGCTGGTGCCGTCCGTGATATCGGCGAAACGCGTCGACTTCGTTTCGGTAAGGATGCCCACCTCGCGGATGTCGGTTTTCGTTCCGGTAGCCGGATCACAATAGTGCAAGGCGCGAATACCCTGATAATCAGTTGCGTACCCGGTTTGCGCCGAATCGAGCATCGTCACGTCGGTCGTCCAGCCTTGATTCCAGCCGGCATAGAGCGGCATCAGGCGATCGCCGGGCGCCGAGGGGCAAAGGAGTATCTCGACGCCGGTTTGGGCAGCTGGTCGATTGACGATGTCATCGAACCCATACCGAGAATCATACAGGTTCCCCAAGTTTCCTTGCTCGATAAACGGCAGCAGCATACCCACAAAACCGGTAACGATTTTGGTGGACGAACCGGACGAGTTCATTCCGTCATAGGCAAGTCGGCCCGGCGGAAATTTCTTATGCGTGTCGTGATAATTATGACACGCCAGTCCAAGCTGACGCAAATTATTGGAGCACTGCATCCGCCTCGCCGCTTCGCGCGCTTGCTGTACCGCCGGCAACAAGAGAGCGATCAAGACGCCGATAATGGCGATCACGACCAGCAATTCAACAAGCGTAAAGCCGTTTCGACCACGCTTCCAAGAGATAGAACTAACCAATGACTTTTCTCCGCACATCAAATCTAGGGGAACGATACTCCGGAGCTTTCGGGCTGGCGATGCGTTTCCACCTTGGCGAACGTCAGGCCGCTTGAAAATCTCGAAGCGACGACGGCGGTGAAAAATGGCGATCGCTGGCAAGCTGTTGTCGAGGTAGAACCAACTCGGTATTCCTCATCCCAGACGAGATGAAACCGTTGGCGATGGCGCCGTAACGCGAATCACGCGAAACGGTCCAAGGCTTGGCGAACGCTTCCTAAGTCCAGAACGTTCGCCAGGTCCCCGAATACCACATCCAGAGTCGACCTGTTCACTCAGGTACGATGCCCAGCCATGTACAAATCCTGTGCCATTGCGATCAAATGGCGCGCTTTCGCGATAACGCGGGCAAAAGTCGCGCCTTTGCGCGAAAATGGTATCGCAACGAAGTCGCGAACCAACGTTGATGTCGCAGGAAACGACAAGCATGTCTGTACAACAAGCACGGCGGTTGCGTTTTTCGGAGCGCAAGAGCGCAGCGCTAACGTCCCGCTTAGAGCCGCGGATCGACCGGTTCGCTCTCTAGCGCCAAGACGCCAAACACGCACTGATGCACTTGGCGGAGCGGTTCGCGGCGTACGAACCGTTCCAGCGCCTCGATGCCCAGGGCGAACTCACGGAGCGCCAACGAGCGTTTTCGGCCGAGACTACGGCTACGTAGACGCGGTAGGTTTTCGGCGCTGTCGTAGTCAGCGCCATAAATAATCCGCAGGTACTCTTTGCCCCGGCATTTGACGGCCGGCTGGATCAGCCCTCGCTTCCCGCGCACAATCCAATCGGTCGGTTTTACGACCATTCCTTCGCCGCCGCTGGCGGTCAGCTGGGTCCACCAATCGATGCCGGCCGCCATGCTATCGACATCGGTCAGATCGACGACGCGGTAGTTGGTCGCCAGCAAGACGCTGTCGTCGCGCTGACAGATTCTCTCCAGCGTCTGCATGTGCCAGCGGTGGCTCTCGTTCGTGTGAACCTTCCCTTCGGTCGCCAGCAGATGGAAAGGCGCCAACTTCAAGTCGTCGATCGACTGCACGTTCCAGCAGTATTGCCGATAAGCGGTCACGAAGCGCTCGACGCTTTGCCGCCGTTTTTGGAACCGCCCCAAGGTCGCATCCAGGCGGGGATCGGGCTCTAACAATCGACCGGAGGCTTGCTGCAAGGCGGTGATCGCTTCCGGCAGCGCAGCGCTTCCCGCCGCCCCAACTGCGGCATATTGCGAGCGGAGCAATTCTTGCGCTTTCGCCGACCAGGGCATCAATTCGCAGTCCAAGCAGGCCCAGTCGGTTTGAAAGTCGTCCCAAAAGCCAGCATCGTCGAGCGCACCGCGCAGCCGAGCGAGCAACTGGTGCTGCTGATCCTCATCCGGAAAGAACCGCCGCCCCGTGCGGGTATAAACGACGCCTGCTTGATCCCCGGTTACGCCAAATCGCCGTTGCGCAGCTTCGACGTCCCGGGCAATCACAACCACTGCCCGCGATCCCATGTGCTTTTCTTGGCAAACGACTTGCGGAACGCCTTGGTTGCGGAAATAGGCGAACGCCTCGGCGGGATGCTCCAGCAATCCTGGTTCGTTCGACGTTTCGCTGGGAGACATCGTCGGCGGCAAGTAAACGAGCCATTTCGGATCGACGGCAAAGCGACTCATCACCTCGAGCGCTGCAACGGCGTTTTCTTCTCGAATCGTCACGTTGCCTTGATGCCGGGTCGCCACAATCCGCTTGCCGAGCACATCTTCGGCGTCCAGCAGATCGTCCTGCAACTGTTGCGTCGATCGGGTCGCAGGGTGATCATCGGGCAGAAACGGACGCGCCGACTCGCAATAGGTTTGCCGTGCAGGCACAGAGACGATTTCTCGCTCTGGATAGCGCAGCGCCGTCAGCTTACCACCGAAAACGCAACCCGTGTCGACGTTGACCGTGCCATTAAGCCAATCAGGCTCGGGCACCGGCGTATGCCCGTAGACGACCATGGCCGATCCCCGATATTCGGCCGCCCAATTGTGCCGCACCGGCAGGCCAAACTGATCGGTCTCGCCGGTTGTCTCGCCATACAACGCAAACTCGCGAACTCTTCCAGAACCGCGTCCTTGATAGTCCTCTTTCATACCGGCATGCGCCACGACCAACTTGCCGTCATCCAGCACATAATGACTGACCAGACTATCGAGAAACTTCGCCAACTCTTGGCAAAACGGTTTGCGGACCTCGGCGGTTAGCGCATCGATCTCCGCGACCGTTTCCGCCAGGCCATGTTTGATTTGGACCTGTTTCCCTTGTAGTTTGCGCAGCAGCTTGACGTCGTGGTTGCCGGGCACGCATAACGCGCTGCCATAGGCGACCATCCCTGCGACCAAGCGTAACACGTCCAACACGCGAGGACCGCGATCGACCAGGTCGCCGACGAACACCGCCTGGCGTCCTGCGGGATGAACGTAGACCGGGCTGGCGACTAGCGGTGAGCGATTCGCAGGCTCCCCGGTCGGTTGGTAGCCGAGCTTGCCGAGAAGCGTCTCCAGTTCGTCGCAGCAACCATGCACGTCGCCGATCATATCGAACGGGCCGTGCAGCTCGCGTTTGTCGTTCCACAGCGGTACCCGCTCGACCGTCGCCGAGTCGATCTCCTCGACGCGATTCATGGCGAAGATGTGACGAAACCCTTCGCGCTTTAGCGCCTTCAGCGAACGCCGCAGCTGCGACCGTTGTTGACGAATCACGTGCGGTCCGAACTGCCGATCGCTCCGCTGGCGGTTACGATCCTGACAAACGTCTTCCGGCGGATTGAGCACGATCGCAACCGGCAGGCAATGATGCCGCCGGGCAAGTTCCACCAGCGGCTTGCGCGCCTCGGGCTGGACGTTGGTTGCGTCGATGACCGTCAGATGTCCGCGCTTGAGTCGTTTGGCCGCAATGTAATGCAGCAAGTCAAACGCGTCTTTGGAAGCCGCCTGATTATTCTCGTCATCGCTGACCCGGCCGCGACAGTAGTCGGACGATACGACCTCGGTCGGCAAAAAGTGCATTCGGGCGAACGTGCTTTTGCCGGAACCGCTGGGTCCGACAAGTACGACGAGCGATAGTTGGGGAATCTTGATGTTCATCGAGTCATGCGCTCCTTGCGCTACACTGGCGGATAATCGGAATGCGGAAGAGCAGGGCGTTTCGCCGCTAGTCGCGCTGAAAAACGCCCATCTGCGTCGGCGCGCCCACCGCGTCGTCGACTGGCCCAACGCCCAAGAAAACAACGGTGTAGCCAAATCGCCGACTGACCTGATCGGCCCAGTCCTGAAACTCTTCGCGGGTCCATTCGAATCGATGGTCGGCGTGCCGGAACTGACCGGCCGGCAGCGTCTCCCACATCACGTTGTATTCTCGGTTGGGCGTCGTCAGCACCACGGTCTCGGGCCGAGCGAATTCAAACAGCACGCGCTCTAGCGCCGACAAGCGGAAAGGCTCCAAGTGCTCGATCACCTCAATCACGGCCGCCGCGTCAAAGCCGGAGAAACGGGCGTCGCGGTAGAGCAACGATCCATGCAGCAGCTTGATTCGCTCCGTCTGTTTTTCTGGTCGGCGATCGAGCTTGAGTCGCCGCTCAGCGATCTCCAGACTGCGACTCGACACGTCGACCCCCACAATGCGCTCGAACTGCCGGTCCTCCAACAGTTCGCGCAGCATCCGACCTTCACCACAGCCCATATCAATCACCGACTTGGCGTCGCTTGCCCGCAGCGCGGCAAGCGCCGCCCCCAAGCGTTGCTCGTTCAGGCTGATACCCTTTTCCAGCTTCTCTTCGTGGCGATCGCCGGACGCCGTCCCCTCGCTTGCGGCAACCGGCTCTTCCTCGACCAAACGGGCCAGCGCCTGACGATAAAGGCCTGGTCGATTGATCAGGTAGCGACGAGTGATTTGCTCTTTCTCAGGATGGGCCGCGAGCCAACCGCCTCCCTTGGCCAACAGCTTCTCCAGCTCGTCTTCACCGACGAAGTAATGTTTGGCGTTGTCGAAAACCGGCATCAGGACGTACAGATGAGTCAGCAACTGTGAGAGAGTCGTCGTCCCACGAATCGTCGCCGAATAGTACGAACTCTCGCCCCACTGCGGGAACCGATCATCCAGCGGATGCCGCGTCGCTTCGACCTCGTAGCCAAGCGGCTCAAACAGGCGATGCAGCAATTGCTCGCCTCCGCGGACCGGCAGCACATCCAACCGGGCCGTCAACGGAATCGGCTGGCTAACCAACTCTGGGCGTTCGTTACATCTCCCCCCCAGCGCCGTCCCCAAAACTTGCGCAATGGCGACGCTCAACAGCGATGACGCGCAGAAGGCCCGATCGTTGACATATTGCCCGATCCCAAAGTTGCTGTCGCGCCCTTTACCTCGGACCATGTCGACCGAGTTGATGTCGAGCAGCAAACAAGCAGTGCACGAATCGTCGGTCGCTTCCGAATAGAAGACGTGCGCTTGGCCGAAGCTAAGGTCAAAGCTTTGAAATCGCCCCGGACGTTTGTGCAGCAAGTAACCGAGATCGACGGCTGGCTGGTGCGTCGTTGTGATTGATAGCAACATGTTAGTAATGCGCCCTCCAGCGCCGTTTTTCTAATCTTCGCACGTCGCTGACATCAGCCAACGTCTCCAGATAGGCGGATAATCGCGGCAATGCGTCGTCTGCGGGATCGCCCCGAAACTCCGGCACGTAGATTGCATTGCCGTAGTTGCGTTCGCACTTCTTCGGCGTATCGTCCACGATCAATGTGCGGGCCAGATCGTAGCCGCGCCGCTTCACCTTGCGAAGATCTTTCACGTCGTACGTCTCTCTCCACTCCGGATCGTAGCGCCGCACACAGCGCTGGCCGCTCCAAATAAACTCCAGCTCGATCCCAGCAGGAAATCCATGTGCCCGAACGATCGCCAGATAGTCGGCGCCGGCAGAGGACCAAACGGCAAGCCGATATCGACGAGCGCAAGCTTGTAAGAATTCGTGCAAACCGGGCCGCAAATAGACGTAATATTCGCCAGCCCGAAAGTGAGCCGGATGCGCAAGTCGCTTTTCCGACGCAAACAGCAACGTCTCGTCAACGTCCAAGATCAGCAGACTGGGCGCCTGACAATTTTCGTCGTTCACTGGCGGACCTCCGCCTCTTTCTTCCATCGGTGATATCCAATTGCGACGAAGACACGCCGCGGGGCTAGTGGGTTCAGCATGATTGGGCCGCTCGGGGACCGGCGAATCGCACGATCATCGCCCCAGCCCAACGATCCCGCTAGCATCTCCGCCCGCTTACCAAACGCGTCCCCTTCCGGGCTGAAATCTCTTCGCGTACAAACCAACCGAATGCGGCAGCTCGTAAGGCGGCCTCGCATCAAACCCGATTTCTCGACTGCGGCAATCCCGCTAAGTGCAGCCGGAAGCTAATCTTTAGTCCCCAAACTGGTCGATCGGCGACCAAGTTTACCCGAAAAAACAGCCTCTTCGACCGCATTCTCGCCTTCGCCGATCGCAACAATCGGCACAGCCTCTCATGTCCCAAAAAATCGCGGATTCGACTACGAACGCCAAAGTCGGCGGTCGATCAAACAGCAACCGGGATCCGTCGCGCACCAGTTCATGCGAGCTATGCTTCGTTGAAGTCAACGCGGCTGGCTGCCATTTGGATGGGGCAAATGAACTTGAATCAATCGCTGCAAATTCTGTTGATCGACGACAGCGTCGGAGATGCGATTCTGCTGAAATCGCTCCTCTCTAAGGTGCTTCACCAGCCGCCGTCGATCGTTCACTGCACGACCGCCGAAGCCGGGCTAGAGCATCTTAAGTCGAAGCGAATCGATTGCCTGTTTCTCGACTACATGCTCGACACCGAGACCGGCCTGGACGTCCTCAAGACGATCCGCGACGCGGAAAACGACGTACCGGTCATCATCGTCACCGGGCGCGGGTGCGAGGAAGTAGCGGTCGATGCGCTCTCGCTAGGCGCCCAGGACTATCTGGTCAAAGGAGCGCTCTCTCCCCACTCGGTCGAACGCGCCCTGAACAACGCCCTGCAGCGAGTTCAAATGGCCCGACTGGTTGCCGAACAACAACGCGAAATCCGCAACTTCGCCTGCGTCGCCGCGCATGACCTGCGATCGCCGGCCGGCCGAGTCGCCAACTACGCCGAGCTGCTGCTGACCGACGACGACCTGACCGACGAAGAGCGAACCGACTTCCTGGAAACGATGAAGTCAAGCAGTCTGCGGATGTGCGATCTGATCGACCGTCTGCTCGACTACGCCCGATACGGACGCACCGACAACGAGTTCGGCAACGTGCAACTGGACGACGTCTGGCATCACGTGCAGGAAAACCTAGCGTTTGAAATGGAAAGGGCCGGCGCACGAGTCGAAGTCGACTCGTTGCCGCAAGTCTTCGGCGAACATACCAACCTGGTGCAGTTGCTGCAAAACCTGGTCGGCAACGCCATCAAGTACCGCGGCGATCGGCCCCCGGTCGTACGTTTGCAAGCGACCGAAGGGGACCACTTCTGGACGATCTCGGTGGCCGACAACGGCGTCGGCATTCCGGCCGAGGATGTCGAAGAGGTCTTCGCTCCCTTTCGCCGCTCCGAGGCTCATACTTCGTTTGAAGGTTCCGGCATCGGCCTAGCGACCTGCCGGAAGATCGTCGAACTGCACGGCGGAAAAATCTGGGCCGAGTCCGAGCCGGGCGTCGGCACCACCCTGCGATTCACGCTTCCCGCATCTTCCGAGTATGGCCAGACGACGCAGCCGGATGCTGCTCCGGCCAGCGTCACCCTGACCTAACTCGCGAAACGACTCGCCACTCGTACAAAGGATTTTCGAGATGGATCGGCATTCCTCCTTGTGGGCGAGCATTCGCTGCGTATCGCCGCTGGCGATCTTGCTCGCACTTTCTAGCGTCGCAATCGTTCGCGCCGAGCAGCCGACCGCCGCCGGCAAGACGGTCGTCGACGTGATGACGCTCGCCAATCAACTCACCTCCGATATCGACACGCTCCGCTTTCATATGGGAAAGCCGCGTAATACGGCCCCGCCGGTCGACGTCGCCAACGTCCAACCGCGCGAAGTCTACGTCCAAGCGCTGGCGCTGCGGCGTAATACGAATCGATTGCGTTTCGAGTTTGCCCGCGACCGTTCGACCGTCGCAACCAAACCCAACGAGCCGATGAACTACGACGCCACGTGTCGCCTGATCGTCGCGGCGCACAGCGACATCCAGCATGTCATGGACGCGTTTGAAATCCCCCATTCGCCGCCGCTAGAGCCCGCACATGCGGTCGACGCCAACGAAGCGCTTCGCACGATCGTGCAGGCCAATCGTCAACTCAATCTGCTGCTTAAACAGCGGGTACCGCCGGCTGACGTCTTCGAGCGGGTCACCGTCGGCGTCGGTTATGCCGCCGAACTGCTGAAAAACGTCTCCGATCCCGAGCCGATCCCCGTCACTCCCCAGTTCGTCGCGGGCAAGAAGCCGGCAGACGTTTACCGCCGCTTGCTTCATTGCTTTGCTCACGTCAAAGCGATCGCCGAGGCGAACGGCGTCGCCGTGATGGACTTCTACGTGCAAGAATCCGATCTCGCGAGTGTTGAGCCCAGCGACGTTTCTCACCTGGCGTCGCTGCTCGTTTCGGAATTGGCCTATCTGCATTCCCTAAGCCCGCAGCCGCGGCAGCCTCACCCGGTCTACTCGGCCGGCGACAAGTTTCCGGCTCACGTTTTCCAGCGGGGCGGCATTCTTGAGATCCAATTGCAGCGGCTCCACGAAGCGACGAAATCCGGCAAAGTCTTGGTCGCCCGGCAGGAGGCGGCCCCGTGAGCGAAACCTCTTCCGCGTCGCCCCCAGAACCAATGGCCAAGCGTCCCCCGCAAACCAAGCTGGCGACGCGGATTCTCCGCTCGCACTTGTCGGTCGCCGGCATCGGATTGCTCGCCTTGGCGATCATGCTATTCGTTTCCATCTGGACGTCTCTCTCCCTAAGTCACCTGATCGAAGTTCAGGCCCCCATCGCTCAGCAATCGATGGCCTTGTCGCTCGGCGTACAAAAGTCATTGGCCTCGCTGCGGGGCTGGGTGCTGACGAAGGATCCCAACTTCCTCGAACAACGGCAGTTGGCCTGGCGCGACGAAATCGAGCCGGCGCTGCAAAGCCTCGAGTCGCGTCTCGCTGATCTTCCCCACGATCACGAGCTTGCCGCCTGCCTGCGCCGCGACCGAGAAATTCTTAATCAACTCCGTGAGAGCCAATGGTGGATTGAGGAACTGGCCCATCAGCCCGGCAACCAGCCTGCGGTTGATTTGTTGCTCCGTGAAATCGAACCAAGCTCCGAAGCGATCTTCCTGGCGATCTCCAACTGCATCCGTTCGGAAGCGTCCGAACCTACCGACGATCGCCGCCAGGCTTTGGCCGCGATGGCCGACGTTCGCGGCTATTTCTCGTTTGGACATTCGGTCCTCGTCTCGTCGATTTACCGCCCCGGCGGCGACGAAGCGGCGACCATTCAGCCCTACCTGACGGTCGTCGAAGATCGCCTGGCCAAGCTCGACCAGCGCCGCCAAGAACTAAGTCCTCAGGAACAAGAGCTGATCGACTTTCTCCGCCACGAGTTTCCCGCCTACAAGTCGCTGGCCATCGAAGCCCTTGAGCTTTCGCAGGGGGAAAGTCGCAACCGGGCACTCACGCTGCTGCAGTCCGACACGCTGCCGCTGGCACAGGAAGCGATTGAGCTGAACGAACGCTTGGTCGAACTCAACCAACGAGACATCACCGCCGACGCCAAATGGACGACCGCACTGAGCCGCGTCTCGATCGTCATTGCGCTGCTCTTGATGCTGGTCATGTCTCTGTTGGCGATTTCGATCTCCGTCTCCCATTCGCAAGACCTGGCTGGCCCGATTGCCACCTTGTCGTCGGTTGCCCGGCAAATCGCCGCCGGTCAGCCCGGCGTTGACTTGCTCGTCCCGCCACACAACGACGAGTTGAGCGAACTGTTCGCCTCGTTCAACTCGATGCGCCGCAATTTGCTCAGTCGCACCAACGAACTGGCTTATTCGGTCAAACAACTCCACGACGAGGAAGAACGCCTCCGTTCGATCGTCCAATCGGCGCCTTATGCGATCATCATCTCTGACAAGCGCGGCCGCATCTGCGACGCCAATCATCATGCGGCTGACTTGTTCGGTTATACGATGGAGCGATTCCTGAAATTGACGATCGAACAACTGATGCCCGAACGGTTTCGCCTCAAACATGTTGGCATGCGGGTCGGCTACTTTGACTCTCCCAACTCGCGGATGATGGGGGGCATGACCTCGCTGTTCGCTCTGCGCGCCGATGGCGCCGAGTTTCCGGTCGAGGTCGGTATCAGTCCCTTTGTCGGCATTCAGGAATACCAGGCCGTGCTGGCGATCGCCGACATCACCGAACGCAAGCAGGTCGAAGCCGAGTTGATGAAGTCCCGAGAGCTGGCCCTCGCCGCCTCGAAAGCGAAGAGCGAGTTTCTGGCCAACATGAGCCACGAAATCCGCACTCCCATGAACGCGATCATCGGTCTGACCGAATTGCTCCTCTCCAGCAACCTCGACGATACGCAGCGAGACTACCTTTGCACGGTGGCCGACTCGGCCGACAACCTGCTGGAAGTCATCAACGACGTTCTCGACTTTTCCAAGATCGAAGCGGGGCATTTGGTCTTGGAAGCGACCGACTTCCAGCCTCGCGATATTCTCTGCGACACCCTCAAGTCGCTGGCCGTCAAAGCCCACGTCCGTGGCCTGGAACTCAGCTATCGCATCGCCGCCGACGTTCCCGACGTGGTCGTGGGCGACCCGCATCGTTTGCGGCAGGTCATCACCAACCTGGTCGGCAACGCAATCAAGTTTACCGAAAAAGGGCACGTGTTGGTCGACGTCAGCCGCATCCAGGATCTCGACGCGAGCGACGCGCCGGTCACCCTGCAGTTCATGATCGAAGACACCGGAGTTGGTATTCCAAACGACAAGCTCGAGTCCATCTTTGGCGCCTTTGAACAAGCCGACACCTCGACGACCCGCGAGTTTGGCGGCACCGGGCTCGGCCTGACGATCTGCACAAAGTTGGTCGAAAAAATGAACGGCAGCCTCTGGGTCGATAGCGAAATCGGTCGCGGCAGCCGGTTCCACTTCGTCGCTCGCTTCCGCCGCAGCGAAAAGCAAGTTCGTCAACCATGGCGTGACGCGCTGCGCAAGTTGCCGGGCCTGCGGGCCCTGGTCGTCGATGACCATGAGATCAATCGCACCATCTTCGCCGAGGTGCTTAACGCGCAAAAAATGCACGTCGACCTGGCCAACGACGCCGCCGAGGCCGAGCTTATGTTGGCCGAGGCGGAAGAGCAGGGATCGCCGTATCAAATCATTCTTTCCGATCTCAATATGCCGGGATCCGATGGCCTCGACTTCGCCGCAAACATTCGCGCCAAACCTGGTCTCCGCGACACGCCGTTTCTGTTGTTGACCTCTTCGGTCGACGCCAAGGACATGGACCGCATCAAAGCGTTGTCGATCTCGGCCCGCTTGATGAAACCAATTAAACAGTCGGAATTGTTCGAAGCGATCGGCCGGGCAATTGGCGCCTCCCCCGATCTCCAAGATGCGGACGTCAACCTAACGCCGGCCGTGGTCGCCGCGCCCGCGCGCGAGTTCGCCCATTTGCGAATTCTGATCGCCGAGGATAGCGCCGCCAATCGCAAGTTGATGCGGGGCATGCTGCGGTCGTTTTCCGATCAACTTGTCTTTGTCGAAAACGGCCAGCAAGCGCTCGACGCCGTCCAATCGCAAACGTTCGATCTCGCCCTGATGGACATCCAAATGCCGGTCATGGACGGGCTGGCCGCCACCGCCGCGATTCGCGATCTGCACCAGTCGCGCGGCGAACCTCACCTGCCGATCATCGCCCTGACCGCTCATGCGATGACCGGCGATCGCCAGCGCTGTCTCGACGGCGGCATGGATGGATACGTCTCGAAACCGGTTCGGCCCGACGCGCTGCGGATCGAAATGCGCAAAGTCGCCCCTGCGGCGCCACCCAGCGCGTTCCACCAGCTCGCCCCCGAGATCAGCCCGCCGCCTACCGCCGCTTCGCAACCCGCCACACCGCCAATCGACGATAACGGTATGCCCGCCGGCCTGTGGGACGACTTGCTCGACTCGGTCGGCGGCGATCCCGACTATCTGCAGCAAGTCGTCGACGCGTACCTGGGCGAGATGGAAGAAGCCCTGACGCGGCTCGCCCAAGCGGTCAACCAGGCCGACGCCCCGCAGGTCCGCAAAGCGGCCCACAAGCTGAACAGCTCGCTCGGCTTCTTCCAGCAAAAAGAGGCCCATGCCATCTCCGAACAACTGGAAAAACAAGGGAAACTCGGCGATCTAACATCGATCGAAACCAAATTCGCGGAACTCGAAAAAATGACGCGCGACTTTCTCCAAAAATCAGCCCAATCCCGCCAAAACGCCCAGTAACCATAGAATGGTGGCCCCATGCTCTTATCGCGTCTCCCGCGAGAAGAGCATGTCTTCGCTACCGCCCCGCCAAGACGGCCGACTGGACCACCAGTCACCATTTTTTGCCACCCCCAAACAGGTCAGCCCAAACTCACCCCACCCCACCTAACCTCCAAACTATGTGGACCATCATCCACGGTGGACCATCATCCACGGTGGACCATCATCCACGTTTTTTTCGGGCAACGAGAACTGGACCGCCACCGGCTTTTTTTGCTCCCGCGCCTAAGTCCCGCCTGACCATAACGTTGCGGCGACATCAACCGACTGGACCGGACGATTCATTTTTTTCGCTGGGCCGAAGTGGACTGGACCGCACGTTTTTTTTGTTCGGTAGTGGACTCGCCCGCGTCGTTTTTCTTGCCGCTCAGAGCAGAACGCTTTGGTTTGCGCGTGAACGGAAAGTGGACTGGACCGCCGCAAATTTTTTCTCCCCGCGAGTGGACTCGAATCCCGTCAATTTTTCTCCCCGCCGGGCGAACTGCTTGCTAAAGCGCCGTTGCCGACAAAGTTGTCAGCACCCCGCAATCGACCAAAATTCCGTGTGCTTTGTCAAGCTGCAATAGTGGAATCGTTGGATCCAACAGGCTACAATCTCACCGCCGGGGGGCGCCCTTTCTGAAAAGAGAGAGCGAAGCAACTAAGCCCCCGGCACTTTTCGTTTCTTGGCGGGGTGATTGTCGACCGTCTTTTTCTGCAAGCGGCCATTGCACCGAAGTGGTACGCCAGTAGTCATCTTGATTCCGCAAATTCCAAAGTCGGTGAATTTTGTATTTCGCGAGCCGTAGTGGTTAGAATTGAAACGTCTTACGACAGAAGCACGTCCGCGCGAGGAGCGATCGATGCGGCAGCTAGAGTTGAATCTTGCGGAAGTTAACTGGTGGGCCCCAGACAAGCTGCGCGAGACATTGGAAAAGGCCGCCTGCGTACAAATAACGCTCGAAATTAGTGACCTTTATGAGAGCGACTCAAAGCATCAGCTTGCTCGGGTTACGAGCTAGTGTCATCCGCCGGTGACGCTGGACCCCGCTGCTTCGCCCCCTTCGAGCTTTTTCACAATCGAGATTCTCAATTCCTCGGATGGACCGAGTTCCAGCGCTTTTTGAAAGCTCAATCTTGCTTGCAGCTTGTGGTCGGGAATGTCGTACCGCAGATTCCAGTTTCGCCCCAGTTCGAAATAAGTTTGTGCGTCATTCGGGGCAATTTCTAGCAGGCCCAGGAGCGTCTCATGGGCGGCTGAAAAATCGAGAGTTTCGCGGAGACAAACCGCCAGCGATCGACGGGCGACGATGGATTCTCCGTCCTGGTCGCACACTTGCCGAAAATAGGGAATTGCCAGCCGATAAAACTCATTCGCCTTAAGCGCCAAGCCGATGGCGGCGTTTGCGTTGACGTCGCTAGGGATATGATTCAAGGAGGCAAGGGCCCACCATAGCGATTCCTTGGTTTCCCCAGCTTCCAGGCAGATCAACGTTATCATTGCTTTCGCGCGACACATCAATTTCTTATTTCGCGATTCGCTGGCCACTGCATAGAAGTCGATCAAGGCCTCCTTCGTTTTACCAATCTGCTGATAAGCGTTCGCCCGCTCAAACAGGAGGCGAAACTCACTTTCAGATCCCTGCTCGGCTTCCAGCTGTGAAGACAATTTAGTGATCGTGTTTTCATCGATTGTCATTGTTCACACCAACACGTTTTTTGGCCGAGAGAATTGAGCCGAAGGTCTTTCTCGCTTCCAGCCTCCTGACAAATTGCTCTGTTTTCTTTCATCTAGTCTACCCAGTGGCATCCGCAAGATGCAGAAGAATCGTCCATAGAGACGGGTGCACTTGTCTCGTTCGGAAACGCGGCGATGCGCGTTAGGCGGTCTTTCTTAAAACGAACGACGGCGCATTTCTCCGCACACTTGGATAAAGCCTAGAGCGATATCTGGCCGAGCCGCAACCATTCAAACTCGCCCGGCCTGCGAAGATGATGCTGCAGAAGCCGCCACAATCAGTCGCAGCCGTCGAGCTTCGCTAAGTCAACTACGAGCTCATAACGGAGATCGTCATAGGCGGGATGTGGTTCAAGTATCCCGTACTGAGCCTTCAACGCCTTTTCCAGCCGTATTGGAGCTACTGTCTTGCGAAAACTCAGTTGATCCGCTTCTTTGGGAGTTGCGCTGCGTGACCAACTGCCGTCATGGCTCTCGATATGCATCTCGCCAGAGATTCTCACCTTCGATAGCGGGAGCTTGATGTTGACAAGATTTTCGGTGACATTCCCAATGATCGCCCAATCACCGTGATACAGTTTGGCGTCCAGAGTTAGCGATGCAAACAGCACAACTTGACCAACGACGTCCCCCGGAGAAGGCGGGGAGCTTACATTCCATGCGTTTGCATAAATGACCACGTAGAGTTCTGATGGCAGCACATCAACGATCTGCCCCAGCCCCACCCGTGTGATGTCGATCGGCACCAGAAATACATCCCCCTTATTCCACGATTCCGCCACGAATGGTCTCCTAGTAGTCTCTTGGTTCAGAGAAGGAACGCGATTTTTTTCCCATTTCAATCCCCAGCTTCCACCTCCGTCCCCCCATCACCCCACAGACACAAAAAAAGCGTCCTGCGAGACTTCGCAAGACGCTTTCTTTTCGAGTGGGCGATATTGGACTCGAACCAACGACCTCCGCCGTGTGAAGACGGCGCTCTAACCAGCTGAGCTAATCGCCCTTGGGGTGCTGGGTCTTGACCCAGCCTACCGGATGACCATGCGTGGCTCCCGGCTTGCTCGTCGCTAAAAGGGACGAACCTGAGAAGGTCGAGGTTCGCTTTGGTTCGCGAATTCGACCTCGTCAGGTTCGTCAGTTTATCGGTTTTCCCCGGCGCCGACTAGCGGATATCTGGGGAGGGGAGGACAAAAAGGGCCTGCGCCAGGCGATTAGCCGTTTTCGACCTTTTGCGGTTCGGCCGGGGGCGGCTCGAACTTGGGGGCGGTCGCCTCGGCGTAGTCGTCATAGTCATCGTAGCTGGAGGAACTCGACGAGCTGGACGAGTATCCCCGGTCGTTGACCGTATCTTCGACTTCCTTGGTGGCGCTGTGGAACTCGGACTGGATGTCGCTAAGTCCCTTTTTGAAATCGGCGTAGCTGCGTCCCAGCGACCGGGCGACCGACGGCAGATTTTTGCCGAACAGCAGCACCGCGATCACGGCGACGATCATCATCTCTTGCATTCCCAGACCGCCCAGAAATCCGAACAGGACGGGCATGGAAACGACAGGTAGAGTCAGCATAGGACAATCCCTTCGTTGGTAACGCGAATCGAGAAAAAGAGGCAGTCTAGGTGGCTAGGCCTTTTTTGCTTCTTCTTCTTCGTCCGTGTCTTCAACGGGCTTATCTTTCATTCCCGTTTTAAACTCGCTAATGCCTTGTCCCATGCTACGCATTAGCTGCGGGATCTTGGTAGAGCCGAACAGCAAGATAACGATGCCCAACACGATCAACAGTTCGTTAACGCCTAAACCCATGTTCTTACCTCGTGGTCAAACGAAGACGGAGATAGAACACGCAACCAAGTAGGCGAAAGCGGGCAGGCGCCTCAGGTGGGCCCTGCCAGAACCAATACTCGTGCGGTCCTTTGCGCAAACCAAATGCGCGAAGGGTGTGGCCACCTGCCACATCCAACGATCAATTTTACTCGTCCCCCGCCGACTGTAAAGGGAACAATTACGAGCCCAACGGTGCGGGCAACCTCCTGTGGGCGGGTAACCTACCGTGGCGCCAGATTTTCCGGTTTTGACGAGATCCGCACGCCACCAGCTGGAATCTGTAGCGGGGCCTGGGCGACCGGGGCAGGGCGGTTCTGCAGGTCATAGTAGATCGGAAGATAGCGAAAATAGACTTCCAGCGACAATGTGGCCATGGCGGTGGTGTAAACCCGCCCCCCGTAGCAGCCCCAAACGGTGTCAGGGCTCCAGCTACCGGCGTTCATCCCGCCATTCTCTTGGCTGGTCAGCAGTTGCCGCTGCAACGAGGCGCTCCATGATCGCCAGCGATCCCCCTGCAGTTGGTGCAGGCCAATCGTGCCGTAGTACCAGAAGTAGAGGTTCGGCTTGCCGGGCGCCGGCTCGAAACGGGAAACATAGTTGGCGGCCTCGTCAACCGTCTGCTGGCCATTTTCGGCGTCCAAGAAGACGCGGCAGACCAGGGCCTCGGCGGTCATGACCGAACTGGTCCGTTCGCCGGGTCGGTAGCTGGCCAGCCCGTTGTGATCGCCCGACGAGACGCTCCGCAAAAAGCGGGTCATCAGTTCGCGGGTCCGCTCGGGCGTTTCGATGCCGGCCAATTGCGCACTGTGCAGCGCCAACACCTGCCAACCAAACTGGCTGGTGTCGCCCAGGTCGCCGGGTTGATACCGCCAACCGCCGGAGGTTTGATGCTGCGACTGGAACGAGTAGTTCAGGGCCGCTTCCAAGGCGGGGCGAATGCGATCATCGCGGGTCATCGCGTACGCTTCGCTGAGCGCGAGCATCGCAATCCCGTGGCAGTACATCTGGGCGAACAGCCGCGATTCGCCAGCCAGCGAGCCGGTCTCATGCTGCTGCGAGATGAGGAACTCCAGCCCATGTTGGACATTTGTGCGATGTTTGCCTTCCAGGTGTGTATGACCACGCGCCATGAAGGCGAGCACCGCCAGGCCGGTCACGCCGGTATCGGCATCAGCGCCGGCGCCGTAACGATCATGACCAAGCACTTGCTGCTCGCTGCCGGAAGAGTGGCGGCCGGCGTCCCAACGACCGTCATCTTCCTGATTGGCGGCCATCCAAACGAGCGCGGCGTCGACCGAAGCTTCGATTCGCGGGTCGCCCCCTTGGGCCTGAATGATGTCGGCCTGGTTGTCAGCGACGCGGGCCTGCATCGCCAAGGGAAGAGGAGACGCGGCAAGCGTGCGGCGATTGGTGGCCGGGGCCGGTACGCCGAGCGTATCGAGCTGGGCGAGCTTCTTCTGATCGCCGGCGGCGCGCGCCGAGGCGAGCTGCGCCGGCGTTCCGTTGGCGCTCTCAGGCGAAGTCGTGGTCGGTCCGTCGATGCGGTTATCGGCCGCCCGAAGCTGATCGATTTCGCTCTGAATCGCATCGGCCGGCGCGGCGGTGGCCGCCATCTCGGCCAATTGATGGATCTGATCGTTCATGTGCCGATCGTCCTGGCTCGGCTCAATCTGTGGCTCGGTCGCTTCGGGAACGGGCGGGCCGGTCGAATCGCGGCGAGCCAACGTGGGCGCCATGGGGGTGTTGCCAAGCGCGTCGGCAACTTCGGCGGCGGCCTCGGCGGCAACCGGCGCGGCCGCGACTGCCGCGATCTCGGCGGCGGCGATCATCGATCCGCGCGGCGCGATCGACGGTTCGACCGGGGCGGTGTGATTTTCGACCAGTTCGGTCGCCTCGGCCATTTCGACCGGCGGGGCGATCGCTTCGCTTAGCGGCGCGTCTTCGAGCGGCCACTCTGGCGGAGCATCGGCGGCGATCGGCCACTGATCTTCGGGCCGGGCGAGCGGCGCCGCCTTTGGCGACGGCAACTGGGCGACGTTGGTGACGTCCCACGGCTTGGCTTGTCGCTTTTGTTGCGTCTGGCGGTCGGACTGTTCTTCAAACGCGACGTTAGCGAGCTTGAAGCTGATCGGCGCCGGCGTGCGGGCTGGTCCCGGAGCAAACAACTGCGTCATGTGTGCGTAGGCGATCAGCAGCACGTGGGCGAAGATCGAGAGGACGACGCACTTCGACAGCGGTTTGGCCTGCCCCCAGCGGGTTTGCATCAGGACGAGCAGCGAGATCGTCAACACGGCAAGCCCGACCCACATGATGTTCCAAATCACGTGGGAAGAGAGCCAGGTCGAGTTTGCGTCGGCCAGCAAGGCGCCCATTGGTTATCTCGTATTCGTTTCTCGTTGGGCCAAACGAACGGAGATGCCCATCTCGTTGATGCCGGCGCTGCGGCAGGCGTTCAAGACCGAGGCGACGTTCTGGAACGGAATCTCGGCGTCGCCGCGCACCAGCACGCCTAGATCCTCGTATTCGCCGCGCGCGGCCGCGAGGGTCGCTTGCAGCTGTTCCATATCCAGTTCCTGCCGATCGAGCATGATTCGCCCGTCGCGATAAATGTTGACCACCTTCCGCTCTGGCGCGGCGGTCAGCGCGCCGACGTCGTTGACGGCGGGGACCTCGAGGCCGATCTTCCGTTCAAGCTCGGTAAATTTGGTACCGACCATGAAGAAGATGATCAACAAGAAGACGATGTCGATCATCGGCGTCAAGTTGAGCGTCGGCGTCTCGTCGATATGCGTTTTGAGAGGCACCTTCCTGGCTCCTTAAGTTGAGCGAATCCGTTCGCCCTGGCGGTTACGCGGCGCGGCGCGACGACTTCTTGGCGCCGCCGCGGCGTTCTTTCCAACCGTCCGACGCAATCGCGTTGACGACGTCCTGACCCAGCGAGTCGATCTCCATCACCAGCCGATCAACCCGACCGACGAAGAAGAGATACGCAATCAGGGCCGGCAGCGCCACCGTCAAACCGGCTGCGGTCGTCAGCAGCGCCTGGCTAATGCCGGCGGCCAATAGTTCGGGACGGCCCATCGCGTCGGAGGTGGCGATCGCGTTGAACGCCTTGATCATGCCGAGCACCGTACCAAGCAACCCCAACAGTGGGCTGATCGTCGAGATGCCGTTAAACAGCCGCAGGTAACGACGCAGGCCGTTGGTGACGCGTTCGCCGCTGTCGATGATCGCCTGTTCGACTTCGACCGTAGAGCGGCCCCATTTTTTGACCGCAGCCGAGAATACTTCGGCGACCGGGCTTTTGTTTTCTTCGCACAGGGCGAGCGCTTCGTCCTGGTCGATCTGCCCTTCGCGCAGTTGTTCGAGGAACCGCTTTACGAACGGACGAGGAATGACTCGGCCGGCACGCAGGCTGATCGCTCGTTCAAAGACGAAGACCAGTAGCAGAAACGAGCACAACACGATCGGATACATCAGCAAGCCGCCGCCTTGAATGGCCTGCAGCATGTTTTTGGTCGGAATCGGCGATTCGGTCGCCGAAGCGAGCGCGTCGGCGCCTTCCTGCGCCAGCGCTGGCGCCGCGATCATCATGCCCCCAAACGCCGCGATCATCGCCCAGCGGCGAAGGTTTGCTCCGGCGGTTCGTAGCTGACTGACTTCCATTTCAGTAAACTCCCGATCTTCCTAAGCCGGCATGGGGCGACGCCGGCGGTAACTCGTATTTAGTAGTTGATGCACTAGCATCGGTTAACGTCGCTCTGTCGTCTTCACGCCGGCGGTCTCACGTCGCTGCTTGATGACGCTGAGTCGCTGCTGAGCTTCGCCGGCAAAAAACGTTTCGGGATAACCGGCCGCTACTTCGTCGTAATATTTCTGCGCCTTCTCCCATTGGCGGGAAATCTCGTAGCATTTACCGATCTGCAATAGCGAGCCTGCCTTCCAGCGAGGGAAGTTGTACAGGGCCGCCACGCGTGAGTAGGCCTGAATCGCGGCCTGATAGTTCTTCTGGTGGAAGTAGGTCTCGCCAATCATCCACTGCGCCATCGCCGCGGTTTCGGTCGCTCCGCCAACGCGAGAGTCGATCACCAACTGATAGGCGTCGCGGGCTTCACCGAACCGGGCCTGACGAGCCAGGCAGCGGCCGCGGAGATAGTCGAGTTCAAAGCGTTGTTGAAAATCGGGGAAGCTGACGCTCGCCAGTTCGGCCAATCGCAGCGACTCGTCCCATTGGCCCAAGTGGGCGGCCAATTGAGCGCGACGCAGGGCGATCGTGCTGTTCCAGGGAAGCTCCCGACCGCGTGAGAGGGTCTCAACGCTGTCGAACAACTTCGCCGCCTCGCCGAACTTTTGCTGATGAAACAGGGCCTCGGCATGCCAGAAGCCAGCCATCATCTGCAACTGTTCGCCATACTCGGGCGATTGCAATTTGGCCATGTGCTGGGCGACCGCTTCCCAATCGGCTTGGCCGGCGGCGATTTGACCCAGCAGGTAAGTGGCGTGCGGCGCGACTTGCGAGTCTCCCTTCGCGACGATCTGCGTCAGCAAATCGGTCGCGGCGTGGGGATCGCCGGCCGTCAGCAGGCTCTCGGCGCGACGATAGGCCGCGTCGCTCCATAGTTGGCTGTCAGGATAGTTTTCGCAAATCATTCGCCACTGATCGGCGGCCGCTTCCAGCCGACCCTGATCGACCAAAGCCCAGCCGAGACGGTAATGGAGGTCGTCCAACTGCATCTCTTCGCTGGGCGCCTGAATCAGCGTGCGATAGAGTTCGGCGGAGCGGCCAAACTCTTGACGATCGTTCAAGATCTGGGCGGCGGTCAACATCGCGCCTGGCGCCAAATCCGATTCGGGATAGTCGCGATAGATCTGTTGATAGATGGTAAGCGCCTCGGCCGCTTGATTCCGCTCGAGCAGCACCTTGGCGCGACCGGTCAACACCGACGGAATCAACGCGCTGGTCGGATCTTTTTCGATTAGCTGCTGAATGGCGGCGATCGACGTCGCGTCGTCGGCGGCGTCAAGCTGAACCCAGCTGAGTCCGGCGACGCCTGCTTTGACGAATTCTTCGGGATTGGCTTCATCGGCCAACAGCCCAAATAGCTGGCCGGCCCATTGCTTGTCGCCTGCTTTCAGGGCGGCTTCGGCCAGACGGCGGGTCGTCAGCAAAAAGAGTCGCGGTTCGCACTGGGCCCGCTCGACCAATGCGTACGTCGCTTGGGCGTCGTCGAACTGACCATTGCGAGCCAAAGCGGCCGACAACAGCAAGCGAGACGCGGAAGCTTCGTCGCCGTGGGGCGCGATTTCCAAGTACTTCGCAAAGTTTTGCGCCGCTTCGGCGTCCTGACCCGTTCGATCCGCGGCCAACCCCAACGCGTAATACGCGGGCGCTTGTTTCTCGACATCTTTGGTCGCGTCAATGGCGGCGGTCAACAGCTCGGCGGCTCGGGCCGTGTTGCCGGCGCCCAGATGGGCGATCCCGCGCAAGTAAGGCAAATCAAATTGCCAGGCGGCGGCCGTCTTGTTCATTTCGGGAGCTACGTCGCCGCTGCCAATCGCTTCGAGCAACTGCAGCGCCGCGACGTATTCTTCTTTTTCGAGCCGTTTGCCCGCGACCAGACGAACCGCTTTGGGGGTCGCTTCGCGCGTCGGATACTCCAGGATCAACCTCTCGGCCGCGGCCGACGCCTTGTCGATGTCGCCGGTCACGATCGCCGCTTCGGTCAGGTAGAAGAGCGATTCGTCACACCAGGCGGACGCCGGATAGTTGGCCAGCAATTGCTCTAACAAAGCCAGGCCTTCGCTCGTTCCCCCTTGTTCCAGGCGGATCCGGGCCGTCAGGTAGTCGATCTCATCGCGATACGCTTGCAGCGACTCATCCTGCGACAGCTCTTGCAGGCGCTGTTCGGCTTGCGGCCAATCGCGGACTTCGTAGTACGCTTTGGCGATCCAGAGTTTGGCGACCGCGATGTTGGGACCGGCGGCATTGGCGACTTCGCTGAGCAGGTCGACCGCCACGCGGTGATTGCCCAGGCGATATTCCACCACGCCAAGCTCAAACTGGGCGTCGCCAGTTTCGATTGCCTCTTGTTTCAGGACATTTCGATACGCTTTGCGAGCTGCGGTCAGTTGGCCACTTTCACGCAGGGCGCGAGCCAGGCCAAGTTCGGCTTCTGCCGCCATCAATGGCGAAGGAGCGGTCTCCAGGGCGGCGTGAAAACGGGTTTCGGCTTCGTCGTATTTCTTATTTGTCAGCGCGATCTCGCCCAGATAGGGGAGGGCGTGGGAATACAGATGATGATCCTGCCGGGCGGCGACGAAGGTCTCGAAGTCGGATTTCGCCAGCTTCAGGTCGCCGGTCAGGTAGTAGCATTCGGCGATGCGGAACTCGGCCTGCGGTCGGCTGGCGTGGGTTTGCACCTGCTGCAGGAATTGTTCGTACGATTCGCGTGCGCTGGCGAAGTCTTCGAGCTGGACGAGCGCTTCACCGCGATAGAAGTAGATGGGCCCGGTCAGCGAATGATTGGGATAGTCGTCGATGAAGCGATCGAAGGCGATGATCGCCGCTTCCCAATCTTTGCGGGCATATTGGCTCGCCGCGACGGCGTACAAGTCGGTAGGGCCGTCGGCGCAAACCGGCCGAGTCATGACGAACGAAGTCGCCATAAGAGCCAGCGCCAGTAGTAACCGTGTGTTTCGCATCATTCCGTTGTGCGTACAGTCTCAGTCCTTGAGCAGCGGCGGCCCGTGTTCCAAGAAGCCGTCAGATCATACTGATCGCAGCAGAGCGTTGACAGGGCGATTTGCTATCATTTTCTCGGCGTCAGAATCGCCGCCAAGAAAAGGAAAAAGCCGCTACGGTCGACTGCGATATCTAAGCAATCGACCGAGCGGCCTGGATGGATTCACCGGAATTACCGTGCGACACGCAAAATGCGCATAACCCCAGAATTAACAGAAAAACTGCTAGCGGCTACTTATCGAGCGCCTTGATCCGGATGTTGCGGAATTCGACCTTGGTACCGTGCCCCAAGAAGCCGATGTGCCCCTTCTCATTAAGCAGGCCGGGATGCTCGTTGCCGTCAACCGTGCCATCCTTCGAGGCTTCCTTAATATCGGCGTCGACGATCGTCTCGCCATTGAGGATCACTTTAATGTGATGACCGTCGGCGATCACTTCCTGCTTGTTCCACTCGCCGGTCGGTTTCAGGAAACCGCGCTTGGCCGGAACGACGCCATAGACCGAACCGTGAGCTTGATACGGCTTGATGTTGTTGTAGTGCTCGTGCTCGGTGTCGAGGATCTGCAGTTCCATCCCGTTGTAGGCCGGGTTCCCTTCGACCGGCGAACGAATCGCCAGGCCGTTGTTGGCGCCCGGCTCGAGCTTGAACTCGAACTTCAGATCAAAGTTGTCGAACTCTTTGCCGTAATACAGATTGCCACCCTTCTTGGGATCGCAAACGATCGCGCCGTCTTCCACGAAGTAGCCGTTGACCGCGCCAATCCAGCCTTCCAGATCTTTGCCGTTGAACAGCGAGGTGAAGCCTTCTTCTTCGGCATGCAGCGTCGCAACGTTGGCGACGGCGCCGAGCAGGGTAAGAACGAGCAGCGGCAAGATACGTTTCATTAGGCGGGTCCTTGACGGGAGAGTCTGATTTGCGAGGGAAAGCGTGCGTGCTTTGCCCCTCTGAAAATAGCCCCCCAGCGACCGGCTGACCATACGCAAAGTTGTTTTTTCAGCGCCAAGTGCCAACGGGCAGCAATTTGGCGCGAACAGACGCGCAAAAGCACGAAAAATCAAGCGAGATACGTCCCAATCGCAGCCCGATCCGCGAGCCGAGGGAAAGCGGCAGGGATCGATGTCGAAACCAGCATGACGATCGACCGAACCCGTGGCCCTCGCCAATCTGTCGCTGACCAAATTCCTACCGCCTTCCGCTTTTCGCTTTTCTTCTTAGTCCCCGCCGCAGCCACCACCGCAGCCGCCTCCGCAACTGCTCCCACAGCCAGAGCTGCTGCAGCCACTGTCGCTGCTACATCCGCTGTCGCTACTGCAGCCGCCGCCTCCCCCGAAGAACCAACCTCCGCCGCATCCCGAACTGGACGAGCAGCCGCTCCCGCCGTTTCGCCCCTTTTTAGAGCCAAACAACTTGACCAGCAAGACAAAGACGAAGATCAGCACCAGGATCACCGCGCCGCCGCGGATGAATAGCATTAAGTCGCTTTCCCCTAGCAGCCCCGTGTACCACGTCGCGCCC
This sequence comes from Blastopirellula retiformator, assembly GCF_007859755.1. Lineage (NCBI taxonomy): Bacteria > Pseudomonadati > Planctomycetota > Planctomycetia > Pirellulales > Pirellulaceae > Blastopirellula > Blastopirellula retiformator. The sequence goes on along the minus strand of NZ_SJPF01000002.1, from coordinate 64,404 downwards.
AGCAAGACCGGCACGCATCCGCCGACCAAAGTGGGAAAGCGCGAAGTGAACTTCGGGATCACCCAGTTCGCGCTGACGTCGACCATCTGCATCCGGGTCGCCGGATCAAACCGAATCGCCGACGGCGGCCAGATATCCTCCGGCGGCGCTTCGCCAAACAGTTCGGCATAGCTCTGCTTGGTTCGCTCGTACCAATCTTCAAACTTCTCCGCTTCGGCTGCGCCGCCTTTGGTCGGTCCGTGATGCAGCGGGCACTGCAAAACCTCAGCGCACAGTCGCTCCCAATACGACCGCGTGTAAACCAGGTGCAAGTGCCACGCCTGGTCGACTTCTTCCGACGGCGTCACCGGATGCCCGGCCGCTTTAGCGAGAAACAGAAAGCGTTTGTACTCGTCGATCACGCGCTGTGCGAATGCGTGCGACCAACCATTCTCGCGGGCCAGTCGCCGCGCGAACGTCAGTTGTTCGTGTCCTTCGTCAATCGAAAACGTCTCGATCCTGCGCCATAGCTCACGTTGGCTTTCGTTCATGAGGCCTCTTTCGTAAGGGAAGCGTCGAGAAATCGCCCATGCTCTAGATAATTGCAAATATCGTGTGCGACATCTTGCCGCAAGAGCAGGGCGGTATGCATCGTGGGATAGATCCGATAGTCGGAGCATCCTTCCAGGCGGGCCGATTGCTCCGGCACCAAATGATCGTAGGTCGCGGCGATCGCCGCAAATTCAAAATCGGGCGCCGCTAACTGGTTCACATAGCTGCCGGGCACGTCCGACATTTGCGCGACCGCGCGGCAACGGAACAGATTCAACAGTCCGCCCCAAAATCTTCCGGCGTACAAACCGCGATGGGGACTAGCGAGAAACACAACCCGCCCAAGATGTTCGGGGCGATAAATCTGCAGCGCCCGTCGCGCTACCAATCCGCCCAGGCTATGGGCGACGATGTGCAACCGCTCGACGTTCGCTTCGTGATCGATTTTTTCCAGCGTCTTTGCAAATCGCTGCGCAAACGCTTCGATGTCGCCGATCAGGCTGAAATATCCATATCGCTGCGTGCCGAAACCGGCGGCGGCAATTTGACGCTCTAGCCGTTTCAGCAATAACGGAGTCGACGCAAATCCGTGGATCAGCGCCACTTTTTCGTTTCGCGTCGGCGTCGCCGAGTCGATCATCTTCGTTCCTCCGGTCGCCAGAAATCAGGCTCACCAGATTATGGCCGATTTGCACGGCTGTTATAATCCGTATTTCCCCACTCATGGCGATCGCGACCAGGCTGACGTCGCGATGGTGATTCGACGGCGCCGCCATAATATTGTCGCTCTCGCCCCTGAAAAATACGCCCATGTCTACAGAACGCCTCGAAATTTCTTGCCCAGACTGCCACTGGCATCGCGTCTGCAACCATCTGGCGATGGTTCAGCTGCTGATGAAACTTGGCATGTTTCGTCGCGAAGAAGAGCCCGACCCCGGCTTGGTGGTCGAACTTTTCCGTCGTAGCGCCGTAAAGATGTCGTGCGGCGATTGCAGCCGGGTTGGTTTGAAGGTCGACGTCCCGCGCGAAGACGAAGAAGAATGGGACCAGCGCCGCGTCTGCAAGATGTGTCGCCAGCCCATTCCGCTGGAGCGACTGGAGGTCTTTCCCGATACCGACACTTGCGTCCGCTGTCGCGAAAAGCTCGAAAGCCCCGAAGACCACGCGACGCCTGACTTTTGCCCCAAGTGCGGCGAGATCATGTCGCTGTCGACCGGGCGGGGAGGCGGCATGACGCGTTATCGAATGCGGTGTCCCCGATGCGGATAGGTTCATTGCCAATGCGTTACGTTTGTTGGTTCGTTGCGGTTCTCTCGATCGCAGGCTGCGCGTCATCGCCCGCGTCATTGAAGGAAGCGGCGGAACCGTCGTTTCGCGAACAACTGAAGGCGGTTCTTGCCGGCGACGACGATACGATCGAAGTGACGGAAGTCGTCGTCTCGCCCGCCGAACTGGAGTTGCTCTCGCGGGCCGACAACTTGACGAAGCTGCGGCTTGACCAGACGCCGGTCGACGACCACATGGCGGAGATTCTCGCTACGCTGCCGCAGTTGCAGTTCGTCAACTTGCCCAAGTCGGAAATCACCGACGCTGGTCTGGCCGAGTTGGCGAAGCTGCGCCATCTGATCCAATTGCGAATCGGCAGCCCTTACTTAACGGACGCGGGATTTGAGTCGCTGACAGGTAATGAATCGCTCCGATTTTTGCACGTGCTTCGAACCCCGCTGACCAACGCAGCGCTAAAGCACATCGCAGAAATCCATTCCTTAGAGTCCTTTTACGCCGACCAAACGCGCTTCACCGAGCCAGGACTCGCCCGGTTAATCGAGCGCCGTCCACGATTGCACGTCCATTTCGACGACGCGCATCTGCCGGGGCAAGAGCATTAAACCCTATTCTTGGTGACATGCTCTTGCCGCCGGAAGAACATGCCGCCAACGGTTACCTGATCGATCAGTTTCTGCAATCGCGCACCAACCACCGCACCGACAAGTACGGCGGCTCGGTCGAAAACCGCTATCGCTTCCTCGGAGAAGTGGTCGCGGCGGTGACCGAGGTGTGGCGACCGTCGCAGGTCGGCGTCCGTTTGTCTCCCAACGGCGTCTTCAACGACATGGGTTCGCCCGACTATCGCGAGCAATTCTCCTACGCGATCAAGCAGTTGGCTCCGATCGGTCTGGCCTATCTGCATGTGCTCGATGGCGTCGGGTTTGGTTTCCACGATTTGGGCGAACCGATGACGCTGGCCGAAATTCGCGGAATCTTCTCCGGCGTCCTGATCGGCAACTCGGGCTACGACCAGGCGTCGGCCGAAACCGCGATCAGCCGAGGGGATGCCGACCTGATTGCTTTTGGCCGTTCTTGCCTCAGTAATCCAGACTTGGTGGAGCGTTTTACGCACCAGTGGCCGCTCGCTCCGGTACCCGATCCCAATCTGTGGTACGCGGCAGGTCCCGACCCCCATGGCTACGTCGACTTCCCGACGTACCAAGAGGCGACGGCGGCCCGTTAAGTTTGGATTTGGAAATCGCAAAATCGCTGTCACCGCTAGCAAATCGCATCCTTGAACTTACGACGATCTCGCGTGACGCTAACTGCTGGCGCGTCTAGTGTTAGGAAAAGGTGAAGAGATTGTGGTTGACGCAAAGTGCTACCACAGTATATTGGGCCTCCGGCTGAGAAAATGATGTTGTCAGAGCACTAGATCTGGCGATATTCAATTTTGTCAGCCACAGGATCTTGTGCTTCGGTGAAAGCCCTGGCACAATATGCTGTGGGCAAAGATTGCTGCCCTCGCATTCAAGCTGCCAGCGTCGCTAGCAGCTTGAACCGCAAAACTCCACTCGCGTGGGGGGAAGCGGATCAGGAGTCTGGCGGTCCTCATCTACGAGGACCTACGCGTCAAGGAAGACGGTGCGTTGATACGCGCGCTTCTATTTTGTTCGCGGAGCAAGACCCTGCTGCCGCCCTCATCGGACGAACTTTGATGTTCGGCCGGGAGATCCCAACCATTCGCATTGGAAGCAACAACCATGGAATCTCAATCTAGCGCCTTATCCGGCCGCAAGCCGGTTCAGGAAGAACCCCTCGAAGGAGCAGATGTCATGACGACTGTCACCTCCGGCGTCACCACCACCCTGGAAGTTCGTAAACGGGACGGCCGCATCATTTCGTTCGACGCTGTTCGCGTGCACTACGCGATCGGCAAGGCCTTCCGAGCCGAAATCGGCCTGCCGGAAGACCAGGAGCTCGAGAACTCGCTCGAAGCCCAAGTCAAAAGCATCTCGGAAGCGGTCATCGATCAGATCGAAAGCCGCCCGTTCAGCCGTGACGGGGTCGACGTCGAAACGATTCAGGACGCGGTCGAAATCCAATTGATGCGGCACGGCCACTTCTCGGTCGCTCGCCGTTACATCCTGTATCGTGAAGAGCATGCCAAGCTGCGTGCCCTTCGCGCCGCCGACAGCGACGGCAACCTGATCGCCCCGCGGATCAACATCAAGCAGGAAGACGGCACGAAAGAGCCGTTCGACTCGACCCGTTTGCGTCGTCGCATCTACTCGGCGGTTCGCGGCCTGGAGCAAAACTGCTCGGCCGAAGAGCTGGTCGAAGAGACCTACCGCTCGCTCTACGACGGCATCACGCCGCAAGAGATCTACCGGGCGATGATCCTCGCTTCGCGTTCGCGCATCGAACGGGACCCCGACTACGACAAGGTCGCCGCCCGCTTGATGCTGATGGTGATCTACAACGAGGCCCTCGGTCGCCTCCACCCCAAAGAAGACATCGCCGACGTCACCCGTCGTGAGTTCTCCAACTACATCGAGACCGGCATCGCCGCCGATCGCCTGGCGCCGCGACTGCGCGAGTACGATCTAGAGCGAATCTCGGCCGCGCTGCGTCCAGAACGTGACGCCGCCTTCCCGTACCTCGGTCTGCAGACGATCTACGATCGTTACCTGCTGCACATCGAAGGTCGCCGCATCGAAACGCCCCAGTACTTCTGGATGCGGGTTGCGATGGGTCTGGCCTGGAACGAAGAGAACAAAGAAGAGCGGGCGATCGAGTTCTACAACATTCTCTCGACCTTCCGCTTCACCTCGGCCACGCCGACGTTGTTCAACTCCGGCACGCTCCACCCGCAGCTCAGCTCGTGCTACCTAAGCACGGTCGACGACGACCTGGAACACATCTTCAAGGTCGTGTCGGACAACGCGATGCTGTCCAAGTGGGCCGGCGGTCTGGGCAACGACTGGACCAACATTCGCGCCACCAACTCCCACATCAAGGGAACCAACGGCCAAAGCCAGGGCGTGATTCCGTTCCTGAAGGTGGTCAACGACACCGCGATCGCCGTCAATCAAGGCGGCAAGCGAAAGGGCGCCGTCTGCTCGTACCTCGAATCGTGGCACTTGGACGTCGAAGAGTTCCTCGATCTTCGCAAGAACACGGGCGACGATCGCCGCCGTACGCATGACATGCACACGGCCAACTGGATCCCCGACCTGTTCATGAAGCGGGTTCGCGACGGGGGCGACTGGACGCTGTTCAGCCCGGACGAAACGTCCGACCTGCACGACCTGTGCGGTTCCGCCTTCCAGGCTCGCTACGAAGAGTACGAACGCCTAGCCGACGAAGGCAAGATGCGTCTGTTCCGTCGTCTGCCGGCCAACGAACTGTGGCGGAAGATGCTGACCCGTTTGTTCGAGACCGGACACCCGTGGATCACCTGGAAAGATCCGTCGAACGTCCGTTCGCCGCAGGATCACGTCGGCGTCGTCCACAGCAGCAACCTCTGCACCGAGATTCTGCTCAACACGTCGAAGGACGAAATCGCGGTCTGCAACCTGGGCAGCATCAACATGGTCGCCCACGTCAAGAATGGCGAGCTCGACCTGGACAAGCTGCGTGAGACGGTCACCACCGCCTCCCGCATGCTCGACAACGTGATCGACATCAACTACTACCCGACGCCGGAAGCGAAGAACTCGAACCAGCGTCATCGCCCGGTCGGCATGGGCCTGATGGGCTTCCAAGACGCGCTTTCCGCGATCGGCGTCAGCTACGCCAGCCAGGAAGCGGTCGAATTCGCCGATCGCAGCATGGAAGCGATCTCCTACTTCGCGATCCTCGCTTCGTCGCAACTGGCGGCCGAACGCGGCTCGTACCCGACCTACGAAGGGTCGAAGTGGGATCGCGGCATCCTGCCGATCGACTCGCTCGAACTGCTAGAGCAAGAACGCGGCTTGCCGATCGAAGTCGATCGCAGCACGACCTTGGATTGGCAAGTCGTTCGCGACTCGATCCGCGAGCATGGCATGCGTAACAGCAACGTCATGGCGATCGCCCCGACGGCGACGATCTCGACCATTGTCGGCGTCTCGCAGTCGATCGAACCGACCTACAAGAACCTGTTCGTGAAGAGCAACCTGTCGGGCGAGTTCCCGCAACTCAACCTTCGCATGGTCCAAGACCTGAAGGCGGAAGGCTTGTGGGACAGCGACATGGTCGAAGCGATCAAGTACTACGACGGCGAACTGACCGAAATCGATCGCGTGCCGGAAGAGCTGAGGCTCCGCTACCTGACCGCGTTCGAGGTCGAGCCGAAGTGGCTGATCGAGTGTGCGGCCCGTCGCCAGAAGTGGATCGACATGGGTCAGTCGCTCAACCTGTACATGGCTCAGCCGAGCGGCCGCAAGCTGCACGACATGTACATGTTGGCCTGGACCACCGGCCTGAAGACGACCTACTACCTCCGCACGCTCAGTGCGACGCAGGTCGAAAAGTCGACGATCGACGTCAACCGCTTTGGCATTCAGCCCCGCTGGATGAAGAACTCCAGTGCGTCGTCCGACATCCGCGTTGATCGCGGCGAAGCGGCCGTCGAACCGGGCGCCGATCCGAACGCGATCCTCGATCAGCTGCCGCCCGAGCAGCCGAAGACCTGCAACCTGGACGGCGACTGCGAGTCGTGCCAGTAAGGGGAGTCGTCCTCTTTCGTTGATATCCAGCAGCCGGCCACAGAACGTGCCCGGCTGCAGCAAACGACACTAACCCGAGGCGCAAGCCGAGGGAATGTGGTTGCCAGCAGATGACCGATTTCGATTGCCCCAACAGGACGGGCGATCGTCATTTGAGATCTCAAAACGCTTTCCCTCGGCTCGCGCCTCGGGTTAGTTTGCGACGCAACCCAACCATTCGCTTATTCATTCGCAATACAAACCCAACGGAGCCGATCCACATGTCTATTCCCAGCGTCGATAGCCAACTGGAAACGGGCGACGGTTCACGCGTGAAGGCCAGCGAAAAGCGGCTGGTCAACTGCTCGCAGGTCGACGTCAATCAGTTGATGCCGCTAAAGTACCACTGGGCTTGGGAGCACTATCTGAACGGTTGCGCCAATCACTGGATGCCGACCGAAGTGCCGATGACCAAAGACATCGAAACGTGGCGCAGCGACAAGCTGACCGAAGACGAACGTCTGGTCATCATGCGGAACCTCGGCTTCTTCTCGACCGCCGAAAGCCTGGTCGGCAACAACCTGGTGCTGGCGATCTTCAAGCACGTCACCAACGCCGAATGCCGTCAGTATCTGCTGCGTCAGGCGTTTGAAGAAGCGGTTCACTCGCACACCTTCCTCTACGTGGTCGAAAGCCTCGGCCTGAACGAAGGGGAAATCTTCAACATGTATCACGAAGTCCCGGCGATCACCCGCAAGGACGAGTTCGAGATGAGGCTAACCGCCGAAGTCCTCAGCCCGGACTTCAGCACCAATACCTACGAAGGCCTTCAGGCGTTTCTCAAGAACCTGATCGGCTACTACATCATCATGGAAGGGATCTTCTTCTATACGGGCTTCGTGATGGTGCTGTCGTTCCACCGCCGCAACCTGATGACCGGCATCGGCGAACAGTTCCAGTACATCCTGCGGGATGAAACGGTTCACCTGAACTTCGGCATCGACCTGATCAACGGAATCAAGGCCGAAAACCCCGATTTGTGGACGCCCGAGTTCCAGGCCGAGATCATCGACCTGATCAAACAGGCGGTCGAACTGGAAATCGAATACGCCGGCGACTGCCTGCCCAACGGCATCCTGGGCCTGAACCGCGACCTGTTCCGCGACTACGTCCACTACGTCGCCGACCGCCGCGTCGAACGCATCGGCCTGCCGAAGCAATTCGACTCGAAGACCAACCCGTTCCCCTGGATGAGCGAAACGATGGACCTGGCGAAGGAAAAGAACTTCTTCGAAACCCGGGTCACCGAATACCAAAGCTCTGGGGCGCTGAACTGGGACTAACGTTCTGGTTTGAGGTTAACGAACAAAAGGCTGGTTCACCTGGACCAGCCTTTTTTCATCCCAACACTAGCCCGCAGCGCAAGGGCTAATGTTGAGGTTTTTAGACCTCGGCGACTGTCCCGGTGCTATCGGCGAAGGCGTCGGTCTCAACGCCCAAACGCTGTAGCATCGTCACGTACAGATTGGCCAGAGGTTGGTCTTCGTGGTTCGATTTGATCTGCCACGGTTCGCGACCGCCGAGCCAGGCGCCGCCTTGCGGTTTTTGCGGGCCGTAGTTCAGGTACTGGCCATGCTTGAAGCCCATGTTTTTGCCGCCCGACAAGAGCAGCGGGTAGTTGCGCGACAGGTGGAAGGCGCTGGAAGCCGAGCCGAACATCACCAGCGTATTGTCGAGCATGTTGCCGGCGCCGTCCGGTTCCGGCGTCGATTTTAGCTTCTGCACGAAGCGGCCATACTCTTCGCTGATAAAGGCGCAGTAGATGCCGAAGTTCTTCCAGCCGTCGGGGTTCTTGGTATTGTGGGTCAGCTGATGCGTCAGGTTAAAGCCGACCGCCCGAGCCAGGTAGTCGCTGGCGCCAACGCCGTTTTCGCGGCCCAGTTGATAGGTCGCCACGCGGGTCGAGTCGGTCTTGAACGCCAGGTAGATCAGCTCGAACATCGCCTGCAGGTAGTTCCGCGGATCGTCCGGGCCGATGTCGAGTTGCAAATGGTCGACGTTCACCTGCGGCAGCGGGATGTTGGCCCAGCGTTTCGCCTTTTCGACTTTCAGTTCGGTTTCGCGGACCGACTGCAGGTACTCGTCGAGCGTCTCCTGATCATGCTCCGAGAGCATCCGCCGCAGCGACTTGGCGTCGGCCAGCAGATCGTCGAGCGAGCTTTGCGACAACGCCAACCGTCGGGCGGCGTCGGCGTCATTCTTGACGAACAGCATGTCGAAGATTCGCTTCGGCTTGTTCTCGGCCGGGATCGCGCGACCGCTGCGGTTGAACGACAACGTCTGGGCGCCGCGGGGCGTGCCGGTTCCGCCGTCGGTCGACATCACCAGCGATGAGAAGCGGGTTTGATCGCCCACATGCTCGGCAAACAGCTGATCGAGCGAGATCGTGTTCTTGTATTCGCCCGACGGGCCGGTGTTGGCGCCGGTCAAAAATTGGTCGGCGTTGGAGTGGCCATGCACGCTGCGAGCCGACGGGTGCGAGAAGCCCGACAGGATCGTCGTTTCACCGCGCAAGGGTTCCAGCGGGGCCAGGCACTTGGTCAACTTAAAGTCTTTGCCGGCCCCATGCGGGAACCAGGCCCAATCTTCGTACGACGGGTCATCGGCCAGCGGCATCGGCACGCCGTCAGGCAGATAAAAGGCGGCGAACCGTTTGCGGTCGCTGGGCTGTGCGGCAGCGCCGGCGACCGCCGTCGAGAAGGATTCGAGCCACGGTAATGCGAGAGCGATCCCCGCGCCACGCAGAAATCGACGACGGTCAAGAGAGGCGATATTTTGAATCATCTCGATAGTCCTTCTCGGTTCTGTTTGGGGAACCGCACTTTCGCGTGGGGCGAGAAAGTGCTGGGCAAGGTTACTTGGCCCGGTTCAATCTAAGGGTGAGACGTCGTGTCTCAGCTGCGTGTCATGATGGGGTTGCGTACGTCGTCAATTCGCTTGAAACAAGTCGCTGCGAACGATCGCGGTAATCATCGTGCCGAGCCCGTCGCCGTGTTGGCGAACCTCGGCGGTAATCTGATCGACTTCGGCGTGATCGCCAAAGGTGAGGGGTCGCCCCAGGGCGTAGGTGGTCAGCTTGTGGACCATCGCCCGGACGAATTGGTCCTGACGGTTCTCGAGCAAGTACCGTTTCAGTCCGTCGACTCCCGCCAACTTCTGCTGATTGAACAGCAGGCTCGAAGCGTCGACCGGTTGGCCTTGCACCTCGGTCCGAAAGCGGCCGATCGCGTCAAAGTTTTCAAACGCAATTCCCCAGGGGTCGATCTTCGCGTGACACGACTTGCAGGCAGGTTGATCGCGATGTTGTTCGATCCGCTGCTTTAGCGTCAGTTTGGCGATCTCCGGATCGGCCAGATCGATCACCGGCACCGCAGCCGGCGGCGGCGGGGGAGGATCGTTGAGCAAACTTTCAAGCATCCAGATGCCGCGCTTCAGCGGGTGCGAATCTTTGCCGTCGGAGTTCATCGCCAGCAGGCCCGCTTGGGTCATCAGCCCACCGCGGCGGCTACCTTCGTCGAGCGACACTTTGCGGAAATCGTTTCCTTCCACGCCCTTGATCCCATAGTGGCGAGCCAGGCGTTCGTTGACCACGGCGTAGTCGGCATGCAAGAAGTCGAGCACGCTGGCATCGGACTGCAGCACTTCGCTAAAGAACAGAACCGGCTCTTCTTGCATCGCCGCTTTCAGCTCTTTGTCGAACTGTGGGTAGACCTTTTTGTCGACCGCCAGGTGATCGAGCAACTCCATCCCCAGCCATTGCCGAACAAATTGTTGTGAGAATCGACCACTACGCGGGTCGGCCAGCATCCGCTCGACCTGCTGCTCGAGGACCTGCGGATCACGCAACTCGCCATGCGCAGCGAGCTTGATCAGTTCTTCATCCGGCACGCTACACCACAGAAACATCGCCAGGCGAGTCGCCAACTGGTAGTCGTCGGCCGCTTCCGCCTGATCGGTACGGACCACATACAGGAACTGCGGCGAGGCGAGCACGGTCGACAGCACTTCAATCATCGCCGTCTGAAAGTCTTCGCACTGCGGGCGAAGCTTGCCGAATAGCGCGAGCTTGCGATCGACCTCTTCCGGCGTCACCTCGCGCCGCCAGGCTCGGGTCATGAACCTTTCGAGAACCTCGCGGGCATATGCCGGCTCGTCGCTCTCTTGCTCGCTATCAAAGAAGATGTTGGCCTGCGACTGCGGCGGCCATTGTTGATAGACCGGCGCGGTCACTTCGACGTAGTCGACTTGGATGTCTTCGTTGGCGACCGAGCGATTGACCAGCTTGATGAACTCAGACGGGCTCGGCGTCTTTCCCATCTTGCTGACGCCGCGGACCGAGTTGCGCGGATAGACCTCGCTAAGCGGCGCCTCAAACTCGTAAAACTTGGGCGCATCGGGCGAAGCGTCGATTGGCAGGTCGCGCTCGCTAATCACCGAGGCGGCGGCCGAGTTGTTGCTGGCGTGCCAACCGAATTGCAGGCGCAAGCTGGGGGCGTACGTCGCATCGGCGGAAGTGCGTGACGCGCGAACGCGAACGCGAAGCGTCCCTTCGTTCGGCACGGTATCTCCCAACTCGACAATCAAACCTTGACCACGCGGAATAATAACGACGTCGCCGGCCGGCTGCGGCGTAACCGGCGGCTTGGCCGAAGGTCGCCAGGCCCATCTCGCGCCGTTGTAGCTCCACTCAACCGTCTCGGTCTGGCCGGTCTCCAGGTTCTTGTAGAACGCTTCACGCGATCGGCCATGAAACCGCTTGGTCAGTTTGTTCAGTTCCGCTTCCAACTTCTCGGGTTTGTCCGCGAGATCTTTGCGAACCTTGGCCAGTTGCCGCTCGTGGCCAGCCCACTCTTTTTCGGCCCGGTCATGGAACGAAACGCCCCAATAGATCGGCGCCGGCTGCTGTGCCGGACCGATCGCCTTTTGCAAAGCGGCGCGGCTCAGCTCGCGGAAGTATCCGAACTGCACGGTCGACATTTGCAGCATTTCGGAACTGTTCTGGAAGCCATCTTCCGAGACCGGATCGGGAGGCAGATCGCCGGAGAAATCGTACGGAAGGCCAAGCAAGTCTTGCAGCGCGTAGTTGAACTCGTAGCGGGATAGACGACGGAACGAGGAATGATCTTCGCGAGCGCGGCGCACCAACGAGGCGTTCTGAATTTCGCCGGTCAGCCAATCCATCACGTGGGCCTGATCATCTGCGGTGAGCGCGCCGTAGTCGGCCGGCGGCATTTCCCCTTTGCTGATCGCCGCCCGAACTTCGACCCACCAATGCGCATCTTCGCCGTTGAGCAAATCAGGATCGAGCATGTCGAGCCGAACGTTGCCTTCCTGCGTATCGGGTCCGTGGCAGTCGATGCAATTCTGCGTCAGAATCGGCAGCACGTCTTGGCGGAACGTATCCAGCTGCGGCTGAGGAACTTCGCCGGCGGTTGGCTTTTGCTGCTGACGATAGCTTGAGCGTTGTGGCCCGGACGATTTCAACTGCTGTAGCGTCGGCTGGGGCGACGTGGCGTCGATCGCTTCCTTTCCACTGGCCAAACTCGACAGGCACAGCGTAATAAGAGCAATCGCCCAAGGCGTTGTTCTTGCAGCTATCATTTCCGCTTCTCAGGTGGGACCGCGTAAGGGACTCGGTGGGATTGCAAGGGTGCATGAGTCTCAAGGTGGGTTAGCTGTAGTATACCAACTCGCTGGCAATTCTACTCCTCCAAATTTTCATTCCGACGGAGATTGTCCTCCGGCAACTCAAGAGATGAGCAGCGAACGTCAAACGGCGATAATTTTGGTCCATCCGGCTTTTTTGTGGGTCGCCAATCTGAACAATTGACCAGTTTCGATCAAGCATGGGAGGCATTTTCGTCGCCATCGCTTGCCTGAAGCTTTCGCCAGTAAGTGGCTGGGCTCTTGAATTTACTCGGAAAATAACGGTGGTTGCCGCCTTCATCGGAGCCGACCGTCGATCGCTCGCCCTCACAGGCGATTGATGGTCGGCGCAGATGAAGATAGCCCTGCCTTTGTTGATGAGATCCCCACTTTTTGCGGCGACCCACAAGAAACCCCGAAGGACCAAAATCTCACCAGGCGAAATTAGTGCCGGCGAACCAGTAAGAACGTCCCGCCAATCACCAGCAACATCCCGCCGACAATGACCGGCGTGATCTCTTCCCCCAAAAACAGCGATCCCCACAACACGCCGAAGACCGGCACGACGTAGGTGACCGTCAGCGCCTTGGTCGGGCCACAATCGGCCAGCAATTGGTAATACAGCACAAAGCCGACGGCGCTACAGAGCAGGGCCAGCGTGATCGTCGCCGCGATCACCGTGGGCGTAAAGAGGGACGGGGTGGGAGGGTAAAACGCCAAGCCGGGGACCAATAGCGATCCGCCAATCAATTGCGCGGCGCTGGCGACGCCCATCGGCTTGAGCCGCCCAGTGTGGGTCTTGATATAGACGCCGGCCGCCGAGTAGCAAACGGCCGCCGTCAGACAGGCGCCGATCGACAGGAGCAGCGTCCAAGAGGGTTCGACCGGTCCGAGTCCCGCGATCAAGCCGACGCCCACCAAACCAAGGATCGCCCCGACGATCATCATCGGCGTCGGGTGATCTTTAAAGACGATTGAGCTCCAGACGACGCCAAAGATCGGCGTCGTGGCGTTGATCACCGCCGAGTATCCAGCCGGGATGTAGAGCGCCGCAACGCCGAACATGGTGAATGGAATCGCCGCATTCAACAGGCCGATCACGGTGTATTGCCGCCAGTTCCGGCGCCACTCGATCTGCAATCCGCGGGCCGTGAACCAGATCGACAGGATGATTCCGGCGATCAGCAGCCGACTCGACGCAAGTCCGAAGGGTCCGAGCGCGGGCGCCATGATTCGCATCAACAGAAACGAGGCGCCCCAGATCGAGGCCAAAACGGTCAGCTTGGCGTAGTCAGTCGGTCGCATGCAGGTGGGTCAGTGATGGCAGGTCAAAGTGCGGTCCTTCTCCCCAAGGATAACCAGTCGCCTTAACGCGCCGTTTCCCAGCGGGAGAAGCTTTTCAACTTAGCAGAAACCAGCAGCGGCCACGGAGCGATGCCCCACAAAAGCGCCGAGAAACAGGAAAGCCGCAGTTCCGAGAAATGCTGCCCAAAAACCCCTTTTTTCTCTACGCGCGGCACGCTGACGGCCAGCACCGCCTCGATCAGGGAGAAGCGATTCGCCTGATCCGCGAGATCCGTCGCCAGGACGCTAGCCTGCCGATTATCGTCGTCTCGCGCATCCTTACACCGAGTCGCAACTGCGCGAAAAGCTCCAGCGGCGAAAGGTGCTGCGTCGCCCGGTTCCTGCCGCAGCGAACACGGCAGCTGCGGAGACGCAGACAGCGGCTGCGCCCGCCTGATTGAATCGTACCTCGAGGGCGAATCGGGATCAGGCGGTTCGCCCTCTGACCTCTGCCAATGCAGGCGAAGACCCACGTCTACGAATCTTTCTTACGGCGATACGACTTCGCCCCTTGTTCAAACTTGGGGAACCACTCTTCTTCGTCCGCCGCCGGACAAACGCCGACCAGGCTTACATAACCTCCTTCCGGAAATGCGAGCCCGACGTAGTAGATTGCAACCTGTTTGTCCTCTGTGTTGCGAGCGATCCCATGCGTTTTCAGCTCGATTCCTTGCAGGCCATCGATCGTCACTTCTTGCTCGGATTCCATCTGATCCGGAGCGACGATGGCATACGCGGCAAGCTGACTTTTCACGATGTCCGGCAGAACATCGCTGACGTTGCGTCGTTCTCGCATCGGCAAGATAATAAATCGGACGGCATCGCCGGTCACGTCCTCCTCGGTTCCTGACACGGACATGAGCGTCGCGCCCTTCACAAACGTCTCGGGAGTTTCCTTCAGCCCCTCGACCACCTCGTACTCATGCAAGACGGGACGTACGCGAGGAATGATCGTGACCGACGCCAGGCATTTCACAAATTTCGCCCGCAGCTCATCAGCCCGCTCCTTCGGCACAATCCCCGCAACAATGTAAGTTTGCTTGTCATCGCCAAACGCCAGGTTCCATTGCCGCAGACCTTGCAGTCCCTGCAGAGCGTTCGCTTCGGTCAGGTAGCCATCCATTCCCTGCACTTGCAACTGTTGCTGATCGATCACCTTGACGTTCGGATTCCTCTCGATCGCTTCGGTTAGAAACGTCGACCGCATTTCTTCAAACGGCGCCGGCAAATACGTCAGCATGACCGCCCCGGTGTTTCCCTCTTCGATGAACCCTGCGAACTTGTCCGATTCGACAAAACCTGGCGGGGTAACGAGCGCCAGGCCAAATTCGGGGAATTCAATCGGTTCGCCAGCGTCGCTTGTCTGCGTCTGGGCGGCGGCGGGCGGCTTAGGCTCGCTTTCCGGCCGAGGCGCTTCGGCCGCACACCCTGCGATCAACAACAGAATAAGTGCCGGCCGGATTGCGGCGTTCGGCTGATTCATAGTTCGTTCCACCTAATCGAAGAAAATGGACGGCGATCGGACGCCAAAACCGCTCGACTTGCGTATGCAAACGCCCGTGGCGCGTTAATCACTCGAACTGAATTTCGCTGACGCTGCGATCCGGCACAAGTCCGGATATAATGACGAATCTGGTATCGTCGCCAGATCGAATGAACCGCTGCCACTGAGTCTACCATGTCCACCTCCCGACGTCCGATCGGCATTCCCGTTACCATTGCGGTCATTATGATCGTGCTGTTGGTGGTGTTGATCGTTGGCTGGGTGCTGCTGACGGTGTGGGGCGCCTACAACGACGAAGATTCGGCGAACCTCTACTGGACGATCCTGCCGATTGGCGCCACGTTTCTGGCCACGGTGCTGGGCGGGGTGATTTTCTACATGGTGCTATCGATTAAATCGATCAACCTGACGATCCGCCAGGCCAACTTTATCGACAGCGTCACCCACGAGCTGAAGAGCCCGATCGCCTCGTTGAAACTCTACCTCCAGACGCTCAACCGGCTGAAGGTCTCGGCGGAAGAAGCGGCCGAGTTTTACGACACGATGCTGAAAGACGTCGAGCGGCTCGATCACCTGATCAACCACCTGCTCGAGGCGGGTCGGCTCGACCGCAGCCGCGACGACGAGGCCGAGGCGGAAGAGATCCGGCTCGACAAGTTGCTGATCGGCTGCGCCGAGTCGACGCTGCTGCTCTACCGGGCGCCGCGCGAGATGATCCAGTTCCACCTCGAGCCATGCGTCATGCATAGCTATCACGGAGACCTCGACATCATCTTCCGCAACCTGATCGACAACGCGATGAAATACTCGGGCAACGACGCGTTGATCGAGGTCTTTCTGCGGCTCGACAGCCAAAAGCGCGCGGTGGTCGAGGTTTCCGACAACGGGCCGGGCATCCCCAAAGGAATGCGGCGAAAGATCTTCGGGCGGTTCGTCCGCTTGGGGCTGGAGTTGCAAAGAGAAAAACCGGGAACCGGGCTCGGACTTTATATCGTGCGGACGCTCGTGCGACGCCTGAAAGGATCCGTTAAAGTATTGGACGGGCGGAAAGGGCAGGGTACCCGGTTTATCGTGACCCTGCCGGGAGCCCGGCCGCTGATTGGCGGTTTACCCAGCGACGCAGAACAGAACGCAGCTTAAGAGAAGAGAGGACGTCGTGCCGATGCACGGTGGAAAGGCGAAAGAACAGACTCGGATCTTGGTGGTCGAGGACGAAGCGCACTTGGCGATCGGCATCCGCTATAACCTAGAAGCGGAAGGCTTTGAGGTGACGGTCGTCGAGGATGGACGCAGCGCGCTGGAAGTGGTCGAAAAGAACCCACGGCAAATCGACTTGGTGATTCTTGACCTGATGCTCCCCGGCATGAGCGGCTACGCCGTTTGCGAGACGATCCGGGCCAATGGTGAGGACATGCCGATCTTGATCCTCAGCGCTCGTACCCTGTCGGAAGATCGCAAGCGGGGCTTCGACGTCGGCGCCGACCAATACATGATGAAACCGTTCGATCTGGATGAATTCATCAGCCGGGTGAAAAACCTGCTGGCGGCCCGCAATCGCCGCGACCAGCAGCGCCACCAGGAAGAGCCGGCCGCGATGCACGTTTTCCAGTTCGACGCCGCGAAGGGCGCCGTCAAAATCGACTTTGACTCGTTCCAGGTGTCGATCGGCGACAAGACGGTCCGCCTGACGCAGCTCGAAGCGAAGCTATTGCGCTATTTCTGCCAAAACGAAGGCCGCATCATCCCCCGCAATGAGCTGCTGACCGAAGTTTGGGAGATGTCCCCCAACATCATCACCCGGGCGCCCGACCAGTTCATCTTGCGACTCCGCAAGCTGTTTGAACCGGATCCGTCGAACCCGCACCACTTCATCACGATCCGCGACGCGGGGTACCAGTTCTTGGCGAGCGGAACGCCCGTGGAAGATCCGCCGGAAGAAGCGGCGCCCGAAGAGCCGGCTGCGGAGTAAGAAGCAATTATCTATCGCCGTAGGGTGGGTGGAGCAAGCGAAATAAAGGTCATTTGGCAGCCCAACGCCGGCCGCTTGCGCAACCACCTTCTTCGCTTGCAAACGCATGGTTGGGTTTCGCTGCGCTGCACCCAACCAACCTACTTATTCTTACTGCGTTAGAGACGAAGCCAACGCTCCATCAGCGCACAAAAAAAGAGGGCCAAGCGGCCCTCTTTCTTATGCAGCGGTAACGGCGATTAGTGAATCGCCGAGCCGTCTCGACTTTTCTTTTTGTAGTCGACCACGTTCCAGGCCAGACCGGTCATCTTCATCACGCGGATGATGTTGTAGGTCAGGTCGAACTCCCACCACTTGTGACCATGGTTGGCCATCCGCGGATAGGCGTGGTGGTTGTTGTGCCAGCCTTCGCCGAAGGCGGTCAGGCCGACCCACCACAGATTCTTGCTTTGGTCGGTCGTTTCGTAGTTGGTGTAGCCCCAGATGTGCGAGGCCGAGTTCACAAACCAGGTGACGTGCAGCACGACCACCAGGCGAGCGAACATCCCCCACAACACCCACGACGTCGCGTAGTAGGAGCCGCCGTAACAATAACCGGCATACGCCATCAACGCTCCCAACGCCAGGTGCGACGGGATGAACGCGTAGTTCAGGAACCGCATGCCCGGCTCTTTCAACAAGTCGGGCGCCCAACGTTCGTGGATCGAACGTTGTTCGGCGGCGTTGCGGAACGGGAAGAGCCACAAGATGTGCGACCACAAACCGCCATGGATCGGCGAGTGAGGATCTTCTTCCTGGTCGCTATGGGCGTGATGCTTGCGATGCATCGCGACCCAGTCAAGCGCCGAACCTTCGCCAGCCAGGCCGCCAATGAAGGCGAGCACCATCCGGGTCGGGTAATGAACCTGATAGCTGGTATGCGTCAGCAGCCGGTGGAAACCGAGCGTGATGCCGACGCAGCCGGTCAGGTAATAGAACGCAATGAACAGCGCGAATCCGCTCCACGAGAAGTAGAACGGGGCGGCCAACGCGACGACGTGAATCATCGCGATCCAGCCAAAAATGATCCAGGCGAACCCGGTCTTGTAACGATCACGCAGTTTTTCGGCGATCGGCGGCTCGATGCGACGCTTTTTCTTCGTCACATTCTTCTTTGCGGCCGGCTTGGTTTCGGTAACCAGATTGGATTCGTTCCAATCCTCTTGCGAGACGGCGTCCTTTTCGAAGTCGTCTCCCGCTTCTCGGTTTTCATCAGTGACAATCGACATGGTAGCTCATCAATCCCTGGGGGGAGAGGTCGCGACGCTACGCGGGAAATCCATCTTTCCGCGATCAGTCGCCTGATTTCATTCGCAGTGATTGTAAGTAGTGTCGAGTCAAAGTGAGTAAACGGAACGTCCCAGGTTCGTAATAGTTGTGTAACAATCGCGGTAACGCCCGGTTCCCTCGGCATTTACGACGCAAAACCACCCTTCTAAACCAGCCCCGGCAGCCGCTTGGGGGGCACGAAAAAACGCCGCTGCGACAGGTCGCTAGCGGCGTCAAGATTTGCCCAATTGGCGGCTCTGACCGCCGGGTCGCTACTTGGCCGACTCTTCGGCAGCTTTTTCAGCCGGCTTTTCGGCGACCGGCTCCGATTCTTTCTTCACTTCCGGCTTCGCTTCTTCGGTCGGTTTGGGCTCCGGCATTTTGCCAACCAGCGGGTTCAGTTCCCGCACCCAGATATTGCGGAAGCGGACCGGATTCCAGTGGAACTGCAGCGAGATTTTCCCCTTCGGACCGTGCTTTTCGACCTTCGGCGGGCTATCCCACTTGGTGGCGCCCAGCAGCTCGAAGTTGTTCTGCACAAGCACGCCGTTGTGCAGCACCGTCACATGCCCCGGCTTGTCGAACGAACCATCTTTTTTGAACGTCGGAGCGTTGAAGATGATGTCGTAGGTTTGCCACTCGCCCGGCTTCCGCGACGCGTTGACCATCGGGGGCGATTGCTTGTAGATCGACGCAGACTGGCCGTCAAAATAGGTCGGATTGTCGTACGAGTCGAGAATCTGCACTTCGTACTTGCCAAACAGGAAGACGCCGCTGTTGCCGCGTCCCTGGCCGGAACCTTTCACTTCGGCCGGCGAAGCGAACTCCAGATGCAGCTGCATGTCGCCAAATTTGTCTTTGGTGGTGATCCCACCCTTCGCCACTTCGGCGTAGCCATCTTTGATAATCCACTTCTCGCCGCCGTCCCACTTCGACAGATCTTTGCCGTCAAACAGCACGATCGCGTCGGAAGGAGCGTCGGTCGACGTCGCGCCGGGATCGACTTGGGGAGGCTCTGGCCACTCGATGCCGCTTTTCCATTCATCGGCCGAAACGAGCGACGCAACCGACAGGCAGCACAGGCCGATAGCAACGTGAAAACTTGAACTCTTCATCAAGGGTTAATCTCCTAGGGCAGGCGCCGCCGAATTTTCCAATAAATGGCGGCTACAGGTGGCAGGCAGAACCGTTATTCTAGTTCCTAGCCGATTCCAAGTCACGCAAGCGGCCGGTCTCATCCGGCCCTGATGAAGCACCTTTTCGGAAATTGACGATGCGACGACTCACTTCTGCGCTCTGGCAACGATTTTTACGCTACTTTTTAGCCGGAATTCTGGCGGTCATGCCGCTGGTCTTGACCGGGATGATCGTGATCTGGCTGGTCGAATTTCTGGATGGATTCGTCGGCCCCACGTCGTTTGTCGGCGAGCAGCTAATCCGCATCGGCATTTTGAATGGCCAACCGGACGAACTGAAAGATTCGACCCTCGCCTATATTTTGGGCTGGGTGATCGTGCTGGCGGTCGTCTTTGGCATTGGCGTACTGGTCGAGATGGGGCTGAAGAACACCCTGTCCGCGGTCGTCGACTCGATCGTCAGCCGCGTCCCGCTGATCGGCAAGCTGTATGGCACTGCCCGGCAACTGGTCAGCATGCTCGACAAGGGAGACAACGAGGAGCTCCGCGGCATGCAGGCGGTCTTCGTCATGTTCGGCAAAGAAAATGGCGCCGGCATCCTGGCCCTGATGCCAACGGCCGATCGCTTTGACATCAATGGCGTCGACCACCACGGCGTCTACCTGCCAACGTCGCCGATCCCCATGACCGGCGGCATCGTCTTCGTCCCCTGCGAAGCGGTCCACCCGGTCGATATGTCGGTCGACGGCCTGATGAGCATTTACCTATCAATGGGCGTCACGTCGCCGCAGTTCTTGAAGACCAGTGGGAAGGGGTTCAAGACAGGCAAAGTAGAGACCGAGGCGTCGGACGGGGAAACGCCAACCTAGCCCGCAGCGCAAGCAAGGCAGTCCGGCCGATGTTCAATGACGAATGTCGAAGGAGCGAATGACGAATCAAATCCGAAGGGCCGAAGCACGAACCTTGTAACGCAATTCGGACTCTTCAGTAAGGCAGCTCCAACGTTGACTGAAAAAATCCCAAAAACGTAACCGTCCGAAAAATGGAATTGCCCCAGCTAACCCAGACCATCCTAGCAGTCCGTTGATTTTCTCAACGGACTGCTAAGCGAACCTGGCTCGGCGACGCTCAGCAAGTGTTTGTTTGAAGACTACTCTGGATAGCGGAGCCGGTGGGAAGAACTGGTTTATGCTCGCAGCCGCATTTCCCTCGCACGCAATTCGGCCTACGATTGCCCGCCCCACTTACAGCTTCTGCAACTCCGCACTCAAACTCACCAAATCGTCCGACGTCTCTTTCATCCCGCCGATGATGGTCGATTGCTCTTCGATGGCGGCGGCGACAGTGGTGCTGTTTTGGCTCACTTCGGACACCCCTTTGGCGATTTCGCTGGTCGACTTCACCACTTCAGCGATGCTGTCGCTGATGCGACCGACGCGCTCGGCGATGTTTTCTGTGGCGTCGCGGGTGCCGGTCGCCAAGGTTTTGACTTCGCTGGCGACGACGGCGAAACTGCGGCCCGCTTCGCCGGCGCGAGCCGCTTCGATCGTCGCGTTCAAGGCGAGCAGATTCGTCTGCTCGGCCAGTTCGCGGATCAGGGAAACGACCTCGCCGATTTGCTCGCTGCAGTTGCCCAGTTCTTGGATGGAGACGTCCGCGGTCTTGAACTGATCCTCGGCCGTCTTGGCGAGACTGGCCGTCCGATTGACGTTGGAACTGATTTCCTGCATCGCCGACGCCATGTCGCCGACGTTAAGGGCGACGGTGTGGCCGACGTCTCCCAGCTTGCCGACCTGACGCCGAATGGCGGCGTGCTCGGTGATAATCTGCCAGGTCGCCATCGAGCCAATGTGACTGCCATCGCGATCTCGGATTGCATTCACCTCGAGGTCTATCACCTCGCTGCCCAACTGAAACTGCGTCTTCACCGGCAGGTTGTCGGCGTCGGCCAGGATCGCCCGTTGCTTCTCGGGACGCTGATGAAAGATGTCGACGCTCTTCCCGACGACCGATTCGACCGGGACCGGCAGCAGATGCGAGATCTTCTGCATCGATTTCCGCGAAGCGGGATTGATGTAGCGAATGATGTTCTGGCGATCGGCGAACATCAGGTTGATCGGCAGGTTCTCAACCATGTTCATCAAGCGCGACGCCTCGAATTCGGCCACCGTCTGACGCGTCACATCGATCGCAAACTTGACGACCTTCTTGGGTTTGCCGCTGGAGTCGAGAATGGGATTGTAGGTCGCTTGGATGTAGACCTCTTTCCCCCCTTTGCCGATTCGCTTGAAACGCTCTGAACGGAACTCGCCGCGATTGAGCGACGCCCAAAATTCTTGGTATTCGTCGCTATCGGCTTCCTCGGGATCGACGAACATGCGGTGCTTTTGTCCCTGGATCTCTTCCAGCGAATAGCCCATCGTCTGTAAGAATGCGTCATTCGCGGTCAGAATTGTGGCGTCCATCGTGAACTCGATCGACGCATTCGACCGCTTTATCGCGGCGATGATCGCCAATGCGTTTTGATGCTCTTCGATGTCGATCGCAGCCGGCGTTTTTTTCTCCGCCAAATGGAAAGGCGAAAAAGCATGCCACCAACCGGTATTTGTCTCAATCATTGTCCAACTTGCTCCGTTGCTCGTTTATCGACCGATTTGCCAGTTTCCCGCCGTTGCGAGCGGGAAAACGCAATCAATTAACCGTAGATCCGAGACGCAGCAGGGCAGATCGCTGCGACAAAAAAACGCTCAAACTTATCTCGCTAAACCGCGTTGTGCTCCGCCTAGCGCGATTTTTGGGGCGACGCATGCGCCACATTGGCGGACGTCCGCAAGCGATGACCGCTTACAGCTTTTGCAGTTCCATACTCAGATTCACCAAATCGTCCGACGTCCCTTTCATCCCGCCGATGATGGTCGATTGCTCTTCGATGGCGGCGGCGACGGTGGTGCTGTTTTGGCTCACTTCCGAAACCCCTTTGGCGATTTCGCTGGTCGACTTCACCACTTCGGCGATGCTGTCGCTGATGCGACCGACGCGCTCGGCGATGTTTTCTGTGGCGTCGCGGGTGCCGGTCGCCAAGGTTTTGACTTCGCTGGCGACGACGGCGAAACTGCGGCCCGCTTCGCCGGCGCGAGCCGCTTCGATCGTCGCGTTCAAGGCGAGCAGATTCGTCTGCTCGGCCAGTTCGCGGATCAGGGAAACGACCTCGCCGATTTGCTCGCTGCAGTTGCCCAGTTCTTGGATGGAGACGTCAGCGGTCTTGAACTGATCCTCGGCCGTCTTGGCGAGACTGGCCGTCCGATTGACGTTAGAACTGATTTCCTGCATCGCCGACGCCATGTCGCCGACGTTAAGGGCGACGGTGTGGCCGACGTCTCCCAGCTTGCCGACCTGACGCCGAATGGCGGCGTACTCGGTGATAATCTGCCAGGTCGCCATCGAGCCAATGAAGGCGCCGCTTTCATCTTGAATCGCGTGGACTTCGATCGAGAGAATCTCTTCGCCCAGTTCAAACTGCGTTTTGGTCGGCAGGTTGTTCATGTCCGAGAGAATCCGTCGCTGCTCCTTAGGGTCTTTATGAAAGACGTCGACGCTGCTGCCGACTACCTGATCGACGGAGACCGGCAGCAAGTGAGCGATCTTCTGCAGCGACGCCCGCGAGGCGGGATTAATGTAGCGAATGATGTTTTCGCGATCGGCGAACATTAGGTTCGTCGGCAGGTTCTCGACCATATCTCTGAGGCGCGACGCCTCGATTTCGGCCAGTACTTGGCTGGTCACGTCGATCGCATACTTCACCACTTTTTTCGGCTTGCCGGCAGCGTCGAGCACCGGATTGTAGGTCGCTTGGATGTAGACCTCTTTGCCCCCTTTGCCGATTCGCCTAAAACGTTCCGAGTGAAATTGCCCGCGGTTAAGCAATTCCCAAAACTCTTGATAGGCGGGGCTGTCGGCGTATTCGGGCTCGACAAACATCCGATGCTTTTTCCCTCGGACTTCGTCCAGCGTATATCCGATCGTCGTCAAGAATGCGTCGTTGGCAGTCAGAATCGTGCCATCCATTGCGAACTCAATCGTGGCGCTGGAGCGTTCGATTGCGGCAACTTTGCCGAGAGCTTCCTGATATGCCTCGATATCGATCGACTCGGTCATGCGGCTGGCCGATTTCGAACCTGACAGATATCCAACCCAACCACGAATAATGCCCAACATTTTTCCTGCCGTCTTTTTCTGAGGTTTCCGCGGGATCGATCCACGCGGCAAAGCGAAATTTCCCAAACATAGATCCAATTTTGAGCACAAACGTCAGTTTTCCGTCGACGGTGGAAATTGAACGTCCCCGAAGCGATTTCGGCGGCAACCCGCACTCCTGGCGATTTACGGAAGAACCGATTTTAGGGGTCGCGAGCCGCATTCCCCCCGGCCGCGCCGCCCCCGTAGCGGGACCGGAAGCAAGCCACGCCGGACGGGCCGACCAGATCATGGCAACGTCGATTGTCGCCGCCCACGGTCACGCGTTCCCAGCGGGCGAAGTCGGCGGCTTGCTGCTTGTCCATTTCGCCGCCCATCCAACGTGGCGCCGTTTCGATTCCTCAGGCCCATTTGGCAGGCCGTGCCTGGGAAATGATCCGCTTGGCCACCGGTCGCCGTAGGGCAGGTAGACCGATGAGTGGCGTGGGTTTCGATGCCGGCAGGCACGGCCTGCCCTACGACTTGCTGCGGGCGACTACTCCGTTTTCTCCAGCGATTGCAGGTAGGCGACCAGGTCGGCCAGTTGCTCGGGCGAGATATTGTCGACCACGCCGCCGGGCATTTGCGACAGGTCTTGCTTCTTCATCCCGTCGAGATCGTCTTCGACCAGTTCGATGAGCTTGCCGTCGTTCTGCCGCACGGTCAGCGTACCCTCGTCTTCGTCCTCGTCGACGATCATACCGCTGAGTACCTGACCGTCGAAGGTGAGAAAGCTCCAGGTTTCGTACCCTTCGGCAATCTTGGCCGACGGGGCGAGGATCGACTCGATGATCTCCTCCTTCTTCAGCCGCTTGGCGATTCCTTCCAAGGACGGTCCGACCGGTTTCGCGCCATCGACGCCACGGTGGCACGAGACGCAGGTTTGCGAGACGAACAGCGCGGCGCCTTGCTCGGCGTCGCCGTCGGTTTCCATGGCGGTCTGGGCGACCTGCTCCTGATCGAGCTTGCGGATCCAGTTCGAGTCGTCGATCACCAGTTCCTTCTTGCCGCTGCCGACCTCCAACATGTACTCGGCGATCAGGGCCAGCTTATCCTCGCCCAGGTGGGCCATCGGCGGCATCTTGTTGTATTGCTTCCGCTTGTAGCCGGGCGCCGTCGCCCAGGCGACAATCTCTTCCGGCTTTCCTTTGTGCAGCTCGAAGATCTCTTTCAGCGTTGGCGCCGACTTGTCGACGTCGACCTGATGGCACGAAGCGCAGACCATCTTGAACAGTTGCTCGCCCGACTGCGGCCCCGACATTCCTTTGGCGAACGCCACATTGAAGGCGTCGACTTCGTGCCGGAAGGCGGCGGTCCGCTGGGCGACCGCCTCGTTGAACTCCCGCAGCGAGTTGTCGCGATACTGCTGACGTCCGGCGCCCATCGAGAAAGCGACGAACATGAAGACGAAGTAGATCGGCACCCACAGGCGGCCGATTCGCTCGTCGCTGGAAATGATCTCGATCCGCATCAGCACCAGCAGCACCACGCCCAAGCAAGCGCCGGTCAAAATCGCCGTCAGCATGAACGTGCTGAGCCCCACTCGCGGCAACACCAACAGCAGCGTCGGTCCCACGACAAACTGGCCCATCGTCACAAAGAAGGCGATCGAATAGAACAAGCGGCGGATGCCTGGCGACGTGAACCCGGCCGGCAGTTGCTCTCGCACCCGCGCGTTGTAGGTCAGCCACATGCACAGGAAGAGCGAAGTCACCGCGATCGACGCGATCATGAAGTGGATGTAGCGGAAGTAGACGTTGCCGTTGCCAATGTTCAGCGCGGCGAAGAACCCCTGCACGTCGTACCACTTGTCGGGATAGTTCATCAGGTTGACGTTCCCCAAAAAGATGAAGGGAATCGTCAAAAAGAGGAGGGTCGAGCCCATGCCGACCCAGATGTGCAGCAATTTCCAAACGCCGCTCTGGCAGCGCTGCCAGGTGTACTTGTGCAAATAAGTGAGCAAAAAGGCGAGCGTCACCAGCGGCACGATCAAGATCCAGGCATGCCCAGTGAGCGCATTGGAGGAATAGAAGGTGAGCGTGTAGAGCAAGTTGACGATCAACAGCGGCCCCACCCCCAGCACCACCGCCATGCTCTTGTTGACGGTGACCGTCTCGGCGATTTTCTCGGATAGGCGATCCCACTTCTCTTCGCGCCGCAGGTACCCCATCCACTCAAAGATCGTCGCCATCACCGTACCGCCGACCATCAGGTTGACGAACAAGATATGCAGCAGGAAGAGCGGAACCAGCAGGCTCCGCAACACTTCCGCATCGACTGGCAACGGCAACGCGATATCGCGGGGCACGACCGTCTCCGCCAGGTAGATCCAGTTATCCATCGGGTGAAACCTTGTAGTTATCTTCGTGGAAGTGCGTATCTAGTCGAGGGTGCGTTCGGCTTGCTTGAGAATCTCGGGCAGGGCCGCTGCGACGTTGCCATCATCGAGTCGCCCAGTCGGCTGATCCGGCTTGGCCACGCCAATCGGATGCGGAATGCCGACCTCTTGGGCGCCTTCGATCACCGCCGGGTTTTCATGCAGATCAACCAGGTAGGCGACCAGCGCTGCGGCCTCTTGTTCGGTACCAGGGAAGGGGGGCATGTAGGGATGCGACAGATGCATGCCGCGAACGAACGCGGTCATCTGCGCTTCGTCCCACTGCTCGCCGTAGAGCTTGGTGAGCTTGGCGTCGATGCCATTCATGCCGGCGGTCGTATGACAACGCGAGCAAGAGATGACGAACAGGTCTTTGCCGGCGACCAGCTTGTTGTCGTCGGTCACTTTGGTCACCGACGAATAGGTCGAGTAAGGCAAGATGCCGTTCTGACGATAGAACTCCACCTCGTCGACCCGCACGCCGTTGGAGTACATAAACCCGGCGATGACGTACGGCTTGCGGATGAACTCGCGAACTCGCTCGAAGTGACCAAGTAGGGCGATTCCCAAGAAAAACGGCGCCAACAGCGCCACCCGCGGCACCCACTTCGGCTTGAACAGTCCCGCAGCCGCCACAACCGCGATAAAGCTGATCACGCCGACGCTGGCCCATAGCATCGCATGCTGCCAGGTGATGAACTTCTGCGTCATCATGCCGAGCGGAATCAATCCCTTCATCGCCTCCGGCACCACCGACATATACCACCACGAAGCCAAGCCCCAAAACGGCAGCCAGAACAACGTCCAGCCCGAGACCAGCCGCGTCATCTGCAGACGCAGCTCCTGCTGCGACTTCGGAATCAAGCCGATCAAAAACCAGGTGAACAGCCCCGCCGTGGCCAAGGCCAACGTGGTGCGGAAGGCCAACTGCGGCAGGTAAATCGGATTGAAGACGGCGGTCAGAAGGCTCGAGCCTTCTTTCCAGGCGCCGATCGACATCATGAACCCGAGAATCGCCACGATGATCGCCATCGTCGCCCACGACATGATCGAGAGGGTCACGCCAACGCCGATATGCCACGACTTGGCCCGGCCTTCCTTCCAGCGATCCCAGGTCATGTAGTAGATCAGAATCAGGATGACCTCGGTGATGAAGACCAGCCACTCGGCGAACCAGCCCCAGAAGAAGACGCGAATCAAGCTGCCGATCGCAAACGGGGCGACCAGCGAGGTCGAGAGCCAGATGCCGACGCCCGTCAGTGCGCCCAGCGAAGTGGTGATCAGGAAGACGACGAAGGTGATCCGCTTGGCGAATTGATCAAGCTCTTCGTTGTTCTGCTTCTTGCCGCGCCATTCGAGCAGCGTGATCAGCGGATAAATGCCGACCGCCAGCGGGTGATTGATCATGACATGGATGATCGCAATGATCGCGATCAGCATGCGATTGCCCATGCCGTCCAAGTGAAAGATCGGAAAGTCCATAGTGGCTGCCTCGGTGCGTCGGTCAGGAAGGGAAGAGAGGCGGGAAGGAATCGGATCGCGAAGGAGCTGCACTCAAAAGCATCGCGATCTTCCAGAGTATTGTCCGGAACTGGCAATTCGCCAATGCGACAAAATGTCGCAGCGTCATAGGGCATGCGTTATAAGCCCCGTTTTGGCGCCCTTAAGAATCAGGGGCTTTTCGCATGAACCGATTTGTCAAACGCATTTATGCGTATAACAGCTCATACCAAGACGTGGCGCAAGGTTTTGATGCACAATTTGCAACCGATGGCCCAAAAAGAGAGGCGGCCAGCAAGACTTACTGGCCGCCTGAAGTTCGGATTACCGCTTCGGCCGGTTACTGATAGACGAACTGGCCGGTCACCTGGGCGTCTTCCGAAGAAGCCAGGCGAACCCAGTAGGCCTGGAACTCGGCGGGAAAATCAAAGCTAACCGTCTCGTCCCCCTTCGCTTCGATCGCCTTGTACTGGCGCCAATCGCCGGTTCCGGTGACGTCCACTTCGATCGTAATCGTCGTGTCGGCGTCGCTCGCCAGCGTCAGCCGCTTCTGGTCGTAACCAGTCATCAGGTAGGGATCGGAAGGGACATTCGCTTTGACCTGCGACTGCTTCCAGGGCCCGCCCACGCCAGCCGGCTTGCCAAGCTTCCAAAGATCGTCGATCGCCCCGGCCCACAAGGCGACTTTGCCATCCTCCGAAACGAGGAGGTGTTCGCCAGGCTCGGCGGTCGCCTCGACTCCGCTGAAGATCATCAGGCCGCGATAGCTGCAAAAGTCATGCACCGCGTAGTCATGCGTACAAATCGGCCGCACCTTGGCGATCCCGCCGGCGTTGCGGGCCGGCAGTTCGTAGAAGGTCCCGCCGCAGTTGAACAGGTCGCGTTCGGTCGCCACTTCGCGGGCAACGCGAACCGGACCCAAGTCTTGATCGCGCACCTGGGCGGCCGGATGCTTCGGCAAGCGCCACCGTTTACCTTCATCGTCGACGTACAGAACCGACGCCTGGTCGACGGCAATCGCGTCTTGGGGAATCGCCACGTTGGCTTCCATCCACTCGAAGGCGGTCGGATCGTGCGAATCGGTCAGGTTCAGCTCTTCATCCAGTTCGTAGAAGCCGGTATGAACCGGCTTGCCGTCAACTACTTGCGTTGCGGCAAAGGCGAGCGTTTGCAGCTTGTCGCCGCGCACCCGCACCAGGCCTTGGGAGTAGTCGCTTGACGCGGCGGTTCGCAGCCCGGCGAAGATCGACGCGGCGTTTGCGTCGCGACGATCCTGGTTGGCGTAGTGGAACTGGGCCGAGGCCTGCTGACAATCTTGATCGGCCGCAATTCGGATCCAGACGCCGGGGTCGCTCGCCGAGAAGGTATGCCAGACCGATTCGCCCGGCGGCACGACGACTTCCGCCAGCTCCGACCACTGGTCATTCCCTTGCTGGTCGACCTCAAAGCGGAATCGAACCGGCGTTTTGCCGTCATGCGTCAGGCAAACGGTGCGTCGCTCGAAGCCGGAAAACAAGTAAGGATCGGACGGCGCGCCCGCTTTTACCGCGTCCTTGGTCCAAATGGCGCCACGTCCAAGCGGGGCGCCCAACTGATCCAAAATCTCTGGCGAAGCGAACCACAGGTTCGAATGCGATTGCCCCGGCCCAGCGATTTTTCCTTTGGCCCGGCGGGTGTTGAGGAACTCTTTCTGGGCGGTGTCGTCGCAGCCGAAGACCAACTGATCCTTCCAGCGGCAATAGTCGCCGATCACCTTCAAGTAGCTCGATCGCGGCTTGATGCCGGCCGAGTTTTCGCGGGTAAACGTCTTGGGAAACCGCCAGAACATGCCATGCATCGTCATCACGAAGTCCTCTTCGCCGATGTCATGAATCCGCGGCCATTCGGTATTCCAACCATGGGCGCCGTCGTAGCAGTGCGACGCTTTCGGCAGTCGGTAGGTCGACCACTCGCCCTGATCCAGCAGCATCAACATCAGCGAGCGATGATCCCAACCAATCGCCCAGATCGGGTCGTTGGCCGGATCGGCGTTGCCGGTCAGGTCGCCCGGGCCGCGGACGTCGGTAAATTGATTGCGGCGGATCACGTTCCAGGTTTGACCATCCCACTCGGCCAGACAGCCGGACGGCACGTCGGGGCGCTTCTTCGCTTCGGCCGAGGTCTCGCCGTTGTTGGCGTAGATCAAGCGTCCCTGACCCGAGTAAAGTCCCTTGCCATGGTAGCCTGGCAAACCGGCGACTCTCTGCTCGCTCTTCGCATTTTGCGATTGGCTGTCCGCGTAAAGTTCGGTCACTTCCAGCGTGTGGACGTCGACTTCGTAGAAGCCTTCTTCCATCGTGGCGTAGTACGCCTTGTTGGCGGGGTCCGAAAGATGCCGCGCGTTGCCGGTCAAGCGGCCCGGCATCTTGGCCGGCGAAATGACCCGAATTTCGCCGGCCTGATCAATCACGTAAGGGCCGATCAGCAGTTGATTCGATTCTTGGTGAATCATGCGATTGGCGGGCGTTCCGCCGACGCTGCCGGCGAAAGCTTCGACGTCGAGATCCTCGTTGATCGAATAGAGTTGGTCGGTCGAGCCATTGGGCTGGTGCGGTGCGTAGGTGATCACACGCAACTTGCCGGCCCACGGCACGACGGCGCCGGTGCCGCACTCGCCATGCGTATTCCAATAGGCGAGATGAGGATAGATGCCGCTGATCTGACGGTACGGCTTACGCGAAGTCGCCGCCTGTTGCTGCGGCTGTTCGGCCGCGGCGGCTGGCTGGGCGGCGTCGGCAAAGTGGCAAACGAGCAGCAGTAGCGGAACGAGAAAGAGTCGATATCTCATGATGGTCGTAGTCGGGGGTGGAAGGTAGGTAGCGGGGTTGGGGCGCACAGAAAAGAGGTCAACTAGTTAGTAAACAGGCGAAGCGTAGGGGGCGGCAACGTGGAATGGGTCCGCCCAGCGAATCCATGAACGAGTGCGCCGGACGCGCTTTCGCCCGTTTTTGGAACGATGATCAGCGTCAACAGACGATTCTGATCGCGATCGATCACGTCAAGCATCTCGGGCAAATCGATAACGACCGAGCCCGTCTTTTGTCCTTGGGGAAGCGAAAACGAGCCGACCAGCTTGGTCGACTCGGCCGCAACGGCATTTGCTGCTTCGACGTTTGCGGGGGCGTTGTCCCAGGTCGTCGCCTGCAGGTCCCACTGGTCCTGTTTGTCATCCAACAGGGCGTATACCTCGAAGGTGCAGTCGGGCATACGCGACGCGTAACCCATGTTGGTCGCCGCTGCGGTTAACGTCAGCGACGCGCCCGTCATTTGATCAAGCGGAAGACCGTGAAGATCGAAACGCAGGTAGATTTTCCGGTCGTATTGGCTGTAGCCGGACTTGGCGAACTTGATCATCAACAGATCCTCGGGCCCCTCGCGATACTCTTCGTCGCGAATGATCCAATGATCTCCTCCCGCCCCCACGGCGGTCGATATTTGAACGGCGGCTTGCGGACCGAGCGAAGTTTTCAGGCCACGGCGGAACGCGTCGGCAAGATCGAAAACCTGCGACAACTGGTCGCCGGAGATGGAAACCGCGTTTTGCCCGCGAACCGAGACTTGCTCTCCACTGAGGTTGTGCTTCACATCGACAAGCCCTTCAAAGACTTGGAGCATCGCCTCTCCGTGGGGCGAAACGTCAACGCCAAAGCTCGTCCCTTGATCAACCAAGACCGCATCCGGCGTGTCAATCGAGAACCCCTTCAACTCGGGACGCGACATTCTCGCAACGATTTTGCCGTAGTACAAACGACAGTGCATCGCATCGATCAACTCAAAATCGGCAGGCCCCTCCAACTCGATCACGGCGCCATTGTCAAACTCGAAGGTCGACATCCCTTCGGCCAGCAGCACGCGTCCGGCGGCGACTCGCGATTGGTCGACCGTCGGCAAACTCGCCCACTCCCATCGCGTAACCGGGGTCGAGGCGATCGTCGCAAAGGCTTCCGGCGGCGCCGCGTCCTTTCCGACGAACAGGAAGAAAAACATCACGCCCAGCGCCAGGGCGGCGGCCCAGCCGCCGAGCGCCGCTGGTCCAGCGAAAATGGGAGACCGCGCAGCGCGCTGTCCGCGGTGAACGTCGGCCTGCTCTTTTGCCGCTGCCAGCGTCTGGCTCCAGCCCCCATCGCGCCCCACCGACGTCAGGCAGGCATGCAAGTGGGTCATCTCGACGAATTCGCGCCGCAACTCGGGCGATTCCAGAAACAACTTCTCGAGCCGCGCAAGCTGCTCGGGCGTCGCTCGGTTCTCGATCGACGTATCGCACAGTTCGCGAAATTCCCGGAGGTTCTGATGGGTGGTCATTTACGCTTCCTCAAGTGCGGTATGTTGCGAAGCGCAATCGCGCAGCGTTTGACGGATTCGACTCAGCACGCGATAGACCGCGTCGACCGACTTTTGCGTCCGCTGGGCGATCTCTTCGATCGCGTGACCGGCCGAGTAGCGATACGCGATCAGCTGGCGATGATGTTCCGGCAGCTTGGCGATGCAATCGAATAGCGCCTTCTGACGCTGCTGTAAGTCGTCTTGTCGGTTATCGAGTTCGCCGCTGAGCACTTCCAGGAACTCGTCAGAAAACTGCAGCCGCTCGTTCTGGCGTTTTTTTCGCCAGGCTCGGACGCGATTCAACGCGACGGTGCAGGACCAGGCCATGAAATTGGTCCCCGGCTGGTACTGATCAAATTCACGCCATAGGACAAGCATCGTCTCTTGAAACAGGTCATCCGCCGAGCTTTCGTCATGCAGGAGACTCATCAAATAGATGTAAATTTGATGCTGGTACTGACCAAACAGCCGGACGAACTCGGCGTCTTGTCCCCCGTCGGCTGGCTGCCGCGATCGCCCTGGATTTGCTGAATCAGTCACTGATCTTCTGGTCTCCTACGTACATAGTGCCTTCCCGCCTCATTTTGGACAAGAAAAATTGGATGTCGAACAAACTGGCGGGATCTGCGTCCAAAACGCTTCGTGGGGCGCTGCACAATACCCGGCAAACGCTGCGTTCACGCAGGCGACTTGGCAGGGATGTCGCCGAGATGGCCGTTTAACAGTCCGTTGATTTTCTCGACGGACTGCGTGATCGCACGGATGCGATCCCAAAATAACGACGTAAGTCGTCATTTTGCGAGCCGCGAAGAGCTATGCTCTGAACCTGGCGAGGTTGAAAAATGCCACGATGGCATTTTTCAACACGCAGTTAAGAGCAACTGGCCGCCTATTCGCAGTGAGACTTCCGCCACGCCTTGGGAGTCACGCCGCGGATCTTGCGAAAGGCCCGATAGAAGGTCGACAATTCGCCGAAGCCGCACTCGAACGCGATTGACGCGATCGTGCGGTCCGACTCTTCCAGCAACTGACAGGCATGGTCGACGCGTTTCCGCTGTACATAGTTCAGCCACGTCTGCCCGGTCAGGCGGCGGAAGATGTGGGTGAAGCGGCGCCGCGGCATGCCGAGTTCTTTCACCACGTCGTCAATCGTGCTCGCCTCAAAGAAGTAAGAGTCAAGATGCCGCACGTAGGCCGCGACCTCGTCGACGTCCGGCTCCAAGCTCAGATCGCCGCTGGTCTGGCTGGTGGGGATCGACTCCGACGTCAGCAGGGCCAGCACCTCTAGCGCGTTGGCGACCATCGCCAGCGACGTCGTCGGGTCGGCTTGCCACTGTTGATACAAGAGCCGCCGCAATCGCCGTTCGATCCGCTGCGAGAAGTGAAGCTGACACGTCTGCTTGCCATGCGGCAGCACCGACGTCACCTGCGGGTCGAAGCTGAGCAGCCGCTTGTCGATGCACAGGATATAGAGCGACATCGGCGAGCCGGGGTCATCCTCGATCCGATTGCTGCGCTCGGCCGGCACGATCACGATGTCGCGTGCGGCCACCTGGTGGCTGTCGTTGCCGATATGAATCTGCCCCCGCCCGGCCAGCACGTACTGCACCTTGATAAAAGGATGCGATCGCCACTCCATCACAAAGCCGGGGGCGTGGTGGCTCTCCAGAATCGCCACCCCAAAGCTCGGCAGATTCTCGGGCAAGGCCGTCTGCGTGCGCACCACCATTCGCCGTCCGGTGATGGGGTCGATCTTTGGCGAGTTGGGGGCTGGCGGGTTCATAAGGCTCTATCGTAATCGCAAACGGCGGCGGCGCGACAGGCGCATAAAAAAGCCGCGCCCTGGCGGACGCGGCTTTTCCTAGTTTGACATAGCCAGTTGCTGGTCTTAGTGACCCGGAGGGCAGGTCGGGCAGCTGCCCGCGGCGCCTTCGTACGGATTGCCGACGCGGTGCAGGTGGTTGTGGTCGATGTAGACCACTTCAACCGTTTCCTCGTCAACCAGGGTGTGCGGGAAGGGCCAACCGATTCGCTTGACTTCGGTGTAGTTGACCGTGCACTTGTAGTGAGCATGGTGCAACTGAACCGGGCCAACCAGCGGCATCACGCGGGGCGGATCGACGTAGTCGGCGATCTTTTCCTTCTTGATGCGGACGTTGTTGCGGTTCGTCTCGTGCAGGAACGGCATGCCACCCTCAACCGGGCGAGCTCGTTCCAGAGCGCGAATCACTTCGTCGTCGCTCGGCGGGTCCAGCGCGACGTGCGGACCGCCCGGCGGAATCGGCGGCAGAATCGGCACGCGGCCATAACGTTCGTGTTCCAGAAATTCGTCTTCCTTCTGTTCTTGGAAGTAAGGCGAAACCGGATACGGCATAAAAAACGGGCCCAGATACGGGCCTTGAGTCGTACAGCCGACGCTGGTCATCAGCGAGCCGGCCGCGATCGCCAAGCCAAGGGCGGTACGAAGGCTTAAACGGTACATGGATCAACCTCTCAGTTTTGCCAGGGCGCTTTCTTGCGGGCGAAGCCCAATCCATTAGGTCGCCGCACTAAAGCGCGGCATTTGCTGCTATTACTATCTATCGTGTGAAGCTGTAACAAACTTGCGGCCTTTTCCGGTCGCAAGGCAATTTCCTGAAAGGAGGGCCCAAAAATTGCCCTCCGCGCATAAAAAACCCCTGAAAGGCAGCAAACTTTCAGGGGTTCGGATCGCCATCCAGCTTTCGCCCTGGCTAAACGGCTACTCGCTTTCGGTGACGGTATCTCTTACGTTTCGTGCCGATTACCAGCGGCCGTGACGGCGAGCCTTGAAATCGACCGTCCACCAGCCCTTGTTCCATTCCATGGTGACCTTACGCCAGCCGAGCGGAACTTGCGGGTACGGGTAGAACGGGCCAATGTAAGGCCAGGCAGCCGGCGAGTACTGTTTCGGGTACTGCAACGCGGCGTAGTTCGGGTAGGCCGCGTAAGCTGGCCAAGCGTAGCCCGGCAGCGTCGGGTTGTCGTAACGCACCGGCGTCGCGTAACCCTGGGCGGTCGGATAGTAAGCAGGCGGCTGCATTGCGGCCGGCGGCTGTTGCATGCGGGCCGAGGCGTAGCGGAAGTCTTGCGTTCCGGCCGGGGCGAAAGCACGCGGCATCTGCCCCTGCGGGCGAGCCGCTTCCGGCTGCGAGTAGGTCGGCATCGCGGCAGCCGGGGCCATCGCCGTTTGCGGCACGGCGGCCGGAACCGGACGCAGACCTTGCGGCGCCAGCGGAGCGCCAGCCGAGGCTCGCGGCAAGTCGGCGTACATTGGCGCGGCCTGCAGATCACGCGGCGGCGTTGCCGGCGTCGGGGCGTTCAGCGTTTCGTTGGCTGAAACCAACACGCCTTGAATGGCCGGCTGCTCCGGTCGATTGATCGACACGCCGTCCACCACTTGCTCCACACCGCTGATGCGGCGGGCAATGTCGATCGCCAGGTCGTGCTGCGACTGGTCCGAGACATGCCCTTCCAGCCAGACGACGCCGTTTTCGACGCTCAGGCCGATGTTGAAGCCCTTCAGGCTGCCTTCCGCCTTCTTCATGTTCAGTTGCTCGACGATCTGACGCGAGATGTCCGCGTCGTCGGCGTTCAAGACGCTAGCCGGGGCGAGCGTGATCGCCGCGAGTAACGCTACTTTCCAAAACCGTCGCATAATTCCCCCTCCTGAGAATATATCCGTAAGCGATCCGAGTGAATGACGTCCGCCTTGATTCCCCGTTGCGGGCTGGGAAACGTCAACTTGCAAAAGTCGACTGGCGAAGACGTTTGCTGCTCTCATGCTGCGTCGCTTGCGTTCACCACGCACCGCGGAAGCGGCATAACTGTCAATAGTTGTCGGCAAGTCCGACGTCGTTGTGGCACTATTTTTTCGATTTTGAGGACACAAAGGACGTCAAAATCGTTCCCTGCGCAACAAAAGAACCTCATCATCGGACGAGGCTCCCAGGTTTACCCACTTACCCACAAGCCAATTAATTAGTGGTGGGTCGAGCGACGACGATGGAAGTCGAGCCACCAGTGGCCGTCATCCCATTCCAGCGTCACGTTCTTCCAGCCCAGCGGAATCTGCGGGTACGGATAGTGCGGGCCGATATAGGGATAGACCGTCGGGGCACGCTGCTTCGGGTATTGATCCACGCCAAAACCCGGATAGCCCGGGCCTCCGCCCATGCCCGGATTCGCAAAGCCCGGGTTGCCCGTGCCGCGCATCATGTGGCCATGGTGACCGCCGCCGTAACCCGGAGGGCACGTCGGGCAGGCTTGCTGATAACCGACCTGTTGAATCGGCTGACCCAGCGGCACGCCAGCTCCAACCGGTTGCTGCATCGCGGCCGGACCCGCCGAAATCGGCACGCCCACCGGCGTTTGCTGACCCGGCGCCTGAGCCAATGCGAACATCGGCAGCGCAAGTAACAGGAACGTGCTGGCGCTCCCAATCCACGTAAATCGCATCATCGCCTCCTGGTTGCAGTGCGACCTATCTGATGATTCCGCCCCCATTAAATTGCTGCAGGGACGAAGCAAATGAGTCTCTTGACCAAAGCCGATCAGACCGCTTCGCACCAAGGGCAAAGGCAATACCGATAGACTTCTAGCAATCACTTCGGCAAATCGGAGGCTCGAAAGGTAGAAATTTTTCCGGTTTTGGCAATCATGCCGAAAGTAAGAGCCATCCAGCGTTCAGAACCGACCTCAGAGGCGCCCATTCTCGAAGCCTGGCGAGGTTGAATAATGCCACGAGGACATTTTTCAACCGGCAGCTAGTGCGGGCCCCCGAGCACCTTGCAACCGCATTGTTGGGCCAGCGCTCCGCTGCCCCCAACCTACGCTGGCAACCGCTAGCGCCAGCAACCTAAATCGCCTGGTAACTACCCCGCGATCCCTGCCCATCAAACACGCAGCCGACGACCAACAGCGACAGCACGCTCGCGCTGCAAATCCAATAGGGGCAATTGATCGAAATCTGCAGCACCGCCAGCCCACAGACGACCAACATCGAGGCGACCGCCCCGCAGCGACACGCCGTTGCAATCCAACCAGCGAAACGACGCTTCCGCGCCAACATCACCCAGCTGGCGCTTAACAAATAGATGACTGCCAGCAGCCACAAGCCCTTGACGTCAACCACATGAATCAGACCTAGCATCCGTGCCTCGAAGTAGCGGAGAAGGGGAGCGAGCGAAACGTCTTGCCTTGCCGCAGGCGTGAATTCTTTTCACTTTTTCACCTGCTGGCCCACTTTTTACTAAAGCCGCCCCCAATCACGAAGATCACTTTCCGCATCCTCTCCATTTTATCGAAAAATCGCGCCCGCTCTCCTGCCAACGGGCGGAGCGGGTAGCATGGCCATGGCCTTGCGTGGCCATGAATGCGGTCAGACACCGTAGAACCGACCCGTAGGCTGGTTTGAGACCCAGCTCTTCCATAAGTTAAACGAAACACCAGCTGGGTCACGACCCAGCCTACGACCACTGCCAAAGCGCACATTTCCCGTGTGCCACTGCTGGCTTGCCCAGCAGTGGCGCCCGTTTTTCAAAGCTTTACCGCCGCTGATTCTTCCGTTTCAACTTTTTCATCTGCTGTGGCGGCCGTTTCTTCGGCGGTTTACCGACTCGGGGCGGATCAGGCGGCGGCCGATCGGCCAAAGCCTCCTCTGCGGTTCGATAGATCTTGCCGTTCGGCGCAATGACGCACTCGTTCAGTGGTCCAGGTGGACTGGACCGCCCACCTTTTTCTTGTCGTAGTGGACTGGACGGTGACATTTTTTCTTGCTGCCGGATCAGCTCGGCAATCTCGTGCCCGACGATCTCTTGCTCGCTGATCAAGTGGACTGGACTCTCTTCGTTTTTTTCGGCCTCCTCTGGGGCGACCACATTTTCGGCCAGACAGTACCGCGCGTCCCGGGCCGACTCGCCCGAGCCGCCGGCCTGCAGCTGCGCGATCTCTCCCCGCTGGAACAACCAGTCCCAGGTTGCCGCAAACTTGCCGCCGCTCATCCCCGACAGCTCGCGGATCTTCAGTTTGGTGGCGCTCCCATGTGGCAGTTGCCGCAGGGTCGCCTTCAGTTTTTCTTGCAGGCGACTGGCGACCGCTTCGGCCGCCACCTGCGCCGCCTCCTCTTCAATCGAGCCGATATCGCGCACCAGCACCTCCCACCGATTGGCCATTCGAGCGTCTGGCAAATCGGTTTCGCCCCCCGTCTCCAGAATATCGACGCCCCATTGTCCGCTCGCCCCACCGCCGCTTCCCAGCGTCAGCCACAACGCATGATGGCCTGTCCCCGGCACGAACGCCTCACGACGATTCACCAGCAACCACTGCTGCGCGGCGCCATGACAAGGCGCCTCGGCCAGATCGCCGCGGGTCAGCGGGCGGGGCGGCAGTTGCTTCCGCGTGCGGCAACAAACAATCGGCGTTGCGCCCGCCTCTAGACAAAGCTGGACCAACGCCCGCAGCTGCTCCGCTTCGCTCCGCCGTGTTGGCGCCAGCAAATCGGCCGCATCGATCAGCACCACTTCCAGCTCATACTGCAAAATCCAGTCTCGCAGGCGCGTCCCCTGGATCGAATCGCCGAGCGCCGCCGCATCGGCCAGGTTCAATCCCCAGACCAAGTTGTCGAGCGCCACCAGGTTCGCCCCTGACGCGTCGCTCCACCGCTGTGCCTGTTCGATCACCGAGTCCCGGGCGCCCAGCGCCCCGACAAACCCAACACGAAACGCCCGCTCCGCCGCGAACTCCCCCAGAAACTTGCCGCCGGTCGCCAGCGCTCCCCCCAAATCAATCGCCAGCGCCGTCTTCAAACAGCCGCTCGGCCCCAAGATCACCGCCGCCTGATGTTGCCGCAACATTCCGGAAAGCAACCAATCGGGCGCCCGCCGCTGCGAGAGTAACTCGGCCGTCGCCAAACCCTCCAGCGCCTCATTCGATTCCCGTAGGCTGGTTCGAGACCCAGCAAGCTTCACGTTTCCATCAGCAACAGCTGGGTCGCGACCCTGCCTACGACTTTCGAGACACGCCCCGTTTTCGCTCGCAGCTTCCGATAGCAGAACACCCGACATCGCAACCCCTCCCGAATCTCGCCGCCAGCGCATACCAAGAGCGCTTCGCCCCCGCAGGCGCACGAAATCACTTGCACGTCTCGCCTTCTTCCCCAGACAAAAGACGCCACCACCAACAGAACCCGCCGCATCCTAGAAGCGCCGGAAGATCGAGAATCAGCCCGCCGAAAAAGAGAAACAGAACTCGCCTGAAAGCATGTACAAATTTATACTAAACGTCGGGCGGTTTGTCAACCATATTGGGGGAGGCTGGTTGATCCGATTTTGAACCGCAGATGGTCGCCGATAAAGAGCTGGGGAGAGTCGGCTGATGCTGGTTAGGATATACGAACTCTTCAGCCCCAAGGGGGTGATCTAAATGGACGTTTGTACAGGAATTTGAAAATCGGGAACGGCCACTTCGTATGGTTTGCACGTCGTGCAGTTCCCTTAGCGCGCCCCTTCAGGGCTTGCGTTTTGTTATCAACACTCTTACCCAGGGTTACGTCGCCGGGGCGACTTCACGCTGGGCTACTTTAGCGCCGCCCCTTCGGGGCTGGGAAAAGATCGGATCGCGGTCGTAGTTTGCCGCGTCTTCAATAACATTCCCCATCAACCATCTGCGCTCATCTGCGGTTTCAACATCTTTAAAAGGCAGGTTTTCAACCACAGATTAGCGCAGATGGTCGCAGATGTAGTCGGGGGCTCACCTGATCTAGGTGGCCTTTTTCCGCCGCACTGGTCAACCTGCGCCAGACGTCTACAACCCCAGGTATGTAGACAAGAAATTCCACGAAGGCCAAGCCGATGAAGAAATTGACAATCAGTGCGCTGGGGTTCGGAGTTGTTGCGATCTTGACCGCCGTCGCCATGGCGGCGACGCGGGCGGGGTACGAGTCGGCGGAGTACAAGGTGATCGAGTCGGACGGCGCTTTTGAAATTCGCGAGTACCCAGACCTGACGCTGGCCGCGACCGAGGGGAAGACCAACGCCCAGGGGCGGAACGGCAGCTTCATGCGACTATTCCGCTACATCAGCGGCAAGAACCAGGCCCAACAGGCGATCGAAATGACGACGCCGGTCTTTATGGAAGGTGGCGCCGGCGAGTCGGCTGGCTCGATGGGTTTTGTCATGCCCAAAGAGGTCGCGGCCAAGGGCGCGCCGCAGCCGAAAGAGGAGGGCGTTACGCTAAAAGAGCGTAAAGGAGGCCGCTTCGCCGTGATTCGCTTTGCAGGGCAACTCAGCGCCAAGCTCGCCCAAGAGAAGGAAGCCGAGCTGCGCGGTTGGATGAAGAAACAGGACCTGAAGGGGGAAGAAGAATTTGAAACCGCGGGCTACGATCCTCCCTTCACACCAGCGGCGTTGCGTCGCAATGAAGTGCTGATTCGGTTGAAAGCGGCACAGCCAGAAGAAGTGACCGAGGCCCAATAACAAAACCATCTGCGACAATCTGCGAACATCTGCGAACATCTGCGGTTCAAGACTTCTAAACCACCGATGAACGCAGATGGTCGCAGATAAGAGAAGCGGCTTTGTTTTTCTATTCACGCTTCGTCGGCAAGCCCGCCTTGGTTTCCGTTAACCAGGCCTGCAGTTGCGACTTCAGTTGCTGGGCCACTTCGGGCTGAACGGCGGCCAGGTTTTTCTTTTCGCTCTCGTCTTTGGCCAGGTGATACAGTTCGATTGAGTCATCGTCGTAGTTCAAAATCAACTTGTAGTCGCCACGGCGGATGGCCGATCCCGGGCGGTTGCTGTGGTGGAAGGCGAAATGCGGGTAGTGGAAATAAAGGGCGTCGCGGGCCAGCGGCTTTCCACGCAGTAGCGGGCGAAGAGTTTCGCCATCCAGCGATTCGGCGGGGCCTAGTTTGACGCCAGCGGCGGCGAGGATCGTGGCCGTTAGATCCATGCTGATCACCGGGGTGGCGTTTTCTTCGCCGGGCGTGGCGACGCCGGGCCAGCGGATGATCAGCGGCACGCGGAGGCCTCCTTCGTACAAAAAACCTTTCCCTTCCCGCAGCGGGCGATTGTCGGTGGCGCCCAGCCAGCCGCCGTTGTCGCTGGTGAAAATGACGAGCGTGTCGTCGGTCATCTCCAACCGATCGAGCGCCTGCAGCACGCGGCCGACGGCTCGATCGGTCGCTTCGATCTGAGCGGCGTAGATCGGGTTCTTCAGGCCGGGGCCTTCCTGGCCTTCGTACGGCGGAATCAAATCGGCCGGCGCCTCAAACGGATAGTGGGGATTGTACGTCCACAGGCACAAAAAGACCGGCTGATCCTGCTTACGCTCGAGCCAGGCGATCGCCTCGTCGGCCAGGCG
The DNA here is from genome assembly GCF_007859755.1 of Blastopirellula retiformator. Lineage (NCBI taxonomy): Bacteria > Pseudomonadati > Planctomycetota > Planctomycetia > Pirellulales > Pirellulaceae > Blastopirellula > Blastopirellula retiformator. The sequence continues at coordinate 23,096 of NZ_SJPF01000002.1, read as the reverse complement.
GTCGGTCAGGTACTCGCCCGGCTTGCGCGACGGCAGCGTTGGGATCCGATACGGATCAAAATAGGTGGGCGGCCCGCCATACCCGCAGCCGCCGAGATTGACGTCAAACCCATGCTCGGTCGGCCAATACTTGGGATCGTCCCCGAGATGCCACTTGCCAAAAAACCCGGTCGCATAGCCCGCCTTGGAGAGTCGCTCGGCCAGGGTCGTGGTGGCGTGGGCCAGTTCGTGCTCCGTCGTCGGCGGTTGAACCTTGCGATCCTGGGGCCAGAACTGCGGCACGTCGGCGCCATGCTGGGTGATCTGCAAACGGGCCGGCGCGAGCCCGGTGATCAGCGCTCCCCGCGTCGGCGAACAGACCGGCGCCGCCGCATACGCCGAGGTAAACCGAACCCCCTGCGTCGCCAACCGATCGATCTGCGGCGAGCGGAGCCGAGCGTTCCCCTGGCAATGGAGATCGTTCCAGCCCATGTCGTCGGTCATGATCAGCACGATGTTCGGCGGGTCGGCCGCCGACAGATTGGCGGTGAACAGCAAGAGCGCGAGGATCGAAATCAAAAGCGAATAGCGCATGGCGTTTCCAGCAAGAGCGTCGATACAGGCCAACATGCCGCGGGCGTTCATTATGCCGCGAGACGATTCGCCACGCCAATGTTTTTGTGGACGAAATAACGACATGCGCGGAAGTGGAAGAATTGTCTAAAGGGCGGGTTCCAGACGACATCGATCGAACGGATGCCCGAGTTGCCGAACCCTTCCCGCGAAAGAATGGTTACGGATCGCAGCCGCGTGCGGATAAGAAGTAGAGGAGCAGACCGCAAACTGCCTCCCACGTTGCCAGTTGGAAATTTCGCCCGAGTAGGATGTCACGCGTGAATATTCGCGTATCATTGTTGATCATCTTGTGCATCGCCCTGGCGACCGGCGCCGCCTGCCGCTGTTGATCGGTATTTTTAGCGGCTGGGCCTTGGCTTTCGACCTCTTGTTCTTGCTGCCGCTGGCAAGCTTCCGCTCTCCGCAGGCGACCGAGCCGGACGCGTTTACGTGGCTATTTGTCAGCCTCATCAGCGCCGCTGGCTTCGCGGTCGTGGCCGGGTTCTTAATGTTTCGATTCGATCCGACCAATTTCGCCGTGGCGATGGGCGTGAAGATGGGGGCGTATCGGGTGATCGCATACCTTTACCCCGTTTCTAGTCGGCGTCATTCCAAGCGAAAGCCCCCAAGGAACCTTGGCTCTGCCGGCCAATCGACCAGTTGGACGGCCGCCGGATCGTAGCAGTCCGTTGATTTTCTCGACGGACTGCGTGATCGCACGGATGCGATCCCAATATAGCGACGTAAGTCGTTATTTTGCGAGCCGCGAAGAGCGACGCTCTGAGCCTGGCGAGGTTGGAAAATGCCACGAGGGCATTTTTCAACAGGCAGGTAGGCGAAGTCGTACTGCGACATGATCCAGAGGGCGGACGACAATCCCATTTGCGCCGCAGCGTCACGAAACGACTCGGAATACGACAACTCGGCAATCAAGTCGACGATCGGAGTCGCCGACGCCTGGACGATGCACTCTTGGTTGTCCGGATCGTATTAGTCGACGCGATACAGGTCGCGCAAAAAGTTGGAGCCTGGGGCGACCTTCACCTGCCCCAACCAAAGCGACACGACGCCATCTTCCTCGAAGTAGACGTCTTCCATGTTTGGATTCTCCGTGTTGGCAGCTCGACGTTGGCGATGAAAAGGAGGAGAAACGTAAAGGGTCTGTTGGGCCTTCAAGACTCGATTCCCGAACTTGACGGCCGTACCTGCTGGTTCGCCGCCAATCCCCCATCGCCATCTACTCCCATTCCATCGTATCACAAACCCCGCGCGTAGCATCCGTCTGCGCAAACGCCTACAATCGACCAACACCAATTCTATTCTACTTCCGGGCAAACGAGGACGGCGATGGGCGGACAACTTAGCAAGGTCGAATGTGCGGTTTCGTTGGACGGCGAGTTTGCGCAGCTGCAACAAGTGCTGTTCGATCTGGCGGATCATGGCCGGAAGCGAAGCTATGCCGAATGGTTGACGCAGCAAGGAGATCCTCGAGGCGCCTTCCTAAATGCGGTTTTGGATGATTGGGACGCAGGGCAAGAGACGCTGGCCGATGGCGAGATCGCACCCGTTTGGCAAGACGTTTGCGGCGTGACGCTACTGCAGAAGTTGCGGGCCGGCAAGCTGGACGATCTAGCGGCTGGGTGTTGGCAGCGGAGCGCGATCACGGATGGTTGAGCTGTGCAACAAAATATGCGGCGCAAGAAAATCTCGCAAATCCCAGCGGGGCGCCGCTTGTCGCAGATAGGACAAAGGTATCCGTCCGGCCAACCGCACTATCAACGCATTCCGCGGCGGCTTCGCGCTAGTTTGAATTAATCGTCGTCTTGCTGGCGCAGTTGCTGAATCCGCCAGACGTGCTCTGGGTGCGCTTTGAGCCATTGGTCCGGCAGAAGTTGGTCGAGAGTTTCGTTGGTCGGGCTTTCGCCTAGCTTTGGCAGTTGCTCGAAGACGTCGCGCAGGTAGGCCCACGGTTCGACTTGGTTTCGCTTGCAGGTTTGCACTAAGCTCATTAAGACCGCGGCTCTTTCTCCGCCAGTTTTACCGGCGACGAAGAGCCAGTTCTTGCGGCCGATCGCGCAGGGGCGCATCGCCCGCTCGGCGGCGTTGTTGTCGATTTTTTGTTCGCCCGACTCACAGTAGCGCTGCAAGGCCGTCCACTGGTTGTGCGTGTAGGTCGCAGCCTGCCCGATCGGGCTTTTCGGCAGCAGCTTCTCCCGCTCGGCGTTGAGCCACGTTTTGAATTCTTGCAGGATCGGCAATGACCGTTCCTTGCGCGCAGCATGTCGTTCTTCGTCGCTCGCGGTAACCGTCCAGCCAACCACAACTTCCCCTCCATGATAGCCTGACGTCATCACGGCGTTTCATGGTTCAGTGGGAGAATTGGCATGGCGAAGGGGCCGCGGCGGGATGTTTTGAAGGAGCGGCGGTGGCGGGAGATAATTTCTGGTCTGGCCTGCAGTGGGCTTTCAGTACGGGCCTGGTGCTTGCAGCAGGGCGTTTCCGAGGCTTCTTACTATGCTTGGAAGCGGGAGTTGGCTCGGCGAGATGAGGAAGCGGGCGAGGCTTCGCCGCGGTTTGTGGAAGTGGTGGTTGGCGATGCGCGGAGTTCAACCGACTTGATGACGATGGGCGAACCGCTACGGATTCACTTCGAGGACGTTCGTGTCGAAGTACCGCCCAGCCGTCCCCATCACGAATTTGACCCTCGTCCCCTTTGATTCCTCCCAAGCGCGGGGAACGAAAAGGATCTCCCGGTTCTCGCGTTTGAGGTTGCCACACATGCACAGGGGCTCTGACTCCGCCGCGTCCGACCGGTTCTCGCCTACTTGCGAACCGGCCGATTTCGCCTTCTCGCTGTCCAGACAGGATCGGCACGCGAAACTAGGTCGATGTCGGAGCTCAATGGCTGGCCTGCGTTTCCCTTGACTGCGGACGCTCAAGACGGGACCGTTACCGGCGGTCGACGGGGAGATTGCATTTTCCAAATGTTCCTAAGACGGATGATTCGCCGCAAGCAGTTGCTCACCCCAAACTTGTCAGACGCCTAGATCTTTGCCAGCGCGTTCCAACCAACCAACAACGCAGGCCAGATATTCCGTTCCATAATGTTCGACGAACTTCTTCGTTCGCTGGTGCTTCGTATCGCGCAGCTCAGCAAGACGGTCACGAACAAACATCGGCGTCAATGCGATACCGCAGCGAACGGTGATGCAGTCGCGCCATTGCTCATAGGTATGCGGGATCGTTGGATCGTCACTCATCAGGTCACCAGTCGCGAGAAGTCGTCAAGATTGTCCGCAATTTCCTTTGCCAGCGCGATCCAGTCTGCGGCAAATTGGTCCGCCGGAACGCACATCCGCTTTCCATTGTCCCACGCAGTAAGCGCCGCCTGGCGGTACGCTAGTCCCAAACGCTGGATCACGGTCGTTTCGTATTCGCCGAACCAGCGGATTACCTCGACCGTCAACGCGGCGCAGCAGCGATGGTTCGCCTTGTTGGGCTTCTGCAGCTTGGGCAAATCGGTATTGGACCACAGAGGCTTGTCGAGTTTCGCTTGCGGCGCATAACGAACGGAGAACTGTTTTTCTCGGGCGAGGAAGACGCCTCCAAATTCGGGATTTCCGTAGTAAACGCCAAATCCGCGCAGCACGATCTTACGACCGCCTCCAAGCGATTGCTGGTAGATGCTCGGAGTCCCGTCTCGGCAATCGCTTGGAGGCGACAACCGCTCGAAACCGGAAGCCAGCAGCCAGTTCCCTACGGGGCGAAGAACGTCTCGTCCCCAGCACCAACATTGTTGATCCAGCAAAGTGGAGGCACGCTTCCGCAGCTTCGTGATCTCGCTTCTTTCCAGCGAAAGCGAATTGTTAGTCTTGCTCGCCAAACGTCGAGGCGCCCGTGCAACAGGGTTGACTAAATTCACGCTCACAAAATCCACCCCGCCGCCCAGGCCAAAAAGAGTGTAAACGCGATGGCAAACAGCGCTTGACGTCCAAGCAACAGAAGCGTGCATCGCCAGTCGGTTTCTCGCGCAATCGTCAGCGCTGTGACCAAACATGGCAACAAGACGCCGGCCAGGTAAACGGCAGTCAGGGTTTGCGCCGGCGTCATCGGCGCCATTTCTCCGTGGTCGCTGGCCAGCAGAAGAATGCCGTCTTTGCGAATCGAGGCGAGCACCACCGGCAACGCCGCGTCGGCCGGCAAACCAAAACTCGCCATCACTGGACCGAGCCCGCGAGAAGCGAAATCAAGAATCCCCCAATTCGCCAAGAGAGATGCGAGCACGCAAATCCCTACGAAAATTGGCATCGCTTGGACGAAAAATTGTCGCAGCGTCGAGTAAGCTTCTCGCCAAAGGGCCTTCGCAGTCGGCCATTGCGTGAACGGACGGCGGGGAGTCATCAAAATATTCAATGCGTCACGGCCTGACGGGCTGGAGGCCAATCGCAAGTAGATCAGCGTGGTCAAACCAAGATAAAATAGGTACCCAAAGCAAAGCGTCAAGGGACTGCCGCCGCTACGAATCGCGGCCGCGGAGAGTACCGCCCAAGTCGCTGGCAGTTGATAGCTGCAAGCGGCGCCAAATGCGATCCCGGCGATTGCTGTATTGCGCGAACACCCAGAGCAAGCTCGCGTACTGATGACCGCAGGGACGTTACAGCCAAACCCCATCAAGATTCTTACGACGTCGCGCCCGCTTAGCCCGACATAACGGACCCAAGGATGGAGGGCGATATTCATCCGTTCGACCAGGCCGCTCGCCTTATAGGCGCCAAGGATCAGGGAAAACAGCACCACCGTCGGCATCGCCCAGACCAACAGGAACGGTCCCATATCGAGTAAGCCATATCCCAAACCATCCGACTTGTTTGTGAGGAGAAGTCGCAACCAGGCGGGCCAAGTCGCCTCGATCGTCGCGATCAACGGTTCCAGCCATCCTTCCACGATCGGATGCAGGACGTTCGCCAATTCGTTGGCGCCAAAGATCGTCGCCAGTGCCGGCAGCACCAACAGCACGATCGCCAAGAGCGGTCCCCAAGTCCGATGCTCCAGGATTCCTGGCCGCGGTTCAATCCTCCAACCTGCCCGATATTTTAGCCGGCTCGCCGAAAAAACGGACGCAGCCTGTAACATATCCGTAATGCGATGCGTTCCCACATCATTCAATCGACGACCATCCACCGCCAGAAATGGAACGCCTACTTCGGCTGAGAACTTTTCGAGCGCTTCCATCGCCGCTTCGCCTGGCTGGACTTTGTCCCAGAACGAGACGACCACCGCTCCCTGTTTACCGGCGACGAGGGGAAGGAGTTCCGCCAGATCTTCGTCGATCTGGGTCGCTTGAATGATCAAGAGCACCTTCTCATGCTCGTCGAGCGCGGCGAGCGCCAGTTTCGTCGTTTCCGTATCGGACTGCCGAAAGATGCCAGGCGTGTCCCAATAGACGACGTCCTCGGAGACGTATCCTTCGACGGCGACGGTCGAACCGCGAAAATTCGCGTCATCTGCCGAGACTCCCGCCAACGCGGAGGCCAGCGTCGTCTTGCCGACGCTCTCCTTGCCTACGATGAGTACTGCCTGCCGTTGTTGGCCAATTGCGGAGCTAATCATCAAACTTCGACTCCCCGCGAACCGCTAGCAAACGCACTCTTCGCCGCAACAAGATAGATCGTCAAGATACATGCCCCATTGGCGATACTTTTCCAACTCTTCCGCCGGCACGCCAAGTCGATCCGCGATCGTTTTGACCACGACGGCGAATCGTTGGCGAAACTTGTAGATGAAACAAAAAACGTGGTTGTCGTGGCGAACCATCGGGCCCGCCAGAAATAGTCCCGGCGTGATCCTCGATTCGTCCTGTTCATTTAAGAGAGGAAACCCGTCTTCTTCCCGCGACTCAAACAACTCGGAGACCAACTGGACGCTACCGCGAAAGCCGGTCGCCAAAATCGGCCGCGCCGGAGACACGAACTCGTCGCCAGAAACGCACAGCACCCGATACTCGGCACCAAGCTTTCGCACTTCGCAAACATCGGCGCCCCTTGCTAGTTTTACCCGCTCGCCAACTTGTTTTTGCCGCAATCGCTGCAAGGTATAGGTCGATAAGCTGGAGCTAGGATCGCTCTCCTCACGGCGCCAAGGTGGAGTTTCCGCCCGATCCAGAACTACGACATTTCTGCCGGCCCTTGCCAACTGAATCGCCGCATCCATACCACTCTCGTAGCCGCCGATGACGAGATGATCGCAATCTGGCAAGTCGCTCCACGACTCTACGAGTGAGTTGTGCAGACAATGCTCGCTGCCCGGAAATGGACGATCTTGCGGATATTGGAATTCTCCCGCCGCCCAAATGACGAATCGCGCCGTCAATGCGCCGTGGATGGTCTCGACCTCAAAACCATCTCCGTCAAATTCAACGCTTAAAACGTCCGTTCCGGAGCGAACTGGCAGCTCAAAATGAGCGGCGACGCTTTGCAAGAACGCGGCGTATTGCAGGCCAGTTGGATGTTCCGTCTCAAGGCTGAACGCCGGAGACGTGCCGATTGCGATCGAATTCAGGTCGAGCATGCCAATTGAATTCGTCGGAAACGAGGGAGTAATAAGCCGCATCTGCCGCGGCCATTTGGCGAAGGAGGCTCCGACCTCGTGGCGATCAACAATCAGGAAGTTCTTAATTCCCGCGTGCATCAACGCGACGCCGATACCAATCCCCGCCGGGCCAGCGCCCACCACGATCACATCCAATTTGTTCTCACGAAGTGGAGAACCCGCGTCGGAAATCACAAGCAATGACCTTTAGGAGTACAGCGGACGGCGCCACAACATACAGGCTCAGGTGGAAACTACGGCCCGCCCGAGAGGCTCGCGACGTCCAAGCCATCACGCGACAAGTCATGCCCCAGGGCCAGACGGAGATAGGCGGAATTCCAGTGACGTCGCTGTAACTCTTCATTCAATCGCCGCTGGATCGCATCGCATTTGTCAGGAAAAACGCGGCAAAGCTCACGAGCAAGCGCTTCCAATTCGTCGCAGATGGCGCCGGTTGGGATCTCGATGACAAGGACGGCGTGCCCGGCAAGTCGCTCTCTCCAAATCGCATCATCTGGGAGAACTTCGTCCGACTGATAGAGATAGACCCGACAATCACGCAGCCGAGCCGACCTTTGATTAACGACTTGATACGACGGCAATTTGCCGCTCTGCCCCCATTGAGCAACGTCGTCCGCGCTCAAGAGAATCTTGCGGCGCACATCGCTTTCAAGCAGACAGGCGACGCAATCGGCCAGGTAGGGATGACTAACGCCAACCGTGCAGTTCGATGGCTGGTCGCTTTGAGCGGTTGCCACGGAGTAGCCGCCCAGCGGCACAATGCAGAAAACCAGCAAGAAGACGCCGTATCGAATCACGCGTTTCTCCCTATGGGCTATATGCGTTTCAAAAGGGGACCACACGCTTGCAGCCGCATGCGCCACTTAAAACACTATAGTCACCTGCATACGTTTTGCAAGTCTTGTCGCGTGCATTTCCGCACGATTGCAGAAATCGCTACCGTCAGCGATCACGCTGACTTTGGCTGGTCTGCTGGCGGAGCCATCACAGAAACTCCTGGAGCCGAACAGGCCGTTGATTTTCTCGACGGACTGAGTGACCGCACGGATGCGACCCCAAGATAACGACGTAAGTCGTTATCTTGCGAGCCGCGAAGAGCGATGCTCTGAGCCTGGCGAGGTTGGAAAATGCCACGAGGGCATTTTTCAACAGGCAGCTAGAGCCTCTATTCAGCAAAGTATTGAATCGTGGACGGGAAGTCAAAAGAATAGCTTGATCGTAATTGCCTGAACTTCTTTCGTTGCTGACCCCGTCACATGACCAGTTTGAAGAGCACTGTCGCAGACGACAGTGGCGCCCAAGAGTAAGAAGATTCAGCAGCGCCACCCGGCCGAGACGAAGACGTCAATCTGCTCCTCCTCGACGCTCAACTGAACCCGATCAACCGACCAGGGGGACTTCAAACCAAGAATGTGCTGATAAGGTTCGATGTCTTGCACGGCAGTTTTCCTTCTCGGAGAATTCTAGCAAACCCATGAAGAAGCCGGATGGACCTAAATTTCAAACATAAAGCGAACTTTCGAGAGAATGGCTCAGCCTCGCATCCGGAAACTTGGTGACAAGACTGAGCCATTTTTCAGTGCGTTTAATACCCGGATCACTGACCGAAATCGGGATCGAGAGTCGTGTCGAACGGCAGTTCGTCCAGATGCTCGATGTACTCCAACGGGTCAAACGGAAGGTCTTTCAAATTCACATTCGGTTTTGACAGCGCTTTGACCTCTGGAGTCGCATTTTCGATGCCCGTCCAGGGGACACCGTGACGTTCCGGCAGGTCTGGGTATTTCTTCTTCCATAACTCATGCCGAATCCGCATTCGATTGAACGGCGACTTCAAGTGAATCATATTCACGAGCATTGGCGTTTTCTCCCGTGGATCAGCGGGCAAGAAGTAGAAGCCAGCCGGGATTCCGCTTGCTTCGCCGACTGGATCAGAAGAAATCCAGTGCCGTTTGTAGTTTCCTTTGACGCTCGCGCCTAGGTTTGGACCAGCATAAATGAAGACATAGTCCCGACGGCTATGGGTATCTCCGTTAAGAAATAGCGATGCTTGATCGAGACCATCAATCACGCGATCAGTAGGTGAGGTGGTGCCCGAAATGGAGGCGCGTCCGGGGCTTATAATGGCCGGTTCAGGAGACCGCCAGGATGAGCGCAAAAGCGAAGCGGAAACAGCCCCCGTCACGACGTCGCTTCACCGATGAATTCAAACGCGATGCGGTGCAGATGCTGCTGGACGGCCATTCGGCCGATTCGGTCGTCCAGCGGCTTGGCCTGTCAAGCACGAATTTACTCTACCGCTGGAAACGCGAGCAGTTGCGAGGCAGCGGCCCGGTCGCCGCTTCGCTGGAAAGCCGCGTGAAGGAATTGGAACTGGAGCTGAAACGTGTCGAGCGTGAGCGAGACGTGTTAAAAAAAGCGTTAGCTATTTTCAGCCGGAGCGATTGAGCGATCGGATCGCCGCGGCGGAACAGATCGTCGCCGAGAAGGTGGCGAGCGTACGCGAGGTTTGCGACTGCCTGGCGATTGGTCGCGCCGATTTTTACAAGCGGCGAAGCTTGCCCATTGCGACCAAGCGTCAGGCGACCGCCAACCTGACGCCGCTGGTGATCGACATTTTTTGGCGACATCGCAGACGCTATGGCACGCGAAGAATCGTCGACGAACTGAAGGATCTCGGCATTCCCGCGGCGCGTCGCACCGTGGCGAATATTCTGAAAAACCAGGGCTTAAAAGCGATTCAACCGAAATCATTCCAGCCGCGCACCACCGACAGTCGCCATTGTTTGGGCTACAGCCCGAACCTGTTGCTGGAAGAGTTTGTGCTGCGTGAAATAAATCAGCTGTGGGTCGCCGACATCACCTACGTGCCGCTCGCCGAAAAGCGTTTCGCTTACCTGGCGATGGTGATGGATCGTTTCTCGCGGCGATTAATCGGTTGGCGTTTTGAACTGTCGATGACGGAGGACTTGGTGATCGGAGCGTTAAGAGATGCGATCCGAATGCGGCGGCCGCCGCCTGACTTGATTCACCATAGCGATCGAGGAGGCCAGTACGCAGGGAAGCGGTTCCGATCGCTGCTGCGCCGCGCGTCGATTCGGCAAAGCATGAGCCGGGCCGCCGACTGCTACGACAACGCATTCATGGAATCTTGCTTCGGAACGATCAAGACGGAACTGGAAATGACCGAATACGAGGATGTGGGCGTTGGGGCGCGCGAGTTGGGAGAGTACTTTCGCTACTACAACTGCGACCGAAAGCACTCCAGCCTCGGCTACCAAACGCCAGTGCAATTCGAGAACAATCAGCCGTGCCGAAAATAAGCCCTCGGCGCGCCTTCATTTCGGGCACCACCTCACCTTTCTTTGCGTTACGTTCGATGAATTCGAGTGTCCGCTTCTGAGCTTCTGGATCGATTTTAAGATAATTTTCATGAGAGTTGTTCCCCCATTGTCGCGTGGCTCCTCCCTTGGTTCCTTCTGCAATCTGCACCCAACCTTTGACGATGAATGTTTCGTCGAGCTTATAGGGATCTTCGGGAAGCATGTCTTCGTACAAACCAATCGACGCATTTGCTCCCTCGGCAACTCTAGTGTTTAGAGACAAAATTTGGTTGTAACCAGTAAAGAATGCCTCATCAAAACCCTGATTGTGGGGATAACTTTCTTCGATGTCCCCGAGGTGCCATTTCCCGTGAAATGCCGTTGCATATCCTGCTTCCGAAAGCAACTCGGCAATAGTTACCTCAGTTCCACGCAAACCGTGTGATTCACGAAGCATGCCAATGTTGAACATCGAATTTCGCACGGGGTGCCTACCGGTCATGATGGCCGACCGGCTTGGCGTGCAGCCAACTTCGGTATACATCCGCGAGAACAGGATTCCCTCACGGGCCATACGATTCAGATGCGGGGTATTCAGACCACGAACTTTTTGAATCGCAGGAATGCCGACATCTCCATAGGCGGTGTCGTCCCACATAATGTGAACAATATTCGGCGGTGTACCGTGCTTCTGCCGCAGTTCCTTCAGGCGTGCGGCGATCCCCTTATCCTCAGCTTCCCACTTTTTTCCGTTCTGTGCTTCAAGAATGTAATACTCCGCATCGTGAACGATTTTCGATTGTGCAAGTACCTGTCCAGCAAGCATCATGCCTGCAATTAGGGACAGGCAAAGTGTCAAAGGTTTCATTGTTGTCTCCTTGGGACCATGACCTGATTCTAAACCTTCACGGTAACGCTTGACTTCGCTTCCGAAACTTGCTTTCCACGGACTTTTTACTGTTTTGGTTGCTCCGGCTCGGAACAAGATCGTACAATCACACATGCGGAGCCGAAGTTTACAAGTTTAGAAAAAAATGAAGTCTGAAGTGCGTACCGCTGGGAGGTGAACTCCTCCAGCTATTGTTTGTATACAGGGCGTATTGTGGATGACATCAAAAACACGCAAGTTTCAAGTTGCAAAATGCAAAAGTTGCCAGGAGCCAGCCCGTTCGTTGTGCCCAAGCAGTCATTTCAGGACTTCGAAGATCTCCGGGAGACGATCAAGCATTGGAATTTGGACTTTCGTCAACTTGAGGCTGGTCGATTTCGTGGCGAAATTCTCCAAGTCAATTCCGAAGATGTCTGCTATGTGAATGCGCGATTCCGGCAGAAGCTACACCAGCAGGGAGCGGCTCCTGAAGAGTATTTTACCGTCGCTATACCAGGCACATCGTGTCAGCGTCTACGTTGGCATGGGTACGATGTCAGTGCTTCTGATATCATGATTTTTCCGAGTGATGGGGAACTGAACTCCGCTTCAGACGAGAACTTTCATGTCTATACCGTTTCGCTTTCGGAAGAGAAGTTTCAGGAAGCGTTCGCGATTCAGGACGCTTCTGCGGGCCGTGTTCAGTTTTCAGGACCAAGGGTTATCCGTTGTCGAGCAGATTCCGTTCGGCAACTACTTCGGCTGTTGCACAAGATTTCAGTCACGCATCCGCCTACGTCAACAGAAGAGAACGCTGACCTGAGAATGGAGTTGTTGTCTCAGACTCTTCCAATGCTGTTAACCCGCGTGATCACGGAGGCAACCAACGGCGAAGCTCCCCGGCTCAGTGCCAAGCGACGTGCGCTCGTGTCTAAGGCAATTGCGCTCATTCAACAAAGTTCGCATTTCCCAATCACGGTTGAAGATATCTGCGAACGTACAGGCGTCAGTATGCGGACATTGCAGTACGCCTTTCGCCAGTGTTTGAACGTCACTCCGAAGTGCTATATCCAGGCCTATCGATTGCAACGCGTTAAAGCGGAGTTGGCGTGTCATCGACACTCACCTCTGCTGGTCTCAGATGTTGCCAATAAGTGGGGATTCTGGCATATGGGCGACTTCGCCAGGATCTACCAGAGATTCTTTCTGGAGAAACCATCGGAAACGCGGCGATTCTTTTCATCTTGATAGCAGCTCAGCTTCGGTGTCACGGCGATCGCACCATAAATCACGTCCCCAGCAACACTTCCAGCAGATAGGCGTCGTTCCGCCCCGCTTTTAGCCGCTTGTTCTTCACGCCCACCTTGGCCGTTTTGTTGTTCTTCAAGAGGCTCAGGCTCGTTCTTCTCAGCAGGCTGAAGTTAACGTCGGCGTGTCCTTTGCGGATGCGGCTTTGGTCTTCGCCGAACGTTACGTCGAGTTGCCAGTGGAGCGAATTCTCGATACTCCAGTGACCACGCACCGCTTCGGCGAAACGCTTGCCGGTGAGATATTTGCTGACGATATAGTAACGCACGTCGCTTGTCTCTTTCCCGTTTTGCGTCACGATGTTGATCGTCATGCCGATCGCTTTCAACTTCTTCCACTTGCTGGCGTACGGAAAATCATCCGCATCGATCGGGCAGAGATAATAGTAGCGCGACTCTTCGCGGCCATGCCCTTTCTCGTGCGTTTCGTGACGATGAACTTTCAGCTTCTTGAAGTCGACTTCCATCGCGGCGACGAAGTGATCGCGAATCGCTTGATGCAGATAACGCTGATTTCCTTTGATCGCCAGGCAATAATCGCCGCCTGCGTCGACGATCTTGGCGGCGATCTCTTTCTGACAACCCATCGCGTCGATCGTCACCAAACAGCCGGAAACCTCGATGATTTCGAGCAATTTCGGAATCGCCGTGATCTCGTTACTCTTGGCGTCGGTCGCTACCTGACCCAGGCTCACATGATTAGCGGTCGCCCAGGCGCTGACCATGTGAATGGCCGCCTTGCTGCTGGCGGCGTCGAAACTGCGCCGCAACGTCTTGCCGTCGATCGCGATGATTTGTCCGTCGGTAATGTCCTGCAGCGCCGTGATCCAACTCAGCAAACACTTCTCCAACTCGGCCGGCTTGAGCGCGCCNAGAATCGCGTTGAATCGATCGTGCGAAGGGACGCCGCTGCTCATGTCGAGAAACTTCGAAAGCCACTCCTTCTTATCCTCCGCCCAATCGGCGATGGCGACAAAATCGTCCGCCCCGCCGAGCACCGCGCAGAGCGACATCGTGACGATGTTGACCAGCGGATAAGTCACCTTCCGCGTGCGCGGATCGGTCAGGTCGGCAAAGTGCTGTTGAATCGAAGCGGCCGAAGAAGAAGACATGCGGAAGACCTCCCTGCAAAGCGAACGCCTGGCGGCGAAACGAATGTCGCGAAATCGCCAAGACGTACTTGCCGGATTATTGCAGACTGCCCATCGTGGCGCAATCGCCGTGTGAAGATGGGTGTCAGGATAATGGAAAGATGGGAAAATCAACAGGCTGCTAACGATTCGAGATTTTGACGGAAAACGCCATGTAGTTGTAGATAAGTTTTTTATTGAGGGTCTTGAATTCTTTCAGGGTAGGTAGATATGAAAAGTATTTCTTGGAGTGAGTTCAGGACCCGACTGATCGACGAAAACGGCTTAACACTCTCCAGCGTTGACCAGTTCAGCCAGGAGATCGGTGCGACTTCGCCGTCCGATTGGCTGCGAGTGCCCGATTGGGAAGGCTTGGACGATGCTGAATTACTCAAGCTATTCAAGAATGTCCCGGACAGCGAATTAGTCGTGATTGGTGAGGTTTGCTATGCTCACAACCATGATCCCATGCTTGTGGACAATTCGTACTCATTAGAACAATTTGCTTCAGAATACTTCAAAGAATTCGGCGAATCATTATTCAACGGAGATGTGTTCATTTTCAGCTTTGCGGCAAACTATGTTGGCATATTCCATCACGAGGGACTTTGTTACGAAGGGGAACTAAATTTGCCTTGTTGAAAACCAACCTTCACTTTTCTTTCTTCCTTTTCTTTCTCGAAGTTCGGCCAACTCCAAACGGTCGTTTTGAAGCCTTCGACACATTGCAAAAGAAATCAGCGCCTTCAGGCAAGACGTTTGGCAATCCTGGCGAAGAAAAGGTGTCAGGACTGAATGGCACGAGCTTAAGCCGTTGCCCCACGATGCGGTAACGGGCGAAAGGCGCCATCGCAAGATCTTGCGACAGCATTGGAGAGCGTCTGCAACTTAGCGAGAGGATTTGAAAAAGACGGCGGAGCTTCGCTGAATTGGTGGTGTAACAATCGCCGTTTCAGGAGGCCCCGCCGTGTCCGATCAGTTTAACGCTTCGCCCCACGAATCACAAAGCAAGTTCCATAACGTTTCGATCTTCGTCAGCGAGCTGCTGATGCCCAGCGGCGTCGTCGCCGCGATCTGTCAAGAGATCGGCTTCTTGTTTCGTCAGCGCGCTTATTCGCCGATGGTCGTCATCTGGATGTTCGTGATGCAGACGCTGTCGGCCGATCATAGTTGTCAGCAAGTTGTGACTCGGCTCAACGCCTGGCGAATGGCGCAGGGACTGCCGCGCTGCTGAATTTTCTTACTCTTGGGTGGCACTGTCGTCTGCGACAGTGCTCTTCGAACTGGTCATGTGACGGGGTCAGCAACGAAAGAAGTTCAGGCGACTGCGATCAAGCTATTCTCTTGACTTCCCGTCCACAATTCAATACTTTGCTGAATAGAGGCTCTAGACGCAAGCCACTGTCGCAGACGACAGTGGCGCCCCAAACAAAGATGAGCTACCAGCGCCACCCGGCCGATTAGAGAAATCAAAGCGGCCGGGCATCTTCCCCCACCGGATCTCCCTCCTGATCTTCTTTCTCCGCCGCCCGCTTCCAGCGGTTCGCCAGCGCCCCACAAATCATCAACTGCAACGGGTGATAGATCATGATCGGCAATAGGATCAGGCCCAGGCCGGGGTCACCGCCGAACATTAGTTGGGCCATCGGTACGCCGGTCGCCATTGATTTTTTGGAGCCGCAGAAGATCGTCGCGATGCGGTCTTCGCGGGAGAACTGCAGCCAGTCGCAGATCTTGCCGACTGCAAACAGCAGGATGTAAAAAAGCATGATCGCCAGGACAAAGCTGGCGACGACGGCGATCAGGCCATGTTTGGTCCAGACGCCAAACTTCATCGAGTCGCAGAACGACGTGTAGACCAGCAGCAGAACCGTGCTGCGGTCGACCACGCCGACCCACTTTTTATTCTTGGCGGCCCAACCGGCCAGCCACCGCCGGGCGACTTGCCCAGCGATCAGCGGCAACACCAGCCAGACGACCAGGCTCAGCACCACGTCTTGCAGCGGAAAGGCGATCGCTTCTCCTTCGCTGACCAGCTTCATCCATAGGGGCGTCAGCACGATGCCAAGGATGCTGGAAAGCGTGGCGTTGAACACGGCCGCCGGCACGTTGCCCCCGGCCGCCGCGGTCAGCGCGACGGACGACGAAACGGTGGAGGGAAGGGCACAGAGGTAAAACAGACCGATCCGCAAATCTTCCGGCAGCCAACCATGGGTCAGCGGCAATAACAGCAGCCCCAAGAGCGGAAAGATGACAAAGACGCTCCCTTGCACCACCAGGTGCAGCTTCCAGTTCATGGCGCCTTGCTTCATGGCGGCGAACGAGAGGGAGACGCCATGCAGAAAGAAGATGAGCGCGACGCCGGCCTTGGTTAACAGTTCGGGATGAAGCCAGCCCCCTTCGGCGCCAGGCGTCGGAAAAAGCCACGCCAGCGCGATGGCGACGAACATCCCGGTCAAAAACCAGTCGAATTTGAACTTCATAGGGGCAGCGACAAACATGTTCGGCCAGCGGAGCGCAACCAGGGACAGCCGGACATTCTAACGTAGTCCTGTTTTTCTGCAGCATGCTGAGAGCCCATCTCCGCAGGGAAAATCTCTGCTCGTGGGAGGGAATCGCGTCGAACATTTTGGCCAACCGCCTGAAGATGCTGACCGAGCAGGGCTACCTGACCCGCGAGCAAGACCCGACCGACCGCCGCCAAACGATCTACACGCTGACCGAGCAAGGCGAGTCGCTGAAAAAGTTGGTCGCCGTCGTCGCCCGCTGGGGAGAGAAGCACTTTCCCAATACGACGCGCGATCCGGCCGAGGTGATCCGGCGGAAGGGGAAGGGGGCGTAAGCGTGTGGCGTGACGCGATTTGTGTCGCTCGACTTCCGTAGAAAAGAATTGTCGCCGCCGGCAACCGTCTAGCGTCGACTTCCCTGGTCACCTACAAAAGAAACGAACTCGATATCCCAGCGGTTGCCTGGAATTATG
Organism: Blastopirellula retiformator; assembly: GCF_007859755.1. Classification (NCBI taxonomy): domain Bacteria; kingdom Pseudomonadati; phylum Planctomycetota; class Planctomycetia; order Pirellulales; family Pirellulaceae; genus Blastopirellula; species Blastopirellula retiformator. The sequence continues at coordinate 6,285 of NZ_SJPF01000002.1, read as the reverse complement.
AGAGCGCCAAGCGAAAAAATCGGTTTCGGCCGTAGATCGATCTAAACAGCCCCAGGACAATCTGAGGATCCAAGAACCATGAGCGCCGCCGCCACAGAATATGACGTCGTTCGCCGAGCCGAGTTATCTCGCGGGGGGAGCAGCCAGGCGATTTTGCACATGGTAGGCCGAGAACTCGATCGCCGTTCGATCTCCGGCGGCTTTCTGCTGGACGTCGGTTGCGGGACCGGAGCGCTGGGCCAAGTCGTCGGCGACAAGTTCGACCGGTATGCTGGCGCCGATGTCGTGCGTCACGAAGGTTTTCCGACGGATGCCCAGTTCCACTTGGTCGACGTCGACCAAGGGGGCGTTCCGCTGCCGGACGAATCGGTCGATGTCGTCGCGTCGGTCGAAACGGTCGAACATGTCGAGAACCCGCGGCAACTGATGCGCGAACTGGTTCGCCTGGCGAAGCCCGGCGGCTGGATCGTCGTCACAACTCCCAACCAACTGAGCCTGCTCAGCAAGATGACCCTGCTATTGCGAAATGAGTTCAACGCATTTCGCGCCGGCTCTTATCCGGCCCACATCACCGCACTCTTGGAAGTCGACTTGCGCCGGATGGCGACCGAGTTAAAGCTAACCGACATCGAAATCGCCTTCACCCACAACGGCCGAATTGTAGGGACCGCCTGGCATTATCCTCAGGCGATCTCGCGGCTGTTTCCGCGGGCGATGTCGGACAATATCTTGCTGATGGCTCGCAAACCGACAAGCAACGAAGTGGTAGGTCAGGCCTCGGACTGACGCGATGTTCGAGTTGATTTTCCCAAGCAATATCATTCGGCGGGGCGTCGTTCGGCCAAGGCCTGACCTACACTTGCTCATTTCGCCCTAGCGAACTCCATTCACCGCCCGCGAGCGGATGCCGATGACCGCAATCGAGTCGAATCCCACGAAGTCGAGCGACGCTACCGATCCACGCCGCCCCAGTATTGCCAAAACTCGTGATTGGCGTTCGGACTTGCTTAAGGGAATTTCGATTGTCGGCGTCGTCAGCATTCACGCTGGTATGCCAGCGGCAAACGTACTTCGCTTTTGCGTTCCGGTATTTGTGGCGATCTGGGCCTACTACTACGAACTTGGTTTGGCTCGCCGATCGGAGGCCTCGCGATACGTTGGCTCGCGATTTCTCCAACTGCTGATTCCCTATGCATTCTGGACCAGCATCTACCTGCTGCTTTTCCACTCGTTTTCGGAATGGCGAACCACGCCAATCTACACGATCGTCGGCGGCTGGCTCGGCGGCTTCGGCTGGGCAGGGCAGTATTTTTTTATAGTTCTTTTTCAACTAACCTGGCTTTTCCCAGCGATTCGCCGCTTGGTGACTCCCACAACGCTGGGGATCGTGTTGATCGCAGGTGCCCTGGGAAATGCGGCGACCAACTATTGGCTATTTGAGAATCGTCTTGTCGTGGCCGTTCACGACCGATTATTCATCTACTGGTTGCCCTACGTCTTCCTGGGCACTTCGCTAGCGCGAGGCTATCCGCGACGCCTGCCTGCGCTCTTGATCGTCACGGCACTAGCGATTCTGGCGACCCCTTGGGAGTATGCCAAACTGCTGGCGACGAATCATCCCTTTTCGCCTTACCTACTGATGACGGTATCGATCAGTTCCTTCACGCTGCTCATTGCCGCAGGCGCCCGTTCGCCCGACACAAACGCTACAGCAGGCGATCCAGAACCAAGACTCGCTTCGCCGATTTGCTATCTTGGCCGCAACAGCATGCCGATTTACGTGGGGCACCTGTTGGTCCTTACCCTGTTGTCGTACGTCGTTGCGACGCCAGAAGGCTTAGCTCTTTCCATCGTTTATCGCGCAGCGCTGATCGGCATCGCGATTGCCGGAAGCGTCTGGATTGGATGGCTGCTACGGAAGGTCGGCCTGAGCATTCTTGTCGGGAAGTAGTCGCAGGCGTGGCCTCGGCCTGACGCGATGTTCGAGTTGATTCCCCGAATGCAGAATCCCCCGGCAGGTCATCGTCAGACCAAAGGCCTGACCTACATTCAACCTCGTTCGTCAATTCAACTTACCAAGCCATTCCTTCAGTTCCGCCGCATCTTGGACCAGAAACACGCTTCCCTAGACGCTCACAAAGATTGCCGACGCGTCTTGCTCATAAACAAGAAACTGAATCGGATCCTTTCCGGACTGCATATGAACAATGCAGACCAGCTTGCCGCCGATTAGTTTTCCACCATTGGTTTCTTCGATACTCCGTAAGCTGCGAATAAACTGGGCCGCCTCTTCGTTCGTCAAATCGGCATGGTCGCCACCGGACTTTTCGATTCCGGCGTTAAAAAGCTTGGCGCCTTCTAACAGCAGCACATGATCTTTGTTGATCGGCGCTCGCTGCTCGCACATGCATCCGCCGAGTACGCAGACGAGGATCAACGTGCAGTAAAGTTGAAAGGAAAAATCAGAGCACATTCATGGCCGCATGACGTTGCACAAAAAAAGCCGCCCCCATCGGGACGGCTTTCTATTTTCCTCAGCAGTGCGCTACCGCACAACTACTTCAGCAACTTACCCAGTTCGCTATCCAATTGGCTGACGTGGATGTTGCGGCTGATCACTTTTCCATCGGCGCCGACCAAAAACATCGTCGGCAGGGTCAGCACGCCCAGGTCGGTCGCCAGCGGGCTGTCGAGGCCGCCATCTTCGTAGATTTGCGGCCAGGTTAGACGAGCCTGGGCCATGTACTTGGTCAGCTCCGACTTGTCCGAGTCGAGGCTCACGCCGATCAGCTCAAAGCCTTTGCGACCATACTTGGCTTGCAGCTGACGCAAGACCAGCTGGTCTTGCTTGCACGGTTCGCACCAGGTCGCCCAGAAGTGCACCAGCACGACGCGGCCTTTCAGCGCCGCCAGGTTGACCTGCTTGCCGCCGAGCGTTTTGCCGGCGACTTGGATCGTTTTGCCGACCGAGTTCAAGCGGCGGAGCGAGCCGTCCGCCTTGCGAGCGATCGGCGTGCCGGGGAAGTCGTCATGGATCTGCGCGTACCAGGCTTTCGCCTTGTCTTCTTCGCCCGCGAATTCGTTAGCGATCGCCAATTGCAACATCGCCTCGGCGGCGTCGTCGCTCTTGGGATACGCTTTGACGAACCCTTCCAGGCTTTCGAGCCAACCATCTTGCACCTTGGTGAAGTTGGCGTTGGGATCTTGCAGCTGCGACGTGTAGTCAGCGCTCATCCGGCGGAATTCGACATACGATGCGACAGCGCTGCCCGGCTCCGCTTTGGCGGTCGCCTTCGATAGGGCGATCAGCTTGGTCATGCCATCGGGATATTCGCCCGTCTGCACGCCGGCGCTGATAACGTCGGCCATCTGGCGAACCCAGTTATCGCGCGATTCCCCTTCGCCGCTGGCGGCGGCCAGTTCTTCCATCAGCGCGACCCGCTTCTTGGTCAGGTCTTGGCGAGCGGCGGCGGTGGTGGCCATCGCCTGCTTTTCGTCGAGTCCTTCCAGTTCATCCAGCAACTTCTGCATTTCGGCGTTGACGGCCGGACGCCCCGGGGCGCCTTCCATGTCAGGCCGACGAGCAGCGAACGACGCTTGGAAGAAGAACCCTTGCGAGGCATTCTCGGCCAGCGCGGCGGTCCGCGGAGCGGCGATCACCTTCCACGAGTTGCCAAGTTTGACGAGCGTGCCGATGTCGATCTGGCTATGCTCGCCGGCCGTTTCGACCACTGCAGCGACGTTCTCATAGACCAACAGGTCCATCGTGGCGCCGTCGGCGCCGGCCGGAACGATGCCAGGCCGAGTCGCGCCGAAGTGAACCCACTTGGTCCCTTTCTTCACCGCGGTCTGGGCGCCGGCCCATTTGTTGAAGTCGTTGGCGGCGGCGTTGAGCGAGCCCAGCAGTTCGGCCGCTTTCTCTTTGCCGAGGCCCAGCTCTTTCGCTTCGGCGTCGGTCAGCAGCAGGGCCTGAAAGCGTTTGACGTCTTTGTCGCGGATGGCGGCGACGATTTCAGCCGAGACTTCTTCCGGAGAGATGATCTCCCAGCGGTCGATCACGCCATCTTCGTTATTGTCAAAACCCCAGCGAGATCCGCCGGTCGCCAGCCAACGATATTGATCGGCTTTGCTGTTGAAGTCGGTGTCGAGATCGCGGTAGACCTCGATGCCGTTGTTGTAGTAGGCCCACATGTCGACTTTGTTGTCGCCGTTGGAGTCGACGAACTGCCGCATCTTTTCGCCCGCCGGACCGTAGACGACCCAGCCGGTGGCGCCGTTGATCTTTTCGGCCCGGATGGAGCACTTCGGAATCTCGTCGGCGGTGGGAACTTCGTATTCAACATCTTGCAACGGCGTCAGCTGCAGGGCTTGTTCGACGGTGGGGGTCGCCCCTAGCAGCGTCCCAGTCGTAGCGGCGGCCAGGGCGGCGGCCAACGAAAGGGTGGCGTAAGGCTTGGATATCGCCATGGTTCTTCGCGTCCTTGCTTTCCGAGTAACACATCTAGTGACAGCATCAGGGATTATTCACATTTCCCATTTCGCTTCATCCTCAATTTTCGACGAATTTGGGGGTTCAGGGCGAACCAAACCCGATTTTTTCGCCTCCTTTTTTGCAGCTAAACCCCTGAACTACAGGGGTTTTACCTCGTTTTCGCCGCATCCAGGGGCATAATTTCCGCAGCGGGGGGGCCTAAGCCCGTTTGACAAGAACCGAGCGCCGCCTAGAATAACGAATTCCTGTTACGGCAATGCCGTCGACAAGGGCACATAGCTCAGTTGGTTAGAGCGCGTCGCTGATAACGACGAGGTCCCAAGTTCGAATCTTGGTGTGCCCACTTTCGAGACCTGAAAGGCAATTTCCTAGGAAGTCGCCGGCCAGGGCCGAAACGGAGTAAGGACCGAATATGGGCCGTAGCTCAAGGGGCCGTAGCTCAACTGGGAGAGCGCCTGCTTTGCACGCAGGAGGTTGCCCGTTCGATCCGGGTCGGCTCCACTGCTTTTTGCGGAACGGATTCCAGGCGAAACACGTCGTTGAACGTGCTAAATGAGGCCTCGAAAGCAAGTTTCCAAAAAATCGCAGCCAGCCCCTTTACTTCGATTTTGGTTTCGATATATTTGGACGCTTCCCACACGGGACCGAGACTGACCAAGGAGAGTTCAGTCAGCAGGATTCGAGAGAATCGAGCCTGAATTCTCCTCGCTCAGTAACGAGCGACTGGCCCAACGGGCCAACAAGATCTTTGACAATTTGGCAAATGAAGTAGATGGCATTCATCACGTTTGCGAACGTGGTTTGCGGTCAGCTTGACGGGCTTTGCGAGAGCAGGGTCGTTTGGTTGGTTTGCGGCTGCTAGGCAAACGTGAGAATTATAGAGAATGCAAAAGTAACCGGGTCCCCAGTTCTACAAGCTGGGGATCACTTAAGGTGAAATTCTCGAGCGAAAAATATCGTTAAAACGGATCGGATATCTAATTGGCGTCGCCGCCGCGAGGCGTCGGCGTACCAGTAGGTCCGGTAGCTAAAGCGAATATTTACGGCGGAAAGCTTTGAATATTTGTGGTCAAGCTATTAAGGGCGTATGGGGGATGTCTTGGTATCAGAAGGCGATGAAGGGCGTGGAAGACTGCGATAAGCCTGGGGGAGTTGTCAAACGAACGTTGATCCCGGGATTCCTGAATGACTTGCACTGAATACATAGGTGTAAGTGGCTAACCCAGAGAACTGAAACATCTCAGTACCTGGAGGAAGAGAAAGAAAACTCGATTTCGTCAGTAGCGGCGAGCGAAAGCGAAATAGCCCAAACCGTGGGGATTTTCCCCACGGGGTTGTAGGGTCTCTCACATGGGAGTTACAAAGCGAACAACTAGTTGAACGACATGGAAAGGTCGGCCACAGACGGTGACAGCCCGGTAAACGAAAGGTGATTCGCCTCCCGAGAGATACCTGAGTAGGTTCAGGCACGTGAAACCTGGACTGAATCCACGGGGACCATCCCGTAAGGCTAAATACTCTCTGATAACCGATAGTGAACTCAGTATGGCGACTGAAAGATGAGAAGAACCCCTGCTAGGGGAGGTATGTGAACCTGAAACCATACGCTTACAAGCGGTCGGAGCCCGATTATTGGGTGACGGCGTGCCTTTTGCATAATGATCCGGCGAGTTACGGTCTGCGGCAGGTTAAAGTCTTCCGGACTGAAGCCAGAGGGAAACCGAGTCTGAATAGGGCGTTAGTCGTAGGCTGTAGACGCGAAACCAAGTGATCTACCCATGAGCAGGTTGAAG